>JBBCKI010000001.1:0-67437 GCA_037190965.1 Chthoniobacteraceae bacterium
CCAAACCGCCCGTTACACTCGTGCGTGACTCTCCTTGCAAGGAGACTCCGGGAGTCTCGGCTACCGGATCTCCCCTGCTCCCCGGAACATTTCAATACGCCGTTTTCGGCGGCCGTATGACTTGCAGTACCGTCTGCCAGACGATGCGGACATCGAGGAAAAAGGGTCAGTCCTCATGTTTTAAACTCCTCGCTTCGCCCCGCAAGCCTTGATATTCCCCTCAGCTTCCAACGCTCGAAACCTGACCGGCGGCTACCATGTCGTGCAGTTGGGCTGAAATCAGCTCTATTAAGCATCATGAAAACTCAATACTTCACAGCCACAAGCCTTGACGGATTCATCGCAACCGAGGATGACTCGTTGGAGTGGCTTTTCCCTCTCGGTGATCTGAATGATTCCAGCTACCCAGCATTCATATCGGAAGTCGGTGCTTTGGCTATGGGATCGGCTACCTACGAATGGATGGTGCGCAACGCAGAAAAGGTAGCTGCTGAGACTGGCTCATCGTGGCCATACACCCAGCCGACATGGATATTCTCTAGCCGCAAGCTTCCAAACATTGACGGTGCAAACATCCAATTCGTCAATGGAAATGTGCGCCAGGTCCATCCTGAAATGAGGGCTGCTGCTGGCAGCAAAAATATCTGGATAGTTGGAGGGGGTGATCTCGCTGGTCAATTCTACGACGCTGGTCTATTGGACGAGCTAATCATTCAGATTGGCTCAGCCACCCTTGGCAAAGGTAAGCCGTTATTCCCTCGCAGGGTGCTAAGCCCAAATCTGCGCTTAGTATCTGTTCGTCAGATCGGCACTGGTATGGCTGAGTTGTGCTATGAAGTACATAAAGAGAGCGCTGTCGATGCCGTCTAACCTTTCATTCAAGCTGACGCCGCTTCGCTGCGCAGCTCAACCGGAAGTGGGCGACTCTTGATCCTTAACTTCCGTCAAGTGTCAAGAGTCGACCCCGATTCCACGACCCCGATTCCACTTGCCGACCCCGATTCCACTTGTAAAGTACAAATACTAGGGACCGACCCCCAAAAGCGCCCTTAAGTTAGCGCCATTCGGGACCGACCCCTTCGCTGAGGACTGACACTTTCCCGCTACCGACCTCTTTCCCCCGCCGCCATTGGTTGCTGCATTTGCCCGCGCGATGGAAAAATAGCCGATATGTGTATTACAGAATTGCCGGATGGGAGAGTAGAAACGGTTAGCCTTAACGAGCCTAATTGCCCATCACTCCAAGGGCTAGTCACGCCTGAAAAGCGTTGATTTTCACCTACATCACCAGTCCACCATTCAATGCCTTTCACCCCCTGTCTCCCCCAATACCCTTCCGTCTGCAGCAATATCAAGGCATCATTGGATGACGACAAGAAAGCAGATAATTCGACTGGACTCAATTCAAGCTGAATCCAAATCTGCCGAAATCGCCAAGAACCGAGATCTTCAACCCTAAGTTTATTTAATCTTGAAGGTATGATTTTAATTCCAAAGGCCTCATTCACGAGCGACACCAAGGCTTCAGGATTTTCCTCGTGTGACTGTTTGCAACCCGAAACCAAACATACAAAACACATCAAAAAACATAAGCACCTACACATAATAAACATCAATGAAATGCCGGATAGGGCCAATTCCTAATAGAATATTGCTATCGGGGCTATCGGGGTCTATCGGGGTCAACTCTTGACACTTAACAAATGGCCTTCGAAACTCGCTTTGCGAGCGAAGCAATCCACCGGAAAGCGCACAGATACGATCATATAAAGTGATGCGTTGAGCTCCTGTGCGGATCCCGTACGAGACTTCCCGCTTTTCCTGGCTATTGGAGGCAACTGGATCATCTCTGCTCCCCTGAGCCCCTTCAATACGCCGTCTTCGGCGGCCGTATGACCTGCAGCACTGTCTGCCAGACGATGCGGACATCGAGGAAAAAGGACCAGGTCTCAATATACTCGATGTCGCACTCCACACGCAGGATGATGTCTTCCCGCGTCACGGCTTCGCCACGGAAGCCCCGGATCTGCGCCAGCCCGCTGAGCCCCGGCTTGACGAAGCGGCGGATCCCGTAGCTGCTCATTTTTTCCGCAAAGATCTTGTCGTGCTGGAGCATATGCGGGCGGGGCCCGACGAGACTCATGTGCCCGAGAAGGACGTTCAGAAACTGCGGGAACTCATCGAGGCTGAACCGGCGCAAAAACCGCCCGACGGGGTAAATCCGATCATCGCGCTGGGTCGCCTGCGCGGCGGAATCGCACTTGTCCGAATACATCGTGCGGTACTTGAAGATGGTAAAGTGGCGGTTATCGACTCCGGAGCGGCTCTGCAAAAAGAAAACCGGGCCGGGAGCCTGGAAACGTTGCAACAGCCAGACGACAAAAGTCATCGGCGGCAGGATGAAACAGACGACGAGAAGGCTCACCGCGATGTCGAACGCCCGCTTGACCGCGCGGTTCACCAGGTTCTGCAAGGGCTCCTGGCGCAGTTCGATCAAATCGACGTTGTCGCACCGGAAATAAGAGAGCCGCCGCTGAAGGAACAGATCGAGATCGTTAACGAGAGAAACCCGGCAGCCACGCGCTTCCGCCAGCCGCATCCACCCGCCCAGCACGCGCCGGTCCCGGGGGCTCCCGAGAATGAAGATGTTGCCGATCTCATACCGGTCGAGCACCGACTCCAGTTCCTCAGGGTTGCCCAGCTTGGTAATCCCTGCGGGGAGACAATCCTGATCTGATTCGGTAATCATGCCGACGGTTTCGAATCCAAAGAGCCTCGCTTTGGAGAGCAGCGAGTGAACGTTGCCCACCTCGGAAGGCTGACCGATCAGGACGAGCCGCTGGCGTTGATGCCTCAGGAAGAAACGAAAGAGATCGAGCGCAAAATACCGGCTGAAGACGATCAGCGCGACGTAAGCCATCGGGATGTACGTAAACAGGAAGAGGCGGGAGACCGTCTCATCCTTCGTCACAAAGAGGAACCCGGCAGTGATCGCCGCCGCGAACAGGACATGCGTCGAAATGAAACGATGGCTTTCCAATACCCCCGAGGTGACCGAAAGAACGTCGTGCTGCCGGGACTGAAGAAAGGAGATCTGAAACCCGAAGGCAATGGCCAGATAATAGGTAAAATAGTTGGAGGCCTCCATCGAAAGCTGCGGCACAAAGTGTGCGAGAATCCCGAAATAGCCCCAGAAAAGCGCCGTCAGGAGAAGCAACACGGCGGTCTGATAGGATTTGATCAGGCCAAGTTCTCGATGTTGAAACATAGAATGAGTGGATCGCCCTAAAAACGCAGTTTACAGCCGACCCCGGTCACATTGCTGATAAAATTCGCGCCCGACGAATCGGCAAAGCGCTGCTGGGTGTTATTGAAGAGGATCAATTCCCACATCTTGGAGACAGCCCACGATACTGACAAGCCGCCCTGAAGGAAACAGAAATCCCCTGTTTTGGGGGCAACGTTTGCCATTCTCTCTCCGTACCCACCGGCGACCTGCATTTTGATATCGGTGTTCCCAAAAAAGCGAACCAAGGCATAGCTCTCCAGGCCCGTTTCGATATCAAGATGCAGGTGATCGAAGGTCACAGTGCTGATCGACCGATAAAGCCGCAAAACAAACGCGGTGTTGTCATTCCAATGGTAGCTCCCCGTGATATCGAATACAGGAGCGACCAAGCCGTCCCGCCCCGCGACTTCATGGGAAAAACGCCGGACCTGGAAGCCTCCCCTCCCCTCCAATTTGAAGTGATAACTAGGGCGGATGGCCCCGAGGAGCTGAAAAGTCTGATAAAACTGCTCGCCAAAATCCGCGTCCACGCGGCCGATCTGGTAGGAGCCCCCGTAGGAAATGGCCTGGCTGTGCCGATAACGCGCGGAGAGCGTGACACTGTGGTCGATCGCGATCCCGCCCGGGTCCGCCTTGTCGTTGCGACCCTCGTAGCTCATGAAGAGGTCGATCTTGCGGGTGATCGGGTAGTTCGCAAATACACGGGCGAGGTAGCTCCGGGCCTCCGAATACCCCTGGCTATTGACGAAAAGGCCGCTCTGGGTGAGGTAAAGAAGATCGACCGCCACCTCCAGCTTCGAGAACGGGTAGCGAAGGTTGAAGATGATATTTTCGTCGCGGTTATCGAGATAGCGATAAGTCGAATACCGGGTAAAATTCGGCATGTAGAGCAGGCTCACGAAGCCCCGCGTTCCCGACTCCACATAAAACCGGGGCTGGAAGGTGGTGAAGGTGTCGCTCTTGGTGTCGCGGTTCGCCCCGAAGACGTTGTTGGTGAAATTGAAGGTTCCCGCCGCCTCGAAGGCGGTACGCACCGGCCCCAGTTTCAGCCGGCGCGCCTTTTCTTTCTCAAATACGATGCGCGGTTCCGGAACGAACGGGAGCACCCCCGAGACCGGGTTTCGATACAGGCCGAGAATCCGGCTGCTCTTGAAGACGTTTTCAAAAGCCTCCCGCTCCTTGTCGCGAATCTGCATTTCCTCCTCGTTCGCCGTCGGCGTCTCGGGAAGCGGCAGGTTTGGCGTGGTCCCGGGGAGCGTCATCGACTCAACGGGGTCGTAATCCGCCGGGGTTTTCGAAGGACTGAACCCTCGCTCCTCCCACTCAAAAAACGCCTTGGTGTCGTCCAGGATCGTCGGAGGGGGCACATCAAGCTCGGGCACCCCGATCAGCGGGTCGGATTCGGGCAAAAATGGATAACTGGGGTCGTAGGGACGAGCCGTGTCGGTCGGCAGATCCTCCTGCGTGGTCTGGGCACGAGCCTTCGAGACAGGGCCGAGCAGCACGATGACCGCCAATACTGCTCGCATCATTCTGCCTTTTGGCCCTGCCATCAGAGAAGCCCCGGTGCCGCGTCCGCTCACGGCGCGTTTCGCCAGCTTTTGGCCGCTTCAAGCAGCTTGGCCTGGGCCTCCTCGCGCCCCAGCCCCGCCTTGCCGACCTCGGTCAGGAAAGTTTCGATCAACTCGCGTCTCCGCATCCCTGCCTGCGACGTGTCGCGCTGGGGATCTTCGCCGATCTCATTGCGCCAGACCTTGAGGGTCAACAGCAGCATGGCCCTAGCTTTGTCGCGCGGGAGCCCCGCCGCCTGCAGCCGGTCGAGCAATTCGCCAAAGATGTCGCGTCGAAGCTGGCCTTGAGCGGAGGAATCCCGCCGGCTCGCCCGAGGCAAAACAATCGCGCCGCCGCAACTGCACTGCCGCGCAAATGCACTACCTCCGCAAGGAACGGTACTGCGGATGCACTCTTCACGGGAGGAGTACCGCCGCCCGCATGAAGCGCAAAGCACTTCGCTGTCCAGTTCCGACACCGCCCGAAGAGGCTTTCGGCGGATATCGCGTTGCCGGTCGCGGCTGAAGACCACGCCGGTCGGTTTCGCCCCGGCCCGGGTCAGAAGTTCCGTTGCCCGGACCACGGACTCCCTCGATGTCTTGCCGGCCTCCACCACCAGACAAATGACGGGGAAGAACCGGGCGAACGAGAGCGTGTCGCTCGCGGTCGTGATCGGAGCGGTATCGAAAATAATCTGGTCATACAACACTCGCGCCTCTTCCAGAAACTCACGGAATCGCGAACGGGAGAAGATCTCGACGAAATGCGAACGCGACGCACCGGCTGTCACCAGATCAAGGTTCGAATAGGGTGAGGCCATGATGATGCTGGAGAAGGAGGCCTCGCCCAGCAGATAATCGGAAAGCCCGACGTTCTCGCCCTCCCCCAGCAGCCACTCGCCCATGACGGGACGGGAGAGAGAGGCATCGACGAGCAGGGTGCGCTGGCCGCTCTGCGCCTGGGCGACGGCAAGGTTGAGACAGCAGAACGATTTCCCTTCCCCACCCTCCGCGCTGGTAAGAAGAACCAGTTGCCCGAGCCCCGCCGCCTCATCCGCTTGCAGGAAAGCGGTGAGAGTCCGGAAAGCTTCGGCAGCGCTGGACTCGCGATCATCTTGGACCGGCACCGGGCATTTGCGCGGCAGAAAGCTCTCCCCTTCGGGCGGAAGCACGATGGGCACCGAAGCCAACACAGAAAGACCCAGTGTCCGCTCGATGTCTTCCACCGACTGGAAACTCTTGTCCGACTGCGCGAGGAGCAGAATGATCCCCGCGCCGAGCATCAACCCGCCCACCAAACTCGTCGCCAAAATCCGGATCGGCCCGAGCGACGCCCGATAACCATACCCGGGCTCGCCAACCGCCTGAATCAGCACCGGTTGGATGCGCCCCTGGGCCAGCTCTTTGTTCAGGCGTTTCAGCGCGGTTTCATACGAGAGGCGGTCGGCGTCGACCTGCCGCTGGAAGACCTGAAACTCCACGGCCTGAGCCTTGATCTGGATGACCTTCGCTTCCAACTTGGCCTGCTCTTCGATCAGGCTCTGCTCGTTGCGGCGGGCCACGTTGAGGGCGGTCTCGATGCTCTGGGGCGCTTTGAGCACTTCTTCCTTGAGCGACTGCTCGACCGCGTTCAGCTCGGACTCCGCCTGCCGCTTGTAAGGATGTTTGAAGCCGTAACGTTCCTGGATCTTGGCAAAGTTGCCCCTCAACTCATTGGCCCGGCTGGAAAGCGCCAGCACCGAGGGGAGGTCGCGGACACTCCGGATCAAAATCAGTTTATCCGCGTCGTCCCGGGATTCCGCGATCTGCACGAAATCGCTTTCGAACTTGAGACGCTCCGTCTTGAGCACGCTTAGCGTCGAATTCAACTCGCGCAGTTGCAGCGCCACAAGGTTAAGCTCCTGATCAACGGAAACGCTCCCCAGCTTGCGCATGTAGTCATTGAGCTTCTCCTCGGAGCCCATCAGGTTGTTCTCCAGCTTCTTGGTCTCCTCGCGCAGGTTTCGGATGTTGGTATTGACCGCTTCCATCCGTTGATCGCGGTAATAATCGATCCCCTCCTTGACCAGCGCCCGGGCGACTTCCTGGGCAATGACGGGGTTCCAGCTTTCAAACGAAACCTGGATGAGCCGCGTGTCAGGAATGAGCGACACCTGGCTCTGCGTGGCCAGATAAGTGCGAAGATCGCCTTCCGATACATCCCGGGCTGGAAGCCCCTTCGAAACAAATCCGTCGCGGGCTCCCAGGTCGAGCGCCTTGATGACCCGGTCGATCAACGCGGGGCTCAGGAAGACACGCTCGATAGTCTTGAGGTCCTCCGCCGCGGCGTTTTCAAACAGCGAGACGGCTTCTCCCTGTTCCGCGTCCGGATCGCGGTCGGTGCGCCGTTCCACCTTGATTTCCCCGCTGGAGCGGTAAACAGGTTCCGCCGTTTTGAGATAGGCAAACCCTGCCAAAATGGCCATTCCTGTCGTCACCAGTGGTATCCAATAATACCGAAGGGCCGTCTTGAGAATCGCCGTTACATCAAACGCACCTGCCGCCCCTGGTGTGGAAGCGGAAATGCCATCGGGATCCAGTTCGTTGAAACTCATCTTAGAATTTGGTTTCCGTGACGAAAATAATATCTCCTTCTTCGATCCTGAAGGCCTGCATCTCCGGTTCAAGGGAATTGACGCGAATCTGTTTGACCTGGCCGTCGATTCTCCGCGTGATGATCACCTTTTTCAAGTTACCAAGCGAAGTCTGGCCGCCGGCCATGGCAATGGCCTCGGGAAGATACATCAACTCTTCAGGAGGGATCACGTAAGTCGCTGCGTTATTCACATGCCCCCACACCGTAAAACGCCGTGGAGCGTAGGCCAGAACAGTGATGTTAACCTGCGGGTTGACCAGGTACGTCCCGCTCAACTTCTGGGCGATCAACGCGCGCGTCTCCTCCACGGTTTTGCCGCCGACGGCAACCGCGCCGACCAGCCCGACGTTGACGGTGCCGTCCGCCAAAACCCGCTGGCGGGTAGTCATGAGCGGTTCCTGGAAGACGTCGATCTGCACGATGTCTCCCGGGCGAAGCCGGTACAGAATGCGCTTAACCGTGACATTATCGATGGTCTGGGCCGTGTCGAAAGACCGTTCCGGCGGCGTCGAACACGAAACCAGCATCCCCATCGCCAGGAGGTAAAACGACCGATAAAACAGCCGGAACGCTCGTCTCCATGAAAGCAAAGAACCGCTCCGGAAAAATCGGATCAGGCTCCACCCTATTGAGTCCGGAAAAAACAGGGACATATCCGTGTCACCTACACAGCCAAACCGCTATGAGCAAGGTTTTTAACCCAAACCGCAATTCGAAGCGTGGCGGAGTCTCAACACAGAGCCCGTGGTTGCAAGGGATCTCGTGGCGATCAACGTCGGAGTTCGGGTTTAACCGGAATGCTCGGCATCTTGGAGAGCATAAATCCGCAGGCCCGGGTGAAGATAGAGAAGCTGCCCACGGTCTTTCTCCCATAAAAGTTCGCCCTGCTCGAACAACTCTTCATAGTGTTGCCGGCGTTGGCCGTGGCGCGATCCCGGGCGCTCTCTCTTTTTGAAGACGTTTCCCCAGGCATGCTCCGCAACCACAACGTGGGTGATCCCTTTCTCGCGCAATTTTTCGAACGGACCTAGATCCACCACAAAACGCTTTGCTTTTACCGTTCGCTGGGGGATCGCCAGCAGATCGCTTTTTGATTTACTGAAGCCGACTACGGTGTCGTAGGCAATGACCGCATTCGGGGGCAGGTTCTCCTGAATCCATCGCACCATGTCCACCCGGCTATCGCCTCCAAATTCCTGGCTGTACAAGCAGACGCCGGGAATCTGAAACCCGAGCGCCAGCAGAACTGCAAACACTGCGCCGCCACGGACTGCGAGCCGGTTCCATCCCTTCTTCCGGGCCATGTCGAGGAAATCGCGCCCCGCAAGCGCTGCCATGACGCACATCAGCATCAGCACCGGAAGGAGGTAGCGATCTTTTGCCAAGGGGGTGAAGTGAATTGCCGTCAGGTAAATAGCGACAAAAGAGAGAAGCGCCCAACCCATCGGGCTACGCCGCCTGGCACTCAGGCAGAATGCGGCAATGTAGCCGACCGCACCAAGCAGCAGTGATGGGGCGATCTTCCGGGGGATCTTTGCGAGATAGTTGGTCTGGACCACGGAGCCCTTTTCGGCCATCGCATCCATCTGACGGAACTCGCCTCCCGCCCCGCGAACCGCTTTCTTCGGGGCGACAAGGGCGCGGCTGTTGACCGCGGCAAAAATCGCGGCCCCCGCCAGGAGGAAGCACGTTCCACGCATGACCGCCGTCTTCCACCCTGTTTTACGCGCGGAGACAATCAGGATGGCCACGAATGCCACCCCGAGGACCAGCAGGCCAATATATTTTGCGGAAACAGCAAGCCCCGCCATTGCCCCGACCAGCACGGCAGCCCGGGTGGAGGGTTTATCAAGAAACCAGTCCAACGCCAGAAGCGTCCAGACCGTGCCGAAAAGCAACCCGCAATCCTCCTTCATGTAATGGGAGAGTTCGAAAAGCAGCGGGTGCAGCCCCGCCACGACGCCGACCAGGAAACCCGACTTCCATCCGGCGTGCCGCGCGGTCAAAAGAACCATTCCGGCAACCGCCAGCGTGGAACAGACGGCGGAATACCAGCGCCCCACTTCCACAAGCCGCTGAGGGGTCCATTCAACCCCGAGCAAACGCCCCGCGTATTCCGTCGAGAGGAGCATCAGTTGAGGGTGATGAAAATCCCGCGTCCCCTTGACGAGTTGCGCAACCTTCCCCGGTTCATCCGTATGGTAGAAATACGGAAACTGGTTGCTCATCGTGTAGAGGAACAAAAGAATGAAGCTGAGAGCGAGCAGCCCCGCACCGCGCCAATATTCCGGCGGCATGAGACTACGAAACCGAAGAATCATGGGACTCTCATAAACAATTACGGTTTTTTGAGGCCAGACCAAAACGTTCCGCTCCCCAGCCGGAAGCCAAAAAGCATTCGCCACGGCCCGAATCCGGGCTACCATCCAGCACCCGATGAATCTGGCCAAGCAAATCCGCAAGCAGCCTCAATGGCTCATCATTGCCGAGGCACTTTTCCTCGTTCTCATCGTGGGGAGCGTGGACATCTTCACGCCGTACGACATGAGCCTCTTCGTGCTCTACTCCGGACCGATTCTCTTCGTAGTCTGGTTTTCCACGCGGCGCGCGGCCGTCTTCATCTGCATGATCTGCACGGCCGCCTGGATCATCTCGGAGATTTCGGCGGGCCATCCCGACAAACGCATGGCCATCGTGATCTGGAACACGACGCTCCAGCTCGGCTCCTTCTTCTTTACGATGGTCTGCGGCTCGGCGCTCAAGTTCCAGCTCGACCAAACGGAGGCGCAGGTCGCCGAACTGAAACCCTTCCACATTCTCGCGGAGATTTCGCCCGTCGGCATTTTCCGGACCGGACCGGAGGGGGACTCCGTCTACGTCAACCATCGTTGGTGCAATCTCACGGGGCTCAGCCAGCGGCAGGCGCTACGGCGAAAATGGATCGACGCGCTTCACCCCGATGACAGCGAACGCGTCGCGGCGGAATGGGGAGCCGCCCAGCGGGAGAACCGCACGCTCCAGTTCCAGGCCCGCTTTCACGGTCCAAAGGGTGAACCGGTCTGGGCTCTTGGCCATGTCGCGCCGGAGTTGGAGGGCAACGGCGAGATCAGGGGGTACGTGGGCGCGATCGCCGACATGACCCAACTCCGGCAATTGGAACAGCAGGTCCTGGAGATCAGCGAACGCGAGCAGCGCCGGATCGGGCAGGATCTTCACGACGATCTCTGCCAGTTTCTCGCCGCGATCCAGTATGCCTCCTCCTCCCTGAGGGCGGACCTGCAACGCAAGGCGCTTCCGGAGGCGGAAGAAGCGCGGGATCTTGCAAACTATTTGAAGGAAGCGATCGTCCGCACGCGCAACCTCGCGCGGCGCATCTTTCCCGTGCAACTGGAGCAAGCCGGGTTGATCTCGGCTCTGCACGAGCTTTCGGCGGCGACCAGCCGGCTTTTCGGCATCGCCTGTTCCTTCGAATACGACCCGCCGCTCTCCATCAACGACGACACGGCGGCAACCCACCTTTACCGGATCGCGCAGGAAGCCTTGAACAACGCCATCCGCCACGGCAACGCCCGGAATGTCGCCATTTATCTGGCCAGCAATGAGGAAATTGTCACGCTGACGGTGACCGACGACGGCTCGGGGATCCCTCAGCCCCTTCGCCACGACCACGATGGAATGGGGCTGCGTATCATGGAATATCGCTCGCACATGATCGGCGGCACTCTCAAGATTGCGCGGGGAAAAGAAGGCGGAACCGTCGTGAGCTGCTCATTCCGCCGGGGTCGCTCGACGCCCTTCACACCTACCTCCCAGGAGCTGGCTTCCCTATGACCGACCCTCTTCCAAAAACCCGCGTTGTCATTGTGGACGATCACCCGATGTTGCGTGAACGCATCGCCCAACTGATCGGCAAGGAGCCCGACATGACGGTTTGCGGTGAGGCCGACAACATCCAGCAGGCGCTCGAGTGCATCCGCGATTCACAGCCCGACATTGCCGTGGTCGATATCACGCTGAAGGGCTCCAGCGGGCTCGAACTCATCAAGAACCTCAAGGCGCATGGCATCAATACCCCGGTGCTGGTTCTTTCAATGCACGACGAATCGCTCTACGCCGACCGGGCGCTGCGTTCCGGCGCGCGCGGTTACATCACCAAGCACGAGGGGTCCGAGGCGGTCATGGCCGCGATCCGCTGCGTGCTGAGCGGCAAAGTCTACCTGAGCGAGGATCACACCGCCAAGATCCTCAACCGCCTGACAGAGAAAGGAGCGCGGTCGGCGACGCCCTCCATGGATCTGCTGACCGACCGCGAACTGGAGGTCTTCCAGATGATCGGCCTGGGGCGCACCTCCCGCGAGATTGCCGAAACCCTGCACCTCGGCACCAAAACCGTCGATACCTACCGGGAGCGGATCAAGCAGAAGCTCCACCTGAAAAATGCCGCCGAGCTCTATCATCGCGCGACGGAGTGGATCCAAGGAATTTGATATATTCACAAGACAAATAATCGAGTGATATTGTCGTGACATTTTGGCTGATTTGTTTGAATTCAATACAAATCACCATGAGCACTCTCGCCACCCTCAACTCCGAACAAAGCACCCTAGCCCTGTGCGGCGGCCCAAAAGCCGTGCCGGAATCCGATCCCTCCCTCTTCCACTGGCCCATCGTGACGGAGGAAGACGAACGCGCCGTCATTGAGGTTCTACGCGCCGGGAGTATGTCCCAGATTGGGCTCACCCGGGATTTCGAGCGCGAGTGGGGGCAATACCAAGGCACTGAATTCAATCTCGCGCATTGCAATGGGACGGCGGCTCTCCTCTCGGCGATGTTCGGTGTCGGCCTCGGGCGCGGCGATGAAATGATTGTCCCCAGCATCACCTACTGGGCTTCGGCGTTGCAATGCCAGTTACTGGGCGCCACGCCGGTTTTCGCGGATATTGACCCCGTCACGCTCTGCATCGATCCCGCCGACATCGCCCGGAAGATTACCCCGCGCACCCGGGCGATCATGGTCGTCCACTACTGCGGACACCCCTGCGACATGGACGCGATCATGCCACTGGCACGAAAGCATGGGCTCAAGGTGATCGAGGATGTCTCTCACGCCCACGGCTCGCTTTACAAGGGGCGAATGTGCGGCTCGATGGGGGACGTCTCCGCCATGTCGATGATGGCCGCGAAAAGCTTTGCCGTGGGCGAAGGTGGAATGCTTTGCACCAACGATCGCGAAATTCATGAGCGAGCCATCGCTTTCTGCCATTACGAGAGGGCGGCTTCGGATCTCACCCTTGAGCCGCTCAGGAGCCTTTGCGTGATGAAGAGCGGCTCCGTCCTGCCGTTCGGAGGACTCAAAGGCCGGATCAATCAAACCTGCTCGGCCATGGGACGCGTCCAGCTCAAGCATTATCCGGCGCGGATCGCGGCCATCCAGGCAGCGATCAATCGCTTCTGGGATCTCCTTGGGGGCGTACCGGGCCTTGCGCCCCACCGTCCCGCGCGGGAGAGCGGTTCAACGATGGGCGGCTGGTACAACCCCGTCGGGCATTACCGGCCGGAGGAACTTGGCGGACTGCCTGTTGCCAAATTTGTGGAGGCAGTGAATGCCGAAAACGGATGCTCGGGCCGGGCGGTCAATCACCCGCTGCATCTCCATCCCGTTTTCAACAGCATGGATCTCTTCCGGGACGGCAGCCCGACCCGTATCGCCTTTGCCGACCGGGATCTTCGCGAACCGGAAGGTTCCCTGCCGGTATCCGAAGGAATCGGGGAGCGGTCCATCGGCATTCCGTGGTTCAAGCACGACCGGCCGGAACAGATCGAGCAATACGCCGCGGCCTGGCGCAAGGTGGCCGAAAGCGCTCACAAGCTCGTGTGATCCTAAAAGCGGCGTAAGATGTGAGCTGGGATGACATCACATCCAAAATAAAGAATGGTGCGGCAGCACCGGTAGCCCGCTCGCGCCGTAGAGCGCGGGCATCGGCTCCCGTGGCTTCATGAGGGTTTTCATCCCGATACAGCAGCCTCTCCTGCGGGGATCGGCTTCAAACGCGGCTCTTCATCGATCCCGCGCTCGCGGCGCGAGCGTGCTACCTTGCCGACACGGGGCATGATTCCCTCCCAATCATCGGGCTCGGCACATAGCGCCCGGGGAGCGAGGTCTGCCCGGTGCGGATCATTTCCAGCAACAAGGCGGCGGCCTCTCTTCCCATCTCCTGCATCGGCTGGGCGAGGACCGTCAAGGGAGGGGTGGTGTGTTCAGCCAGTGGCAGGCCCGTGGCGCCAACGACTGCCACCTCTTCGGGAACGGAGAGACCGAGCCCCTGACAGATCCGCAAAACATTGGCGGCGAGGATGTCGCCAATGCAGAAGACCGCGCGCGGGCGACTCGGAGCCGTCAACTGCCGAGTGATGGCCTCCCGATCCTCTTCGCTCGGAATGAGGCTCTTCACCGGGCAATAGCTGATTTTGGCGGTTGATCTCCCATCTCCCGCATACCCTTGCGTGAACCCGAAGAACTTGTCGGCGTTTGAGGCGGCATTTTCCAGCTTTAACCCGACGACAAGGACCGGTTCGTAGCCGGACCTGGCAAAGAGTTTCCCGACTTCAACTCCCCCGGTAAAGTTGTCGGCCGTCACAAAATTCTGCGTCTGGTTGCGATTTGCCCGATTAATGGTCACCCAGGGGATGGATCGCCTCTCGATTTCCAAAAGCACCGGCTCGGCGGCTGGACTGCCTGGACACACCAATCCCGCCAGACGCCCCTTGAGTTCGTCGATTCTCGAAAAAAGCCTTACATCCGGGTTCTCTCCGCCGACGGGAAGAACGGTCAGATGGAAACCGGCATCGGAGAGACTGGCTTCCATACTCTGCACGATCCTCCACCACCAGTCATTCTTCTCCGAGGGGCCGGGCGCACTCTCGGTCGCGCCGATCACCCCAATCTCCGTCGCGTTGACCGGGAACGGCCCTCTCGCCGCTCCTCGTGCACCGGATGCGCGAACTCCCTGGGGCAGCCTGCACACAAACGAGCCGCGCCCACGCGTCCGCTCGATCAAGCCCTCGGCCCTCAGTTCTTCCAACGCCTTCCGGGCGGTGATCCTGCTCACCCCATAGGTGTCGCACAAGCCATGCTCCGTGGGCACCTGGCCTCCCAGCGGCAGTTCGCCGCTCAGCATCATCTCCTCCAGTTTCCGCTTGATCTGGTGATACTTGGGCGTCGGATCGAGTCTGCGGCGGCTCGCCTGTTCCGACAGCAGGGAGGAATGTGATGGTTGGATTGAGGTGGTCAAAGGTCTTTGTTCTATAACAAATCCCCCGAAAGAGAGCAACCCCTGCCAAAGGAACACCCGTCTGCAACCCTCTTTTGGGAAACGGTAAGAATTTCTCTTACAACACAAACCACCTTTCTCACAGGCAGTTCGACTTGGCCAACAAGCGGCCGCTGAGGCATTGAATGCTGCGCTTTTAATCGCGCCGCCCTTTTTAACCGGGAGCGCCTGCATTCGATTTATGACGAAACTCCTTTTGCTTGGTATTGGCCGCTGGGGTGCGAACCACCTTCGCATCCTTCAATCTCTGCCCATTGAACTCTATGTGGCCGACCTGGACGAGAAACGCCTGGAAGCCTCCGGCGTTCCCGCGAGCCATCGCACCACCGACCCGCGCACCTTCTTTCCGGTGATCGACGGCGCGGTCGTCGTCACCCCGGCGCAGGCGCATTTCGACACCTGCCGCGAATTGCTCGAACTCGGCAAGGATGTCTTCGTCGAAAAACCGATCACCATTGTCTCCTCGGAAGCTCGCGCGCTGGCGGAACTCGCCGCGGAGCGGAAACGGATCCTTCAGGTCGGTCACATCTTCCGCTTCGACCCCGCCTCGCTCTGGCTTCAGAAAGCGATCGCGGAAGGGAAGTTCGGGCGGCTCAAAATGCTGCGCGGCAACTTCAGCGGCTTCAAACGTCCCCGCACCGATACCGGCGTCACCTTTGCCGACAGCATCCACTTCATCGATCTCTTCAACTTCTTCCTCGGTGAAGCGCCCCGCCGCGTGCATGCCGTGCTCAATGACTTCATGGGCCGCGGGATGGATGACCAGTCCTTCATTTCGCTGGAGTACAGCAACGGAACCGGCAAGCCGATCTGGGCAACCGTGGAATCGGGCTATCACGCCCCCGGGAAATTTCGCGAAGTGGTCGTCATCGGCGAAGATCTCACCGCCGTGTGCGACTACAACGTGGCCCAGTACAAAATCGAGACCTTCGAAAACCGGCACATCCCCTCGGGAGGCGTGGAGGTCAAGGCAATCAACGGCGCGGTCAATCAACTCGAGTTCTCGCCCGAGGAACCGCTCCGCGCGGAACTGTCCGCGTTTGTCGATTCCATCACATCCCGCAGATCACCATTGGCCGACGGCTGGGCGGGCTACGAATCCGTGCGCGTGATCGAAGCCGCCCTGCAATCCGCCGCCTGCGGCGCCTGGACCGAACTCAAAGACTAGCACCCCCCCTTTCTCCATGAAAAAAATCCCTCTTTCCAAAGTTTACCTCACCGACGAAATCCGCCAGGCCGCGATGCGCGCCATTGACTCCGGCTCGTACATCCTGACCAAGGAATGCGAAGCTTTCGAGACGGAGCTTGCCGCCCATACCGGCACCAAACACGCTGTGCTTTGCGCCAACTGGACCGCCGGGGTCATGATGTTGCATCAAGCGATGGGATTGAAGGTGGGGGACGAAATCCTCGTCCCCTCACACACCGCCTTCCCTTCCATCGAGCCGATGATCCATTGGGGCGCAAAGCCAATTTTCATCGACATCGACGACACCTACTGCCTCGACACCGAGCAGTTGGAAGCCGCGATCACCCCGCGCACCGTCGGCATCCTGCCGGTGCACCTCTACGGGCATGCCGCCAACCTCGACCGCGTTTTTGAAATCGCCAAGAAGCACAACCTCTGGGTGATCGAAGACTGCGCGCAGGCGCAGGGCGCGCTCTGGAAGGGCAACCGGGTCGGCTCCAACGCCATCGCGGGAGCGTTCTCGTTCTTCCCGTCCAAGAACCTCACCTGCCTCGGCGACGGCGGCTGCATCACCACCAACGACGATGCCATCGCGGAGAAAATCCGGATGCTCCGCAACCACGGCCGCAAGGACAAGTTCACCCACGAATTCGTCGGGTACAATCTCCGCTTCAACGAAATCCAAGCCGCCGCCGGGCGCATCGGCCTGCGGGAGCTCGACCGCCTCAACGCGCACCGCCGCGTGGTCGCCGCTCGCTACCGCGAGCGCCTCTCGGGAGTCGTTCAGACTCCGATTACAAAGCCGTACGCCGAGCCGGTCTACCACATGTTCGTCATCCGCACCGACCGCCGCGACGAGCTCTCCAGGGCGCTCCAGAGCAAGGGGATCGCGACGGGCATCCACTATCCGGTGGCCAACCACCAGCAGCCCGCGATCACGAGCCTCTACGACGATATCCCCACGCTTCCCCGCACGGAAAAGGCGGTGAACGAAATCCTGTCGCTGCCGATCTACGGAGAGCTTCCACTCGAAGACGTCGATTACGTTTGCGATTCCATCCTCGAGTTCTTCGGAAAAGCATGAACCAGCCCGAGATCAGCCTCGTGATTCCCTGTCACAACGAAGAGGGGAATCTGAAACCGCTCGTGGAGGCCATCCACGAAGCGATGAAGCCGACCGGCGTCCCGTACGAAATCGTCGTTACCGACGATTGCAGCACGGACCGCTCCTGGGAGGTGCTGCGCGGCCTCGCGGAGCACGATCCGCTTTTGAGGATCCAGCGCCTTGCAACCAACTGCGGCGAATCCGCCGCCAGTTGGGCGGGAATGCAGCTCTCACGCGGCAAATACATCGCCACGCTCGACGCTGATCTCCAGAATGACCCGAAAGATCTCCCGAAGTTCCTGGCCGCCCTCAATACCGCCGATTGCATCTGCGGCAGCCGCGTGGAAACGCGCGGCGAGGGCGACAACTTCATCCGCATCGCCTCTTCGCGCATCGCTAACTGGGTGCGCAACAAGCTTTCGGGCGAGAACATCAGCGACGCGGGCTGCACCTATCGCGCCTTCAGGCGCGAGTGCATCGCCGACGTAAAGTTCTTCAAGGGCGGCCACCGATTCCTGCCGACGCTCATCAAGATGGAAGGATTCACCGTGGCGGAAATCTCCGTCAGCAACAATCCGCGCTTCTCCGGCTCAAGCCACTACGGCGTCTGGAACCGGCTTTTCAAGTCATTCTACGACCTCTTGGCCGTTCGTTGGATGAAAACGCGAATTATCCGTTACCAAATCGCAGAAAAGAATTAAGGTTCTGCGGATGAACGCAGATTTTCTCCTCGCAGTCACCATGATCGGGAAAGAACACCGATTCATGGGGCTGGATTTCAGCTACCTCGACATTATTGGCGGCATCGGTGCCATCGTTTTCTCCATGCGATTCCTCGTCCAGTGGATTGCCTCGGAAAAAGCGGGTGAAAGCGTCATACCCCGATCTTTTTGGCATTGGAGTATTGCGGGAACCTTCATCATGTTGTTCTACTTCGTTCTGAAGAGACAACCGATCGGGATCCTTTTATACCTGCCAAATACATGCGTTTACGTCCGAAATCTGATGCTGATCAAAAAGAAGCAGCGTGTCATGACGGCTGCTGCTCCGTCGCAGACTCCAATAGAGCAGTAGACGGCAACGGGGGCCGAAGCGGATTTTCCGGCTGGCTGCGAGGCCCGTGGCCCCTCGCGATTCTCTTCTTTCTTTCCACGCTTTTTTTCACCACGCGCAACAATACCCTTCCGTTTTATTACGAGAAGGACGCGCATAGCAAGGTACGGCAGGTCGTCACCGGGGAGCGGAATTTCTTTCATCCGCTCCTCATGCTCAATTCGGCGGATGCCGTCTTGAGAGTGACGGGGATGGAGCGCACTCCGCAGAACGCGGTGATCGCGGGGCGCTGGTGCATCGCCACGTTTGCCTCGGTCGCCGTGGCCGCGTTCTCCATCCTTGCCTTCCGTCTGGGCGGGCGAGTGGCCTCAATCTGCGTGGGTGGGCTCTTGATGACCCACCCGCTGGTTTTCGAGCTGGCCCACTTCTTCAAGGAAGACCCGGCCCTGATGTTCGGGCTGGCGCTTTCGTTTCTCGCGATGCAGGTCTTCTGGGAGAAACGGACCACGCCCAACGCCGCCTTGCTGGGAGTCGCGTGTGCGTTGGCGATTTCCGGCAAATATGTGGGCATCGCCGCGCTCTTGATGGCCATCATCCTGCTGATCATGACTCGCAAGGATGGCGCTCAAGGAGCCCGCTGGTTTGCGTTCCTCGGAGCCTTTGTCGGCACGCTCTCCGTCGTCAACTACCAGCTTGTCCTGCAAGTCTCCCAATTCTTTACCGGGTTCCAGACAGAAATGGCTGACCTGAGCCGTGAGGACAAGATCCACGAAATTCCCCGTATTGCGCAGACCTGGAACGCCCTCAAAGAAACAATCCCGCTGGCGTTCGCGTTTCTGATCGTGGCTCAGATCATCCACCACCTTCGTTCTTACCGGCACGAACCGGTCCGCTGGTTCCTGTTTCTCTACCCGATTATCTTCGTCAATATTCTCGTCTGGTCGCCGCGCCTCTTCACGCGCCACTTCCTGCCCATCGTCACCTTTGCCTGTGTGCTCGCAGGGCTGGCCATTCCGGTCGTCATCGGCGCCATTCTGAAGAAAACACGCCTGCCGAAGGCCCTGCTGCTGCCGCTCTCCCTCGCGGTTCTGGCACTGGTCTATCAGCAAGGCAGCCGCAAGAAACTGATCCAACACTACAAGGCATTTGAGAACCCCACCCGCGAGACGTTGATCGCAAAAATCACCAGCGAAATACCCGAGGATGCCGTCATCGCCTCGGACGCCCGTGTCTACCTGGTGGATCGCAACGGCAACCCCCGCGAAAAACAGCCGGTGTCGCAAAGAGTCATCGTCCGGACGCGGCTTTCCGAATTCGGAAGCGTTGAGGCGCTCCGCGAAATGGGAGTGACCCACGTGGCCGCGCATTCCATCGATTCCCGAGCCCTTTTCGATAAAGATCGGAAAAAGAAAGAGCCCAAAGACGGCCAAGCCGACGAGGAAGCCATCCAAAAGGGGAAGAGAAACCCCGCGTTCTACCGGGAGTTGAAGGAACACACCAAGCTCCTCTGGCACTACAATGGGAAGGGAAATAGCTACATTACGCCGGGGCTGAAGTTCTACGAACTCTCCAAAGAGTAGCATCAGGCTCGCGTCGCGGGCGATGCGTGAGCCGAAAATGAGTTACCGACTCGAAGAATCAGAGGTAGCCCGCTCTCGCCGAGAGCGCGGGAAATGATTCTGAAACGCGTTTGGCATTCATCCCCGCAGGACCGGCCAAGGGGGTGTCGGGATGCGGCCCGAAGGAAGACACGTGGGCCGATACCCGCGCTCGGCGGCGCGAGCGGACGACCGGTGCTGCCGCACCCACTGCAAAAAAATCCCGGCCTTTGACAGACCGGGATTTTTTCCTGGGAAATCTTACGTCGTTTCGTCGCCCGCCTACTTCAGCAACGATGCCGAGTCGGGATCCAGATAGATCGTCGTCTCGGAGTGCTGTTGGAGAATCGAGGAAGGCACCAGATTGGTAACCGGCCCCTGCAAGCTCTCCTGCACCGCCTTGGCCTTGCGGGCGTCGGGCACACTCAGAATGATCGCTCGGGCCTCGAGGATCTGCCGGATCGACATCGAAATCGCCTGCTTGGGAACGTCGTCAAAGGTCGGGAACCAGCCTTCGCCGAACTGCTGTTTGCGGCAGGCTTCATCAAGGTTGACGACGAGGTAAGCCTCTTCGGTTTCGAAGTCGGCGGGCGGATCGTTAAAAGCGAGGTGAGCGTTCTCGCCGATCCCGGCAAAACAGACGTCGATGGGAGATTTGGCGATCAGTTCACCCAGGCGGCAGCATTCGGCCTGCGGCTCTTCATCCCCACCGACGTAATGAAAGGCGCGCAGGGGGCGCGGCAACTGGCGCTGAAAGCGATCCCAGAGATAGGCACGGAAGGAGGCGGGGTGCGTGATCGGCAGGCCGATATATTCATCAAGATGGAAAGCGGTGACCTTCTCCCAGGCGATGTCTTCCTTGATCAGCTCCTTGAGCATTTCGAACTGAGACGCGCCCGTGGCGACGATGATGTTAGCGACGCCGTTTTTCGCAATGGCTTCGCGGATGAGGCGGGCTCCATGAGTGGCGGCTGCCTTTCCGGCGGCAACCTTGTCCGGACTGATTTCAATTTTAATCGGCATGGGGTGACGGTATAGAGCTCAAAAATTAGATTGTCACGTGATAAATCTTCGGGCATTTCAATTTTACCCATGAGCGCTCTCCATCTCCTGCACCTCGTCGACTCTGCCTCCGATCATGGCGAGATTCTCGCCCGCCATTATAAAACCGGCGAAGGAACCCGGGTGACCTGGAAGGACGGGCGCATTGTCAGCGTAGAGCCCGCCTCCATTCCCGCCGATGCCCCGTGGATCGCGCCCGCGCTGGTCGATGTTCAGGTCAACGGTTACGCGGGCATCGATTTCCAGGCTGACTCAACCGACGAGGAGTCGTTGCTCAAAGTCGTCCGCGCTTTGCGCCGCGACGGTTGCGCGAGGGTGCTGCTCACGGTGATCACGCGGAACTGGCCTTGCCTGCTGGAGAACCTCAAGCGGCTGAAGACGATCCGCGACGGCAACCCCGAACTGGCCCGCACCCTCTTCGGCTGGCACGTGGAAGGCCCGTTCATTTCCGGCGAGCCGGGGTTCATCGGCGCGCATCCTCCCGATGCCGTGTGCGATCCCTCCGAAGAAGCGATTTCGGAACTCAAGGCGGTGGTAGGCAACGATCCGACGCTTCTGACGCTCGCCCCGGAGCGGACCGGCTCCGAAGCGGCGATCCGCAAGGCGCGGGAACTCGGCTTCGTTGTCAGTCTTGGGCACACCAATGCCTCGAAGGCGGAAGTAAAAAGCGCCGTGCAGGCGGGCGCGCAGGGGTTCACCCACCTCGGCAACGGCTGTCCGCAGCAACTCGACCGCCATGACAACATCCTCTGGCGTGTTTTGGACGATAGCGGCCTGACGGCGGGCCTGATTCCCGACACGCACCATGTCAACCCGCAGGTCTTCCGCCTCTTCCACAAACTGCTGCCTGAAGAGAAAATCTATTGGACCACCGACGCCATGTCGGGAGCGGGCGCGCCTCCCGGGCTTTACTCAATCGGGCGTCTCCAGGTCGAGGTGGGCGAGGACCGCGTCGCCCGGCAGCCCGGCAAGCAGAACTTCGCGGGGTCCGCCCTGGAGCCGTTGCGCGGCATCACGCTGGGGGCCGGGATGCTCGGGAAACCGTGGCAAAGCGTATGGGATCATTTCTCAGTCATTCCGTCGCGCCTGATGGGGCAAAACGTGTCTTTGGAGCCCGGCGGCGAAGCTGCTTTTTGCCTTTTGAAAGAGGGAATCTAGCGGCTAAAGTGGCGATTCAGCCCCATTGCCATCGCCATCCCTAATGCCAAAAATCACGCAACATCAACTGGCCCGGCAGCTTGGCGTCTCGCGTTCCACGGTGGCGGCGGCGCTCAATCCCGCTTCGACCATCAAGCTGAACGAGGAGACGCGCCAACGGATTATTGAAACGGCGGAGCGCCTCAACTACCGGCCCGACCGTTATGCCCGGGTGATGCGCGGAGGCCGCAGCGGGCTGATCGGGATTCTTCACTTCGGCGGCCTGCTCCAGGTGGCGGCGGAACGCGCCTGCCATGCCGCGGACGCGGTGCGCCGGGAGAACTACGAAGTCGTCGCCACCGATCTTTCCTGGGCTTCCGAGTCGGTGAAGGCGGCCTGCTCCTCGCTGCTGGACGCGCGGGTGGAGGGAGTCATCGTCGCGGGAATGAACACCCCCGGGGCGGTGATCGATCTGGAACGACTGCGGCTGGCGAACATCCCCGTGGTCACGCTGAGCGGCAATCCGCTCCCCTGGGCCCCCCATTTTCGCGGGGATACGCGGCAGGGCATTCACGATCTCACCCGGCACCTCATCGGCCTCGGGCATCGGAGGCTCTCCCTGCTCACTCATATTTCTCCAAGCCCGGAAGATCGCGGCACCTATGTCTGGGCGAGCAAGGAACGACGGTGCGGATTTGAGGCGGGGCTCAAGGAGGCTGGCGGCGCGCTGGTGGCAGATTTTCACTCGGCCCGGAAAACCACCGGCCCGCTCGGGATCGTCTCTCCTTTGGAGTTACCCCGGGATGCATTCGACCCGTTCCTGCCCGGAGAGGAAGGGATGCGCGGCATCCTGCAAAACCCGGTGCGTCCCACTGCGGTGCTTTGCAGCAATGACGAGATCGCCTTCGGCGCGCTCCAGGCGTGTCGCACCGCCGGGGTTGCCGTGCCGAAGGAAATGGCGCTGACGGGGTACGATGACATCGCGCTCAGCAAATATTGCGACGTGCCGTTCACCACCGTCAGGCAACCCAACCGGGCCATGGCGGATGCCGCCGTGCGAATGCTGCTGAGGTTGATCGCGGGAGAAAAAATCGCACAGAAAGAACGGCTTCAGCTCTTCCCGTGCGATGTCATTCTGCGCGCTTCCAGTCATTCAAAACCAAGCCCCGTGAACGAAGTCTCCCAATGATTGAACTGTTCTTAAAAGGCGGCCTGATGATGTGGCCCATCCTGGCGGCCTCGCTCATCGCCCTCACGGTGGTCATCGAGCGGCTGATCTTCGTCGTCCAGGAAAAGCTCCGGCGGCAGCCCGAGGTGGTGGGCGAAATCCTCGCCCGCGTGGAACGCAACGACCTTGCCGGGGCGATCAGCGCGGGGCGTGGCTCCCGGGATTTCATTGCCCGGACTCTCCTCTACGCGTTGGAGCATCGCGAACGCTCCGTCTCCGAGGCCCTCCTGCGCGCGGCGAGCCGGGAGCTTCAACGGTACAACCGGGGGCTTTCGATCCTCGACACGATCATCACTCTCGCGCCGTTGCTGGGCTTGCTCGGCACTGTGACCGGGATGATCCACTCCTTCAGCCTGCTGGGCGGCGCGGAACTCGGCGCGCCACAGGCGATCACCGGGGGGATTGCGGAAGCGTTGATCGCCACCGCCTTCGGCCTGGGAGTCACGGTTCTTGCGTTGGTTCCCTTCAACTCCCTCAACGCCGTGATGGAGAAAGCGCGCCATGACGTTCAGGACGCCGCCTCGCACGTCGAATTGTACCTGGCCCGGCGGCCTGCGGAGACGTTCCAGCACGAGGAGGGACGCCGTTGAACATCCCCTCCCCTCGGGCAGGACGGCGGGCGCGGATCGAAATCATCCCGCTCATCGACATCATTTTCTTCCTGCTGGCGACGTTTGTGATGGTCTCCCTTTCGATGGTCAAAAACGAGGGAATTGGCGTCAATCTTCCTGTCGCCTCAACCTCCGCTCCGCAGGAACGCGCCGACTACACCGCCATTACCGTCACCGAAGCGGGCGACTTCTATTTCAACAAGGAGACGGTGACTCTGGAAGAGCTGGTGGCGAAGTTGAAGACCCTCAAGGAAAATGAGGCCGACCCGAGGGTGTTCATCAACGGCGATCAGAAGGCGGAATTCGGAAAGGCGGTCGCCGTGCTCGACGAAGTGAGGAAGCTCGGCATCGCCAAGGTGTCTATCGAAACACGGAGCCGATGACCCCATGACCCCATGACCCCTCAAAGCGGCTATGCCCTCGGGCTTCTTTCGGCCACCGCCATCCACGCGGCGCTGCTTTTCGGGTTCGGCCCCGGGGAAAATCTCACGCCGCCGGAGTTCGGGATCGAAGCCGCTCCGCCCGGAGTGGAAGTAACGCTCGTGGCCGCGCTTCCTGCGGAAGAACCTGCGGCGGCTGAACCTGAACAGGCACCTGAAGCTCCCGAGGAAGTTCCCCCTCTTGAGCCGGAACCGATCCCTGAAACAATCTCGGAGCCGACCCCGGCACCCATCCCGGAACTGCCAGCCCCCCCAACAGAGCCTGAACTGGTCGAGCCTTCCCCGCCCCCTCCCTCACCGGCTCCCTCGCACCCTTCCCCTCCCCAACCGACCAAACGCGTCACACCAAAACCAAGCAAAGCCGCCGTCTCGGGAGACGGCGGTTCCGCGCGTCCCGGGAACGACGCGATTACCGCCAATGCATCCTCGGGAGGATTTTCCGCCCAGGCCGGCTACCTCCGCAACCCTCACCCCGCCTACCCGGAGGAGGCCCGCCGGGCCGGACAACAGGGCGTGGTTCTTCTAAAGGTCGCGGTCAACGAACGGGGGCGCGTGACGGCAGTGACGGTCGCCCGATCCTCGGGGCATCCCCTTTTGGATGAACGGGCTTCCAGTACCGTGAGGGAGCGCTGGGTTTTTAAGCCCGCGCGAAGGGGGAATACCCCCGTACCGGCAGAAGTGACCGTACCGGTGCGGTTCACTCTGGAAAATCGTTGAGAGCCAATGCGGCAGTTTTTATCTTATCCGGCAAAAACCGCTTGCGCCGGGGGCCGGGCAGGGGCAGGCTTCGCCGGCTTCCTCTATGCGCGGCCTATTTACCTTTCTGATCTTAGCCCTCTTTGCGGGACGCGCGCTCGCCGTTGGCGAATGGAAAATCGTTAAACGCGATGGCAGGGACTATGTGCCCCTGGAAAATGTCGGAAAATTTTATCAACTGGGTCCAATTCAGACCGTGGGGAGCGGGTTTACCCTTCGCACACAACACCGAAGCCTGCGGGGGCAGCGGGGCTCCAAGGAGTTGTACATCAACAACCTGAAGTTCATCCTGAGCTATCCGATCCTCGATGGCGGCGGTCAACTCCTCGTCTCCCGGATGGACCTGACGAAACTGATCGAGCCGGTGATGCGCCCCAGCCGGATCACCAGCGACGCAAAAGTCACCACGGTGGTCCTTGACGCGGGCCATGGCGGTCACGATCACGGGGCGAAATGCGTTTTCGGGCGGGAGAAAGATTTTACCCTGGATGTCGCGCTACGCACCCGGGCGCTGCTTCAGGCAGCGGGATTCCGGGTGGTCATGACCCGGTCCACGGATGTCTTCATCCCGCTCGAAGAGAGAGCCCGCATCGCCAACCGCCACCAGAACGCGCTTTTCATCTCGATCCATTTCAATTCCAGCGGCAATGCGGCCACCGGGCTGGAAACCTACACGCTCGCCCCGCGCGGCGTCCCGTCGATGGCGGCTGACGGCCCGATGCTTTCGGATTATTCCCCGTGCCCCGGCAATGTCCGCGACACGGAGAACATCGCGCTCGCCTGCGCCACCCATGCCGCGCTGGTTTATAACTCGAAGATGTTTGACCGGGGGATCAAACGCGCGCGGTTCGTGGTCATCCGCGACAGCATCATTCCCGGCGTCCTGATCGAGGGGGGATTCCTGAGCAACCCGAACGACGCCCGCCGCATCGCCACCCCGGCCTATCGCCAACAGATGGCGGGCTCCATTCTTCAGGCCGTGCAGAACTATCGCAACGCCGTTGGCGGCCCGCGCCCGCGCCTTCCGGTCGTCTCCGTCGAATCCTCCACAAAGCCTTCGGAACCGGTTGTCATCACGCCGACCACGGCCACACAATAATTCCCCATGTCTTCCCGAATGACCGATCTCCCAGGTATCCCCCGAATCTGGACCGGCAAACAGCCGATCGGGGTTTTTGATTCCGGCATTGGCGGGCTGACGGTGGCCGCCGCGCTCCGCGCGTTGCTCCCCCAGGAAAATATCTTCTACATTGGCGACACGGCGCGCGTCCCGTACGGCGGCAAGAGCCAGTCGACCATCGAACGGTATTCCCAGGAGATCAGCGAAATGCTCCTGGCCGAGAGCGCGAAGATGATCGTCGTTGCCTGCAACACGGCTTCCGCGCTGGCGATCCCCAAGCTGCACCAATCCCTGGAAGTCCCGGTAACTGGGGTGATCCTCCCGGGGGCAAAGGCCGCCGTGGCCGCCACCCGCAACGGCCATGTCGGGGTGATCGGCACGCGCGGCACGATCCGCAGCGGCGCCTACGAACGGGCGATCCAGACGCTGGCCCCGGAGGTCCGCGTGACCAGCCAGGCCTGCCCGATGCTGGTTCCCGCCATCGAGGAAGGATGGCTCGATGATAAGATCACCGGCACGATCATCGCCCGATATCTCGATGATCTGGTGGAATCGGGCATCGACACCCTCGTGCTCGGCTGCACTCACTATCCCCTGCTCAAACCGGCGCTCACCCGGTTCCTTGGCGACTCGATCGCGCTGGTCGATTCCGCCGCAAATTGCGCGCTGGCCGTTCGGCATCTTTTGGAGCAATATTCCATCGCTGCTCCCGCCGGGCAGGAGGGGACTTTGAAAGTGGCGTTGACCGACGCCTCCGACGGCTTCCTGCCGGTGGCGGAACGGGCGCTTGGGCTGAAAGTGGGCCGGGTGCGCGTTCTCGGGATGCCCTCCACGGCAGCCTGATTCATCCCCGCACCTTACCTGCCACCCATGAAATTTCCCGCGCTCGACTGGAGCAAAATCAAGACCTTTTCAATTTCGGAACGCCCCAACAAGGTGGCCGTGGAAGATTTCGGGACCCCGCACACCCCGGGTGGCTCCTTTGCCGGGTTCCTTGCCGGGCTGCCGAACTTTCTGGCCGCGAGCGATTTCGGCAAGATCGTGGAAGCGATGGCCAACACGGTGCGAGGGGGCAAGACCGTCCTGCTGATGATGGGGGCGCACCCGATCAAGTGCGGCCTCAACCCGATCCTCGTCGATGCCATGCGCTCCGGGTTGATCCACGGTGTCGCGTTCAACGGCGCGGGAGCGATCCACGATTTCGAAACTGCCTTTCAGGGCGAGACTAGCGAGGATGTCCAGCGCGGCCTCGATGACGGCACCTTCGGTATGGCCGATGAAACTGGTCGCCTGATGAACGCCGCGATGGCAGACGGAGCCTGCAAGGGCGTCGGCGCGGGGCAGGCGCTCGGCGAAACGATGGGCGCGTTCCCTAACCGGCATCTCAGCATCCTGCGCACCGGGGTGGAATGCGGCATCCCTGTCACCGTGCATATTGCCCTCGGCACCGACATCATCCACCAACACCCGACCGCCAACGGAGCGGCACTGGGCGAGGCGAGCTTCCTCGATTTCCAGCGGTTCGCCTCGGTCGTGGCGACGCTGGAAGGTGGCGTGGTCCTCAATGTCGGCAGCGCGGTCATCATGCCGGAGGTCTTCCTGAAAGCGCTGACCGTCGCGCGGAATCTGGGCAACAGCGCCCGCCAGTTCACCACGGCCACCTTCGATATGATTCGCCAATATCGCCCGTCGGAAAATGTCGTCCGCAGGCCGACGCATCTCGGCGGGCGCGGTTATTATATCGTCGGGCACCATGAGTTGATGATTCCATTGCTTTTCGCCGCCGTGAAGGAGCGGCTTGCCCAACCTGACCAATCATGAACCAAACCCGTTTCCAGCAAATCGCCAGTCGTTTCCCCGAGTTGAAATTGCTCGTCGTCGGCGACCTGATCCTGGACGAGTTCATCTGGGGCAAGGTGCGTCGCATCTCCCCGGAAGCTCCAGTACCGGTGGTGGAGGTCAACCGCGAAACCTACTACCCGGGTGGCGCGGCCAACGTGGCGCGGAATCTTCGCGAGTTTGCCAATCATATCTTCCTGCTCGGGTTGACCGGCTGCGACCCGCACGCGGATCGGCTCAAAGGCTTGCTAAAGGAAGAGCGCATCCAGCTCGACTGCCTGCTGGACGACCCCGCCTACCAGACCATCGTAAAAACCCGCATCATCGCCCACCATCAGCAGATGGTCCGCGTGGACCGGGAGACCAAGCGGGGCCTTTCGCCGATCCAGGTCGAGGAGGCGCTGAGGCGGCTCGACACGCTGATCCACGAGATCGACGGCATCATCATCGAAGATTACGGCAAGGGGCTTCTCTCCCAGGAGCTGGTGGACGCCATCGTCGCCCGCGCCCGCGCCGCCGGGAAGATCGTGACCGTCGATCCAAACCCTTGCAACGACTTTGCGTGGAACGACGTCGCGACGATCAAGCCGAACCGTTCGGAAGCCTTTGCCACCGCCGGAAAACCGCACAGCGACCCCGTTGATCCGCCGACGCAGGACACGGCGTTGCTGGAGGTGGGAGAGACGCTGATGAAGCGATGGGCCACGGAGAGCCTGCTCGTGACGCTCGGCGAACAGGGGATCATGCTTTTCCACCGCGACAACGAGCCGTTCCACATTCCCACGCAAGCGCGCGAGGTGTTCGACGTCTCCGGCGCGGGCGACACCGTTATCGCCCTGTTCACGCTCTCGCTCTGCGCGGGTGCCACCCCGGCGGAAGCGGCGGAGATCGCCAACCAGGCGAGCGGAATCGTCGTCGGCAAACTCGGCACGGCCACGGTCTCGTATGAGGAACTGCTCGCCACCTTCACGGCGGACGCGCGATGAGAGCGTCCGGGAGAAAGACGAGGGCCTGCGGCCAGGTGCGGCGTCGCGGAGCTCCGCCCTCCGTCCAAGGTCGCTGCCGCGCCCGTTTGCCGCGAGGTCGAGGGAGGGCGGAGTTCCGCGACGCCGGGACCGCCGAAGGCGCTTATCTTTGCCTTTCTCCTCAAGCCATTCGCCTGCCCACGGCTTCACCCAAATGACTCCCGCCGTTTTTCTCGACCGCGACGGAACCTTGATGGAAGAGGTGCATTACTGTGCCGATCCCGGCCTCGTCCGCCTCTTCCCCGGCACGGCCGACGCATTGCGCCGGCTTAAAGATCGCGGCTTTCTTCTTGTCATCATCACCAACCAGAGCGGAATCGGCCGGGGGATGATCTCTTTGTCCCAATACGAGGCCGTCCACGCCGAACTGCTGCGCCAGATTAACGAAGGGCAGCGCGACCTGATCGACGCCACCTATTTTTGCCCCGACGCGCCCCCCACCCCCTCTTCGCGGCGCAAGCCGGAGCCGGGGATGGTGCTGGAGGCGGCTCGCGACCTCGGGATCGATCTCGCGCGCTCCTGGTTCGTGGGCGACAAGGAGGCGGACATCGGCTGCGGCCGCCGTGCGGGAACGCAAACAATCCTCGTACAAACCGGTTACGGATTGCAGGAAACGGAGGCAGAACCCGATTTTCTAGCGAAAGATGTTGTCGCTGCCGCCGGGATCATCTTAGAGCATTGTGATGCCAACAGCCGATAAAAGCGTCGTCGCCATTCTTCCCGCCCGGTGGGGGTCGACCCGCTTTCCCGGCAAACCGCTATTTCCCATCGCGGGCAAGCCGTTGATCCAGCACGTCTGGGAGCGCACCTCCAGCGCGCGATCCATCTCCCGCGTCATCGTCGCCACCGACGACACCCGCATCGCGGAGGCCGCCGAAGCCTTCGGCGCGGAAGTGGCGCTTACCTCGCCTCACCACCGGAGCGGCACCGACCGCATCGCTGAAGTCGCCCGGAAGCTCAAGGGGATCTCCCACGTCATCAACGTGCAGGGCGACGAACCGCTGATCGATCCCGCGCTCCTCAATCGCCTCGCCAAAGCCATGCTGGCCGACCCCGAGCTGGGGATGATCACCGCCGCCAACGTATTTACGCCGGACGAAGACGTGACAAATCCCAACGCCGTCAAGGTGATCCTCGACCGCAAAGGCAACGCGCTTTATTTTTCCCGCAGCCCCATCCCGTATCTCCGCGACGCGCAGAACAAGGCGGACGCCCCGCCGTACCTGCGGCATCAGGGGCTCTACGGCTACTCCCTCCCCTTCCTCCTCCAGTTCGTGAAATGGAAGCCCTCGCCGCTGGAGAAAACTGAACAACTCGAACAGTTGCGCGCGCTCGAAAACGGAGGCAAGATTCGGGTATTGATCACGCAGAGCGCCTCGGTGGGGGTGGATACTTTCGAGGACGTCGCCAAGGCCGAAAGCCTGCTGGGTGGGGTTGCGGCCTCCAAGCCTAAAGCGTCCAAAGCGCCCAAAAAGGCATCCAAAGCGACAAAGAAGGGCCGCTGATTTTCTGATTTTTTTATGAAATATATTTTTGTGACAGGCGGGGTAGTTAGTTCTCTTGGCAAAGGCCTCGCGGCGGCGTCGCTCGGCACTTTGCTGGAACACCGCGGCCTCAAGGTGGTCCTGCAAAAGTTCGACCCCTACCTGAACGTCGATCCCGGCACGATGAGCCCCTTCCAGCATGGGGAGGTTTACGTCCTCAATGACGGCGCGGAAACCGATCTCGACCTTGGTCACTACGAGCGGTTCACCAACAGCGTCCTGACCCGCGACAACAACCTCACCAGCGGGCAGGTCTACCAGATGGTGCTCGATAAGGAACGTCGTGGCGATTACCTCGGCAAGACCGTGCAGGTCATCCCGCACATTACCGACGAAATCAAGAGCCGCCTGCGGCAAGTCGGCGAAGACTCGAAGTGCGATATCCTGATCACCGAAATCGGCGGGACAACCGGCGACATCGAGGGGCTCCCCTTCCTGGAAGCGATCCGGCAGTTCACGCTGGAGGTGGGGCCGCAGAACGTGCTCATCATGCACGTCACCCTCGTCCCGTATATCAAGGCGGCGGGAGAGCTGAAAACCAAGCCCTCCCAGCAGAGCATCGCCAAGCTGCGGGAGATTGGTCTCCACCCGCAGGTGCTCATCTGCCGGTGCGAACGCCCCCTGGACGAAGACGTGAGACAGAAGCTCTCGATGTTCTGTAACGTCCCGCTGGATGCCGTCGTGGAGGCTCGCGACGTGGACCACACCATTTACGAAATGCCGCTCATGCTCCAGGAGGAGCGGCTGGATGAAACCGTGGTGAAGCTCCTTCACCTCGACACTAATCCGAAGGTGGCGGCCCAGGCCGACATGGCCAACTGGAAAAAATTTGTCCAACGGATCATCAACCCGAAGAAGCGGGTCAAGATCGCCGTGGTCGGCAAGTACATCGAGCTTCAGGACGCCTACAAGTCGATCTACGAATCGCTCACCCACGCCGCCGCGAGCCATGACTGCGGAATCGACCTCGTTCGCGTGGACGCCGAGACCGTTTCCGAAAGCGACCTTTCCGACGTGGCCGGAGTGCTCGTTCCCGGCGGCTTCGGCGATCGCGGCGTGGAAGGGAAAATCCGCGCGGCGCAGTTCGCCCGCGAGAACCGCGTCCCCTATCTCGGCCTTTGCCTCGGCATGCAGATCGCCACCATCGAATTTGCGCGCAACGTCTGCGGCCTGACCAACGCGAACAGCACGGAATTCGACGACGCCACCCCGAACCCGGTCATTTCGCTTCTCGACGAGCAGAAAGACGTCACTAACAAGGGAGCGTCGATGCGGCTCGGCACCTGGCCCACGAAGATCGTCCCCGGCACGCTCGCGCACCAGGTCTATGGAGCCGACGCGGTCAACGAACGGCATCGGCACCGCTACGAGTTCAACCCCGAGTTCCGCGAGCGGATGACCTGCAAGGGTTTCGTCATTTCCGGCACCTCGCCCGATGGCGACCTGGTCGAGATCATCGAACTCAAGGATCACCCCTGGTTCCTCGCCTGCCAGTTCCACCCGGAATTCCAGAGCAAGCCCAACCAGCCGCACCCGCTCTTCAAAGGGTTCATCGCGGCGAGCCTGGCGCATTTGAGCTAAGCCGAGTGCAATCGGCTGCGACGGCAAAAAGGTAGCCCGCTCGCGCCGCCCACCGCGGGATGGGCGCAGAACCGCATTTTACGCCCATCCCCGCAGGACGGGCACAACCTCCTGCTCGCCGGGATGCGGCCCTCATGAAGCCACGGGAGCCGATACCCACGCTCGGCGGCGCGAGCGGGCTACCGGTGCTACCGCACCATTTGGCGGGCCTTTTCCCTCGTTTCCTCGTTTCCCTCGTTACCAATCTCCAGATTGGTAATGCCATTGTCCCCGAATCTCTGATTCGAAAGCCTTGTCGTCTCGTGCAGGGTGCCAGAACGGACGGGTTTGCGAAACTGGAGTTTCGAAGACACGGGGCGTTCCCAAAACAGAGTTTGGGAACGAGGAAAAAATTGGCGCACCTTTTCCTGCCTCGGAACACTAGGCACGCATCACGGCGACTCCAGCCAGACGTGGAAGCGAACCACCTGGCTGAAACGGGGCAACTCAACTTCCCTAACGCGGCGGCATTGCGCGATCTTGGCGCGAACCATCTCCGCATCATAGACCGGGCCGTAACAGTGGCCGTAGCCGATGCGTGGCTCCCGGTCGAGGATCGGCAACATCGCTTCCGCGTTGGCGATCTCATCGTCAAGGATCTGCTCCAACACCTTCAGCCGCGCCTTGAACTCCGCTTCGGAGCATGGCTCATTCTGAAGCCGGTCGCGCGCCTGATAGAAACGAACCACGTTTTCCACCGTGCTCAAATGGCTCCCAAGGGCTTCGCAAAAGTCGAGCTCCATCCTGGCTCTTGATCCAGCTTCCGCGCCCGCCAGTTGCTCGCGCAGGATCGCCATCCCCTCCATCCATTGGGCGCGGCATTTCCCTATCAACTCCAGATAACGCGAAACGCCAAACGGCAGAGTCATGAGGAGATCGCTAACATAGCGCGGTTTTGCCCGCCGCTGCAGTTCCTCCAATTCCTCCGCACTGGCCATCTCGGCGGCGTCGCCCCGCACCGTGCGGAAAGAAATCGGAAGATCATAGTGATCCTGAACATCGAAGATCAACGGATGCGCGGGCCCAAGATAGAAAGGGCCGCGCATGTAGGCGGCGCGCTCGCCGCAGGTCATCGCGGAATAGGGAAACGCCTCCCACGCCTCGCTCAGCCTGCGCCAACCCTCCAGCACCCGCGCGGTTCTCTCCGCATCGAGCCCGAAGTCGCGCTGACAGTACGTGACTAGGCATGTCTCGCCAATTTCCTCTTCGCCCCACGTCGCCTTGTATTGCCACTCCTCGGGCGGCGTCGCATTCATGCCGAAAAAACGCCACTGCCCCACGAACCCCGCGATGCCGGTAGCCTTCATCGCCTTGAGGCGCGCCAGCCACCGGAAATGCAACGGCAGGTAAGGGAGAAAGAACGCGTCCGGGGTGGTATTCGTTTCGACCTTGGCGAAGATCGGTCGTCTTTTGGAATGAAGATACCCAGCCTGCCTGTCAAAGATCCGGCTCGGGCCGACGCATTTGATGTTGTAGTCAAAAAAATGCGCGCCGCCCTCCGTCGAGGCATCAGCGTCGCCGCAGTCGAAGTTGCTTAAGACCGAGACGGATGGGTCGAGATGATCGATCCAGCGAAGTTGAGCGGAATCTTCAGACGCCCAGATGAAGGCCGAATAGGGCCAGGCATAGAGAGCCTTGTGGGCTCCCGTCTTTTTGATCGCTCCGGCGATAAGATTACTGAGCCGCGCCACTTCAACGGAAGGCGATTTTCCTTTGCAATGTGGGCAATTGGTATCGCCGTTGGCCGAGTGGGCAGGCCGGGTAAAGCAGTGATAGAACGACTCCCCGCCAATGATCATGATGCCACCCGCAATCTCCGGAGCCGCCGAGAAAATGGCTTCCACCGTTTCGGCATAAGCCCGATGAACCGTTTCGCTCCCGCTGCAAAGATTATGCCACGGCTTGCCGCTGACCTCCTCAATAAAGATCTCCACCCGCGCCCCACGCGCCTCCGGGTGCGCGAGAAAGACCGGATGATTTTCGATCAAAGGCGGTGTGCCGAGTTGCAGATAGAGATCGATGCCAAAACGCGCGATGCGCTGGCAAAGAGCTCGCAGGGCGGCCATCTGCTTCTCGAACCCTGGCGCATTCAGTTCCGGCAGGGCCTTACTCTGGAACACATCCCAGAGCGAAAGATTAAGGTGAATCCCGTTCGCTCCATAGTGAGACAGGAGCGAAAGGTATTCATCGGAGAATGTGCCGGGCGACTCCGGCGTCTGATACCCATGAATGAAGACGCCATTGGAAAGGCGCGGCATGAACGCGGGCTGGCGACGAAAGGTTCCAACTACAAGAAACGGCCCGCCGCGATCCGCCATGAGCCACTCCAGATAGTGCGTTCCATGAAGAAGGCCACGCTCGTGATTCGCGCGGATCTCGATCCCATCGGGCGAAATCGCTAGTTCAAAAGCCTCGGTCTCCGGATTCTGGGGATCAGGCTCTCCAAGGATCGGCTCAGACAATTGCCACACAATCTCGGGGCCGTTAACTGAAACCATTTCGGAAAACCGAACCTCCAGACACTCCCGGCAGAACTGACGGAAATCTTCCATCATTCTGCCCGTAAGCGGTGTGCATGGCGCGTCGAGACGAAGCGCCCAGGCCGCGCTCAGTTCCACTTCGCCTTCACTTTTCTGCGCCGCCGCGTCCTTCCGACGCCGAAAACGAAAGTGTTCCCGGTCGAGGAACTCCATGAAGGCGTCGGTGCGCTGGAGATGAGAAGCTGTTGTCATCGAGGTCAATCGCTAGTGAGAAGTCGTGGTATCGGCGGCGATCTGGGCAGCAGCCTTCCTCGTTACCAATCTCCAGATTGGTAATGCCCTTGTCCCCGAATCTCTGATTCGAAAACCTTGTCATCTCGTGAAGCGTGACGGGGCGGACAGGTTTGCGAAACTGGAGTTTCGAAGACACGGACGTTCCCAAACAGAGTTTGGAAACGAGCCGCGGCGTCGGTGCGCTGGAGATGAGAAGCTGTTGTCATCGGGGTCAATCGCTAGTGAGAAGTCGTGGCGGCGGCGATCTGGGCGGCAGTCTTGAAAATCGCCCCCCGCTTTTTGAGTCCCGCAATAAGAACATCCAACTGCTCCAAAGCATAGTCTCCACAGTTGGCGACGATAAATGGATCCGGAAAGACACCGCCCTCGCCGAAGGAGATCAACCCCTGCGGCATCGGGTAAAACTCCCAGGGATGAAAATAGAACGAGAGCACCTTTCGCCCGACGCCCCGCGTCTCAAGATAAGCGAGGAAGTTATCGATGTTGCAAAGGAGTCGTTCCGCCGATTCCGTGCGGAACTTCGGCCATTGATCGCGATCGCGCCCATACTCGTCGGAACTCTCCAAACTCAAGTCGGCAAAGTTCGGAATCTGCACCAGCCGCATATCTCCTTCCCGCGTCCAATCCTCCGCGCTGGGGTGATACGGCTCCAGGCGGTCGCGGTAAAAGTACATCGGATACGACGCGTCGCTCCCATATCCCAGATCCTCCAACGCATTGCAGACGGCGGTGGACCCGAAAAGACGAGGGCACCGGAAGCTGACCGGCCGCACCCCGGCAATTTCCTCCACCCAGCGGGTATTGAGGTCAAGCCGTGGCTTCACCTCATGCGGCAGGAGCGGATAGACGCCGGGGATGGGGAAGATCGCGTCACCCACCGTCTCGTGATAGAGGCTGTGCGTCCCGATCTCATGCCCTGCCTCCCCCACTTGAAGAACGCTTTCGGGAACTTCGCGGGCCGAAAGGCCGACGAAGTAGAACGTCCCCGTGACTCCGTGGTTACGGAAAATTTCCAGCACCTTCGGGGTCCCATGGCGGAGCCCTTCGTGGAACGGAGTCCACGAACCGACGTCGGTTTCCATATCGAAACCGAGCAAGACTTCAAAAGAGTTCATCGTGAGGGATTTCTTGGGAATCTAGTAGCTTGTAACAAGGAAAATGGCGCATACAGCGCCGGATTTTTGGTTCAGGGCAAGGCGGAAGCCCAACGGTGCTATCTGAAGATAACACCTTGGGCTGACAACGCAGCCCTGGGCCAAAAAAAACAAGCCAGATGCGTCATTTTGTCTGTTACAAGGTATTAGCACGCAGTGGCGGGAAAGCCCATCACTGTATAGTACGCGAGATTGGGCTGGCGAATATCCATCCGCCCGATCTGTGCGACCACCGGCCCGTCGCACTCCAGCACGAGGCTGTATTGCCCCTCGGGGATTTGCAATTTCTCCTCCCCAAGCGGCTCATCGGTCCGGTAACAAAGAACGCGGCGCGCGGGAATGGGCGTTAGCGCGATGCGCCACGGTTCCTTGTCAGAGAAATAGACGTGCAGGATCGGATGCACCGTCTTGTCCCCGGTGTTAAGAGCCACGAGCGATTCATGCCCGTGCGTGTCGCAGTTCTTCAGCGCGGGGTCGTAGGGATCATGCGGCGGAATGTCTCCGTCGGGAAACACCCAGACCTTGTGTCCAAGATGGGTGGGCGCGCTCATACGTCAACTTCCACCAAGGCATTGTTCTCCGGCCCGAGAAGTTCATTGCCGCTTTCGGTGATCCGGCATCCGTTCTCCCAGCGCAGCCCGAACGGGGCCCCGTTTTCCTTCGCAAAGGCGCTTCCCTCCGGCGTGTAGAAGTAGGTGTCGAGCTGGAAGGTCATCCCCGGTTCCAGCGCGTATTGGCTGGTCGTCTCGATCCAGGGACGCTCCACCTCGATCATCCCCAGGCCGTGGCATGGGCCGTAAAGCTGATACTCGGCGAACCCCTCGTTTTTGACGAACTCGTCATAACGGATCGCCACTTCTCTTGCCGGGGTGCCGGGGCACATCAGAGTACGGGTAAAGGCGTGAGCCTTGAGACCGAACTCCAACAGCCTGCGCTGGGCGTCCGACGGTTTGCCGAGGCTCACCGGAACGCCGATGCTGGCTGAGTAGCCGTGGACACGGGCGCTCAGATTCAGTTGCACGATGTCCCCCTTCTGCACCTGCCGGTAACCCGCGCGGCCAATGGCGTGGCTGCTCGCCGGACCGGAAAGCACATACTGCGGCAGGCCTTCGTACTCCGCGCCTTCGGCATAAATCACACTTTGGGAAATGCCCGCGATTTCGAGTTCCGTCATGCCCGGCTTGATCCGGCGAAGCACTTCGTCGGTCGCCGCGCGGGTAATGCGGAAAGCCTCTTTAAGACAAGCGATTTCGGCGGGCGACTTGATCGCGCGCTGCTGGAAGAGAATCTGGTCAGCCTTCACCACTTCGGCGTTCGGGAATGCCTCGCGAAGCCCTTTGTAAACCGGGAGAGGGAAAATGGCCCACCCTGCCAGGCCGATCCGCTTCGGCTCGTGGCCGATGGTTTCCAGGATCAGGCTGCGGAAGTCGTCCACTTTGATGGAGGGGTAATCCGGCTCGGCCGGTTCGCGGTATTCCACCAGCTTGCGGACATCGGTGATCTTCGTCCGGCTCCGGGAGAAAGTCTCGCTCTCCGGCCCGATGAGGAGCTTCACCTTTCCATTGGGAGCCACGAGCACCCCGGCCGACTCGAACAGCGGCCAGTAGTCGGAGAGATAGCGGACGTTCGCGAAGTCAGCCTCGTTGGAATGGACGATGAGAACATCGAGTCCGGCTTCGGCGGTCAGTTTGGAGGTGAGTTCAAGCCGCGCCTGAAACTCTTGATCGGGGATACGGATTGCCTGGGTCATATAAACGTTTATATTTTGCAACTTATTCGCTTTTGACAAGACTTTTCATGATGCGCCGAAATCGAGTCACCTTAGCCGATCTTGCCCGGTCGCTGGACCTATCCACCTGCACGGTCTCGAAGATCCTCAACCGTTCATTCGACGGCTTCACTTACTCCAAGGAAACGATCCGCCGCGTGGAAGAATGCGCCGAAGAGATGGGCTACACCGCGAATGCGCAAGCGCGTAGCCTCCGGACGCGCAAGACCATGCTCATCGGGTTTCTGCTCCCTTCCGCGCAGATTTCCGTTTTCGGCGCGCTTACCGATCAACTGGAGTACGAATTGCGAAACCGGGGCTACCAGGTCTTGATCGTTCACAGCCGCAACGATGCCACCGCCGAACCGGCGCTCATCGCCTCCCTGCTTGCAAGAGGGATCGACGGGCTTGTCTGGATCCCAGCCGCAGAAAAGCTCGACCCCGCCGCCGCCGGTTTGAAGCCGGAGTTCCCCGCGGTGATTCTCGACCGGCCTCACTGCACCAGCGCTTTCCCGTTTGTCGCCACCGAGAACCGGGCCGCCGCGCGGAACCTTGCCCAACAAGCCTATGAACTGGGACATCGTAACATCGGCATCCTCAACGCTCCCGCCGGAGACCGAAGCCTGAGAGAACGCTTCGACGGGTTCCGCGATGTGTTCGGCCGCAACATCCGGCTGCTCGAAATTCCCAACGACACCGCCGCCGCGAAAGTCGCCGTGATGGAGTTGCTCCGCAAAAAGACGCGTCCCAGCCTGATCGCCGCGCTCTCCGAACCACTGGCCATCGGGGCCATCGCGGGCGTGCGCGATCTCGACCTGAATTTTTCCAAAACCCTCTCCTTCGTCGCCTTCGACGACTTCCCTCTCTCGGGCCATTGGTCACCGCGCATTACCGTCATCCGGCAGGATGTCGCCCGTCTTGCCCAGGAGACCACGAGGCTGCTTCTGGACAGGATCGAAAGTCCCCAGGCGCAGTTCGAGAACGTCCGCGTGGATGCGACGCTGGAATGGAGGGAATCAGTCGCCTCGCTAGTGAAAGACTAGCGAATGCGCTACGCCACGGCGTCGCAGAGCTCCGCCCTCCGGGAAAAGCGCTGCCACGCCATTGCTTCTAACGGAGGGCGGAGCTCCACGACGCCGCCCCCCGGCCGAAGGCCCACTCTCCCCTACTTGGCCGTAAACCCGCCATCCACCGGGAGATTGACTCCGGTAATATAACGCGCCGCTTCGCTTAGCAGAAAGATCACCGCCCCGCCGAGATCGCTTTCGTCGCCCATGCGATTAAGATAAGTCTGCTCATTGTAACGGGTCACGAACGGCTCAGGCTGACCCGTGAAAAAACCACCCGGAGAGAGGCAATTCACCCGCACCCCCTTCGAGCCGAAGATCCCGGCATAATAGCGGCTGAGATTGATCATCCCGCTTTTGTGGAAATAGTAATCCGGACGCGGCGTCGGCATCGACGTCCCCTCGTAGAATTCAAGATGCGGGCCGACCATTCCATAGATGGAGCCGACGTTGACGATACTTCCTGAACCTTGCTTAGCCATGGCTTCGCCGAAATGCTGGTGCATCAGCACAACGCCGGTGGCGTTGATCCGCATCGACGCTTCCCAGCTTTCCAGAAACGGCACATCGCCGCCCATCGGCCGGGCGACGGCGTTGTTCACCAACCCGTCAATCCGCCCGAAGCGATCCGTGATCCGCCCCAGCAGATCGATAATCGACGTTTCCGACCCTTGGTCAAACCCCTCCGCAACGACGCACCCGCCCTTGGCATTCTCCTCGCTTGCGACGACCTCCAGTTTGTTGACATCGCGCGAAGCGATAATGAGCGTGGCCCCGGCCGCCGCGAGGTCGGCAGCCAACCCTCGGCCATAGATGCCGGCGCCTCCGGTCAGGAGGACGACTTTTCCGGCGAGATTGAAACGATCGAGAACGTTGTTGTTGGGATTCATAGGAAAGAAGCGATTGAAAAATTTTCACCAAGCGGTCCAGCCGCCATCGACCACGAGGTTCTGCCCGGTGATGAAAGTGGACGCATCGGAAACCAGAAAGGCGACCGCCCCCGCGATTTCGTGCGCCTCGCCGACGCGCCCCATCGGCACCATGCCGGAGAGCCGCTCGATAAACCGGCTTTGGTCGTCGCGGTAATTTGCGGCGTTGGGAAATGGCCCTGGGACGACGGCGTTGCACCGGACATTCCTTGGCCCCCACGCCACCGCCAGGTAACGGGCCATCTGGCTGATCGCCGCCTTGTGCATCCCGTACTGCAATGGGTTCGGGGGCATCGGCGGCTGATAGATGGAAAGATGCGGAGCCACCAACCCGTACATGCTTGAAAACAGAACAAGGCTGCCGCTACCGCGCTCCGCCATGGCCTGCCCGATCTGGCGCACGGCGAAAAAGGGAGCCGTCAACCCATCCTGATGATACTTTGCAAACTCCTCGGCGGATAGCTGTTCCCATGGAGTGGCGCTACCGGGCATCGCCAAAAGAACCACGCCATCGGGAACGCTTTCCTTGCAGGCTTCCGTAATCCAGCACTGCGTCTCCTCCATCTGCGTCAGGTCGAGAGAGACGGCACTCACCCTCTCCGAGAGATTGCTCTCAGCAAGAAAGGCTTCCGCGCGCCCGGGAAGATCGAGACAAGTCACACTAGCGTTCTGTTGGTCCAAAACCCGCGTAACTTCCCGCCCAAGATAACCCGCACCCCCGAAGAGCCAGATCTTGCGACCGGCCAGGTCAAAGAGGGAGTTTGTGTTCATCGATTTCTTAGAGATGACTAGCCAAAGCGAGAACCTCCTCGCGCACGGCGTCAACCGAAACGAGCGTCCCACTCTCCCGGCTTTCGATTCCCGCAATCAGCGCGGCCATTAGCTCGACCGTCTCGTCAAATGGGTAGGGATCTTCGCCGCTACGCAGCCAGTCTACCACGGAGACCAACTGCCCTCGAAAGGCGGCATAGGTATCGGCAAACTGCACAACTGGACTTCCTTCATTTCCGTAAGCATGGACGCGGCCATAGCTGCCCGCGGAGTCCGGAATAATGGCGACCGTCACCACCGTGCCGCAGCGATGAGTCAAGGTGGCAATCACATTCCCCCCGGCCGCATCGCACCGGACCTGTTCAAGCCCGGGGCCAAGAAGCGTGAAAACCGGCTCGAGCGCGTGAATTCCATACCGTTCCCAACTCTTTGCCGTGGTGCTTGTGATCCAGCGCCATGGCTTGCCTCGCAAGACCTGGATCTCCGGCGCATAACGCAGACCGCTGGAGGAAAGGATCCTCGCTCCGGCCTGCTTCCAGGCGATGAACTGCGCCAGCTCTTCCCGGGTCGTCGCCAGCGGCTTGTCGACAAACACCGGCAACCCCGCCTCGATGAACGGACGGGCGCGACGCACGTGGTCCGTCCCGTCATCGGTGGCGATGATGACGGCATCGACTTCGCCAATCACCTCTTCCATCTTCCCTACCACATTCGGGATAAGAGCGGCCTTCGCCACGTCCGCCGCTTCCGCCGGGTCATCGGTCCAAAGATGCGTCACCTTGGCTCCGGGGATGCCCATCGATTCCAAAGGCTGTTTGCCCAGATAAACCGGGATGACGGGATAAGGGCATCGGGCCATTGCCACGGGGTCATACCCGTTGACAATGGCGGACCAGGAATACGGGTGCCCATTGCCGGGAATCATCCCCAGCATGGCAAGGCGGAGCGGGGCGGAACTCATAGAGTGATTTCGCTGCGGGTTTGGTTTGATTTCAAAGCCGCCAGGTTAACGCGTAGCGTCTGGAGCCCTTCGGCAAGCGTGGAAAGGTTGTCACCGGTGCCCTCCATTGCGGAGAGGAACGATTGCGCCTGACGGATAAAGGCTCCATCGCGCTCCTCCTTCGGAACCTCGAACCACTGCCAGTCGCTTTCCCCGTTGAGAAAAAGCCCGACACGCTGCCGATGACTCTCCAAACGGAGGCTGCCGCGCGTTCCGCTGATGGTAAGGTGCGCCTCATTGGGAGCCTGGAACTGATTGAGGGAAAAACTCCCCAGCACCCCTGAGCCGGACCCCAGGCGGGCGATCAGATTCACGGTGTCTTCCACTTCCACCCCGTCCAAAACCTGGTGAGCCGCATCCGCAAAGACGGTCCGGATGGGGCCAAGCAACCACTCGGCGGAGTGCAGCCCATGAGTGAGCGCGTCCTGGATCGCCCCGCCTCCGGAGGCGTGCTTGGCATAATAGATGGAGCGATAGGCCGGGCGGAAGGAGGGAAAATGCTGGCCGGAGACCGACGCCAGCAGCTTGGGCTCGCCGATCACTCCGCTTTCCAGCAACTCCTTCATTTTCAGGTAAACCGGGATGGAACGATGGACATAGGCGATCCTCACGATCGCCCCCCGTTCATTCACCAGGCATTGCAACGCCTCCACCCCCTCGACCGAAACCGCCAGCGGCTTCTCGATCAATAGATGCAACCCACGTTCGACACATTGCGCGGCAATCGGGATATGGGTATGAGCGGGAGTACAGATCACCGCCGCGTCGAAAGACTGCCCCTCGAGTGCTTCATCCAACGAACGAAACCAACGGCAGCCGTAGCGCTCCGCCACCGTTTTGCCCAACTCTGCGTTCGGCTCGCACGCGGCGACCTCGGTTCCCGGGATGGATTGAAAGCAACGGAGATGCCGCTCGCCGATGCTTCCCGTGCCGACAATAAGAATACGTTTCATGAGAAATTTGCAGCATCGCCACCATCTCATGCCTTGCCCTATAAGCTAAAGGAGTTACTACTATCCAAATCGCCGATTTATTTAACAAGATCGCCTATGGAAGCGCTTTTTCACGGAACCGGCTTTTACACGCAGGACCGAGCCGTCGGGCCCGCCGTCTGGCCGCACCACGATGTCATTATTCTCCTCGAAGGGCGACTGCGGCTCCGCATCAAGGGTAAGGAGTATCTTTTCAAAGAGGGCGACGCGATCGTGATCCCTCCGCACAACCTCTTCGAAGGAGAACCGTTGACGCCGGTCATGACCATGTGGGTTCTCCATTTCAAGAAATACGCCGCCGCCAGCGATCAATCGCCATTCCGGCAGTCAACCACTCCCTTCCTTGTCCCCGGCGCGTTGGCGAACCATCGGGATCGGGGCCTGCTGCAGGAGTTTTCGCAGCGGTGGGAAGAGCGTCTCGCCGCCCCCTCCTGCAAACGGTCTTTGAAGCTGCTCGCGGAGCTCATTGTCACCCGGGTCGAAGAAGCGCTGATCTCTCCCCGAAAAGCGGAATCGCCCCGGCTTCGCGCCGCGATTGAAGCGGCAGTGCCGGGGACCGCGGGCGATCCCGTCGCGCAAATGGCGCATACCGCCGGTCTCGGTCCCAGCCGTTTTCGACAGGCCTTCAAGGAACACTACGGCATCAGCCCTTCGCGTTATCTCCAGCGCACCCGGATGGAAGAGGCCCGGCGTCTGCTCAGCAGCACCTTGCAGCCGATCAAGGAGATCGGGCAAAGCGTCGGCTACGCGGAGCCCGCGGCATTCCACCGCGCCTTCAAAAAGGAAACAGACACAACCCCCGCCGCCTACCGGAAGCGATTTGGCGGAGTCGTGTAGGTTGAACCTGAATTCCGATTTTGGAGCAGTCGGTGCGGCAGCATCGGTAGCCCGCTCGCGCCGTCGAGCGCGGATATCGGCTCCTGCGGTTTCATGAGGGCCTCATCCCTAAACAAACAGCCCGTCGTACGGGGATGGGCGTCAAACGCGACTCTTCACCGATCCCGCGCTCTCGGCGAGAGCGGGCTACCTCCAGATTGATTATTTTTCCGCCACGCACCTGATCACACGCGAGCAACTTCGATTTTACTATAGCCAATCTTTTCATGAGATCGGCGTTGTTTTCCCTCGGGCTCTCGAATAGAAGCAAAAACCCAACTTCCTTCATGAGCCTCAAAGTTCTCATCATCGGTGCAGCCGGAAACATCGGCAGCAAAATTTCCCTCCTTTTCCCCGAGTCTTTCGAACTGCATCTCGCAGACCGCCATGCCGGAGAGATTGAGGGACGGCCCGTCAAGGCTCTCGATATCACCGATTACGATGCCGTGCTTGCTGCCATGCAGGGGATGGACGCCGTGGTGAACCTCGCCATCGCCTCCAGCCGAGAAATCGTGACCGATATCCCCCTCTTCGATTCCGATCAGGGCGAGGAGTACCTGCGTTTCAACCAGGTGACCATCGACGTCAACGTGCGAGGCGCTTACAATATCTTCGAGGCAGCCCGTGCCGCCGGGGTGAAGCGGGTGGTTTACGCCAGCAGCCTCACGGTCTATCTGGGCCAGCCCGCTTATCCCGAGTTCAATGATGATCTTCCGCCCCGCCCTGCGAATTTCTACGCGGTGACCAAGCTGTTCGGCGAACAACTCGGCGAATTTTTCTCCCGCCGCCACGGCCTGCAAACCATCTGTCTCCGCTTCGGAACGCCGCATCCGCAGCCCGAAGTGGATAAATATGAACAATGGCTGAAAGCCCCCGTCGGACGGCGCACGTTCGTGACCTATGCGGACCTCGCCCGGGCCGTGCAGTGCGCCCTGACCACCAACGGCCCCAGCTTCGGAGCCTACACCATCGTTTCCGCCACGGATAACAACGCCTTCGACCTCTCCAAAGGGGTGGAAATCGGCTGGCAACCGGGCGACTACTGCCATGCCGATGGCAGCGTAACCCCGGTTGCCTGAAACAGTCCCATCTCTGACGCATGAAACTCGCCGTCATCTCCACCGTCTGGTTTCCGCTTTCGCATACCGACGTCATCGTCACCCGGTGGCTTGATCCCTACCCCGGCGATGAGATGCACGGCTGGCGGAAGCCCTCATCGAGCATCGCCTCCATCCACATCGAGCAATTTCCCGGTCACGACATCGGCAAAAAAATCTGCGAGACCGCCGGGATTCCAATGTTCGACTCAATTCGCGGCGCCCTGACCCTCGGAGGCGATCAACTCGCCGTCGATGGCGTGTTGCTGATCGGCGAGCATGGGGACTACCCCACCAACGGGTACAAACAGAAACTCTATCCCCGGAAGCGGCTCTTCGACGCCATTGCGGCGGTCTTCCGCGAAACCGGGCGAGCCGTTCCCGTCTTCAATGACAAGCATCTAAGCTGGAGCTTCGACGAATCCCGCGAAATGGTGGAGACCGCGTGCGAACTAGGCTTCCCGCTTTATGCAGGCTCCAACATTCCCCACTGCAAACTGGAGCCAGCCGCGCCGCTTCGCGAAGGCGAAGGGGTCACCGAAGCATTGACGCTCTACTCCGGTGACGCGGAGCACTATGGATTCCACATCATCGAGTTCGCGCTCTCGCTCCTTGAGAAGCGACCGGGAGGCGAAACCGGTGTCCGCTCAGTCCGCTCGCTTGATGACCAGGGGGTTCGTGATGCCATCGCCTCGGGCGAAATTCCCCACGACTTGCTTCTCAACGCTCTTGAGCGGCATGGCTACCCGGTAAAAAGCGAGATCATTCCATTCATCCTCGACCGCACCGAAGGCTTGATCGCTTATCTTTTCGAACACCACGACGGCCTGCGCGTCACGCATCTGCTGATCCCGAAGTTCGTCACCGAATGGATCGTCACGGTGCGGACCTCCGACGGCGAGCTTCGCTCCTGCCGCTCGGTGGCAGGTAGTTATGCCGATTTTTTCAGCAACTTCGCCCACCTCAATGTCAAGCTGGAGGAGTTTTTCACCACCGCCAAAGCTCCCACGCCGATCCTCAGAACACATCTGGCGGCGGGGGCGCTGGAAGCCGCGCTGCATGCGCTTGTCGATCACGAGGGTGAGCGGGTGGAGACCCCGCAACTGAAGCTGAATTATTAGTGATACCAGCTACTCCCTGAGCCACCGCGCCACATCGCGCGCGGCGTAGGTGATAATTAGATCCGCCCCGGCGCGTTTGAACGCCGTCATTACCTCCAGGGTGACGGCGCGCTCGTCAATCCAGCCGTTCGCGGCGGCAGCCTTGACCATCGCGTACTCGCCGCTCACGTGGTAAACGACCGTCGGCATTTCGAAACGCTCTTTGACCCGCCAAAGAATATCGAGATAAGCCAGCCCCGGCTTGACCATCACCATGTCGGCGGATTCCGCAATATCGAGTTCCACCTCGCGCAACGCTTCACGGCCGTTCCCGGGGTCCATCTGGTAACTCTTCCGGTCGCCCGCCTGCGGGGCGCTCTCCGCCGCGTCGCGAAACGGTCCATAGAAAGCGGAGGCAAATTTCGCCGCGTAGCTGCAAATCGGCGTGTTCTGGAATCCCGCCTTATCAAGCGCCTGCCGAATCGCCCGGACACGGCCGTCCATCATGTCGCTCGGCGCGACAACATCCGCCCCCGCCACCGCGTGGGAAACGGCGGTACGCGCCAGTAATTCCAGCGATTCGTCATTGAGCACGGTCACATGCTCCCCCTCGATGTGCGCGATCCCGCAATGCCCGTGGCTCATAAACTCGCAAAGACAGACATCGGTGATGACCACCATCCCCGGCACCGCCTTTTTGATGGCCCTCACCGCCCGCTGCACGATCCCCTGCTCCGCATAGGCCTGCTGCGCCAACGCATCTTTTTCGGCAGGAATCCCGAAAAGCAACACCGCCTGCACCCCCTCGCTCCACGCCGCCGCCGCTTCCGCCACCGCTTCCGCGACCGTCCATTGAAAGACTCCGGGCATCGACGCGACCGGGGAGCGTTCCACCACCCGTTCGCTGACGAAGAGCGGGAGAATCAAATCCGAAGCAGCCACCCGCGTTTCGCGCACGAGATCGCGCAACGCAGCGGTGGCTCTCAAACGGCGGGGCCGACGCAAAAGCGAGTCCATCCCTTGATTTAACCCTCCATGCGGCCAGGAATCAACCGGCATCCGCCTGCCCCGACCGGCACCCGCACGGGATTCTGCTTTGATCTCATGCGCCGGTTTGCTTATCTGCGACCAGATACGCCCTCATGTCTGCCGAATTTCTCCTGATCGACATCAGCAATTCATTTACCAAGCTCACCGTCTCCTCGCGCGAGGCGCTGCAAGGCGAGGTCGTCCGCATTTCCACGCCCAAGCTCACCGCACCGGCACTCAAACGCGCCGCCGGTCCGGCCTCCGCCTTCAGGGCAGTCATTCTCTCCAGTGTCGTCCCCTCCGCCGTCGCCGCCGTAAAGGCGTATGCGGGCAAAACCCCGTTGCTGCAAATCAGCCATAAAGTGAAACTCGGCATCGGCATCGACTATCCCAAGCCCGCCAGCATCGGCGCGGATCGCCTTGCCAACGCGGCGGGCGCCGCCGTCTTCTATGGAACGCCGACGGTCGTGGTCGATTTCGGCACCGCCGTCACCTTCGATGTTCTCGGCGGACCCAAGGCGCACCCCGCCTATCTCGGCGGCGTCATCGCGCCGGGTTTGGAAGCGATGACCCATTACCTTCACCAGCGGACGGCGCTTCTGCCGCAGATCGACCTGCGCGAACCTGAAAGTGCCATCGGCAAATCGACGCTCGACGCCATGCTTGCCGGGGCGATCTTTGGCTACCGGGGGCTCGTGCGGGAGATTCTCGAATCCCTTCGCCGCGAGTTAAAGGCGGGGAAACGGCTAAAAGTCGTCGCCACCGGCGGATATGCGGAACTTATCGCGCAACGGCTTCCCGAGATCGGGCATCTCCATCCCAACCTTACCCTCGAAGGGCTCCGCGTTATCGCCAGGTTGAATTTTTGAGCGCTCCCGCGAAGGAAGGCTTTGCAGCCCGCCCGGCCTTACGATAAATAGCGCCCCCATGACGACGCTGATTCAGCCCCTTGCCCCGCTTGCCATTGGAATCGACTTTGGAGGGACCTCCATCAAGTTCGCGCTCGTGCGCGGGGGCGAGATCATCGAACGCGGCAACAGCCTCGACACCCAATACCTCGGCTCGTCGGAAGCCATCCTTGACGCCATGGTGGAAGAGATCGCCCGGATCGCCAAAGCGCATCCCGGCGTCGCCGCCGTCGGAGCGGGGCTTCCTGGGATGATCGACGCCACCAACGGTATCGTACACGAGCTTTCCAACGTCCCCGGCTGGCGTGATGTTAACCTTCGCGACCTCCTCATCCAGCGCACCGGCCTTCCCACCGTCGTCGATAACGACGCAAAGGCAATGACTTACGCCGAGTGGCGCTTCGGGGCGGCCAATAACCAGCCCAACGTCATCTGTGTCACCCTCGGCACGGGGGTCGGTGGCGGGCTGATCCTCGATGGAAAACTCTATCGCGGTAACGGCAACGGCGCGGGCGAGATCGGCCAGGCGAGCATCGACATTCACGGCGTCCCCGCTCACTACGGGAACTCGGGCGCTCTGGAAAAATACGTCGGCAACCGCCAGATCGCGGAACGCGCCCAACTCCGCTACCGCGAAGCCGGCTCGGAACGGGTCCTCGACGAATGCACCCCCGCCGCCCTCTCAAAAGCCGCGGCCGCGGGCGATCCTGTCGCAAAAGCCGTCTGGAATGAAATCGGCACCGAAATCGGCGCGGGACTCTCCAACCTTGTCTGGCTGCTTAACCCTGATTGCATCGTCATCGGCGGCGGCGTCGCCCAGGCGGGCGAAATCCTCTTCGAGCCCATCCGCGCAACCATCTGCGCCCGCACCATGCCGGTCTACTTTTCAAATCTCGACATCGTCCCCGCCGCCCTCGGCAGCGACGCCGGTGTCATCGGCGCGGCGGCGCTCGGCGTCGCAAGCCTTAAGGCAGTCGTGTAGAGGCCGGGGCGAAAGATGGCGCGGAAGCGCGGGTATCGGCGCTCGCGGCTTTATTTGAGCCACATTCCCACAACCGATAGCCCGTCCAGCGGAGATGAGGGTCAAATGCGCACCCTCGTCAAATCCCTCGCTCTCGGCGAGAGCGGACTACCTGATAACTACCGAACCGAAACCACCCGGTACTCGTTCTTCTCGCGCCCGATCTCGACCATCAGCTTATCACCCTGCTTTTTCCCCTGGAGTTGACGCCCAAGCGGGGATTGCGGCGTGATGACGAGGGTTTGCTTTCCCTCGTGTTCGATTTCCGTCCCTCCCGCCTTGGGGCCGATGAAGTAAAAAGCCCGCTCCCCTCCCCTGCCGGATAGCGACTCCAACTCGACCCACGCTCCCATGTCGATCAAATCACCGGGGCCGAAATCATGCGGTTCGAGCAATGTATAGGCTTGTTTGGCAAACTGGATCTCCGCGATTTGCTGTGACTGGCCATGCGCCAGGTACGACGCCTCGAGCCCCCGGGTGTCGTATTTGTTCTCCGCCTTGCTCTGCTCGTGAGTGGCTTCCTCATGGGCGGCGCGCGCCGACTTTGCATACATCTCCAGTTCGCTCGTCAGGGCGGCGATGATTTTTTCGATGAGGGCGGTCTTATTCACGGGCCGCACATGAAAGGTCAGATTCGCGCGGCACGCAATCTCTCCTTCCACCCAAAGTACGAATACCCGCCCAACCCCAGCACCGCCGCAAACCCGCCAAATCCGCAAACGGCCCACCAGCCGCCCCACCGCCAGCAGAGCGCGCCAAGGTAAGACCCCAATGCGCCGCCAAGAAAATAGCTAACCATGTAAACCATGTTGAGGCGGCTCCGTGCAGCCGGGTCGATGCCGTAAATGCGGGTCTGACTGGCGACATGCCCGACCTGTACACCGAGATCCATCAGGATGACGCCCACGATCAACCCAGCCATGCTCGTTCCCATGAGTCCAAGCACCACAAAAGACAAGAGCGTGACCAGGAGGGCGGCCAAAATCGTGATCCGCGGCCCATGCTTGTCCGCGAGGTGACCGACCGTGGGAGCGCCCGCCGCGCCGACCGCGCCGATGAGACCAAACAGCCCCGCAACAGCACTCCCGTAGCCGTAAGCGGGCGACTCGAGAAAGAAAATCAGCGTCGTCCAGAATGCGCTGAAGGCGCAGAAAAACATGGCTCCGAGAAACGCCGATTCGCGAAGCGCAGGATAGCGCCGGATCAACCCGAATGCCGAGCGCATCAACGCCAGCCACGAGAGCGACACGTGGGGGCGGCTGACAGGAAGCCGGAGTCGAACCACCGTCGCCAGCAGGAGCATCGCCACTGCCCCGCAGAGGTAAACGGCGCGCCACCCGAATGCCGCGCCCACCAAGCCGCTGAAGGTACGCGCCAGCAGAATCCCCAGCAGCAAGCCGCTCAATACAATCCCCACCACCTTGCCTCGCTGGCTCGGCGCGGCAAGATGCGCGGCAAATGGAAGAACGATATGCACCGTCGCGGTGGAAGTCCCCACCGCAAAGCTGGCGAGCAAAAGCCACGGAACCGTCTGCGCCGTCGCAAAAAGCGTCAGGATGACCGAGGCCGCCACCAGCAGGGTGACGATCAGGGTACGTCGTTCCAGCGCATCGCCCAAGGGCACAAAGACGAACATTCCCGTGGCGGTGCCCACCTGGCTGAGCATGGCGACGGCCCCGGCGCGGCTTGCCGTCAGGCCAAAGGTATTGGCAATGTCGGCAAGCAGCGGCTGCACGTAATAGGCATTCGCGACGACAACGCAAACAATAGCCGCCATCAGCCAGGCCGTTGCCATGGGGATCGGTTGTTGTTCGATCTCTTCAGCTTCGGGGCTTATTATCGGCATCGTTTCACTCATTTCACCATCAGTTTGCCTCGATCATCTCCCGGTTGGCCGCTCCGGGCGGCACCATCGGGAAGACGTTCTCGTGCTGATGAATCGCAAGATTCACCAGCACCGGCCCCGGCGTGGAGACGGCTTCGGAAAGCTTCGCAAACAGTTCGCACGGTTCGCAGGTATCGTCCAGATCGAATGCCTTGATGCCGAACGCTCGCGCGGCGGCGGCGAAATCGGGCTGGGAAGCGAAACGCGAGGCGGAATACCGCCCGTTGTAAAAAAGCTCCTGCTGCTGTCGCACCATGCCGAGATGCGCGTTGTTGAGGATGATCGTCGTCACGTCAAGATTCAGCTCCGCCAGCGTAACCAGCTCCTGAATATTCATCAGGATGGAGCCATCCCCCGTCACGCAAACCACCCGGCGTCCCGGCGCGGCCAGCGCGGCCCCGATGGCGGCGGGCAGCCCGAACCCCATTGTCCCAAGCCCGCCGGAGGTGAGCCACGTGCGCGGTTCGCTGAAAGGATAGCCTTGCGCCATCCACATCTGATGCTGCCCCACGTCGGTCGTCAGGATCGCGTCCTTGGGGAGCAGCTTGCCGAGCATCTTGCAGAAATCGAGCGGATGAAACGTCTCTCCCCGGCTCTCCAGCGTCAGGGGATAACGCTTCTTGAGGTCCTGCACACGCTCCCTCCATCCCGCGCACTCGCGCGCGGGCAACGAGGGGAGCACATCGCGCAACACCTGCCGGGCATCGGCAACGATCGCCAGGTTGGCGGGCTTGATCTTGCCGATCTCTGACGGGTCGATGTCGATATGCGCGATGGTAGCATGCTTGCAGAACTCCGTCGCCTTTCCTGTGGCGCGGTCGTCAAAGCGGACGCCGATGGCGATCAACAGATCGGCCTCGTCGAGCACCTGATTGGTGGAACGCGCCCCGTGCATCCCCAGCATCCCGAGCGAAAGCGGATGCTTGGCGGGGATCGCCCCCAGACCCATGAGCGTCGAAGCCATGGGCGCGCCGATGCGCTCGGCCAGCTCCAGCACCAGCGCCCCGGCTTCCGAAGCAATCACCCCGCCGCCGATATAGAGCACGGGCCGCTCCGCCCGGGCGATCATCTGCGCGAGCCGCGTGATCTCTTCGGGCGTACACGGTTCCGATGGGAGCGCCGCTCCCGGCTCGGGCCATTGCTCCACCTCAATTTCGCCCAGCAACACATCCTTGGGAATGTCGATGACCACCGGCCCGGGCCTCCCCGATTGCGCGATCTCGAAGGCACGCGGCACGATCTCCAACAGCTCCTCCGTCCGCATCACCAGAAAATTGTGTTTGGTGATCGGCAGCGTGAGCGCGTAGGTGTCCACCTCCTGAAACGCATCGGTGCCGAGCAACGCCGTCGGCACCTGCCCGGTGATGGCGACCAGCGGAACGGAGTCGAGCTTGGCGTCGGCGATCGCCGTCAGCAAATTCGTCGCGCCGGGGCCGGAAGTGCCGAGGCAGACGGCGGCGCGGCCGGTCACCCGCGCCATGCCGTGGGCGATGAATCCGGCCCCCTGCTCGTGCCGGGCGAGGATGTGCGCGATGGCGCTCTCGTGCAGCGCATCATAGAGCGGGAGATTCGCTCCCCCGGGAATGCCGGAAAGCGTGTGAATTCCCTGGCGTTCCAGGAGGCGACAGATGATTTGGGCTCCGTTGAGCTTCATTGATTTTGAGGTTTTTTGGACCTTCGGCGCCGCCGGGCTGAGAGGGTAAAAACAACAACCCCCGTCCGGCTTGCGCCGGAAGGGGGTTTGTTCAGTTGCTTTTGATTCTGAAAAATTCCTTACCGGACGCAAGAAGTGGCTACGCTTACTACAAGCACGACGAGCGCAGCCTGAGCGGCTACGCTTACGAGGGCTACAGCAGGGCTGCGGCGGTTCTGGCGATCAGCAAGGATCATCGAGCCCTGATTAGTAACGAGGCGGAAAACGAATGTCAACCAAATGGTGCGGAAGCACCGGTAGCCCGCTCTCGCCGAGAGCGCGGGTATCGGTAAAGAGTCGCGTTCGGCATTCATCCCCGCCGGACGGGCTGCCGCTATTGGGACGAGGCCTCATTCAGCCACGGAAGCCCATACCCGCGCTCGGCGGCGCGAGCGGGCTACCGGTGCTTCCGCACCCTTCTCGTAGCTTCGGGCAGCGGTTAATCCAACATCGCGCGAAACTCGGCCTCGCTGACCACGCGCACGCCCAACTTCCCGGCTTTCTCCAGCTTGCTCCCCGCCTCCTCCCCCGCGAGGAGATAGCCGGTCTTTTTGCTGATGGAGCCGATCACCTTCCCGCCGTGCTCGCGAATCAGCTCGGCAATCTCCTCGCGCGGCTGCGACAGAGTGCCGGTGATCACCCAGGTTCCCGCGAGTTTTCCGCCTTCCGCCGGGATCTCCCTCCGTTCGTCGCGCTCGCCGAAGTTAAGCCCGGCCTCGCGCAGCCGCTCGATCATCGCACGATTCTCGGGCCGCGCGAAATGCTCCACGATGGCAGGGGCGACCACCGGGCCGACGTCGGGGATGCGCTGGAGATCGTCCGCCGAGGCGGCCATCAGGGCATCGAGAAGATAAAAATGATTCGCGAGCGCCCGCGCGGAGGTCACGCCAACGTGCAAGATGCCGAGCCCGAAAATCAGCCGCCAGAGCGGTTGCCCCCTGCTGGCCTCGATGGCGTTGAGAAGATTGGCGATGCTCTTCTCCCCCGTGCGTGGGATGGTGGAAAGCTTCGCGACGTTGAGCCGGTAGATCTCCGCGATGTCACGCGCGAGGCCGCGCTCGACGAGTTGCTCCACCATCGCTTCACCCAAGCCTTCAATATCCATCGCGCCACGCGATGCGAAATGCTCCATGCGACGGCGCATCTGCGCGGGGCATGAGGCGTTGAGACACCGGATGGCGACCTGCCCTGGGTCGCGCGACACGGGGCTCTGGCAGGCAGGGCATACCTCCGGCATTTTGAAAACACGCTCGCTGCCGTCGCGATGCTCCTTGCGGACCTCGACCACGGCGGGGATGACTTCGCCCGCCTTCTCGATGACGACTAGATCCCCCTCGCGGATATCCTTGCGGGCGATCTCCTCTTCATTGTGCAACGTGGCGCGCGCGACGGTGCTGCCGCTCACGAAAACCGGCTCCAACTCCGCAACCGGCGTCAAAACGCCCGTTCGCCCGACCTGCACGGTAATCCGAAGCAACCGCGTCTCGGCCTGCTCGGCCTTGTATTTATACGCCATCGCCCAGCGGGGCGACTTGGCGGTATAGCCGATGGAGGCGCGTTGCGCGAACGAGTCGAGCTTGATGACGGCGCCGTCGGTCTCGAATGGAAAATCGTGACGCACCCCATCCAGCGCATGAATGGCCTCAAACACCTCCGCGACGGTCTTCGCCCGCCAGACCTTCTCATGAACGGGCAACCCGCAGCGGTGCAAGCCGGTGAGCGCTTCGTGGTGTGTCTTCCAACTCTCACCCTCCACCAGGCCCGTGCCGTAAAAAACCGCCCGCAGGCCCCGCCGTGCGACGATGGCCGGATCCAACTGTTTGAGCGATCCCGCCGCGGCATTGCGCGGATTAGCAAAAGGCGCTTCGCCCGCCGCCTGGCGTTCTTCGTTGATCGCGGCAAACTTCGCCTTGGGGAGGTAAATCTCGCCGCGCACCTCCATGCGCCGGGGGCAGCCATGGCCCGACGCGAGACGATCCGGAATACTGTGGATCGTCCGGACATTTTGGGTCACATCATCACCCACCGTACCGTCACCCCGCGTGGCGGCATGGACAAGCACACCCTCCTCATAAAGCAGCGAGATTGCCACCCCATCCACCTTCGGTTCAATCACCGTCTGCATCTCCTTGCCGGGGAGCAGTTTCTCCAGCCGGACAAAAAACGCGGCCACTTCCTCTTCGGAATAGGTGTTATCGAGACTGAGCATCGGCGCGAGATGCCGGATCTGTGTGAACGCCTCCAGAGGAGCGCCCCCGACCCGCTGGGTCGGCGAATCCGGCGAACTCAGCTCGGGAAACCGCGTCTCCAGATCGCTCAACTCCCGGTAAAGCCGGTCATACATTGCGTCCGAAATGACCGGAGCCGCCTCCTCATAATAAAGGCGGTTGTGGCGCTCGATCTCGCGCCGCAGTTCCGCCACCCGGGCCGCCGCTTCCAAAGCCGAAATGCCGCTCATTCCCCCTCCCTTCTTGCCGGTCCCCGGTCTCCGCTCTCCGGTTTCGCTTTCACTTCTTCCCAAATCGCGTCGAGTTCCTTGATCGACGACTCCTCAAACCGCAGCCCCCGCTCATTCAAGACGGTTTCCAATTTTCGGAAACGCGCGGAAAACTTGCCAGTGGCGCGACGCAGGGCGACCTCCGGGTCGATCCCGGTCTTGCGGGCAAGATTGGCGACGGAGAAAAGCAGATCCCCCAGTTCCTCTTCCAAACGATCCCGCCCGTCGGGCGCGGCGAGTTTGTCTTCCTCCAGCGTTTCCTCGGTCTCAGCCAGTTCTTCGCGAATCTTGTCGATCACCTGCGCGGCGTCGCTCCAGTCGAACCCGACCCGCGCGGCCCGTTTGGTGATCTTCTCGGCCTGGATGAGGGCAGGAAGCGCCTTGGAAACCCCGTCGAGGAGGGAGGTGTGCGTGTTTCCCTTCTCCGCACGCTTGATCGCGTCCCACTGCTGAAGGACGGCCCCCGAGTCAGCGGCGGTCGCCTCCCCAAACACATGTGGATGCCGACGCACGAGCTTTTCGCCGATCTCCCGAGCCACGGCGTCAAAATCGAACCGCCCCGTTTCCGCCGCCATCTGGCTGTGCATGACCACCTGAAGGAGCAGGTCGCCCAGTTCTTCGCGGAGGTGGGCGTCATCGTTTTCATCGATGGCCTCGACCACTTCATGAGCCTCTTCCAGCACGCTGCCGCGAAGCGAGGCATGGGTTTGCTCCCTGTCCCAGGGGCAGCCGTCGGGCGCGCGGAGGCGGGCGACAATTTCGCGAAGCTGGTCAATCGGTGCAGTCATAGAAAAGCGATCAAATCCGCCACGCCGAACGGTGCGTCCCAAACTCGGAGACTTCGCCGGAGGTCTTCCGCGCCACATAAAACGTGATGCCGATGACGATGCAGAAGGTCGTGAGAAAAAGCACGGCGACAGCCCAGCTGGGGAGCCCATGAACGGCGAGCGCTCGATAAAAAGCCGCCGCCCCGTTGATCGGCTCTTTCGCGTGCATGAAGATTTTGGCGATCCAGGCGGCGAGGATCACCAGGTAAAGAAAGATGTAGTTGCGCTTCATGCGCCGCCCCACCGCCTCCAGCTTGCTGATCTTGAAGGAAGGGAGCAGGAGATCCTCGCACACCAGTTTCTGCCACTCGCCATGAAGCATCTGGGTGTTCTGCATCACCATCGGCACCAGAAAGTGCGCCTCCAGCATCCGGACCCGCGCGCGAAAGGCGTCATAGAACCGATACCGCCGCGATTCGATCCAGAGCATGATGGAGACGATGCAGATGTTGAAAAAGAAAATGATATGAGGCACCTCCCTGAAGGAGAACGCGACGGTGAAGATGGTGGTCGTCGTCGTAATGGCCCAGGTGGTGGTAGCATCGAGCCGCGCCCGCCAGGCCATAATGCGGGAGATCTCTCCCCGATAAAAATGAGACATCGCCGTGACGTACTCGCTGGCGAACAACGGTTGCGACGGCCCGGGTTTCCTAAAGAAAGCCGGCGGGTCCGCGGGAACTTCGGCGTCTTTGGGATCGTTCGGTGCGTCGATGCTCATGCCCATTGAACCTAGAGCCGACTTGTCCGTTTTTGAAGCGTTTTTCAGGAACGCGGTTCCCGCCGGGCGAGAAGTTCCTCCCGGGCCTTCTCCAGCGCGGCGCGCTCTCCAGGCGTCAGGCTCTCCATCCCCTCGCTGGCGATCTTATCGAGCAGCGGATCGATGGTTTCCATGGGGTCGCGCCGGATGGAGGGCGGCTTTGCCGGCCCCCCCGCGCGTCCCACGCGCTCAGGGCTCCTCCATCCCCAGGAAAACCTTGGCATCGAGACGGTGCCGCGCATCCACCCGATAAACAGAAGGGCTACGCCCGCATCGGAAAGGAGGGCGCAAAAACTCGACCATTGATGCGTGGCGAGGTAAAAGGCGGCATAAAGCGCAACAAGCCCCCCGGCCAACCAGCGAGCCTGGATGCGCAGAAAAAACTCGACGCCGGGATAGAGCGCGGCGAATGCTACAAAAATGGCGAAGTGGACATGCCCCGATCCATTCAACCCGAAGGTAAAACCCGGGAAAACCAACGCGAGCCCCGTGAGCAACACCGGCGGGGTAAGGATGAGAATCGCGTAAAGGAGCAAGTAATGGCGACGCCCGATGTACCGCTCCACCTCCCGCCCGAAGGCATAGAGGAGAAACATCTCAATGGCGAAGAAGATCGGATTGTTGAGCGGCTGCACCAGCACGTAGGTTGCCCATTGCCAGATTGCCCCAAAGCGCAGCACCTCGGCGCTTCGAAAAACGAGCGGCCCACTCAGCGGGTCGATATGCAGCGCCTGCGCCATCCAACCCGCCAGGAGCGCAGCCACATGCAACGCAACCAGCAGCGTCGTGGCGTAAATCGGAACGCCACGCGCCCAGGTCAACGGCTCGAAGTCATCGTTTTCGCGAAAGACGATCATTTCAGGGAAATTATGAAACGGGGCTTGCGGGTTGCGGAAAGACCGCCGCGCCAACCGCGCCGTGGCTCGTCTTTCTCCCCGCAATCCGCATTCCAGCATCCGCAATCGACATTCCTTCCGCCAACTTGCCAAGCCTTGTGCGTTTTAGCAAGGGGCGCTCACAGACAGAACGGAACAATGCCCTTTTCCGGTCTCTTTTTTTAAGCTTATGGAAATCATCGGACAAAAACCCTCCAATCCTGCTCTCCTCGAATTTGTCCGCGAAACGGCGGACCTCTGCCAGCCCGATCGCGTCGTATGGATCGACGGCTCCGAGCAGGAAAAGGAGGCTCTTTACAAACAGGCGGTCGAGCAGGGCGCTCTCATCAAGCTCAACCAGGAGAAGTTGCCGGGGTGTTACTACCATCGCTCCAACCCAAACGATGTCGCCCGCGTGGAACAATGCACCTTCATCTGCACGCCTCATGAGGAAGAGGCCGGCCCCACCAACAACTGGGCGGACCCCGTAAAGATGCACGCCAAGCTTCGCGAGATGCTGCAAGGCGCGATGAAAGGCCGGACGATGTACGTCATCCCGTACCTGATGGGGCCGGCGGGATCGCCGCTCTCCAAGGTGGGGGTGGAAATTACGGATTCCATTTACGTCGTGCTCAACATGCGGATCATGAGTCGGATGGGCAAAGTGGCCCTCGATCATCTGGGAGAGAGCGCGGACTTCAACCGGGGCGTTCACAGCACGCTCGATTGCAACCCGGAGCGCCGTTACATCTCCCACTTCCCGCACGAAAACATGATCATCTCCGTCGGCTCGGGCTACGGCGGCAACGCGTTGCTCGGCAAAAAATGCCTGGCCCTGCGGATCGGCTCCTACCTGGGGCGCGACGAAGGGTGGATGGCGGAGCACATGCTGTTGCTTTGCGTGGAATCGCCCGAGGGGAAAAAGAACTATGTGGCCGCTGCCTTCCCGAGCGCGTGCGGAAAAACGAACTTCGCGATGATGATCCCGCCGGAGCATTTCAAGGGCTGGAAGATCACCACCGTGGGGGACGACATCGCCTGGATGCGCCCGGGGCCCGACGGACGGCTCTACGCCATCAATCCGGAGGCGGGTTACTTCGGCGTCGTCCCGGGCACGAATTCACAGTCCAACCCGAACGCGATGAAGATGATCCGGCGCGACACGATCTACACCAACGTGGCGCTGACGGACGACCTCGACGTCTGGTGGGAAGGCAAAGACGGCCCGATTCCCGAAAAGCTGACCGACTGGAAGGGAAACCCGTGGACGCCCGAATCGCCGGAGAAGGCCGCTCACGCCAACAGCCGCTTCACCACCCCGATGACCAACAACCCTGTGCTCGCCCCGGAAGCCAATGACCCAGGCGGCGTCCCGATCAGCGCCATCATCTTCGGCGGCCGTCGCGCGAATACCGTGCCGCTGGTGGTGCAGGCCTTCAACTGGAGCCAGGGCGTCTACCTCGGGGCCAGCATGGGCTCGGAAACGACAGCCGCCGCCGGGGGCGCGCTCGGGCAGGTGCGGCGAGACCCGATGGCGATGCTCCCGTTCTGCGGTTACAACATGGCGATCTACTTCCGCCATTGGCTGAACATGGGCAAGACGGCGAAATACCTGCCGCTTCTCTTCAATGTAAACTGGTTCCGCAAGGACTCCGACGGGAACTATCTCTGGCCCGGCTTCGGCGAAAACATGCGCGTGCTCAAATGGATTATCGACCGCTGCAACGGCAACGCCGCCGCCTATGAATGCCCCATCGGCTGGATGCCCCTCCCCGACCAGTTCGATCTCGAAGGACTGGAAGGGGTCACCCGTGAAAAGTTCGAGGAGCTTCAGAAGATCGACAAGAACGAATGGACCCGGGAGCTCTTGCTTCAAGACGAACTATTCATCAAACTCTATGAGCGGCTGCCCAAGGAAATGGTCTTCCAGCGGGAGTTGTTGATTTCCAGGCTGTAGCGACTTCCCGCCCTTAGCCAAATGGCGCCGCTCAAGATCATCCAGGAGAATCTCAAACAAGGGCTCGCTGACGAAGATGGTGAGCCTTGGGAGATCACGCTTGAGCCGGGGTTAAGCGATGAGGAGATTGCCGGATTCGAACAGAGACTAGGCTTTCGCCTTCCCGAGCCGATTCGCGAGTTGCTTCGGTTCACCAATGGAATAACCGGCGGCCCGCTGGAGTCCCTCGATTTCAGCTCTTCCGCAGCCTATGTTCAGATCGATGAAGAAAACCGGTTTGGAAATAAAACGATAGGGTTCGCTGCCGACGGGTTTGGCAACCACTGGGGCTACGTGCTCAATGAGGGCTCAAAAAATCTCGGGCCAATTTACTACTTCAGCCACGACGCCCCGGTGTTTTTGTATCAATCCCCGGATCTGTCCCACTTTCTCACCGAAATGTTCAAAATGGGCAAAGCTCCCTTCAAGAGCCTCCTGGATGACGTTCATGAAGACCGGATCAAGGAAGTATGGAAACAAAACCCGGATCTCATCCCCGTTGGCAAGGCACGCCAATCGTCTGATTCAGTAATAGCGGAATTCGCGCAAACCCTTCCGGACTCTTGGAAGATCATTGATCTCCGAAACCCGGTCATCGGCGCGGGATTTTCATGGGGCCGATGTCGTGAATTCAGACGCCACGAGCATCTGATGATTTTCGGCCTCAATTTCAAGGAACCCTGGTCCTTCTCAAAGTGGCTCTCGCGATTCACGAAGCAGAAACCCCAAATAACAAACCATGAATAAATCCATCATCCTCGCACCCATCGCAGCCCTCCTCCTGAGCTGCCTCCCGGCTTCCGCCGCAGGCCCGAAATCCTACCAAGTCACCGGCCCGATTCTGGAACTGACCGACACCACCATCACGGTGCAAAAAGGAGATGACAAGTGGGAGATCGCGCGCACCCCGGAGACCAAGGTCAAAGGTGAACTGAAAGTCGGCGCGAAAGTCACCATCTCCTATACGATGAGTGCCGGGAAAATTGAGGTTAAGTAATACCTCCCAATCTTCATCGCTAGTGACGACTAGCGTCCAATGCTCGACTACCTCGTTCCCAATGTCTGGAGATTGGGAACGAGGGGAAAATTACGAAAGAAGAAAATGGTGAGGCAGCACCGGTAGCCCGCTCGCGCCGTCGAGCGCGGGTATCGATTCCCGTGGCTTCATGAGGGGCCGCATCCCAACAAGCAGCAGCCTGTCCGGCGGGGATGCATGCGAAACGCGATTCTTTACTGATCCCGCGCTCTCGGCGAGAGCGGTCTACCTCTCCCGCTTTCCGGGCTTTCTCCTAGTCCCCTTTACTTAAACGCTGCTTGGGCGTATCGGCGAGGAGGGCGTGCGCTTCCTTGAGGATACCGGGGATACGATCGGCAAAAGGACTTGCCGCGACGGCCTTGAGGAGCGCCGCCTCGTCGAACTCCGCCGCATTGTGGCCCGGGAACCAATGGCCCGCGTTGCCGAGCAGATTGTAACGCATCTTGCCAAAAGCCACCATGTCGAGCCCTTTGGCGTAGAGCCAGAGGCGCAGGATTTCGTGAACGTTCACATCTCCCGGGATCTCCTGATGCGGAGGAATTCCCTGCCACCACCCGGCGACCCAATCAGCCCCGAAACTGCGGACCAACTCTTTGCAAATCTTTTCAGCGATGGAATGCGACCGCTCTGCCGCACAGTCATAATACTGCAAAGCGGCGATATGCTCGTCAAAGTCCCCCGGGCGGGCTGCACCGATACTAAGAGTGTGCACTTCAGGCCTCGCGAGGCAATAGAGGTCGTTGAACTGGATCGGCGAAAGCGGCTCACAAAGCTCGGCGAGCCGGGGCGGAGCCTCGTAGAGCTTCCCCCCTTTGTCGCTCGGGCTGATGATGAAGACCCCCATGTCGCGCCGGGTCGCGGCGGCGATGGCAGGCTCGTTGAACTCGTTCACGAAATACCAGTGGAGGTTCACGTAATCGAACTCCCCGGTCTCAATCGCCTGCACGATCAAATCAGTAGGCCCATGTGTGGAAAAGCCGATGAACCGCGCACGCCCCTGGCGCTGAATTTCCCGCGCGGCCTCCAACGCGCCTCCTTTGCGGAGGGTCCTGTCCAGGCACCCGGCGTCGTTGATGCCATGAATGGCGAGAAGATCGACATGATCAATCCCGAGATAGCCCATTGATTTCTCGAACGTGTCGAGAAACTCCTGCTTGGTTTCCTGCGGGCCAACCTTGGTCTGGATGATCAGATTCTCGCGCGGGAGCTTCGGCAAGAGCCAGCCGAGCTGCATCTCCGAGGTGCCATAACCACGCGCCGTTTCAATGTGATTGATGCCAAGCTCCAGCGCCCGGTGCACCGTATTTTCCAGGTTTTCCTGGATATCGGCGGGAATCGCCTCGGGCGGCTCATCCGCCCACCCTTTTTGATAACGCATTCCTCCACACGAAAAGACCGGCATGGAGAGTTCCGTGCGACCGAAGCGGCGGTATTTCATAGGCACGCCTTCGTTTATCAAAGCTGTTGGAGGTGCGCAACCACTTCGATTTCCGCCGTTTGCGGGAACATATCGAGCGGCGTGACGCTCGCCAACCGGAAGCTGCGGCACAAGATCGCAAGGTCCCGAGCCAGGGTCGCCGGATTGCACGAAACATAGATCACCTCGCGCGGCGCGGCGGCCACGATGGCGTCGAGGACGCGGGCGCTGGCCCCGATCGCGGGCGGATCAAGGATGAGCGTGGTCTCTCCCGGTTCGGCAAGGATCCCGGGCAGATGCGCCGCCACATCCCCCGCAAGGTAACGCTCGTTCGCGACCGCCACGCTGCGGGCATGAGCCACGGCAAACTCGTTTTCCTCGATGCCGACGACCTCCTCGTATCGGCTCCGCAAATGACGGGAAAAAAGCCCCGCCCCACAATAAGCATCCACCAACCGTCCGCCGGGGGTGATCAACTGTTCGACGAGTTGCAGCATCTCGCGGGCAACCTCGTCATTGGTCTGTTCAAAAAACCCGTGATTGCGGCGTTCCGCAACGGTGTAATCCCCATCGGGCAGGATCCGTGAGCGCAACCCGATCAAACGGTCGTTGACTTCCGCCGACGCGATGGGGCACTCCTCGATGTCAATTAGAGCATTCGCGCCGAACGCATAGAAACCGGTCACGCCTCCCGCCACATGCACGCGGATGCGATTGCGGTACGCGTAGGGTTTGGGGGACGCAATCATCGGGCGCATCGGGATATCAACCAGCTTGCCGACCCGCCGGAGCGTTTGCTCCACCTGCCGCGCCTTCACCTCAAGCTGCACAGGATAGGCGATATGCTGATAAGCGCACCCGCCGCAGCGGCCAAAATAGCGGCACAACGGTTTCACCCGGTCGGAAGAAGGCGTCTCCACGGAAACCAGATCGGCCTCGGCGTAATTTTTCTTCCGGCGGGTGATCTCTACATTCACCGTCTCCCCAGGAATGGTGAAGGGCACAAACACGGCCAACCCTTCGCTTCTCCCGACGCCTTTGCCGCCGAAGGCCATGTCTTGAATAGTCAGTTGCATCTAAATTGGTCTCCCAGAAAACAAAAGAGGCTTTCGCGTGAAACGAAAGCCTCTTTTACGAAAAATGTTTTAAGCGGTTTCCAGCAGCTCGAGCGGCTTAGTATCCTTTGTAAGAGCGGCTGTAGTTGAAACGGGTCTCAAAACCGAGCTCCGGCGGGAATTCCGCATAACCGTTGTGACCCCAGACCAGATCCGAACCGTAAGGAGGGCAATAGGAGCCCTTGTAGGTCGGAAGCGGAGCGCTTGTGAGATCATACCAGCCTTTGCCGAAGCGGTAGAAGCTACGGGCGAGCCCGAGGTGAATTCCGTATCCAAACGCAGCGCTGTTCCCCTCAGTAGCATTGACGATCGCGAAAGTGCAGGGCAACTCGGTGATCCCGAAAAGAATATTGGAAATCCCGCGTCCGAATTTCCGGCCCGGCCCTTGGGCTGCCATCGGCGGCGATTGAATATCCGCGACGGCGGCCGTCGCAAAAGCGGCAAACAGGGTGAGCGAAAGGAGGAACTTCATACAGCTGGTGAGCCTATCCGAGTTTGAGAAGAAAAAGCAATTCCGTTTTTTCCGTGAAAAGATAAATCCATTCATTATCCTAAAAGCGGTGATGGGAGGGGAGGATGCCCCGATCGATTGCCGCTTTTAGACTATTAAGCCCCCAGCAGGCCGGCCCGCATTGTCTCCAATGGCGCTTCCCGGTCGAACCAGATCTCGAACGCAAGCGCCCCCTGATGGAGCAACATGGAGAGACCGTTGGCCCCGCGGGCTCCGGCGATCTCCGCGGCGGCAAGGAGCGGTGTGCGATGCGCGGTGTAAATGGTGTCGTAAACCATCAGATGTGGAGCCAGGATGGACGCAGGCAACACCGAAGGGTCGGTACGTTTCATGCCACAGGAGGTGGCATTGATGACGAGATCGATATTGGCAAGTTGCTCTGCTAGCGACGCCTGTTCCCAGGCAACCGCCTCCACCCGGGCAAAAGGCCCAAGCAACCGGGTGCCTTTGAAGGAAGGCTCCAGTTCTCCGGCGAGCTGTTGCGCCTTTTCGAAAGTACGATTGACCAGCACCAGCCGCTCGCACTGCTCCATCGCGCACTGCACCGCAATGGCACGCCCGGCGCCACCGCCCGCGCCCAGCACCATCACCCTCAGATCGCGGAGATCCACCCCAAACTCCGACCGCACCGCACGGACCAACCCCGGCCCATCGGTGTTGAACCCCAGCAGGCGGCCATCCTCGATCACCACCGTATTTACCGCGCCGATTTTCCGGGCGTTCTCGTCGAGATCATCCAGCAACTCCAGGGCCGCCGTTTTGTGCGGAATGGTGAGATTGACTCCGACAAACCCGGCCTGTGGCAGCAACCGCAGCGCTTCGGCGAGTTCCTCGGGTTTGATAAGCAGACGACAATAACGCGCGTCGATCCCGGACGCTTCCAGCGCACGATTATGCATCTGGGGAGAACGGGAGTGAGCCACAGGATCGCCAAAAACAGCAAGTCGAAGAGGCGGGTGCTCTTCGGCAGTCGCCTCCCGCCAATGGCGAAGATCTTCGAGGGTATAAACGTCTTTCATAGTCCCATTCACGATGCCCTACCGGCATCTCTATCAGGGTGACGGAAATCCGCACGGCGAGTCAAGGGCCGGTTAGCCCGAACTCCGATGTTGGAGCTGGAGGATCAGCAAAGGTAGTCCGCGCGAGCCGTGCTACCGGTGCTGCCACGCCCGGCAGCAAACACCCGGGTTTGCACCCAACATCAGAGTCCGAGTCAACTTCCCCCCAAAGCCATCGCCACGGCGGCCAGAAGTTCGGGCGCCTGATAGGGCTTCTTCAAAAAATGGGTAACTCCCAACGCTTTGAGTTCCTGCAGACGGTTGTCCGATTCCGCGCCGGAGGTGGCGACAATCAACGCCTCCGGATCAAGACGTTTGATGGCGCGGGAGAGCACTACACCATCCATCGACGGCATAATAAGATCGGCGAGCACCAGCTTGATCTCCCCGGGCCTGCGAACGTACTCCGCAATGGCTTCGGTCCCGTTGCCCGCCGTCACCACCTCGTGCCCCGCACGGCTCAGAATGGTTTTTACCAGTTTGCAGATGCCGGGTTCATCGTCGACGACCAGGATGACCTTTCCATGATCGCGCGCCAGGTCGGTCGCCAGGTCGGTCGCAATTGGAGCCCGCTCAGGAACGCTATTGGCGGGGAAATAAAGAGTGAAGATGGAGCCCCGTCGCTCGCTGCTCACAATATCGATCAACCCGCCGTGGCTTTTCATGATTCCCAATACCGTGACAAGGCCAAGCCCCGTCCCGCGCTCGGGTGCCTTGGTTGTGAAAAACGGAGTGAACAACTTGTCCTGCACCTCGTCAGGCATCCCGATCCCGGTGTCATGGACCGCGACCGCGACATAACACCCCGGCTTTGCGTCGCCGAACCGGGGCGGGTTCGCCGGGTCGATCTCGCAGTTTCGGGCATCGATCCTCAAAACACCGCCGCTTTCCATCGCGTCGCGCGCATTGACGGCAAGATTCAGAAACACTTGATGGAGATTCGTGGCGTCGCCCCGAACTTCCCACAACCCTTCACCCGGAAAATTGCGCTGAATTTCGATCGTTTTGGGGAAAGTCTGCCGAGCCATCTCGGTGACCTCGTCGATCACCGGTTCCAATTTCAGGGGAACATGCTCTCCCTCCACACCTTTCACAAAAGCAAGCACTTGTCTGAGGAGTTTGACTCCCCGCTGCGCGCTCTGTTCAATCACGTTGACAAATTCTTCGCGCGAGACGCCTGGCAACTGCTCGTGCAGCATCGAGGCCGACATCATAATCGGTGAGAGGACATTGTTGAGATCGTGCGCCACGCCGCTCGCCAGCATTCCTATACATTCCAGCCGCTGGGTACGCAGGAAACGCAATTCCAATTCTCGCTTCTCCGAGACATCCACCATGTGGGCCATCCACGCTGGCCGCCCCGCGAAATCAACCGACTGCGTAGTCGCCTCGACATAGGCAATGGCCCCGTCCTTGCGCCGATACCGTCGCGGCTGGGCAACATCTCTCCGGATCTCTTCATAATCGCCCGGGCATTCAAGATCCCTCACGGTCATGGCGAAGAACTCATCGGAAGAATAACCAAAAACCCGGGACATCGCCTCATTCACAGCCACGATCACGAAGCTCTCCGCATCGTAGATCATGATGGGAACCGGGCTGTTTTCAAAAAGCGGCTTCCAGGGAAACTCTGCGCCACCGTGCGAGGAAGGCTGGGACGACAAAGCGGCCTTCCCGCTCGAGGCAGGAGGTGGAACGGATCTCTTCGGCACGTGATTCACCTTGTTCTAAAAATTATGGGCCCGGATGGCGGATCGGGCCGCATCTCCGAAAGCTGGTTGCTCATCTTCATTGAACCCGAACTCCGGAGCAGACCATGCAATCGGACTATGCCGGAGAGACTTCGAAGATCGGGTCAATTGGACCGCTGGGGGACGGTAACCGAGAAGCTACGTGGCGGGACTAACTGTAAAAACCAGTTTAGTCAAACTTCCGGATAATTCTTCGGGTAAAAAACAAAAATTATTTTCAGGCACCCCCAGCGAAACCCAACCTCGAAATGGACCTGAGCTGGGCATATTATGAGTTCACCCATCAAAGCCTTCGCCGTCCTTGCCAAAGGCCGTCCCCTTGAACCCTATGAATTCGACCCCGGTCCTCTTGGTGACGAGGAAGTTGAAATCAAGGTCCATTCCTGCGGCATCTGTCATTCCGATCTCTCGATGATCGACAATGACTGGGGACAAACCCAATACCCTCTCGTGCCAGGGCATGAAGTCATCGGCGAAATCATCGCCGTGGGGCGAGATGCAAAACGGGCAAAACCGGGCGACCGGGTCGGACTCGGCTGGCAGGCAGCAAGCTGTATGCATTGCCATCAATGCCTCAGCGGCGAGCAGCATCTCTGTCCCGACGGACAGGCGACCATCGTCCGTCACCACGGGGGATTCGCGGACCGGGTCCGCTGCGACTGGGAATGGGCAGTGCCGCTTCCTTCCGCACTTGATTCAACGCCATCCGGACCGCTCTTTTGCGGGGGAGTCACCGTTTTCAACCCCATCGCCAACCATCATGTGCAACCGACCGACCGCGTCGGCGTGATCGGCATCGGGGGGCTCGGGCATATGGCACTCCAATTCCTCAACAAATGGGGATGCGAGGTGACCGCCTTCACCTCCAGCGACGAGAAACGCGAGGAAGCCATGAAACTCGGCGCGCACCAAGCCGTCAATTCACGCGATCCCGAGCAGATCCGAAAGCTCGCCGGTTCCCTCAACTTCATTCTTTCCACCGTCAACGTTCCCCTGGATTGGGCAACCTTCATCACCACCCTTGCGCCGAAGGGGAGGCTCCATTTTGTCGGAGCTGTGCTGGAACCGGTCTCCCTGCCCATGATGGCACTCATTCTAAACCAAAAACAGGTATCCGCCTCCCCGCTTGGCAATCTAGCGACCCTGGACAAAATGCTGGCCTTTTCGGCGCGGCACAACATTGCCCCCCTGGTGGAGACCTACCCGATGTCGCGCGTCAACGACGCCATCGACCATCTTCGAAACGGTAAACCGCGCTACCGAATCGTGCTGAAAAACGACTTCTCGTAACGGCGAAATGGCAAATACAAGGTAGCCCGCTCGCGCCGTCGAGCGCGGGTATCGGCTCTATGGCTTCACGAGGGTCGCATCCCAACAACAGAAGCCCATCCTGCGGGGATG
>JBBCKI010000002.1:0-146542 GCA_037190965.1 Chthoniobacteraceae bacterium
TCTGGGTTTACCTCATCCTGAAAGGCAAACAGTCAGAGGGATGCTGAGCAGGAGTAAGGATCGCCGAGTGTGAATGCGGAGTCCATGGGTTGGCAGTCGTGTCGAACGGATTGCCGCCACCGTGATTGAAAGCAGACGAAGGGTCCTTTTTGTCATTTTTCCAGAGTAATGATGCGGCGGCAGGTTAAATGCTACTTTCTGTATGTCGATTAAAAAATAGCACATTTCTATAAAATGAAGCCTTGCCTTCCCCGTCCGACAATTCCCACAAAATCGCCCGGTGCCTCGGACGCGTGATTCGCCATATCCGAGAGGAAAAGGGTCTCTCGCAGGAGGACTTTGCGGAACTTACGGGCCATCACCGCACTTACATCGGCTTTTTGGAACGCGGGGAGCGCTCTCCGAATGTTGAAACAGTTCAACGCATCGCTCGGGCTGTGGGGCTAAATGCCTCAGATCTTTTGAAGGAAGCGGGGTTTTGACTAAAAGGAAGGACCAAGAATTAGTCCTCCCTGAAAAGGCCCTTAAACCCGCACGGGTATAACCGAGCGGGGCCGGAGGGGTGAACAGGAGGTATAGGGAGCGCGAGCCAAAAAGATGCCGCCCCCGCACATACGCCTGCGGATGTTTCATACCCGCAACTACCAGGAGGTGTTTGATCCGGTCTTCGGCAAATCCTCCGAGGAAACTGATACGGGCTTCCTTCAAGGAAGCAAAACGGTGGATACATGCGAACTCTCCCTTGAATGAGCGAATAAATCGCTCCCGGAGGCCGGTTTTGCTCCGGTGTATATGGAGCGGTGAATTTCTGAATAATGCGGTAGCCTTTGACGAAGGCCCAATGGAGCTTGGAGCCAAAACCTGGCGACTGTCATGCCGTAGAGTTGAACCGCGAGGAGCCCCATGGAGCCAGCCGAAGCAGGTCAAAACTGTTTCCCCCAAGGCCCTCTCTGCGGTCTTTGCGCAGGCGGTAGACTCCGTGCCCTTGCGGCGGCCAAGGAAACTTCAAATTATCTCAAACCAAACTTCAGTGGAACTACCTCAATTTGAAGGCCTTGTACCGTTCAACCAAGAGCTTTGTGTATCGCCCTGAACTCACAGCTTGCGTTGCTAATTTTTTTATTAAAAATGAGTCTATGTTAGTAAAAGACCAGTGGCATGAGCGCAACGAAGCGGTTGATCGAGCAAGGCGGGAAATAGACATCGTTGAAATTGCAGAGGATCTAGGTATTCGGGTCATTGGCCGGAGTAGCTCCCAACCGAAAGCATTGTGTCCGTTCCACGAGGACCGGACGCCATCTCTCGTCTTCTATAGAGGTCAAGAAAGTAATCAATATCATTGCTTCGCCTGCGCTGCGCATGGAGATATTTTTGATTTGATAAAGCAAAGCCACGACTGTGATTTCGCAGGCGCTCTACAATGGCTTGTTGAAAAAAAAGGACTCGTGCTACCGTCCCGGCGAAGTAATGGACAGGAAAGCTTTTCCGATCCGCGCAGGTACGGATTATTCGTAGCATATCAAATTTATCGAAAGGAGTCGCGTCAAGAAAAGGCAGGTTGTGCCGAGTTTGCCGCTCTTCGTGGGTTCACCCAAGAGTTTTTACATAAGGCTGAGGTTTTCTATGCAGGATCTCTAAAGCTTTCAAACGGAGACAATTCATCAGATAGGGAAATCTCTGACGCATTGGAGGCTGCGGGACTTCTCGTTCGCAAGCGAAATCAGCAGCCAAGCTCTGGAGCAGGCACTCTCCCGCTCAATCTTCCTCCTCGGGACTTTTTTTGGTCTCCGCGTGTTCTTTTCACTATACGTGACGATAAGGGGAATGTCGCAGGATTTGTAGGACGATCGCTTCGAGAAGACGATACTCCAAAGTATCTGTTTTCACCCGGATTTCAGCGCAGCAAGACGTTGTATCGATTTGATAAGGTTCAGAAAAGTCTACTAGAAACCACCGCCCCAGTAGGGGACACCGTAGAGCTTTTCATTGTCGAGGGTCTTCTAGATGCCCTCCGATTAGAATCCCTAGGCTTGAATTGTGTCGCAATTTTTGGCTCACATATAACAGATGATCAGGCAAACGCCGTGGCGCGGCTTGCAACTCGGCTCGAAAGTAAAGGAATTCAACTTGCTGTACATCTCTTCCTTGATGCAGACAACGCCGGTTTACGTGGTTCAATTGCCTCGGTCGCTGCCTTACTAGTGAAATCAGCGGCAACCACCGGCTTCATGGTTGATGTAATTGCTCCGCCAAGCCAAGAGGGAAAACGCGATCCCGATGATATACTTCGATCGATTCAAAATCGTGAAGAAGCGCTGCAACTGCTTTATGCCTGGTGTTATTCTCCGATGGCAGCGACACTGGCATTTGCAATTGAAGAAGGCCCCGCTGAAATTGAACGCCGTTTCAGCCAACTACCGCCCAGTCGTCAAATGCGAGCTTTTCGGGAGGTGGAGCGAAGACTGGACCGGACCCAATGGCGTTTAATTTTTGAGCGATTAAGCCCATTTTCGCGCTGGCGTGGAATAAACGGGGGAGAAGATGCAGAACAGCCCTGGCACAGTCGTATTCGCGCCTTCTTGACAGCTTCCGCAGAACAGCCTCGGCCAACGCTTGATTTAGGAAAGGCGCCTGAAAAGGATGAGGAAAATAAGTTGAATCATGCGTTGGTAGTCGCACGATCGAGCACACAACGACGAGAACTACCTGTGGATGAAGGCAGTTGGGACAGGCTTAATGCCGGTATCGACGTGACCATTCCCTATTTAAGCCAATTACTTAAAGAAGGGGCGGCGCTAGACGAGCCAATGATTGCTGTACGAGTTCCGAAGCCAAACGGAAAATTCCGTCTAAAGGCACTCCCGTGCCCTGAATTTCTTACGATGCAGCAGTTTGTACTCAACGAACTGCTGCGTGACTACGCTGAAAGCCCCCGCTTTCGTGAATGGATTCCCGCTGTGCGATATACAACTCAAGTTGATGGAGGTATATGCGAAACGACGGGGGGACTGAATTCCTGCGGAATCTCAGAGACCGTGAGTTTTGCATACCAGATAGATATGGACGTGGTTTCAGGCCGTATCCCGCCGCGTCGAGAAGGTATGTTCCGCCCGTACTTTGCCTGTTGGAAAGACTTCATCGATTTTATCGATAGGCGTGTCCGTGCCTGTAGAAGCGAGATTTATCACGTAGCAAGATTGGACGTTCGCAGCTTTTACGACACCCTCCATCGTTCCGCAGTCATTGACGCCATCCTGCCCGCGGTTCGAAATGGGCTACGCGAGCTTTCAGATGCAACGGAAAACGGCGCCCTCAACTGCGCTAAGCTCTTTGCTCCTGATGTCATTGATCCTGACCAGCGAGCTGGAAGGCTGGTCGATTGGCTTTGCGACCAGAGTTTTAACTATGAGTACGAGAACCCCCGTAGTGGAAAACTAGACAAAAATAGTCAAGGCATACCGCAAGGGCCAGATTTGTCCGCGTTTTTAGCGAATATTGCACTTTTCCCTCTCGACTTCGCATTGCGATCAATGGTTGAGCAACTTGATCTTCGCCAGCAAAAGGCAACCGGAGAGAATGCGAGGCGCGGTGCCGTATACGCGAGATATGTCGACGACATCGTTATCGTTGCGCTTACCGCGAAAGATTTGGCCGAAATGAGGGCAGCCATCGAAGAGCAACTTGCCCGGATCGGTCTTGATCTTAGCCCCAAGATTGGGCCACTGCCGGCTATGACTGAAGGCCAGCTGCGGGACTGGCTGACGGATAAGCGAGGTGCGGCACTTGGTGCATCAGGACCATTTGCTGGACCACCTGCAAACGAACCCCTCGGAATCTGTGAACCTCTTGGAGATGCCGGCGAAATCGATCGCGGAAAGTCGCTACTCCTTCTTCATGACTCACGCCTTGATCCGCCAGACACGAACGCCTATTTACTTCTCGAGGCGGTCTCCAATGCACGACGCAGTGTTGACCTTAGGCATGGCGACCTTTCCAAAGCGGCTGCACTATTGTGGCGAGCGGCGCTTACTATCTCTGAAGATCCAGATCCGAATGGCTCGCCGAGACACGTCGCACAACGTTTTGAGAAATTATGGAATCATACTTCACCTTGCAGTGGTGATTCGGGGGAATCTTACGGCGATGGAGGGAGGGCTGGGAATACCTTCCTAAATCTGCTATTTTGGCTTGACGGGTTGCATAAAATCCTTACGTCCCGCTTGGATCGCTCGCCGGCACTTTCTAGTTCCCAGCATGAACGGATAGACAAACTTCGGAGAACGGTTGCGAAACTGGTTCAGGGTGGATTGTGCGATGAATTATCAATGTTCATTCCAAGTACCGTAATCGCCGAGCATCAACATATGCTCGATTTACGCCGTCTTGCTGTTTTCGCTGCTGCAAGTGAAACCGATCCAGATCCGTCAGTTTCCTGTATTCCCTGGATGCAAGGAATCCCTTCGGATTCGAAGGCTCGAATGGCTATTTCAATTGCTTGCGCACATAAGAGTGTTGATTTACTAACAAGGAGTTTTCACCACGACGAACAGCTCAACAGCCGAATTCTCTATCACGAGTCGATTGCCCGTCTAATCATTTCAGAGAGGTTATGCTCGGCCTCTTCAGACGCTGCGACAAATACAGGCGCTAGTGAGACGCCTGCTATTGATCCGTTGGAGCCAATTCGTAAACGGCTCGAAAGCCTCATGCGGGCTGAGCAAATCGGCGCGGGTTCCGTTCTACTAAGTATTCTGAATCTTTGGATTCCCGGCGTTGAATATACTGCTGAAGACCATCCATGTGCCGCTGATGCAGTGGCGGCCCTTGCCCAGCTAGCGCCCACAAATTTTCAACAGTTACTAAGTCGACGAGAGCCTCTTTCACGCGCGGTTCTGGGCGGCAGTCTCACTTGGCCCGGACGAACCGTGCCAGTTCCTCCTGGCTTAGATGTCCCAGGATTAATTGGAATCAGAAGTGATGGGGAGGAAGTGACTCAAGTGGACATGCGAGGCGGTGATGTCGGATTTTATCCTCAAGATCTTGTATGGAATAGCTGTCCCATCTCGGATGAGAGACTGCAGTGGAAACGATCTGTGGCTCCTTTCACTGGACGTCAGTTATTGAAGCCACTGGATCGTGGTGACTGTAGAGCATCGAAGATGTTGCCTTGGGTTGCCGCCGCATTCCGTAGCTTAGCTGCGACCTATGATAGGAATGCGACTACCTCGTGCCCTCCGACGGCCGAAAACTTGATAGGGCCTGATCTGGATGAGCCTTTGCCCGCCGAGGCGAAGTGGGAGATACTCGGATTTCAAGTTTCGAATAGTCGTTTGAGTGGATTTGCATTTATTCGTCGGGGGCGACGCGGGTTAGTGCCGGAGCGAGTTACAGAGTGTGATGATTATCTTTGGCGAATAGGTACTGCGCTAGCCGATCGGCTCGGACGGATCGAATGCAGCGATTGTCTTCTTCAAATGCGATTTTTGGCTCAAGCGCATGTAGTGCATAACGATTCGGATTGGGCGGCAGAGGCGATGTTACGCTTTAGTCTATGTCGCCTCCGTGGCCGATCGATGCCACCGCATCCGCTGGCGAGATTGCAAGGCTCAAGTTTACCCGCCACGGTCGAGCGCGTGCTTCGCCGGATGGAGCAGTTTCCGGCCAGTACAGATGGGCTTGAGATTCAGCGAATGGCTCACTTGGTCGCTACCATTGCCGAAGGTCGTGCGATGAGAACGCGGCTTACACCGTCACTTGACTACACGGTTTCTGGTGGTGCTGCAGCGCTTCTTATTGATCTCGTTCGACCTTTATTCGGCTATGATGAGGAGTTAGCTGAGCGGCTTCCAAAGGTTTCTTCAAATCTGCCCTCCTGGGCTCCGTTGCGTCGTCCATCCCTCGCATGGTTATGTACGGCTTGGAGGTTTGAGGCATTGCTTGAAGATGACCCTCAGCAAAAGGAAGATCTCACCTTGCCTGCAATTGTGGCTGGCACGTTACTTCTTGCAATTGAGTCGCAATTACGGGCGCAGGTGCTCGAACTCTGGGCTCTAACCGAAGTTCCGGTTAGGCTTAAATTGTGTGATTCATTGCCGTCATGTAATCCGGGATTGCTTCTACATCGTAAGCAGGAAGGCAAGGAGGCTTCTGAGTCAAATGAAGGCAACATCCAGTTTCTCTACCGAAAACTTTGCGATTCAACAATGGCTGGATCGGCGGTAGGCGGAGATCTTTCGGAGGTTACAGTCTTGGGTTGGTCTGTGCTGCTGGAGTTCCTAATGCGTAGGAAGATTCGTAATCCCGAAGTTATTTCGGACATTGACGGGTTGTTTGAGAAATTGAACAAATTCCTAGGTACCGAGCTGGACCAAGGCGACGATTTTCCGTGGGGCGGCCTATCCCCAATTATAGCCGCTTGTAATGCCGTAGTTATTGAAAAAATATTTAAGGATTTGGGGCGGGTCGATCTTGCCACTGGAATTCGCGTCGAGTCAAAAGAAGCGCCACAGTTTGTCTTATCCCCGCGCCGTGGAGGGTCGGTGGATATAAGTATTCCAAGTGGCTCGCTTCGCCTCGAGTCATGGAGGATTCTATTGGCCAGTGTCCGGAATGAACCAACCAATGGAACTGAGTGCTTTTGGAACGAGCGGGACGATTGTTTTTGGCATCGCTGGTCTGAAACATGGCTAGAAGATCGGCTTGTTTCAATTGGAGTCATTCGTCCTCGGATGGCTTCACTTGCCAGCATTCCTTTTGGCGCTGTTTTGGATAAGCTGCATCAAGCCGGATATGCCACAAGAACAGAAGCGCTCACGTTCGTAGCGCCTCCGATGAAGCGTTCGGATAGGGTATCAATTTCGGGCGGGGATTTGATCGGAATACCAGCGCATAACGGCGTGACCGAGATCGCTGAGGCACCGAAAGTCACTGATTCGGCGGAACCGGCGCCAGCGGCAACCAGTAACACATCAGTCGACGATCCCGTATCCGCCAGTTCCCGGATATGGGATTCCCAAGAGGCTTTCGCTAGAATTGAACAAATTAAGACAGCAAGCTGGAGAAGGCGCAGTCGAAGATCGCCTCGTCATGCCCGCGTGGCATTCTTCCAATGGAATGTTGACGATAGTTATCGACATCCAGTTTACGAGGCATGCGCGGTAAGAGGCGAACAGGCCGACAGGGCCAAAAAAGCGAAAGGCTCTAGACAGGAACCTGGGTCTCCTGAAATTTGGGATTCATATGGAAATCATGAGAGCTGCGCCGAACACCGTAGGCGCAAGTTACTTACTGCAGCTCTAAAAGCCTGCAAAGAGTTTGAAGCCGATATTCTTGTACTCCCTGAGTACTCAATTCGTGCTGATACAGCCGTATGGCTGAAAGATCAACTCGCCACATTGGCTCCGGAGACCTCTATTTGGGCTGGAACCTACCGTAACGCAGCAGGGAGTTTACTGAATCTTAGTGATAGCATCAAGGTGCCAGAATGGGGTGCAGTAATGCCAATTCTACTAAGAAGAAAAGGAGAAGACGGCCCGACGGAGGTGAGTTATCGTCTAAAAAAATACCCATCTGTAGCAGCGAAGGAACTAATTTATCCGTGGCGTAGTGCGATCAAACCTATGTTTAATCCGTTGGATGCAAGGTTCGATCCGCGTGCTTATGTCTCGGAGCTTATCTGTTCCGAGGCGTTTTTACTTACCAGCCCTATCAACCATATTGCAATGGCAAGGGAGTATGGAAAAATGTCCCAGCGATTTGGATTTCCCGGGGTATCGATAAGTGACCTTGAAGAGCAGGTCAAAACTGATATCACGGCCTTTTCAAAAGCGACATCTTTGAGCGAATCCATTACCCCTCCAAGACTCATTTTACTGGTGCCGGCGATGACAACGCGGACCGCCGATTATTCGATTATGGGGCAAGCTGGCTTTCTAGCGGCTGGTATCACCACCGTTTTCTGTAGTGCAGCAGGCGGTTCTCTGCGTGGGGAGAGTTGTGTAATTGGCCATGATGGTTGGGGCCGTGAGGCACAAGATGAAAGAGGAATGCCAAAGAGGGGTCCTTATCATGGAGTAAGCCCCGGAATCTTCGATCCCAAGGATTTGCCCAATCACGGGAAGCTTGGAATGAAAGAACAGGCTCTTGTCATAGCAGATATCGATCCAGTTTATTCAATAGAAGGGAAGCCGCGCCCGCAGATGCTTCCACCACCATTGGAGCTTGTTGCTCATTTGCCGGTGATTGAATCTTGGATTTCAGATCGAGATGCCTACTGCGTTTGTGACAATGTTAAAAATAGAACATCTGAAATTGAATCCGTAGTCCGATTGCTTTTAGACACTCTTGAGAAAGAAGGGGTTATATCAAATTCCGCCGTTCATAGAGAACCGAAAAAGTTAGTTGATGTTCTGAAGAAGCTAGCTGATTTGGTTGGAAAAAAAGACGGCGAAGGGCATTGGTTACATCGTCGTGCCGAGGCTTATCAAAGCGAGCATGCAGCGACTCCAAGTCCATGGCCTCCGCCATGCGCAGTGGACTGGCTTTGGGTCGACGTGGGTGACCAAGCAACCGTTGCCTATCCTAAAATCGAAATCCCACCGTATTCGAACACGCCATCCTGACTAGATGACATTGGTCTGTTCTAGGCCTGCACTTCCGCTTGAGGGGAAATTAGATTCAGTGTGTCACTTAAAAAGTGACTTCGGCAATGAACAAGCTGAAAGCTACTATTCAAGTCCGGCGATTTGCTCCAAAACCTTCGTCAGCGCATCGTCATTGCATCCTATCTCCCCTAGCAGTAAAATCCAGAGCAGGGCCTTCAACCTTTTATTCACAATCATCATTTCCTTCGGTTGGATGAATTTTTTGGATTCAGGATTTCCATTATAATGCGTCAGATAATTTCGAGTGTATCTAATACGATCGGCCATTTCGTGGCTCGAAGGAAACAGTTTTTTGGCGTGATCTGAATGAACCTGAAAAAGGTCAAACAAGCGATCATCCAGACGTTTGTTGTTTGCCGCGAGCAAGGTTTGTCTAACCCAATCTTGAGATTCAGCATCGATCTTTAGCAAGATTTTCGAGACGCGATTCAGGTGTTCGGCCCGGCTACATTGGGCAGACCCGAATCTTCCGGCTCGTGCATGGAACACTTCGACCGCTTGCACAAGGAAAATAAAGCTAGTTTCCAGAGGCAGCTTTGTCCAAAAGGTAGCGGAACAGAAGAGATTGATCGCCGGCATAAACCTTTCTCGAACGTTGTTCCAGCTAGTGAGGATTTCTTGGAATGATGCGGAGAACGTCTGGAAATCCGTGATTCTCCATGGGCTGATCTTTTGTTCCTGTTGGCGAGGAAGGCTAAGAATTTCACAAGTAGAAGGGTTTTTTCCGGGAATCCATGGATCGCTTTCGAATAGCTCAATTTGTTCGCATCTAATCATTTCTCCAATCAGTAGAGAAAACAGATCGCTCGTCCAAGGAACCCATTTATCCAAGCATTCCTTGATTGAAATAAGGCTTTCAAAATGAAACCAAAAAGCGTGAGAAGGGTGTATTTCAAAACTATCGCGCCCCCCCTTTAGAGAGCATTGCACATCGATTCGAAATCGAATTCCGTCTTCGATCTCATGGACAATCTCGGCCTGTTCGAGATTCCTCTTCCAAGCATATTCTGTTTCGCTTAGCTGAAAACCTGTTACGATAGGAAAGCCCAGCCATTCATGTAGATGCGGAACACTTATGCGAAGGGCTAAAAACCGCTTTTCATCAAGGGATCCCAGCTCCACGCCTCTCGTAGCGACTGAGGCAATAAATCGCCTCTCTGTCATTCCTCCGCTAAGGGAGTGACCATTACTGCAACAGTCAAACAACGATATTGGCCTATCATGTGCATCGCGACCTTGAATGTGCGCTCTATCTTGGCAGGCATCGTTGGCTGCCATTTTTAGCAGTGAAACGAAATTAGAGGTAACCTGGGGATCTTTTGTGGTCAACTCCGGGAGTCCATTCGGACTCAATCGGAGCACGCCGAACACGGGAGATGAACTGGGCTCAAGCCACCAACGGCCTTCGATGTATTCACTCATTTCTAATTGAATGGCTGTCAAGTGTTGTCGCTTGGATCTCGACCTATCGAGCACAATCCGGATAGTAAGACTGCGCCTGACAGAGAGATTATTGGCTCTGATTCTTCTGTCGCACCTGGCATTCGAGAAATCATGCTTAGATAAACCTACTTCCCCAAACCTGCTCTGTGAAATAGTCAGGCTTCTTCTCGGCAAATTTCTCCTCCATGTACTCTCGTTTTGTCAAAACCAGAGACTTTGGAATAAACTCCGAAAAATCGGGACAACCAGGAACAGGGTCACCATGCATTGAAGGCAATTTTGACACCGCGTCACCCATTGCCTTCCATATAAGTGGCAGAACTTCGTAACACGGCTGCTGCTGTTTTATATTCCGACTGATATCAAGCAATCGACGATATGCTAATGCTCCAGGCGATCCCAAATCGGCGTGAGCTCCACCCACTTCACCCGTAATCGCCTCTACGCGCGCCATCCATTGAACCGCGGGATGGTTAAGATTGAAATAGTCGAAGCCAAACGAAAAGTGATTTGAGAACGGTTTCGGAAACAGAAATGCTTTTCTGAATAATGCCCCTCCTCCATCGGCTGAATTGGCAGCCCTCAATCGCCCCCACTCGTTCCGATCCAAGGTTCCACCATTCAAAAGCCTTCTCCGGAGATCTCGTACATTCTCCGGGTTAGGTTTAGCCCCCGGATGATGGACTTCGAGGGGCTGCGGCAGTTCAGATGCTGACGGGAGGGTTACAAACTCAAGATCAACCGGAAGCAAGACAGCGTTGATGTAGGCATTCTGCAACATCCCGATCGCTCCACTAACAAGCGACTGGGAAGAGAAGCTGTGGCCAAAGCGCAAGAGCCACGTCTGGCCTTGAAAACCTTTAACCCGATCGATCTTCCGAGCCCCAATCTCTAAAGCTAATCGGGGAAACATGGTTTCCTCTAAGGATCTCGGCAGGATGCGGAAACCATCTTCGTATGCTTCGCGAGCTTCGACACATTTGAAGAACCCATCTGCACTTAGCACCAAAACGGGATACTCCTCCCAAGGGAGTGCCTCCGCCACATTAATGTTTCCCACTCCAAGAAACTTCTCAAGAGCCACTAGCTTGTGGAGTCTGTTGAGTGGGGGTAGGGCGCGGAGAGTCATGATCTCCTTGCGAAATGCATACGTCCGGGCTTGGATGGTAATCCAACCCGGAGTTTGCTCTGGATTCCGTGTAAAACTCGTTCGTGAAGCAGTTAAACTACTCCGCGCTTCAGACCGATAGTTTATCCACGCATGCACTGGAAATGGATTATCGCCAATCTGCTGTCCGATTTGATCCATCCCGGTTACGTAAATTCCGTCCTGATAAACAAAGGTACTTGGATATTCACCGTCTGCTAAATTTCTGCCTTTGAATTTCACTAAGCTTCCGAGCGAACCAGCAAAGACCTGCGGAAATTCGGTGCCGTCGGGACCAGTAACAACCATCGTTTCCTTTTCGAGCATGCCGCCATTACGAATCTGCATATCGCCGCCAACCTCAAAAGGCATAGGGAAGGTTATAAATCCTTCAATGTGCGTGCACCTGAGATCTTTCTCCAAATTTACTCGATATTGCCCAAGGAAATCTGGATTGGGACAAGCAATAAATCTTTGCAGTTCATCCCTCCATCGATAGGCTCCATTGCATTGCCAAATTTCTATATCTTGTCCCTCCCATTTGGATCGATATGCAGCATCCACCGAGGGGTGCAAAATGAGTAGGCGGGTTCCAGCTTCATCCACCAAAATGGGAACTCGAACAAAGCCAGCCAACTGTTTCAAATAATTCCCGATGTTGAAGTCCGCCACGCTTTCGTTCTCTTTGAGAAGCTTGGCAATCTTTTCAGGCAGAACCTCGACTCGTACACTCGTGCCTTCCCAAGACGGGTCAGTAAATTCTGTGATCTCGAAATGGCGGTCAATACTTGGTATGGTGACGATAATGCCCTGATCATCTCCTCCGTTCGCACTAAGTCTCCGACTTTTGATACTGATCTGGTCTCCAACCATAAAACAGCTCAGAAGCCCTATACCAAAACGGCTTATAGCGTCCAGTTTGAGGTTCTCGCTGGCAAGCTCCTTGCTTGTGTAGTAGCTTGAACCAATTCGTGCAAGATAGGTCGTAAGGATGCGAACATCCATTCCGACACCATAGTCGCGACAGGTGATCGCAATTCGACCGTTTGGAAGCGGTTCCGCTGTAAAATGGATGACGAAGTCTGATTCGCTACGCTGGATCGCACCCAAATAGCCACTCTGCCGGGCGCATAGCTGACTCGTTGCATCTATTGCGTTTTGCAACAGCTCACGAATAAAGATGTAAGGATTGTGTCCATAAATTTCTTGGGCTAAAATCCGAAAAACGGCGTGCCGATCAAACTCAAAACGGACGTTTGTAGGGGCGAAACCTTCCGCCTGGACTTCCCATTTCAACGTTGAGTCCAGACACGAGAATCGAGTGGGGCTATTTGTCGCCTGATGTTCGAGATAGGATTGTCTCATTCGGCTTTCCTCGACAAGAAGGTCAACGCCATGCTCCAACTGGTCCCTTAAATATTCGTAGAGATCGGTCAGCGCTGGCCAAAGAGACGGTTGCTGGCAGGTGCCTCGAATCACTACCTGCCAGCGGTTTCTGCCGATGTCTACGCAGTCAATGTGGTCTAAGGCAGCGTGTTTGTCCCATTCCCGAATTGAAGTCGGATCGGCAGGGCCCACAAAACGACGTAACGCATAAGGAGTGCGATCTCTTCCGACATCGAAGAGATCAGCCAAACGTACGACCAGTGCGATTAATCTCACATGGACTCGTTGAGTTGCCACCGTCCGGAGTGGACGAAACCTCTTGGCATCGCGCAAGACTTCGTAGTCAAGCCAGTGCCCCACACAGATATCTCGCGCCGATTCGCACAAGGCACTATCGAGGTCGAGATTTGCCAAAAATTCGTGGGCTCGGTCACCACTACGCAAAGCATGTGTCTGTCGAATGTATTCTCGCCAGTAGGGCTGATCGAGACTTGTCAATGCGGGATAGTTGCCGTGAACGTCGCGCTTCACCCCTTCTTGCTTTGCGAAGCCTGCCAACCAAGCTAACTCTCGCGAAGCAAGCGGCAGTTGATGATTTCTGGGAAGCGCTGTGAATTCTCGGACGATTCTCTCACGCTCGTCGTTTCCCACAGCCATCCCCCAGTCATGACAGTATAGTCCAACAATCAGAAGGAAACGATCGACATCGGCTAGGGCAAGCAGTGTTTCAGATCCGAACAGCTGCGCGGCGATGTCAAAAAGCGCAATGATGTGGTTGGACCAGTTGTGGGGCGTATACTCGGGAAACGTTCTTGGAATGTACTCCTCCAATTGAGGTCGTAAAGTCTCTTCAAGTCGCGTGAGAATATTTCGATAGTCGATCACCCCGCGAGTGTTTTGCACCTCAGTGGGAAAGCTCGCAATTATCTGGTCGCGAAAACAAGTCATGCTGCGTTATGGCTCAAACGTTGGTGGGGTGTGTCCACGTGAACTCGGAGAAAATGGACCGGCTAATTACAAAGGAAACATTCTTTTCGTTCAATGATTTGAACTGGTGTTCTTCGGTCATCATTTTGATCCGGGTCATACCCCGTCGAACTGTAACCAAAGGGAAAGGAACCCTCGGTATAAGTATTCTGACTAGCCCCGTAGGACGTTGGTACAGACAAGAGACCAGGCGGAGGGGACAGGCGAACCGATCCCAATTCGGTAGCACTTAACTCGTCGAGAAGATCAGGATGCTCCTTCCATCTGGCATCCTCGTTTGGGGACTCCCCTCGTCGGTGTATCCGTGACAATAGGAAGCGCTCATAAAGTCCAAAAGTCATGGCCAGAGCACCAAATGCGCCATTGTCATTTGGGACCGAGCGAAGTGCACCTAAGGGGATTATGACCCACCTTTCAAAAAACTCGAAGGACATGACAATGTTCTACCTTCTAAGAGGAAGAGTTGCAACCCATGTAAGGACACACTGAATAATGCCCCCTCTGGAGGAAGTGTAGATTGATAGGAATTTGGGGCGGGTAGATTCTGTTTGTCGGAGAAATTGTGGGTGCTGGGCGGCAGGACTTCCTACGGCGATGGGCGGTCACTCCCCATCTTCAAGGTCATACGCGTGTGCTGACCATGAGGGATTTTTCGGGCAGCACAAGATTGGCCAATGCGAAGAGGATCTCGAGTTTGGCGAGGTTCTTACGGATCCCTCGATACCGCACTTTCGTATAGCCGAAGGGTGTTGATCGCCCATCTGGGCAGGCACGTAATGAAGCGACCTTGGCCGGAGTATTAAGCTCTCGCCTTGGTTACGCCAAAGGAGAGCGCGACCGCTGGAAGAGGAGAAGGCTTCGCAAGAAAATGACCCGAGCGTTAATACAAGAAGCGGTTATAGCAAGAAGCTGGCGGGTTGGAGGTCTCACGCCCCTGTCGGAATTCCTGATGGTCGGCTCGGCCAACGTGCCGCACATCCTTCCCCCGCCAAGCCGCAATCCGCGAATGAAATCACCGACGGATTACCGACGGATTTTGAGGGTAAAAGTGGTGTTTTATGGGGGTATATGGGGATTTTTGAAAGGAGCGAGAAAAGACCAACTCCGACCTTTAACTCACTTGTTTACAGGACTTTATGAGTGGTGTCCCCGCCGAGAATCGAACTCGGATCTAAGGTGTAGGAAACCCTTGTTCTATCCGTTGAACTACGGGGACAAATGTACAATCAGGCAAATCCAGTCGCCTAGGGAGTTATTATCTTCTGGCACAACGGCTGGGCAAGCAGTTTCGCAATCCTCGAGATAGGCGCGGCTTGCCTTCATCCCCCATCCCCTTGCCTGGTCCAGGTATTTTCTGGAAACGCTTCAACATGGCAGCGCGGCCAGGATTGTTTTCACGACCTCATGAGGCTCGATGGACTTCATGCAGCGAAAGTCGATGGGGCACTCGCGCAGAAAGCAGGGGCTGCATTCGACTTGATGCCGCAGGACGCGGTGACCGGGGCCGAGGGGGCCGGTCAGGCGAGGCTCCGTGGAGCCGAAGACCGAGACGGTTGGCACTCCGAGCGCGGCGGCCAAATGCATGGTACCGGTGTCGTTGCTCAAAAGCAGGCTGCACTCGGTGAGGCGGTCCATCAATTCGCCAAGCGTTGTTTTGCCAATGAGATTGACGACTTTGACGTCGATGCCGCTCTTTGAAGCGGTGAGCTTTGAAATGATTTCCGCGCCGACGGCTGCATCTCCTCCCACCCCGAACAGCACCCACTCGCAATCTCGATGCTCCGCCACGGCTCGCGCGACCTCGGCGAAACGCTCGGGGAGCCATCGCTTGGCGGGGCCATACTCTGCGCCCGGGCAAAGCCCGATCTTGATCGGCGCGCCCGCTGCCCTTGGGCGGGGCGAAGAGGCTGCCGCCGGGGTGGCAAAAAACTGCTCGGGCTTCGCTCCCTCCAGGCCGTCGAGTGACGCGCCGAGCCTGCGGGCGATCTCCAGATAATGATGGACCTGATGCCCGGCGGGCTGCGGTTTCTTTTCCTTCTTCTTCGATGGAAGCATCAGTTGATTAAGCAGCCATCGCCGCCCCTTGGCCGGGTAGCCGACCCGCCTCGGAATCCCCGCCAGCCAAACCTCCAGGCCCGTGCGGATCGAGTTCGGCAGGATAACCGCGACATCGAACTTCCCTCGAATCTTCCCCGCAACGGCGAAAACCGTGTCACTGGCCTCAATCTCGATCACCTCGTCCACTTCGGCCACGCGTTTCCAATACTCGGCGAGCTTTGCTTTGACGAGAACGGTGACCCGAGCGTCAGGGCGACCGCGCTTGATCGCCTGCACGGCAGGCGTGGTCATGACGGCGTCGCCCAGCCAGTTGCTGGAGCGCACCAGGATACGAAACGGCTTAAGTTGCTCGGGCGCAAACCCGGGCGGCAGCACCACCCCTCGCTTATATTCGGAGAGCAAAAAATTCGGGCTGGGCGTTTTCCAGCGGTTATGAACCCAGAACCAATCCGCCGGTGACCGTCGGATGAGCGTTTCCAACTCCTGATTGACCTGCGCGGTCAGCACCGCCGGGTCGCGCGTGGCCGTGGTGTCGATGGGCGCGGAAATCGACATCCGCCACCGTCCCGGGCCGTCGGTGGAGATCGCCGCGGAAAGGAGCACGGCCCCGGACCGCAAGGCCATCGTGGCCGCGATGGGGGTCGTGGAAGCCAGCCGCCCGAAGAGCGGACACCAGATCCCCTTGTCGCCCGCGTGCTGGTCGATCAGGACGCCAACGCCGCCGCCGCCATCACGGATGAGCGCGATGGCCCCGGTAAAGCCCTCCTTGCGTTCGAAAAGCCGCAGCCCCTGCCGGGCGCGGGCCGCGCGAATATCCGCGTCGATGAATTCATTGCCGAGCCGCTGATAGATCGTCCCCCCTTTGTTGGGGAAAATGAGCGGGCAAACCTGCGCGAGGATCTCCCAATTTCCCGAATGGCTGATGGCCATTACGACCCCGCGGCTTTTCGCTTCGGGCGAGAGAAAGAAATCGAGGTTGTCGATCTTGACCAGCTTGAGGATTTCATCGGGCGAGAGTGTGGCCACCTTGATGCTGGAGACGAGGTTCGCCCCAAGAAGGGAAAAATGCGCGCGCGCGATCTTTCGCAACTCGGCAGGCGACTTCTCACCGCCAAACGCGATGGAAAGGTTCGCGAGAGCGAGTCGCCGATAAGGTGCCAGTGCCCAGTAAGCAAGCCCCCCTGCCATCGCGCCGAAACGGAAGCTGACACCTAGCGGGAGCAGGGCAATTCCCCGCGACACCGCGCGGTAGATAAAATAAACAAGGCGATCCATTGGTCTTCTTTGATAACGCGCCCGGGAAAAATCTGCTCCTCTTTTCTGCCGCTCTTCTTCTCCTAGCGGCGCGCTGGCTTCTTTCCGGTCTCCGCTCTCCGATCTCCGGTTTATTCTTTCTCTCTCGTCTTCCAGTACATCTCGGAAAGCGGGTGCTCATCGAGCAGATTGGCCTGAACGCCGCCCAGGCGCTTCGCGTCATAGAACTGGATGCCGACAAAGTAGTAAATCGGACAAACCGGCGCTTCTTCTGACACCAGTAACTTCTCGGCCTTGCGGAAGATCGCAAAACGCCGGGCGGGGTCGGCCTCGCGCGCTGCGTCGGCAATCAACGCGTCATACGCGGCATTGCTCCAGCCGGTACGGTTGTTCCCGTCCCCGGTGACGAAGATGCTCAAAAACGTGTTGGGATCGTTGTAATCCCCCACCCAGGAGCCCCGGCAGATGTCGTAATCCATCGAACTCATCGCGCGGAGATACGCCTTCCACTCCTGCCGCTGCGGATCCATCTCGATACCCAGCTCCCGCTTGAGCATCCCCTGGATCTCCACCGCAATCGCGTCGTTGGCCTCGCTGAAGTTGTAGAGATAACGCACCAGAGGAAACCCGCGCCCCTCCGGATATCCGGCTTCTGCCAGCAATGCCCGCGCACCCACGGGGTCATAGGAAAGCCCCCGGGGCGATTCGTAAGTCCCCCCAGTGCCGGGCGGAACGATGCCGCCCGCAGGAGGCTCTCCCGCGCGGGTAATCTTCTCAACCAACAGCTTCTTGTCGATCACCATCGAAATCGCCTTGCGAACGCGTGGATCATTGAAAGGCGGCTTCGTGACGTTAAAGCGCAGAAAATAGGTCGCAAGGAACGGCGAGGAGTGAAAATCGGGCCGCTTCCTGAGGTCGTCGAGAATCTGGTTGGGCACGAGCCCCTTGTCGATGAGCAGATCAACCTGTCCGGTGGAATAGAAGTTGAACGCGGTCGTCGCGCTGCTGGTCGGCAAGGCGTCCACCGTGTTCATCCCGACCTTGGCGCGGTTCCAATACGTGGGGCTCTTTGCAAGCCGCAGGCGATCGTTAATGCGCCACTCCGCCAGCGTGAACGCGCCGTTGCCGACAAGCTTCCCCGGCTTGATCCAGTCATCCCCATAGCGCTCCACGGTGGGAAGGTGCACCGGAGCAAGCGTCGCGAACGCGCAAAGATCGAGAAAGAAGGAGGTCGGATTCTCAAGGGAAACCTCAAGAACCGCAGGCCCAAGCGACCGCACCCCGACCTTGGAAAAATCGGTGATCTTGCCTTCGTTGAACTCTTTCGCGTTGCGGATGTAGTAAAGCTGGGAGGCGTAATCCGCGCCCGTTTCCGGCAAAAGCACCCGTCGCCAGGATCCGACGAAGTCTTCGGCCGTTACCGGATCGCCGTTGCTCCAACGGGCGTCAGGCCGAAGATAAAAGGTGTAGACCCGGCCATCCGGGCTGATCTCCCATCGCTCCGCAACGCCGGGAACTGCTTCTCCGGCCGCGTTGAAATGCGTGAGCCCTTCGAAGAGCGCATAAACGATCCGGCCCTCGGGCTGTCCGGTGATTAAGGCCGGATCGAGCGATTCCGGCTCCGCTCCGTTCAGGAAAACGAGATCGGCCCGTTGCAATTCACGACCACAGCCGCTCAGCAGAAGCCCCCCTGCCAGACAAAGCGCCCACCGCCGCAGCGGACGCAAAAGGTGCAGAACACTCGAAACCATCCCGCTCATTCGCACAGGAACCGGGCCGAGGCAAGACGGTTGTGGAGATCCCCGTGGCAGAGGGTGCATAAGTTTTGAAAAACGGGCACAATCCGCCAACTCCGTGGTAGACCGCTCTCGCCGAGAGCGCGGGAGATGACGAGGAGGCGCGTTTGGCGCCCATCCCTGAAGAACGGGCTACTGATTGCCGGGATACGGCTTTGATGGCGCAACGGGAGCCGATACCCGCGCTCTCGGCGAGAGCGGTCTACCGGTGCTGCCGCACCTTTCGGCAAAATGCCGGATGCAAGGAAACCGCTAAGGAGCAGGCGTCGCTGCCGGGCTTTCAGCCGGGGCAGCTGGTGCCTCGGCTGCGGGAGCTTCCGTCGCGGGGGCTGGGGCTGGGGTCGCCTCAGGAGCAACCGCTGCAGGCGTCTCCGCCGGAGCAGGAGTCTCGACAGGAGCCGCCGTTTCAGGGGCTTTGGATTCCCCGGCTTCAGGAGCAGGCGTCGCAGCAGGAGTTGGGCTGGCCGCAGGCTGTTCCGGCTTTGGAGCATTTAGAAGGCCCTGTTGAATGGAGCTCTTCGTGGTCGCCTGCCGGGCATAAAGTGCGGAAATGACCAGCGTCACCGCAAAGAAAATACCGCCGAGCCAGCGCGTGATTGTCACCAGAACGTTGGTGGTCTGTGCGCCGAAAAGGTTCTCCGTCATTCCACCCCCGAACGCCGCGCCAAGCCCTTCCTGTTTGGGGCGCTGCATCAGCGTCACCAGGATGATCAAAATCGCGACAATCAGGTTAATCGCGAGCAGAATGTGGATCAAAATGGACATGAGGGCCGGAAATATGGAGGACTCCCCTCCAGTTGTAAATGGACTTTTTTATCCCTTCCCCCCGCAACCGGGCTTCGGAAGGGATATTTTGGCAAACTTGGAAGGACCTAGGCGGCGGCGGGCTCCCCGAGTTTGATGCGGGAGTCAGTCTCCAGCAGTTCCCCCAGCGACGCCCAGCCACCGTCGTCGTTGAGCGCCTGGAAGGCATTGAGATAAATGGCCACCACCGTGGGATCGTGCTTGGCCAAAAGCGAGTCGATCACCGGGGCAAGCTGCTCTTTGGGAGGCGCGGCGGGAAGCTCCTCGACCGTGCCGTTCTCGTCATGGGCGATGCCGAGCCCGTCAAGGAAGTCGCACAGCAACGCGGAATGCCCCTCCACGAGCCAGATCTGGAGCAGGTTCGCCGCAATGGCGTCGCCGGAGCGACGGGAAAGAGCGTTCTGGAGCCACGCAAAGCGTTCGTTGCGGGGCTTGCGCTCGACAAAGATGGGGCGCAGGTTGCGCTGTTTGGCGAGCGCTTCGATGGCAGCCTTGTAAAGCGCCTTCTCTTTTTCGAAGAGAAAACCGAGTAACTGAAACGCCGCTTCGGGCGTCATCCGGGAAAAAATTTCGTGTGGGGCCATGAGCAGGCAAATCTTCTACGGCGTTATTGCCGATTTGAAAACCGGAATTTCCGTATTATGAAGCTCGCCATCTTTTTGTGAAAAATACCGACCCGGCCACCAAAGCGGACCTTCCGCCTTCTCCTGCCACTCCAGCGGACCACCCGCTCCTCGTCGGCCTGCGCGCCGCCAAGGCCAACTTCATCCCCGGGTTGATCATCCAGGTGGCCATGATCGCGCTGGTCCTCGCCTACTATCTCCACGAGCCGGCCCGTTTCTGGCTGGGGCGTCTGGAAACCATCAAGGCCGAATGGGGCTATCTCTTTTCCTTCCTCGTCGGGGCAGCGGCAGGCGGCATCCTGCCGGAGCTTCTCATGATAGGTCTGACACAACGGTGGAGGATACGCCGGGAGAATTTCGGCAACGCCGGATTTCATCTACTCCTATGGGGCGGGGAATCCGTCATCGTGGATGCCTTCTATCGCGCCCAGGGGCACCTCTTCGGCACGCAGGTCGATTTCGCGACCGTCGCCCTCAAAATGGTGGTGGACCAGTTCGTCTACTGCGTGCTCTTTGCAACGCCCATCTGCGTCGCCATCTATGAGTGGAGAAACCAAGGCTATCGGTTTACGGGGCTCTCAAGAGTTCTGACTCCCCGCTTTTACAAAGAAAAAGTATTTCCCTCTTTGGTGGCAAACTGGGGCATCTGGATCCCGCTGGTCTGCGTGATCTACTCAATGCCTCCGCAACTCCAGATCCCGCTCTTCAGCCTTGCGCTCACCTTCTGGGTCATTCTTTTCGCCTGGATCAACCGGCCCAAGCAATAGAGCATTTGAGAGACGCTATAACCAGACGAGTCATCCCTCCGTCCGGCACAAGCAAGTCCAGACTTCGCCAAACTCCTGCTTAACCCGCGCCTCCAGGGCCGGGCCGCCGGATTCCTGTTTGAGCAGGGCGAAGCAGGTGGACCCCGAGCCGGACATCAGCGCGCCCGCGCTTTCCGGCTGCGCCATCAACCATCGCTTGAGCGCCCCAAGGAAAAGATATTTCTCAAACACCGGGCGCTCCAGGTCGTTCACCAGCCGTCCCCAGGGGAATTCCTGCGCCGCGTAGGAAATCCCGGGAAGCTCACGGGAGTCTTTCCACCGTCCATAGGCCCAGGGGGTCGGCACGCCGAAATCGGGCTTCACCAGCAACAGCGGAAGCGAATGCGGGAACGGAACCGGTTCCACGCGCTCCCCCCTCCCCCTGCATATGGCGGCTGAACCCGCCAAAAAGAAAGGCACGTCGGAGCCGATCTCCGCCGCGAGCGTCATCAGAGCCTCGCCGGAAAGCGGTTCACCAAGCGCGGTGTTCAGTCCCGCGAGCGTCGAGGCGGCATCGCTGCTGCCGCCCCCCAGCCCCGCCCCGTGCGGAACCGCCTTTTCAAGCCGGATCGCCACGGACGCAGGCTGCCCGGCGGTTTCAAAAAATCGCCGCGCCGCGCGCACGACCAGATTGCTGTCATCCGTGGGCAGGCTCGCGTCGCTACACGTGAACGCAATCCCCCCGTCGGTGCCCGGCCACGACTCGATCTCCAAAGAATCGGCAAGCGTCAGCGGCACCATGAGCGACTCGATCTCATGAAAGCCATCAGGACGCTTCCCAAGAATCGCCAGCGAAAGATTGATTTTGGCGGGAGCGCGAAGTTTCACCCGGACACCGTGCGGCAAAATTGCCTGCAAAGTCAAAAGCGATTCACTGCAGAGAACGGGTAAAATGCCTCTGCGAAGGGTGTCTATCGGAACTCGCCACTCGATAGGCCGCCATACCGCCAGCCCTGCACAGCTTCCCGAAACCGGGTCTGTGATGACTAGCAAATATTGGCCCTGCGTGGCGGCCTGTATTGCCGGGGTAGGCTTCGCCTTCGCCGCGGACGCGATCCTGAACCGTGGGATCAAAGACCCTCCGGCAAGCGTGAAGGCAACGCTTCCGGCGCACGCCACGGATATTTCCCTGAACACCTCGGCGGCTGCTCCCGAACGGATTGAGCCACTCTATTTCGTTCCGCCGACAAAGCCGAAGCCTACCCCGCGATCCGCGAAAGACGAGGCGATCCATAGTCTTGAAATGCTCGGCATGGAGGCGACCGGAGCCAACCTCGCCCAGGCGGTCCGGGCCGGAACACTATTCAATATCGACCTCCTGCTTCGGGCGGGGGTCGGCGCCGAGGCGCGAGACACCGACGGACGGCCCATGCTGGTCGTCGCCTGCGACGCGGAGTGCGTCCCGGCCGCGCAACGGCTGATGGAAGCAGGTGCAAGCGCCGACATTACTGGCCCTGACGGTCGAACCCCGCTCATGATCGCGGCTGCCCGTGGCAACATCGACATGATGGAGAGCCTTGTGCGCAACGGCGCAAACCTTTCACTGACCGACAAGGAAGGACACACCGCCCTTTTTCACGCCGTCATGGCGGGCGATCCCGGGCCGGTAAAATGGTTGATTGCCGAAGGCATTCCCCCGGAAACAGACAACTGCTGCAACGGCTCGAAATCGCTGGTCCTTCATGCCCTCGCCACAGGCAGGCTCAACATTCTGGAACCTGTTCTCCAGCTTCAAAAGCCCGAACACTGGTGCACCGAAACCCGCGAAGCCCTCTTTACCGCCGTGCGGCAGCAGAATAAGCCGCTCATCAAAGCCTTGATTACCAATCACGGCGAAGCGCCCACCCCGGAAGGCGCGCAGCAGCCGTTGCTTGGCTATACGATTGCGTGGGGGGATCCCGCCGTACTCCGGCTGCTGCTGGAGTGCGGCGCGGACCCCAATACACCGCTCGGCAGCCCTGTGGAACCGGCCTTCTCCAAGCTTGTCCCCCAGAGGTTCGTCAAGCACTACCTCGACACGGAGGCCGGGGTGACGCCGCTCATGCTCGCCGCAGGGGCCGGACGCTTGGACTGCGTCGAAGCCCTGCTCGATTACGGCGCGAAACGTGGCGCCGTCACCCAAAAATCAAAGATGGCCGCCATCAGCTTTGCCGCCCGCTCGGATAGCGTTGAAGTCATGCAACGGCTCCTTGGCAAAAGCCCCAGGCCGGAGGACCAGCAAACCAGGGTCGAGATCTCGCTGAGCAGCCAGACCGCGCGGCTCTGGAAAAACGACAAACTCATCATGACCTCTCCGGTCTCAACCGGCCGCCCGGGCTTCAGAACCCCCTCGGGCCGGTTCGTCATCACCGACAAAACGAGAAGCCGGATATCCTCCATTTACAAAGTCGAGATGCCCTACTTCATGCGCCTGAGTTGCAGCGAAGTCGGGATGCACGCCGGCGTGGTCCCCAACCACCCCGCCTCCCACGGCTGCATCCGCCTGCCCTACGGCGCGGCGGTCCGTTTCTACCGCGAATTGGAAGTGGGAACGCTGGTTACAATCCGGTAGCCCGCTCGCGCCTTCGAGGGTGGGTATCGAGGCCCGCACCATTCCGAAACCATGCCCCCGTCCTCCCTCACCGAACCTGCAAGTTCGCCCCAAGCGCACGCGATCGGATTTGCCGATTGGCATCGCGCCTCCCCGGTGTCATACTCTCCGGCTATGTCCAAAGTCGCCCTAGGCAAAGGTCTCGGAGCCTTGATCCAGCCGCGCGTTGCCACACCTAAACCGGTTGTGGAAGCGGGCGAGCGGGTCCAGCTCACGCCAGTGAAGGAGATTGTCCCCAGCCCCCTTCAACCCAGGGCGGAGTTTCGCGGGGAGCACCTCCAGGAGTTGGTCGATTCGATCAAGGAACACGGCATCATCCAGCCGTTGATCGTCCGCAAACGGGACGGAAAGTTTGAACTCATCGCCGGCGAACGCCGGTGGCGCGCCGCGCAGCAGCTCGGCCTCAAGGAGGCCCCGGTCATTGTCCGCGAGGCTGGCGACCAGGAGGTGCTGGAACTCGCGCTCATCGAAAACATCCAGAGGGAGGACCTCAATCCGATTGAAGAAGCGATGGCATACCAACGCCTCGCCAAGGAATTCGGGCTTCGGCAGGAAGATATAGCCCAAAAGGTCGGGAAAAGCCGTGCCGCGGTGGCCAATAGCATGCGACTCCTCGAGCTCGCCCCTGATGTCCAGAGCTGGCTGATGCAGGGGCGTATCTCCGTCGGCCACGCCAAGGTGCTGCTCGGCGCAAAGACCCATCAGGAGCAATCCATTCTGGCCGACGCCATCCTCCGGCAAAACCTGACCGTGCGCGCCACGGAAAAACTCCTGGCTTCGCACCTTGCGCGGCAGGGTGCCGCCCGCCCGGCGGGCCGGGCGACCGCTGCCGGGGGAGCGCTCGCCCCCGCCATGCTCAATGTGCAAAACCGGCTCCAGCGGCACTTTGCGACCCACGTCTCCCTGCACCACGCCGACAAGCGCGGCCGCATCGAGATCGAGTATTACGGCAACGACGATTTACAACGCCTTCTCAACCTCCTCGGCCTTGAAGATGAATAGACTCCGGCTTGGCGGCACGATTTTCCTTTCATTGATGCTGGCTATTTCCGCCAGCTTCAGTGGCTGCGACAACAAGGAAAAGGAATCCGCGCCCTCCTCGACAGGCTCGCCGGGAAATGCCCCGGCACGCCCCGTACCCACCGAGATCTGGAAGGAATTCTCGGGCGACAAGGCCTTTGCCCATGTCGAGGCCCAAGTCGCCATTGGGCCACGCCCCGCAGGTTCCGCCGAACTCGAGAAAACACGCGGTTTGATCACCACGGAACTCGAGCGCCAGGGCTGGAGCGTCGAAAGGCAGGAATTCACCGACCAGACGCCGCGGGGCCCGATAGTGTTCGTCAACCTGATCGCCCGTTACGGCGGCTCTGACAAGACGCAGCGTTTCATCATCTGCTCCCACTTCGACACCAAAGCCTATGACACGATCCGGTTTGTCGGCGCGAGCGACGGCGCGTCGAGCACCGGCGCGCTCATGGAGCTGGCGCGCGTGCTGGCGCTGGACCCTGCGCTGGCCCGGCAAGTGGAACTCGTGTTTTTCGACGGCGAAGAAGCCTTCACGCAATTCAGCGAAACCGACGGCCTCTACGGTAGCCGGCATTACGCCCGAAACCTGCGCGAGACGGGCCGCAACAAGCAGTTCAAGGCCGGAGTCCTCTGGGACATGATCGGCGACAAGAACCTGACGATCACCCTCTCTCCCGATTCCCCGCCTGAGCTCACCCGCGAGATCTTTGCCGCCGCCGAGCAACTCCAGGCTCGTCAGTATTTCAGCTACCATCGGCAACCCATCTGGGACGATCACGTTCCCCTCAACCAGGCGAAGATCCCCACCATCGATCTGATCGATTTCGATTACCCCTACTGGCACACGGCCGACGACACGCTCGACAAACTCAGCCCGCAGAGCCTGCAAATTGTCGGTGCGGTAACCCTTCGCTGGCTGAAAACAGCCGCTGCCGCCAAGCCCTGAAAGCCGAAGCATCAGGGCCGGTAAAAATTTCCAAAAAAAGTTGAGGAAATAGTTGCCAGAAAATCCCGACGGTGCTTTATTACACGTCCTTCGCGGCACCGCCGCCTAAGAAAAGCGCTCGTAGCTCAATTGGATAGAGCATCTGACTACGGATCAGAAGGTTTCAGGTTCAAATCCTGACGGGCGCATTTCTCACCAACCCTCTCCACTCGAAGAGGGTCACAAAAGACAAAGCTGTGTAATTCCACTCTCGCAGGAAAATTTACTACCCGGATGCTGTCTTTAATTTCTGGCATCGCACTGAAGAACATGTCGCCTCAAGAAAAAAGAAGCCAGACGGTTACCATCGGCTAGTTTGACCAACTGCTTCCGAAGCGAGTCACTAGAAACCCACTTGAGCCTTGGTCGCCGAAAATAGCCACAATGGCGGAGATCCCTATTCCCTGTTGTCTCTACGATCTCTTTCCGCCACTTACCAGGAAGTTACCGATATCAAGGGCCGCCCCTTCCCGCTTTCCATCGGATGATTCCAAACGGTTATGAAGAATAACCGATCGACCTCCAGATTTAAAACGAGCGAGCGTCGCAGGCCTTGGCTTGATCTTCGGAAAGACCAGCTACCAACCTGCGACGCTCGAATGTGCTTGCTCTAAACTCTTAGGCTTTCACCTGGCGGCGGAAGCGGGCAAAAACAAGCCCTGCTGCCGAGAGCGCCACGAGTGCCCAAGTGGAAGGTTCGGGGATAGTGGTAATGATCGTATATCCGTTCAGGTCGCTGTAGAGGCCATTGGTTTCGGTTTCTCCCGTGCCAATAACGTAACGAAGAAAAAGATTGTCCAAGGAACCGGCAATCCAGTCGCTATTCTCGGCGTCCCAGATCTCGAATCTTCCGCCAAGAATAAAGGTTTCGAGCGTGGTGACCTGATCGCCGTACCATGCGAAGAAGCCGTCATCAATGCGGATTACTGAGTCAGATCCCGTTCCAAAGGTCAGAATGCCGGTCTTCGTGCTGTCTCCTAACTTAAGAAGGCCGCCGTCCTCGATTCTTAGAACACTATTAGTGGCACCGTTAGCATCTCCGATGGCCAGGTCGGATCTCAGTGCCAACGACGATTGCTCTCCCGAGATGACGATCTGAGAGTCCGTGCTCCCCCAGGTTCCGATATTGGTTTTCGCATTCGTGATTCCATCCCCAAACCCAGAGGTCGCCTTGGCTCCTCCCGAGATGGTCAACGAGGAAGTGTCGGCGAACAAGGTCCCGACTTGAAGATCGTTCCGATTAGTCCAGGTGGTTCCGGCTCCGTCAATCGTTGCACTACTATTAATAGCGTTCTCACTTCCAACGTAAAAATTGGTAGACTTGAACGTTGCTCCATCGTTGACATTGAGCTGGTTGTTATTCGCGTTCTGGTAACCGACGCGGACATTGCTGCTGGCGTCCAGGATGGAGTTCGATCCTGTTACAGTAATCGTGTTCCCGTTGGCCTCCGCATTTTCTTCGGTATTACCTGCGCCAATCATGAAGTGAGTGCTTTTGACGGACCCACCATTTGAGATGGTCAATGTGTTTGAATTGCCCCCGAAGCCCACAAAAATCGTGGATGAGTCCCCCCAGCCAGTCCAAGTACTTACCCATTTTGAACCCGCACCCGACACAGTCATCGAGTTGTTGTCTGCTAAGTAGCCGATATTCACCGGTGCATCGTGGAGCGTGGCCGATGCCCCCTCGATGATCGAAAAGGTATTATTGTTGGACCAGTACTGTCCTACGCTGACTTCGTAGCCCGTAAAAGTTTTGGCGAAACCGTTATTGAGAGTATAGGTCGAGTTGCCAGCGTCCATTTGGGCTGGAACGGAACCGTTCACCAGATTCACCGCGTGAAGCAGCGAAGGGGATGCGGCAAGGGTGGCTACAAAAGCAATCTGCTTGGCAAGTTTGCCAAGGCCAGTTTTGGGGAGTCGGAACGTGAGGCTATATGTCATCGGATAAGGGGTTGGGACTTTCTGGTTTCGAAACCTCCAGACAGAATCTATCCGGAGTGTGACTGAGCAGGGGGGCTCAGGTGATGAGGTGGAAACAAGCCAAAACAGCGATCGCTCTTTATCGAAGAGTGATTGTCAAATTCGGTAATACGGAATATTTCCACGAAACCGCACTGTAAGTGCAATTCTCAGGAGTGCGACCTCGAATTTGAGATGTAAGTAATTCTGCGTATGAAAATCGATCCGGTCGTTGATTGGGCGACTAGACAAAACGCGATCAACTCAATAACAAGACAGACGACAGCTTCTTGGTTTAACCCTGGGAAATTGCGCGGGACCGCCGCGATCAACCTCCGACCTGGGTTTAAGCCATCAAGTCGATCTGATCGGGAGTAACGACATGGCTCAGCGCCCGGCCTTCTTTCCAGGCGATGAATTCGGAAATCATCAGGTCCGACATCCGCTGGACTTCATCGCCGTGGGAACCGGCGAGATGCGGCGTCAAGATGACGTTCTCCAACTCATAGATCGGCGAACCGGCTAGAGGGGGTTCGGGCCAGGTAACATCAAGTACCGCCGTCAAGTCAGGGCGAGCCCGGAGCACCTCGATCATCTCCGGCTCCTTAACCAACGCACCCCGGGCTGTGTTGATGAAGGTGGCATAAGGTTTCATGGAGGCCAGCAGCCCTCCCGTAATCATCCCTACGGTGGCAGGGAGGCTGGGGGCATGAAGCGTGACGACATCGCTTTTGGCAAAGAGCTCCTTCAAATCGACCTTCTGTAAGCCAAGCGCCTCCACGGCCTCATCGGAGGCAAAAGGGTCGTAAACGAGTTTATGGAGATGAAAAGGGCGCAGAAGTTCGCAGAGGTTCCGCCCGATAGTGCCGAGGGCAATGATACCGACGGTGGCTCCGTAAACGCCTTTGACAGGGAGCCGCTTCCAGCTATCGGGCCCCGGGTTTTTCTCGAACTGTCGGATATGTGCCCATCCTCGTTTGAGCGAAAAGAGAATCTCGGCAAGCGTGAACTCCGCTACGGGGACGGCATTGGCTGCCCCGGCGTTGACGATCATAATTCCCCTGTCGAAAAGGGGGGCGGCAAATCCTTTGACACTGCCCGCCGCATAGAAAACCGCCTTCAATTTCGGGAGAAGACCGAATTGCTCATCCGAAAGCTTTGGCATTCCCCAGGTGGAAAAGATGACCTCGGTCTCTGCGAGCCATTCCGTGTGCGCCTTCATCTCCGAAGGGGTAATAACACCCGGGGCGAGTTCGACGCACTCGGCCAAACGAAGCTGCTGGGAGGATCCCCAAACGGTGGTCACAGTGTCCGGATGCTCTCCGAAAAGAATGCCTTTCATGAAGATGGCTAAAGAAACAGATGAGTTCCTGGCGTCCAGCCCAAAAGGTCGCTTCAACCTGAATTCCGATGTTGGAGCGGATGAGCTTGTGCAAAATCTTGGTGCAAAAACCGTTAAGGAGAAGCGTAGCCGTATCTTTGATACGGTGAGCCTTCGACGAAGCCGTTTATGCCCAAGAGGTTGTGCAAGATCGCCGCGAGCAACTTCGGGATTCAGGTTCAACCCGAAAACAAAGACTAAAAGGCCGATCCGACTTTCGTCGAACCGGCCTTTTGTAATTTCTACTCTATAACGTCTTAGCTCGCGGCTGCCGCGCCTGCGCTTCCCGCCGCCGTTTCCGGCACGCTGAAGGCGAGCTTCTCGGCTCCCACCGCGGTGACGTTGACCACGTCGCCCGCCTTGATGTTGCCGCGCAGAAGTTCCTCCGCGAGTGGGTCTTCGAGGTAACGCTCCACGGCGCGGCGCATCGGGCGCGCTCCGTAGGCGGGGTCGTAACCCTTCTCGATCAGGAACTCGTGGGTTGCCTCGTCGAGCTTGAGTTCGATCTCCTTGGCCCGCAGGCGCGTGGTGACCTTCGCGACCTCGAGATCAACGATCTTGATGAGGTCGGGCTTAGTGAGCGTGTGGAAGACGATCAGGTCATCGAGACGGTTGAGGAACTCGGGCTTGAATACCCGCTTGGACTCCTCAAGGATCTTCGCCCGCATCGTATCATACCCTTCGTCGTCGCCGCGAGGCGCGCCGAACCCGAGCGTGGTCTGCTTCTTGATCAGCTCGGCCCCGACGTTCGAGGTCATGATGATGATGGTGTTGCGGAAGTCGATCTTGCGCCCGAGCGAATCGGTGATCTTCCCTTCCTCCAGAATCTGGAGTAGGAGGTGCATCACGTCAGGGTGCGCCTTCTCGATCTCGTCAAACAGCACGACCGAATACGGCCGGCGGCGGACGGCTTCCGACAACTGGCCGCCCTCCTCGTACCCGACATAGCCGGGAGGCGAGCCGATGAGGCGGGAAGCGGTGAACTTCTCCATGTACTCGGACATGTCGATCTGGATCAACGCTTCGCGGTCGCCGAACATGAACTCCGCCAGCGTGCTGGTGAGGAAGGTCTTGCCGACGCCGGTTGGCCCCAGGAAGATGAACGAGCCGATCGGGCGGCGCGGGTCCTTGAGGTCCGCACGCGAACGCCGGAGCGCCTTGGAGATGGCGATGACCGCCTCGTCCTGGCCGATAACACGCTTCTTCAGTTCCTGCTCCATGGCAAGGAGCTTGGTGGCTTCCGCCTGCTCCATACGGTTGAGCGGGACGCCGGTGGTCTTGGAGACGACGTTGAGAATATCGTCGTCGGAGACGATGACTTCCTTCTCTTCGCGCTGCTCCCTCCACTCGGTGAGGATCTGCTCGAGCTTGTCTTTGGCCTGCTTCTCGGTATCGCGGAGCGCGGCGGCTTTCTCGAAGTCCTGAGCCTTGATGGCGGCTTCCTTCTCGCCGCGAATCTCCTCAATCTCGACTTCGATGTGCTTGACGTCCGGCGGACGGGTCATCGCGCCGATGCGGGCGCGGGAACCGGCCTCGTCCATGACGTCAATCGCCTTGTCCGGCAGGAACCGGCCGGTGATATACCGGTCCGAAAGCGTGGCGCACAGCTCCAGTGCGGCGTCGGTGATCTTGGCGCGGTGATGCGCTTCGTACTTGGGCCGGAGTCCCTTGAGAATCTGGATGGTGTCCTCGACGTTCGGGGCCTCGACCTTCACGGTCTGGAAACGGCGTTCCAGCGCAGCGTCTTTCTCGATATATTTCCGGTATTCGTTGAGCGTCGTGGCGCCGATGCACTGCAACTCGCCCCGGCTCAGCGCCGGTTTAATGATGTTGGAGGCATCCATCGCCCCTTCCGCCGAACCGGCTCCGACGATGGTGTGCAACTCGTCGATGAAGAGGATGACGTTCTTGCTGCGACGGATTTCGTCCATCACCGCCTTGATCCGCTCCTCAAACTGGCCCCGGTATTTGGTACCGGCCACCATGAGGGCGAGGTCGAGGGTGACGACTTTCTTGTCGCGCAGAATTTCGGGAACGTTGCCCGCGGAAATCTCCTGGGCCAATCCTTCGGCGATCGCCGTCTTGCCGACGCCCGCTTCGCCCAGCAACACCGGATTGTTCTTGGTGCGGCGGCAGAGGATCTGGATGACGCGTTCGATCTCGTTGCGACGGCCAATGACCGGGTCGAGCTCGGCCTTGCGGGCCATCTCGGTCAGGTCGCGGCCAAACGCGCGGAGCGCGGGCGTCTTGACGTCGCCTTTGCGGCCCGCCTCGCCCGGCCCACCCGCCATCGGCGGCTGGCCTTCTTCTCCCCCGGCAGATGCCTCGGGCGGCGTGAAATTCGGATCGAGTTCCTTGAGGATCTCGTTACGGGTGCGCTCGATGTCGACCTCCAGATTCTTCAGCACACGGGCAGCCACCCCCTCGCCTTCGCGCAGAAGGCCCAGAAGGATATGTTCGGTACCGACGTAGGAATGGCTGAGCGACTTCGCCTCCTTCCCGGCGAGAGCGAGCACTTTCTTCACACGCGGCGTGTATGGAATATTGCCGACCATCTTGGTCTCGGGACCGGAGCCGACCTGTTTTTCGACTTCCATCCGGACGGTTTCAAGGTCGAGCCCCATCTTTTGAAGGACATTGACCGCAACCCCCTGACCCAGTTTGATCAGTCCGAGCAGCAGATGCTCGGTCCCCACATAATTGTGGTTAAACCGGTCCGCTTCCTTCCGTGCGAGGGCCAGAACCTGTTGGGCGCGTGGAGTGAAGTTATTCATCATGTTTTTCTTCGTTGGGCAACCGTGGGACGGCTACCTTGCTACTCTCTGGTTTTGGAAACTCTCTTAACTTGTCCCGGATAATCTCGGCGCGCAAGGAGTCCCGTTCCTCCGGCGCAAGTTTTTGTTTCGAATTCCTCTGGAGATGCGCGGGCTGCGTCAGGATAAAAAGTTCATCGATCGCCGATTGACAATCTGGCGGAAAAAGGCCGAGGTCAACCCCGAGTTTCAAAAATGAGAGAAGGTTCAAGGCCTCCTTGGAACTCATCGAGTAGGCGTGCGAGAGAATCCCGTAGCCGCGCCCGATGTGGTCGAGGAGCGTCCCCGGCTTTTTCTGAAGCAACATCTGCCGGGCGTTCTGCTCATGCTCGATGATCTTTTCGATCACCTTGTTGAGCTGCGCGACGATCTCTTCCTCCTTCTCGCCGAGGGTGATCTGGTTGGAAATCTGGAAAAGATTCCCCATCGCTTCGGTCCCCTCCCCGTAGAGGCCGCGAACGGCGAGGCCGATCTTGTTGACCGCCTGGATGACCTGATTGATCTGGTCGCTCAACACCAGCGCGGGGAGATGGATCATCGCCGAAGCGCGCATTCCGGTGCCGACGTTCGTCGGGCAGGCGGTGAGATAGCCGAGTGTAGGATGAAAAGCGTAATCGACCCGGGCTTCCAGCGCGCTGTCTACCTTATCGAGCAGTTTGAAGGCGCTGCGCAGTTGCAGGCCGGAGCGGATCACCTGCATACGAAGGTGATCTTCCTCGTTGATCATGATGCTCAACGTCTGCTTTTTGTTGACGACGACGGCGCTGCCGACCCCTTTGGCCGCGTGCTCACGACTGATGAGGTGGCGCTCCACAAGCACCTGCTTCTCAAGCTGGGAGAGATCCTGCAGAAAGGACGAGTAGGCGTCCTGCATCTCCGTCAGTCCTTCGACCTGCGGCTTGATGAGTTCGAGCGCCTGAAGGCGGTCGCTCTTCTTGGCCCAACCGGGAAACGGGTGCCCGCGCAGATTCCTCGCCAGGCGAACCCGGCTGGAAATCACGATTTGATGGTGGGGCCCGTCGTTCCGAGCCCACTCACCACTGCTCGAAAATAGGCTGCTGATTTTCACGGTTGGTGTTCGAGTTCCCGCAATTGATCGCGAAGCTGGGCGGCGGCTTCATAGTTCTCGTCGGCCACCGCTTTGTCCAGATCGCGCTGAATCTGTTTGATCCTCGTGTCACGTTCGATGGTGCGCATCAGTCGCGCCGGCACCTTCCCGACATGTGAGGTTCCCTTGTGCATCGCCTTGAGGAGCGAGCCTAGCCCTTCTCCAAAAGTATCGTAACACGCGCTGCACCCGAGACGACCGGTTTTCTTGAAATCCGCCTGGCTGAAGCCGCAGACGGGACACCGCTGCCCCACCGCGCCTTTCTCGATTTCCTGAGCCGCGCCGAGGCCGAGCAGAAGATCCGCCAAGGCAAAGCCCGTGGGATCGGTGACCCCCTTCTCCTTGGAGCAGGCTTCGCAGAGGTTCACCTTCTGCATCTTCCCGTCCACGATCTGCGTCAGAAACACCGTTGCCTGGTTATTTTTGCAAACGTCGCAGACCATGTTCTTTTTTTCGATTGGATAAATGTTTCAAGCTCCGGAGCGGAGCACCCGCCTATTCATAAATCGGCGCACCTGTGGAGCGTGTCAACTCGCGGAAGCGGGCAATAAATTTCGCGGTGATGCAACCCGGCTTCCCGTCGCCGATGGGTCGGTTGTCAAGGGTCACCACGGGGATGATTTCCGCCGCCGTTCCGGTGAGAAAACACTCGTCGGCAGTGTAGATATCATACCGGGTCAAATTCGGCTCGGTAATCGAGTACCCGAGTTCCTCCGCGATCTGGAAAACCACGGCGCGGGTGATGCCGCAAAGAGCGCCCGAAGAGATATGAGGGGTGATGATCTTGTTTCCCTTGATGACGAAAATATTGTCGCCGGTGCACTCGGCCACATAACCCTGCTCGTTGAGCATCAACCCTTCCCCTGCGTTCCCGGCTTCAATCTTGGCGAGGATGTTATTGAGATAGTTGAGCGACTTGACCGACGGGCTCAACGCCCCTGGGGCGATGCGGCGGGTGGAACAGGTCACCACGTCGAGGCCGTTCTGATAAAGCTCCTCGGGGTAAAGTTTGATGGAAGCGGCAATGATAATGACGCTCGCCCTCGGGCAGAGCTTCGGATTCAAGCCGAGATCGCCCACCCCGCGCGTCACGACGAGCCGAATGTAGCCGTCCCGCAGGTTATTCTCGCGGCAGCTCTGGATCACGGCGTCGCACATCTCCGCCTTGCTCATCGGGATGGTGAGCAGAATGGCGCGCGCGGAATCGTAAAGACGATCGATGTGTTCTTCGAGCTTGAAGACACGGCCGTTGTAGAAGCGAATTCCCTCAAAAATACCGTCGCCGTAAAGCAACCCATGGTCGAACACGGAGATCTTCGCGTCGGCCTCGGCATAAAAAGTGCCATCAATGTAAATCTTCTTCATTTCAGGAGTAATCTTGAGCGGCGTCGTGTCTTTTTAGAGGGGGTAATCAATTCTATCCTATCGGTGCTGTCATTGCCCGGTGGTTTTTAGCAGGCCATCGGCAATTTCGACCTTGCGATCGCCCCTTTCCGCCAGCCGCGCATCGTGCGTAACAACAATCAATGTTTTCTGGTTTTCCCGAACCAACGCAAGCAGCAAATCGACAATGACTTCACCTGTTTTGGAATCGAGATTTCCCGTCGGTTCGTCAGCAAAGATAATACTAGGGTCATTGATAATAGCCCGGGCAATGGCGACCCGCTGTTGCTCGCCGCCGGAAAGCTCGGCAGGAAGATGATGCCGCCTTGCGGAAAGGCCGACCCGGTCCAGCGCTGCCTCCGCCGCAGCCAGCCCCGCTTTGCCGCCAATCATCGTCGGCAGCATCACGTTTTCCAACGCGGTCAGCTCGGGAAGGAGAAAATACCCCTGGAAAACAAACCCCATCCGGGCATTGCGCACACGGGCTTGTTCCCGGGCGCTGGCTTCATAAAGAGAGCACCCTTCAAAAGTGACCGTCCCCGACTCCGGACGTTCCAATCCAGCCAGGGTATAAAGCAACGTCGTCTTTCCCGCGCCCGATGCGCCCACCAGGAAAACCGATTCCCCCCGGCGCACGTCCATGGAGACGCCACGAAGCACTTCGATCTGGCGAGGGCCGATCTTGAAGGAGCGTTTCAGATTATCGGCCCGCAGGTGAATATCAGCCCGTTGCGTGGAAAAGGAGCGTGGCTCCGCGGTAGATGGGGACGTTTCGTTCATGGCATCAAGCTCCTTAACAACGGGTTTTGATCTGGCGCATTCCTTCAAAAAGGACGATGGCGGCAGCGGTGGCAAGATTGAGGCTGCGGGTTTTGGTCGTCATCGGGATGGTGCGCTGACTTTCGACATTCTCCGCAAGCAACGGCTCTGGCAATCCTTTGGTTTCCCGGCCAAAGACGAGAAAATCGCCGGGCGCAAACTCGGTGTCATAATAAGGACGGTCGGTCTTCGTAGTCAAAAACCAGAACCGCCCCTCCGGGTGCGCGGCCTGCAGAAGGGCAAAGGAATCCCAAATCTCAACCTTCGTTTCCTTCCAGTAATCGAGCCCCGCCCGCTTGAGTGTTTTATCGTCGATGGAAAACCCGAGCGGTTTGACCAGATGCAACGTGGAATCGGTGGCCAGGCAAAGCCGGGCGATGTTCCCCGTATTGGGCGGAATTTCGGGCTCTACGAGGACGACGTTGAACATAAAGGGAGAATGATCACCCGGCTTTCTCGGGAAAGCACGCCGGTTTTGCGGAATTGGACCGCGAAATCCGTTCCGCACGCAATTGCCCGCAACCTGCGGCCACGTCGATGCCGCGCCGTTGGCGGATGGTGCTCGGCAGGCCCGCTTCCTGCAAAATCTGCTGAAACCGGTTCGCCGCCTCGGCGGTAGTCTCGCGACCGCCGAATCCTTGGGTGGGATTCAACGGGATGAGATTCACGTGGGCGTCGATTCCCGCGAGGAGCGCGGCAAGCCGCCGCGCCTGTTCCGGAGAATCGTTCTTGCCGTCAATGAGAGTCCATTCAAAGAAAATCCGTCGTCCTGTTTTTGCGCCATAGGTCCGGCAGGCCGCGATCAGATCCGCCAGCGACCAGCGGCGGCTGGCCGGGACAAGCGCGGAACGCTCCTCCTCGGTCGCGCCGTGCAGGCTGACGGCGAGATTGTACGGGCGCCCCTCTTCGGCAAGGCGAAGGATGCCGGGAACGACCCCCACGGTGCTGATCGTGATCCGGCTGGGGCCGATGTTGAGCCCGCGCGTGTCGGCGATGATCTCCAGCGCGGCCATGACCGCATCGAAGTTATGCAACGGCTCCCCCATCCCCATGAGCACGAGATTACGGAGCGACTCCCCTTCCCTTTCCGCTCCCGATTCTCTCAGCGCACGGCGGCAATGCAGCACCTGTGCCACAATCTCGCCGGGGCGCAGGTGACGGACAAACCCCATCTGGCCGGTGGCGCAAAAGGTGCACCCCATGGCGCATCCCGCCTGGGTGCTCAGGCAGGCGGTGAACCGTCCGGGGAACCCCATCAACACCGACTCGACCTCCTGCCCGTCGCGCAGGCGAAGGAGGAACTTCCTGGTAAGGCCGTCGCTGCTCCGGATATCGGCGGCCACTTCGGGCGTCTCCGGGAAAAACCGCCCGGGCACCGCCTCCGCCATCCAGCGGGCCAGCGGCGGGGAGAACTCCGAGGCGACATCGCGGTACAACGAGGCCCACAAGGCCCGGGCATGCATGGGGCGCACCCCGGAGGCGTCGAGTTCCCGCTCCAGCGCACCGAAACTCAGATCATGGAGAGAGACGTTCATCGAATCAGATGGAATATTTAGCGGCGATCCAGTCCGGGATCTTCTCCGCGCGACCGCTCTGGAGATTGATCATCGTGTAGTCAAACCAGCCGTCGCACGAAAGCTTTCCGTTGCTTTTCCGGCGGATCTCGAAGTGGACTTTCACCCCATCTTTGTGCATCGCCTCCACCCAGGTCGTGACGGTGATGCTGTCGTTCAAATTGAGCGGACGCTTGTACTCGACGTGCGCCGTCTTCACGACCCAGCCGAACCCCGCCGCCACGAACTCCTCCATCGCCATCTTGTAACAGCGGGCCATCTGGTCATACCGGGCGGCCAGAACGTAATCGAAATACCGGCTGTTGTGCACATGCTGGTTCATGTCGATATCGTCGGGACGGACTTGCAGGTCCGTCTCGAACCGGGTGCGTCCCAGGGGTTGTTGTTCGTTGCTCACGGGACGGGAGCGTTGCATCGACCGGCCTCCGGGGCAAGGCCCATCATCGGCATTGCAGGGAATGGCAGTCGAGCAATAACGCGTCGGTGTCACGGTTGCCAGGTAGCACGCTCTCGCCGAGAGCGCGGGACACGACAAAGAGGCGCGTTTGACCTCCATCCCCGCAGGACTGACTGGTTCTGCTGGGATGTGGTCTCAAAGGAGGCAAGAAAGCCGATACCCGCGCTCGACGGCGCGAGCGTGCTACCGGTGCTACCGCACCATTCGGCATAAAGGGGAATTTCTTTCCAATCTCGGTTTTCCGGTTTTTCTTATCGCCCGCTACGCCTATAACCCTCACACCATGTCCACCTCCGCGCCCTTGTTCATGCAACCCTACCTGGAAGAAAAACCGGAGTGGTCCGAACTGACCCGATTTGCCTGGGAGTGCGCCGGCAAGCATGTACGCACCACGCGCGGTCGGCGGCACATGGATGTCGGCTGGAATGGGCGGGAGAATCTCCAGTGGGTCTGGGATTCCTGCTTCATGGCGCTCTATAGCCGATACGCCCCGGAGGCCCTCCCCGGAATGGCAAGCCTCGACAACTTCTACGACATCCAAAGAGAGGATGGCTATATCGGGATGTGCTACGATCTCGATACCGGAGCGGAGCCGTGGCCCGATCGGATCAACCCGCCTCTTTTCGCATGGGTCGAACGCGAGTATTGGCGGACCACAGGGGACGCCAGCCGGCTGAAGCGAGTATTGCCCCACCTTGAGAGGTTACACGACTGGATCGACGCGAACCGTCGCACCCAGCCGCACCGCCGTCTCCTGGCGCACGACAGCCCCGAAGATGGACAGGGAGAGTCGGAAAATTGTTACCAGCTTTACTGGTTCAAGGATGGCGGCTCCTCCGGCATGGACGATTCCCCCCGCACACCGCGTCTCCCCGGCGCGGGCCAGTTTTTTGATTGGATCGATCTTTCCAGCCAGATGGCGCTTGCCTGCCGCTGCCTCGCGGAGATGTTCGCCGCAACCGGTGATGCCGAACGCGCCGCCCTCTGGCAAGGCCGCCACAGGCAACTCGCCGGGACGATCAACGATGAACTCTGGTGTGAAAAGACCGGGTTCTATCACGACAGGACGCTGCCAACCGGCTTTGTCCCATGCAAGACCATCGCCGGTTTCTGGCCCATGCTGGCGGGCATCTGTGACCCGAAGCATCTCGATCATCTGGAAGCGCACCTTCGCAACCCCGCCGAATTCAATCGGCCCGTGCCCGTTCCCGCGCTGAGCGCCGACGACCCCAACTACCGCCCCGATGGCGCTTATTGGCGCGGCGGTGTCTGGGCTCCGACCAATTACATGGTGATTCGTGGACTGGCGACCGCAGGGCGGCGCGCCGAGGCGCACCGCATCGCGACCCGCTACCTCGATGCCCTGGCCACCGTCTATCGCAACGTGACCCCGCATACCCTCTGGGAAGCGCTCGCGGCGGAGAAGCCGGAGCCCGCGAAGACCGCCTACACCGGAGAATGGGTGCGTCCCGATTTCTGCGGTTGGAGCGCCATCGGGCCCACTGCGATCTTCCTCGAAAATGTGATCGGCATTGAAGTGGATGCGTCCACCGGTACGGTTCACTGGGACATCCGCCTCGAAGGAACCCACGGTGTCCACCGCCTGCCGCTTGGCCGGGGAACGGCCGCCGACCTGCATTTCCGGCCTACCGATGGCGGCGGAACTGTGGAAGTTCAAACAGAGACACCGTTCGATCTCGTCCTGAAACGAAAAGACTGCCAGATCATCGCCAAAGTGCCCTTTTCAAGTGAGGGAAGCTTTACGATTCAGATCCCATCAGTCCCTACCTAGGGCGTGTCTACGAATTGAGAGATAGAGGGCCTTCGGCTGCGAGGAGTGCGGCGTCGCGGAGCTCCGCCCTCCGTTGACGGGTATCTGACACTAGCTTCTCAAAAGGCTTTCACCCTGCGCGCGCTTGCCGCGCGGTAGGGGGAGGGCGGAGCTCCGCGACACCGCACAGGGCAAAAGGCCTCTTATTTTTTCTTCTCAACAACCCGCGCTGTCTCAACGAACTTTTGAACCTAAAACTGAATGGCCGGAGGGGCGTCGAGTTGAATAGTCGACTGCTCGTCAGGAATATCGAGGGTCCGCACCTTTTCGGCACGGCGGATCGGCGGCTCTCCGGGTTCTTCAGGTTTCGGTTCCTCGGTCTGGGCGGCAGCCTCGACGGGAGTTGATTGCGGATCGGTGGGTGGGATCTCCCTGGGATCATCCGGGCCAACCGCTTCGGCGCGCCGCACGGGGACACTCCGGATCGCGCCAAACGGATCATCTCCCAGAACCGTCGGAGCCTTCATGGGCGTCGGAACAAAGGTCTCGAGATCGACGGCCAACTCAGCGCGGGTCCCCTCGCCGCTTGGCTTGGCGACTTTGACCCGGCGTCCGCCCGGCTCGCCATGCACATCGCACGGATCCTCGGGCGCTTGCTCCGGGGTCCCCCACTCAAAGTAGGTCGTCTTGTTCTCGAACGTTTCGCCCTCGCCGCCCGTGGTGGTTTCGAAGCATTTGTCAGTGGCCAGCATTCCCGAATCGCGGCAGATCTCGTACTTCTTCAAAGCGTCGGGACGGGCGATGCCTTCCGCCGGGAAATGAGCAAACGAGGCGTTCATGAAATCGACCCATATCGGGAGCGCGATCTCGTTGGAAAAACCCCCCCGATAAATCGCCTGGGGCGAGTCGAACCCTGCCCAGACGCCGCAGGTGACGGCGCTGGAGTAGCCGACAAACCAGACATCGGTGAAGTTATAGGCCGTGCCGGTCTTGCCGCCGAGCGGGAATTTCCTCAATCCATACGAGGAAAAGGCCTTATCCGCGCTCCCCCATTCCAACGAATCGGCCAGCGCGGAATGAACCTCGTAGGCGGTGGACGCCTGGACCACCTGCACAGGTTTGCGCTGGGGCTGTTCGAAGATCACCTGCCCGTCTTTCTGCACGACACGTTGGATAACAAATGGCTTCGCGGGGCGCACGCCGCCATTGGGGAACATCGAGAAGGAAAGCGTCAGATCCTCCAGGGTCACCTCGCTGCTGCCCAGGAAAGTGGCTGGGTAGCGGCGTAGTTCGCTGTCGATGCCCGCTCGCTTGGCAAGATCGAGCACCGCATCGACCCCCGTGGTCATGCCGAGGCGGACGGTGGCGGCGTTCTTGGATTTCACCAGCGCGTAGTGCGCCGAAATCGGCCCCTCAAAATGATTGTCGACGCGTTCCGGCCCCCACTCGCCAAGCACACCGGTGGTGCCGCCGATCATGACCTGCCTATTGTCCATCACCGCATCCTGAAACACACTGCCCGGGAAGATCCCTTTCTCAAACCCGGCGGCATAGACGAGCGGGAGAAACGCCGTGCCGGGAGGGCGGTTGGAGAGGAGCGCGCGGTTGAACTGGTTATGCGCAAAGTTCCGCCCACCCACGAGCGCGAGAACGCCGCCTGTGCGGTTGTCGAGAGCGTAGAGAGCCCCCTGAAGATAGCTCGGGCCGGGGAGCGGATCGTTGTCCGCCCGTTTGCGGCGCTGGCGGTACATCTGCTCGTATTGCGCGTAAGTCTGCCGCTGGGTGCCGAAATCGCGACGCTGCTCGACCTCCTCAAGGCGCGTGCGGAGGGTCTTTTCAGCGGTCTTCTGAAGATCCCCGTCAATAGTGGTATAAATGCGGTAGCCGTCGCCGTAGACGCTGTCGTTGCTGCCGATCAGGTTGGCCACCTGCTGGCGAACAAACTCGACGGCGTACGATTCGCTGTAAATCGCCGCCCGGTTTTTCACCGCAAGGTCCTCCTTGAGGGTCGCCTCGTAACGATCCTGCTTGATCAGGTCATTCTCCAACATCCTCCCCAGGACGAAGTCTCGCGCCGCGATGGATGCCTTCCGGTTTCTCCACGGGGAGAGATTATTGGGGCTGCGAAGCATCCCCGTCAGCGTGGCGCATTCGGAAAGCGTCAGATCACTGGCCGATTTGCCAAAATAGCCGTGCGCGGCGGCCTCCACCCCGTAGAAGCCCGAACCGAAGTAAACCCGGTTGAAATAGAACTCGAGAATCTGTGCCTTGGAATAGTGGCTCTCGATCCGTCTCGCCACAAATGCCTCCAGGATCTTGCGACGGAAACTCCGGTCGCTCGGAAGGGCTTCGGCGAAAGAATTGCGGGCCAACTGCTGGGTGATGGTCGAAGCTCCCTGACGGACTTTTCCAGCCCGGAGATCCTTGATAATGGCGCGTGCGATCCCGATGTAGTCGATGCCCGAGTGCTGAAAGAAACGGTTGTCTTCAGCGGCGATCAGGGCCGGCACGAGGTCTCCCGCCATCTCCCTGAGCGGAATCGTGTCCCGATTCTGGATATAGATCTTCCCGAGGATCTTTTCGTTCCTGTCGTAAACGATGCTCGCCGTCTCCATATCGTCCAGTTTGGACAAGTCGAGAGCGTCGGCGCGGGTTCCATATTCCACCTTCAGGTAGACGACTCCCGCAACGGCGAGCAGAAGCCCAAAAAGAGAAAGCACCGCCAGCGCGATGAACCACGCGCGACGGTAAAATGGTTTTGGAGGCCGGGAATCATGCCACATTCCGTTCATTAGAGCATTTCCGGCTCAGGATGTCGCAATCATTTTACGGGGGCCAGGGTTTTCCCGGCAAACCGCCCCGGGGAAGAGAGGTCTACCCCGGGAGGGCACCGGCTTCCTGCTGGATTTTGGCCCGGCAACCTCTACAATCCCCGTTTTTCTAACCTGAACATGACTACCCCGAACGCTCTGAACGCTCTCAACGAAAAGATCCAAGCGGCGGTCGCCGCAGGCCAGCTCCTCGAATCGAGCGCCCGCAACATTGCGCAATTGCTCGCCAGGAGCAGTTCCCCGGTGGATGAGCAGAGCGTACGGGAACTGGTGGAGACCGGTGCGTGGAGCGAGCTCAACGATCGTTTCTTCAAGACGCTCGCGTTCGGCACCGGTGGCCTCCGCGGGCGAACGATAGGCAAGGTAGTGACTGCCGCCGAGCGCGGCACTCCGCAGGCGCTGGGGCGGCCTGAATTCCCTTGCGTCGGCACCAATGCGATGAATTTCTTCAACATCTCGCGCGCGACGCAAGGGCTGGTGGCGTATCTGCGGGAGTGGTTCGAGCGCGAAGCCCGGCAAGACAAGCCGAAGATCGCCATCGGCTATGATTCCCGGCATTTCTCCCGCGAATTTGCGGATCTCGCCGCCCGCGTAGCGAGCGAAAACGGTGTCGACGTGGTCCTCTTTTCCCAGCCCCGCTCCACCCCGGAAGTCTCCTTCGCCGTGCGCAAAACCGGCGCGAGCGCGGGCATCGTGCTGACCGCCAGCCACAACCCGCCCCACGATAACGGCTACAAGGTTTACTTCAACGACGGCGCGCAGGTGGTGGAGCCGCACGCCAGCGGCATCATCGCCAAGGTCAACGCCATCGAGAGTGATCGCTACACCCCGCTCCCCGAAGCCGCGCGCGGCGTCATCCGCACCGTCGACGCGGAGATCGACGAGCCTTACATGGAGCGTCTGGAAACGCTGGTGCTCGATCCCGCCGTAGTGCAGGCAGGCCGCGACCTGAAGATCGTCTTCACCCCGATCCACGGAACCGGCGGCGAAATCATCCGGCCGATTCTTCGCAGGCTCGGGTTCCAGTTTTCCGAAGTCGCCGAGCAGGCGGCTTTCGACGGGCGCTTCCCCACGGTCAAAAGCCCCAACCCGGAGAATGCCGAGGCTCTGGCATTGGCGATCCAGCTTGCCGAAAAGGAAGGGGCTGACCTCGTCATCGCCACCGACCCCGACTGCGACCGAATGGGCGTCGCGGTCCGCAACTCCGCAGGGGAAATGGAGCTTCTGACCGGCAACCAGATCGGCTCGCTCATGGCCTGGTATCGCGCCACCACGCTGCTGCGCCAGGGGGTGCTCCATGACGGCAACCTGAGCCGCGGCGTCATCATCAAGACGTTCGTCACCACCGACCTTCAGAAAGCGATCGCCACGAAGCTCGGCCTGCGGTGTGTGGAAACGCTCACCGGGTTCAAGTATATCGGCGCGAAGCTTACCAAATACGAGCAGGCGCTCCCCGCCGAAGTGCAGGCCCGCTACCGCGATCTTTCGGAAGCGGAAACCCGCGCACTCCGCCTCGCCCATTCGAGCTTCTACGTCTTTGGCGGCGAAGAAAGCTATGGATACAGCGGCGCGGACTTCACCCGCGACAAGGATGGCAACGGCGCTGCCGTGATGTTCGCGGAAGTGGCTGCATACGCCAAATCCCGCCACCTCACGCTTGACGCCCTGCTGGATGAAATTTACGCCGAGTTCGGCTTCTATCTGGAAATGAACGGCAGCATGACTTTCGAAGGCGCGGAGGGCGCGGCGAAGATCAAACGGCTCTCCGAGTCCTACGCCACCCGCACGCCCACCGAACTCGATGGCACAAAAGTCGTGACCGCCACCAATTTCGCGGTGGAAGAGATTTACGACGGGGAGGGCGATCTTATTCCCAAGGAGGCAATGCTGATCATGGAACTCGCCGACGGCCGCCGGATCGCAGTGCGCCCCTCCGGCACGGAGCCCAAGATCAAATTCTACCTCTTCGCCCGCCAGGAACCGCCTCCCGGCAAGCAGTTCTCGGGAGAGGAACTCGCCGGTATCAAAAACGACGTCTCGGTCTCCCTCGAACAGCTTTGGAAAGCCGTGCAGGCCGACGTCGAGAAGCGGCTGGCGCCCCAGTAATTCCTGGCGGCGACGGGCCGGTGGTCGCCTGCATTTCCCACCTCGACACGGTTTTCACCCCGCAAGAGGAGGATCAATTCCACCGGAGATAATAACGGGTATACCGTTTTTCCCCGGTTTTGATCAAAGCGCCCATCGCTACCAATTCATTCAAATCGCGTGTCACCGTCGCCGGTGAAGTTTTCGCGATTCTCAAATAATTTCCGGCGCTCAAACCACCGGTAAAACCGTCAATTCCTGCTTCGAAAATCCGGAGCAGGACTTTCTCCTGGCGGGCATTCAGAGCATTCCGGAATCGGTCAAAGAATTTTGTCTTGGCCACGAGAAATTCCACCTGTCTGCCAGCCCGTGCCTGTGCTTCCAGAATCACCCCGGCGAAGTATCGTAACCAGGCCGTCACCTCCAGAGACCGGCTCGCCCCGGCCAGTTGCTCATAATAGAGATTTTTCCGTTTTCCGATTGTCTGCGAAAGCGCAAGCAAGACCGGCTTCCCAAGCGATTGAGAGAGCGATAACTCTGCGATGGCCCGACCAATCCGTCCGTTCCCGTCTTCAAACGGATGGATCGATTCAAACCAGAGATGGGCGATCGCGCTCCTTGTCAGTGCAGGCACACGACTTCTGCTGCCATTGAACCAATCAAGAAATCCTTCCATCTCGCGCGACACTCGCGCCGCAGGAGGAGCTTCGAAATGAATCCGGGGGGCATGGATTGGGCCGGAAACAATCTGCATTGGGTCTCCGCCAGTTCGGAATTGACCGGTTTCCTTCAAATCCACCCTGCCGCGCACTACCATTTCGTGCCATTGGCACAATCGTTCGATCGTGAGATTCCCGGCGAAATTCTCGTAAACATCAACCAGCAACTCGGAAACCCCTTGCTCTGCCGGAGAAACCCGCCGTCCGTCTGTGGGCAATCCGAAATGACGGCGCACCGAAGATTGCAAACTCTCCCGGTTCAGGATCTCCCCTTCGATTCTGGAGGTTTCCAGAGCTTCATCGCTCAAGAGGTCCACCCGAATTTTATCCACCTCACCCTCGCCCATATGCATAAAGGCCCCCAATAGAAGCCCTGACCCGTGCAGAAACTCCGTCTCTGCGTCACGGAGCACCTCGGGAGTGTATAAAAATTCCGGCCAAGCCGTCTGCTGCCAATTCCAAGCCATGAGCGATAAGGGAACTTTCTATCCCTCATTTAAGCGCAATTTTTGAGGGATAACAAGCCATTCAATCCCTCATTCTCCACCTGATCAGCAAGCTCGCCGAGCCCTTGCAGTGCGATACTCCTCCGCGTATCGCAGCTTCTCCGGCAGATGCCGGTAGATACCCGGAAACCCGGTGCCGGTGAGCCGCCAGGCCGCCTTCGTCCAATTCCGCGAACGCAGGCCAAGCTTTTCCCGCAAGGGAGAAGGGATGATCTCCGTCGCGAGAAACTCCATCGGCGCAGTCGCCCACGGGAGCCAAAACGGCCTTTCGGGGCGGACGATCCCACGCGCCACCCCTGCGCTGGCCGGGTCGCTCCCGAGCAGTTCCCCTTCCACCATGGCAAGGTAATAGGCGTGAAACTCGGGCCAGCTTTGCGGGCCGAAACTCCGGTCGAGCCCAAAGAACTCACCCCAAATGTACATATCGTCGAGGTACCGCTGCTTCTCTTCGGGAGAAAGCGGCTCGACAAATCCTTCGAAGAGGTCAATGGCCGTGACCACAAGGGTGGCAAGCACCCAGAGCTGAAGATCGGCATCGAACGCGGAGTACCCATGCCTCCCCTCCTCTTCCTCACTCCGGACACGCCGGTGAAGATGGGCGATCTTGGCGGCCATTTTCTCCACATCATCCCCGGTTCCAAAGGCGATGGTATAAACGGCGGCCAGCGTCCGCTTTAAACGCCCGAGCGCGTCGCGGCGAAAGTCGCTGTGATCCACCACGCCACGCGCCACCTTGGGATGGGCGATCTGGAGAATCGCCGCCGCGGGCCCTCCCAGCAGGACGATGCGTTCCCTGTTGATCTTCCAGATCATCGAGCCCGGGCCAAAAAGTCCTTCCGCCGGAACCTCCGGAAAGTTGGGAATACGGGTCTCTCCGTTCACGCGATAATGATGGGCGGTAGTTTCACGGTGCCAAGCCAAAAGGGGACAGGGCGACCACATCTAGACTGATACGATGGGTCGATGTTCTCGCGCCAAGGACACAAAAGCCGCCAAGAGGAAAAGCATCGAGCGCCCCCGACAACACCACGCAGGGTCGAAGGCACCATTTTTAGATCACTTGGCGAGCTTGGCGGCCTTGGCGCGATATCTTCCTGCGGATTGAAGGGGCATTCACTCTGCTTGCAGCGCGGCCAATCTTGGCGCATACCTTTGGGGCGGCTTTGCTTCACTGAAGCCGCACCTGGAACCATGAGCAACATTAACCTCGACGGCGGCGAAACCAGCCTCATCCGCACCCTCGGCTTCGGGGGCGCGCCGATGATGGGCCGCGATTTGAAATCGCGAATGGGCGGCATGGGTGACGCCGAACTTTTCGACATCCTCCAGACTCTTATCGCGATCGGCTACGTCTGCGCCAATCGCGATCTCTCCCGCCCGGAGGACATCGACCGGGGGACATTTTTCACCAATCCCGGCTATGCGAAGGAATTGAAGGAAGCCCTTGATCCCCGCGCCAAGGAGCCTCCTACCCGGCGCGCCCGCCGCCAATAACGCCCCCCTTGATGTCACGCACCTGGCCATGGTTGGCTGCTCTCCTGAGCGGCGTTCTCCTGACCCTCTGCCTTCCACCCTGGGATCAGGGGTGGTTGTGCTGGATCGCGCTCACGCCGCTGATCGCCGCCATCTGGTTTGGAAAACCGGCGGATACGGAGGCCATCCGCGCGACGCCGCGCTGGAGACGTTTTTTGCGCCGACCAACCGGCCGGGCCGCGCTGCTGGGGTATGTCACCGGTCTGGTTTTCTTTTGGTGGGCCTTCTTTTGGCTGACCACCGTGACCGGCATCGGCTGGTTCATCCTCGCCTTCTACCTCGCACTTTACCCTGCGGTGTGGGCCGCGTTTCTGGCGGCCGCCAGTGAAAGCGCGGAGGACTTTACCCGTTCAGGCCTCAATCTCCGGCTGGCCGCAAGCGGAGCGGCGGCATGGACCGCCTTGGAGTGGGTGCGCGGCTGGCTCTTCAGCGGCTTTGGCTGGAATAATCTCGGCACCGCGTTGCACGAAAACCTTGCGTTCATCCAGATCGTCGAGTTCACCGGCGTGGGTGGGCTTTCGTTCCTTGTCGCCTTCACCAATCTCATCGCCGTCATCACGGTGAAGCGATTCCTTGCCGAAATTCACCACCGGAAAATCCGTCCACACTGGGACTTCAGCCTGAACATGGCGCTCATCGTCGGTGTCTTTCTCTTCGGCGTCCGCACCCTGTTCCAGCCGCCCATCGAGGGCACAACGCCCCTGCGGGTGGCGGCGGTGCAGCCCAATATCCCGCAGAACGAAAAGGCCGATCTCGCTTTCGAAAAATCCGTCTTCGAGCGGCTGACGTTCCTGACGGAATCCGCGCTGGCGTGGAATCCGGAGCTCCTGGTCTGGCCGGAGGCCGCCACGGTGCGCGGCATGTTCGTGGACGAAACCAATTACGCCTTCGTCCATCAGTTTGCCGCGCGCGGAGAGGTCAATTTCCTCTTCGGCACCGTCGATTTCGACGCCGAGCAACGCGATTACAACGTCGCCGCACTGCTGACCCAACAGGGCAAATTGCTCCAGATCTACCGCAAAATGCACCTGGTGCCCTTCGGCGAGTATATCCCGTTCCGGCATTCCTTCCCGTTGTTCGCCTGGATTGTCGGCGACCTCGTTCCCGCCGACTACAGCCCCGGGCGGCATTACTCCATCTTGCGCCTGAGCAAGCCCGACCTCAAGGCCGCCGCGCTGGTCTGTTTTGAAGATACGCTCGGCGAGCTAACCCGCCGTTTCGTGCTCGGCGGGGCGCAATTGCTGGTCAACGTCACCAACGACGGCTGGTTCCTGAAGAGCCCCGCCTCACGCCAGCACCTTGCCAACGCCGTTTTTCGCGCGGTGGAAAACCGTCGTCCGCTGGTGCGGGCCGCCAATACCGGCGTCACCGCGTTTATCAACCCGACGGGACGAATCACCAGCCGGTTCGACGACGTGTTTGCCGAGGGAGTTCTTACCGAAGAGATTCAAATCCCACCGGAAAGTGCCCGGGTGACGTTTTATACCCGTCGCGGCGAAATTTTTTCCCACGTGTGCACCGCCTTCAGCCTGTTCGCGGTCGCTTTGATGACCCTACAGGCACGCCGACGCCCCACCCCGCAATGATCTCCGAATCCCCTGCTCGACCGGCGATTCCATCCACAAACAAAGCCCTCGCCAAGGCGCTGGTCATTTCGATTCACGACGTCTCGCCCCTCACCCGCGAAGCCACGGCGCGGATTCTGGAGCGGCTTGCCGAAATGGGGGCGACCCCGTGTTCCCTCCTGGTCGTCCCCGATCACCACGGGCGGGGCCATTTTCTCGACGACCCGGATTTCTGCGCTTGGCTCAAAGAACGCGTCGATTCCGGCGACGAACCGGTCATTCACGGCTACTTTCATCGCCGCGATCGAAAGCCTCAGGAATCGGCGCGCGTCAGGCTGGCCACCCGTTTTTACACGGCGGATGAGGGCGAATTCTTCGACATCTCCGGGGCCGATGCCCTAAGGCTTGTCAGCCAGGCGCGGGACGATTTCCGCAAGCTCAGGCTCGACCCCGGCGGTTTTATTGCCCCGGCCTGGCTTTTAAGCGAAGGCGGCGAGCTTGCCTTGCGGAAGCTCGGCTTCGATTACACCACCCGCCTGGGCACTGTCACCGATCTTCCTTCCGGGCGCACCTGCGCCTCCCAGTCGCTCGTCTGGAGCGTCCGCAGCACGTGGCGACGAGGCCTGAGCCGCCTTTGGAACAAGTCGCTTTTCCGCAGGCTCAAGACCGCGCCGCTCCTCAGGATCGGCATCCATCCCGTCGACATCGAGCACCGCGCCGTTTGGCGGCAAATTGAAGAACTCACCCAACGCGCGCTTGCCGACCGCACCCCACTCACTTATCAGCAATGGATCGAAACCAGTCGACCTAGAACGTATTCACGAATTGAGAAGCAAATTCGTTAATACGCCCTAAAGCGCATGCCCTCCAAAGCTGATCTCCACCTTCACTCCCGCTACAGCGACCGATCCGCCGACTGGCTAATGCGGCGGTTCGACTTTCCCGACAGCTACTCCGACCCCGCCGCGCTCTACAGCACGCTCCGCAAGGCCGGAATGCAATTTGTCACGCTGACCGATCACGACCGAATCGACGGTTGCCTGGAGATTGCCGATCAACCGGGCGTTTTCCTGAGCGAGCAGATCTCCGCCCAGTTTCCCGAGGATCGCTGCCGGGTTGATCTGCTGGCGTGGAACATCACCGAGGCCCAGCATCGGGAGATCCAGTCCGCCAAGGGGAATCTCTACGACCTCCAGCGTTACCTTGCCGAGAATAAGATCGCGCACGCCGTCGCGCACCCGCTCTACCGTCTCGATGAGCGGCTGAGCATCGCGCATCTCGAAAAACTAATCCTCCTCTTCAAGCACTTCGAAGGCCTCAACGGTCTGCGTCACTCCCTCCTGAGCGAGAACGCGCGTTTTCTCTTTTCCCGGTTGGATGCGAAAAAGATCGCGCACCTTTCCGACCTCCACGGCATTGCCCCCACTCACGAGCAGCCTTGGATCAAGATTCTCACCGGGGGCTCCGACGACCATGGCGGCTTCTACCCGGGCGCGGCTTATACGGAAACGCCGAAGTGCGCGACCGCCGGCGAGTTCCTCAACTTTGTCGCCTGCGGTAAATGCGAGCCGGCGGGCCGGGCGGGAACCTCGCTCGCGCTTTCTCATGGCCTGTACAACACCCTCTACAGCTTCGCAGGAGAGAAATTCCTTCACGGCGACAAGGGGACCGGGGGATTGCTGCACAAGGTTTTCTCGCGCTTCATGGAGGGGCGCGACCCCACGGAATTTTCCCTTTCCGACAAAATCGAGATGGTAGCGCAGGGAATCATATCGGGGAAGATCTTCGAATTGGCGAAGCCCGCGCACGCTTCCCTCTGGAAGCAACTTTCCGCCGCCCTCTCCGACGCCGATTTCAAACGGCTCATCAACAAGGAGATCGAGGGATTTGAGGAGCCAGAGCGCCGCGCCTTCCGCTTCGCCGCGCTTTTCGTTAACCAGCTCGGCTTCCGGTTCTTCACCCGGTTTGTCAAACAACTCTCCAGCGGAAACCTCGTGGAAGCGTTGCAAGACATCGGCATCCTTGCGCCGATTCTCCTGAGCGTCAGCCCCTATGTGTACGCTTTCCGCTCGCAGGCCCCTCCTCGCGAATGGCTCCGCAACACCAGCCTGCGGATCGTCGGGGAGATTCCCGAGCCGCTGCGGAACCGCAAGCGCGCCTGGTTTACCGACACGCTTGAAGACATCAACGGCGTGGCCACCACCATCCGCAAGATGACCGCTGCGGGCGTGGCGGCGGGCGAAGACCTGACGGTAGTCACCTCCCGGGCCGATGCCCGCCTCACCGGCATCCCGATCAAAAACTTCACGCCGATCGGCGAGTTCGAATTGCCCGAGTACGAGCTTCAGAAGCTCTGCTTCCCGCCCATCCTGGAGATCATCGACTACATCGAACGCGAGCGATTCACGGAACTCATCATCAGCACCCCCGGCCCTGTCGGCATCACCGCGCTGCTCGCCGCCAAGCTCCTGGGCATTCGCGCGACGGGGATTTATCACACCGACTTCCCCCAATACGTCCGCATCCTAACCGACGACAGCTTTCTGGAGACGCTGACGTGGAAGTTCATGCACGGCTTCTACTCGCAGCTCGATCTCCTCTACGTCAACTCGGGCGACTACCGCGACTGCTGGGTTCAACGCGGCATCGCGCCGGAGAAGATCAAGATCCTCCCCCGGGGACTGGACATCGAACTCTTCCACCCGGCCCGCCGTGACCCGGCATTCTGGGAACGCCATGGAAACTGGGGGAGCAAACCCGTCCTGCTTTATGTCGGGCGAATCTCCAAGGAGAAAGATCTCGACCTCATCGTCGCCGCCTGCCGCGCCCTTCCCGACAAGTCGGCTCAGATGGTCTTCGTGGGCGAAGGCCCCTACACCAGGGAATTGCGCACGCTCCTGCCCGAGGCCTGCTTCACAGGAGCTCTCAGCGGGGTCGAACTCGCGACCGCGTTCGCCTCAGCCGATCTCTTCCTCTTCCCCAGCACCACCGATACCTTCGGCAACGTCGTCCTGGAAGCCCACGCCTCCGGCCTCCCCACCATCGTCTCCGACGCTGGCGGCCCCAAGGAACTCGTGGCGCACGAAACCAACGGCCTCATCACCCGGAGCCTCGACGCCGCCGATTTCACCGCCGCCATCCGTCGCCTGATCGATGATCCCGTCCTGCTGCGAAAAATGGGGCAAAGCGCTCGGCGGAGCGTGGAAGACCGCGACTGGTCCCGGGCCTTCCGGGCATTCTGGTCGCAGTCGCCCGAGTAAGGGGCGGCATTCTGCAATTGCTGACGAGGGACATAAGATTGCCCTTGTTATTCCTACAAACGTAGGATTCAATGGACTACATTCGTAGGAACAAACAATGATACCGAAGATATCCCCCGCCGAATGGGAAGTGCTCAACATTGTTTGGGAACGCGCTCCCGTCACCGGTCCCGAAGTCTACACGGCCTTGGCGAACGAGAGCCAATGGCATCCGAAAACCGTGAACACCTTTCTCGCTCGTTTGGAGGAAAAAGGCATTTTGGAAGTTCGCCGCGAGGGACGGGCCAATCTCTATTCTCCCAAGCTATCCCGGCAACAATGTGTGAAGCAGGAGAGCAGTTCTTTCCTTCAGCGAGTCTTCCGAGGCGCAGCAGCTCCTCTTCTCGCGCATTTTTGCGAGCAGGCCGATCTTTCCGATAAAGATATCTCTGAACTGCAGCGATTGCTCAAAGAGCGTTTGAAGGCAAAACGGGAGAAGCCGCAAACATCGGAAGGAACAAACCTATGATCTTCCTGGATTCCCTGTTCCTTACGTTCGCCGAGAGCTCCCTTCACGCTTCCGTTGCTCTCGCCTTGTTTCTCCTTCTTCGTCCGTGGCTGCGGCGGTGGATCGGCAGCCGATGGTTGGCGGTTCTCTGGGTTCTGTTACTTACAAGATTGCTACTGCCATTCGCGGTATCGTCTCCGTGGGGGGTGCTGCCCGGTTCCCGTCAAGTTTCCGGCCGCGTGGCTGTAGAAACGATGGAAACAACCGTGAGCGTGGGCGAAAAAAGAACTGCCACCCTTACAGAGAATGCCGGTGCAATGCTTCCGCCTCCAGCCTATGCAAGCACGATAACTGCCCGGCAAGTTCTGACTATTGGCTGGGTCTTGGGGATAATCTTCGGAGTGGGAAGGCTGGCCATGGGAATCCGAAAGACTCGCCGCCTCGCGGCGGGGACACTCCCGGCCACCGATGCGCGTTTGCTGGCGGTCTTCCATGCCATAACCCCAGAGTTGAGGGGGAACGTTCGCCTAAGAATGACGGGAGCATCCGATATCCCCGTTCCCACCTTGGCTGGAAGTTTCCGCCCGCAAATCTGGATTCCCCGGGAATGGCCCGACCGCCTCACGCCCGATGAGATGCGGCATGTCTTACTGCATGAACTGGGTCACGCCCGCCGGCACGACCTTTTGACTCAGAATTTGTTCGCGCTCGCGCTTTGCCTGCACTGGTTCAACCCGCTCGTCTGGCTGGCGGCCCGATATGCAAGGCAGGACCGGGAGATGGCATGCGATGCCTGGGTTCTCGTGCGCATGGACGAAACCGATTTGGAAAGGTACGGGATGACTTTGATAAGGATGTCTCAATGGTTGCACGATTCGCTACCACCAAGGCCCGGAATGGTCACTATGGCCTCGGGCAAGGAGAACCTTACAATGCGAATCCAAGGCATCAGTAAGTTCTCTCCTGCTTCCGTATGGCGCGGACTGACAGCTCTTACGACAATGGCAGCCCTCCTGGCATCGCTGACGACAACCACGACGGCAAAAGAAGAAAGGGATGCATCGGTTCCTCAACGGTCCACGGCAACAGCGACCGGCTCCGGCGAACTCGAAACCGCAGACCCGCAAGTGACCACTGAAATCCTTTGCGTCACCATGACGGAATCCGCAGAGCGCGACGTGATTGAAAAGGCCAGCGCCTCCTTGTCAGGCATGGTAATCGATTCCCCCCTTTCCGGATTCGCAGGCGTTCTGATGCCGGAGGATTTCGCAAAAGTTAAAGAGTCCCTGACAAACTCAGGTGCCGACATGCTGAGTACACCAAAGATTTCGGCGCGTTTGGAGCAAAGCGCCACGATGAAAATCGCTCGCCAGCTTCGCTATGCCACTGAATTCAAACGGGATGAGAAAGCTCCCTATGAAATCAGCGCCACGGCGTTTGATACTCAAGATGTTGGCCTGTCAGTTACAACGACGAGCAGCGAAGCCGATGACGGGATAATCCAGCTGCATTTCATCGTAGAGAACGTGGAACTGCTAGGATTCAATCTATTTACTGAACCGGGATCACCCTATATCCCTGTCAGCGAAAAGAAGCAGAGCCACTTCGAAATGATCGATGCTCCCCTTCCTTATCCGAAGAAACCTTTTCAACCGGTCTTCAATACGCGAAGACTGGAGTCTACCGTGAGTCTCTGGCCTGGCCAGGTACTCGTGTTTCGACTGAAAAAAAGTCCGCCCCAGGTAAAAACCGGAGAATACAGCCCCGAAGTCTTGTGGGTGTTTGCAACCGTAACCTATCCGAACGCGGCGGAAGGAGAAAAGTTTGTCCCTACAAAGAAGACTTTAACCGGCGTCGCTAAGGATGGAGATGGGACGGCATTCATCCTCGACCCTGACGCGCCGGATGCCGGAAAGGTCGACATTACCGGCTTCAAAAAAGGAATGGAAATCAAATCGCCTTTTACGGGAAAGGTCCTGCCAGTTCCATAGCCGAACTTTCTCATTCAAAAAACAAGCCCGGGGAGGATCGCTCCTCCCCGGGCCCGCCTATACCCCTCCAACAATCAGAAAGGATTGAGGGTGATTCCCGATGAACCACGAACCCGATGGTTGCGCGGCGTGCGGGAAAGCTGATCGACCTGCCGGGCCCACTCATCGATGGCCCTGCGGTCATGCCCATAAGGTGAAAAGTCGCGGACGGAGAACAGCGAGGTTTTATCCTGCGCGCGATCGGCAAACTGCATCAAGACCTCTCCGGTCTCGCCGTTGCGCAGTTTTCCTTCAACCGCGATCTTGCCCCTCGTAAACTGGGAACCGAGGAATCCCGCGCCGGGCACGATCACCTGTGCGCCGGTCTTCACGGCGTTTGCCGCGGCGTTGCTTGGGTTCAATTCAACGAGAGCCAGCTCCAGCACCAGCGTTTTCGGCCCTCCTTTTTTGGCAAGCCGGTACTTCCCTCCCTTGCTGATTTCCCTCTCGAAACTCGAGCGCATGTAGTTGGCCATCTCTCCCACGGGACGCGTCTCCTTACCGCCCTTGCGGGCGAAGAGGTCGCTCCGGCTACGGAGGTGATCCACATTCACAGGCGCTACAACGATATTGTTGAAGCCGTTTACCTTGGCCCATGCCTTGGGCGATGGATTTCGCCAGTATTTATTGAAAGGGGCTCGTTTGTGGTCGGAGGAAAGTTGTTGGGGATGGTCTAGAAATGACGATACGGGGGCGGGGCTCGCTTTGAACAGCCCTGCCTCCGCGGTCGTTCCAGCCGTTATTGAAACAGCCGTCAGTACGGCAAGGGCCAGCGCGGGAGCCGCCAGCCGTGATCCGAAGATGATAGATTTCATGATTAATCGCTCTTATCACTCCTTTCGGGGAGCCCGCCGTGTTTGCGTTTACGGGTTTACCGATTCCGGTGTAAGGTGCCCGCTTGCAGCCAGAGCCCGTCATCCCAGTCCCCATCGAGATTCCTTACCCGCCTGATCTCCCGGTCAGCGCCCGTCGTGAGGAGATCCTCGCTGCGGTGCGTACGCATCAGGTGGTGATCGTCGCGGGCGAGACCGGCTCGGGTAAAACGACGCAACTCCCGAAGATGTGCCTGGAAGCAGGGCTCGCCGAGCGCGGGCGCATCGGTTGCACCCAACCCCGGCGCGTCGCGGCGATGAGCGTTTCCCGCCGCGTGGCCGAAGAGCTTGCCCCTCTCGGCTACACCTGGGGCCGGGAGGTCGGCTGCAAGATGCGGTTCAACGACGACACCAGCCGAGAGACGCGAATCAAGTTCATGACGGACGGCATTCTCCTCGCGGAGATCCAGTCAGACCCACTCCTGCGCGCCTACTCGACACTGATCCTCGACGAGGCCCACGAGCGCTCGCTCAACATCGACTTTCTCCTCGGATACCTGCAGGGGCTGCTCAAGCGCCGGGCCGATCTCAAGGTAATCATCACCTCGGCCACCATCGACACGGAGGCGTTTTCCGAGGCCTTTGGAGGGATCGAAAGCGCGCCGATCATCGAGGTTTCCGGGCGGCTTTTCCCGGTGGAGATCCGCTACGCACCGATCGCCTCGGACGAAGAAGGGATCGGCCACGTCGAAGCCGCCGCGCGCGCGGCGGAAGAGGCTCTCATTGAGTCGGACTCCGGCGACGTGCTCGTCTTCATGCCGACGGAGCGTGACATCCGCGAAACACGCGAGTTGCTGGAGAGCAACCTCGGCCCGAGCATCGACGTGCTGGGGCTCTTTGGCAGGATGCCCGCCGCCGAGCAGCAGCGAATCTTCTCCCCGGAGGGACGGCGGCGCGTCATCGTCGCCACCAATGTCGCGGAGACTTCGCTCACCATCCCGCGCATCGGCACTGTGATCGACACCGGGCTGGCGCGCATCAGCCGCTACAACCCGCGTACCCGCACCAAGCGGCTCCCCGTCGAGGCGATCTCGCAAAGCAGCGCCAATCAACGCGCAGGCCGCGCCGGACGCATCAGCGACGGCCTCTGCATCCGCCTTTACGACGAGGACGATTTCGAGAAACGCCCGCGCTTCACCCAACCGGAGATCCAACGGGCGAACCTCGCCGAGGTGATCCTGCGAATGAAGGCGTTCCGGCTCGGCGAGGTCGAAACCTTCCCGTTCCTCAACCCGCCGCTGCCGCAGGCGATCCGGGCGGGATATCAGCTTTTGGAGGAACTCGGCGCGCTGACGCAGTCAACACCGGGCACCGGGTACGACCTGACGCCGCTGGGGCGCGAACTCGCCCGACTGCCCGTGGACCCTACCCTCGGGAGGATGCTCCTCCAGGCCCGGGAAGAAGGCGCGCTCCCCGAGATGCTGGTCATCGCGGCAGGGCTGAGCGTTCCTGATCCCCGCGAGCGCCCGGAGGACGCCAAGGAAGCGGCCAACGCGGCTCACAAGCTCTTCGCGCATCCCGAGTCCGATTTTCTGACGCTTCTCAACCTCTGGAAAGCTGCTCCCGCGCTGGAGGGAGGAGCAGTCCGCACCAGCCGCAACGCCCTGCGCCGGTTCTGCAAAACCAACTTCCTTTCGCTCACCCGAATGCGGGAATGGCGCGACGTTTACCGGCAATTGGAAGAGACGATGCGGGGGACCGGAAAGCGGCGACCGGAGGCCGGAAAGAATTGCGGAAAGAAAGAAGAAGAGGTTTATGCGGCGGTGCATCGCTCGATTCTGGCGGGGTTGCTGGGGCAGATCGCGCAGCGGGAGGAACGGAATGCTTATAAGGCTTCCGGGAGTCGCGCGGTGACGCTTTTTCCGGGATCCCATCTTTATGAGCGACCCGCCAAGCGGCCCAAACCGACGGAAGCGGCGGGGAATCAAGCTGCGAAGGATCCCAAGCCGAAGCAACCGGCGTGGATTGTGGCGGGTGAAATTGTGCAAACCTCGCAGCTTTTCGCGCGCACGGTGGCGCGGATCGACCCGCAATGGGTGGTCGATCTCGGTTCGCACCTCTGCCGGTTCCGCCACACGCATCCCCAATGGAGTCTGCGAGCGGGGCGCGTGCTGGTTTGGGAGCGGGCGCTCATTCATGGGCTGGAGGTTTTCAAGCGGCAGATCGATTTCGGCCGCGTCGCCCCCGCTGAGGCGACCGAGCTTTTCATCAGGGGCGCGCTGGTTGGCGATGGCGAGACTCCGCTTCCGCGAATTCAGCATCGGTTCTTTACGGAGAACGCCCGGCTGCGCGAGCGGGTTGCCACCGCTCTTACGAAAGTCCGCAGCAGCCGCGTTCACGATCTCGACGAGACCTTTTACCGCTTCTATGCGGCTCGGATCGAGCGCGCTTCCAGCATCCACGATCTCGACAAGCTAGTGCGCGCGCGCATCGGCAAGGAACCCGATTTCCTATGCGCCACCGAGGCCGATATTCTGGAGGAAGGCGCGGCGCTTGGCCACGAAGCCTTCCCGGATCAAGCCCCGCTGGGCAATACCGTCATTCCCCTCACCTACACCTACAACCCCGGCGAGGAAACGGATGGCGTGACGCTGCGGGTGCCGCTCCCTCTGGCGGGAAGCCTGACAACAGGGCGCTTACATTGGATGATACCGGGTCTGCGCCAGGAACAGGCTGGCGCGCTGCTGCGGACATTGCCCAAGGTGCACCGCAAGGCGCTCGCCCCTCTTGAGCCCAAGATCGTCGAGATTGCCCGCGACTTCGACCCCGGCGACCGCGATCTTTTCGTGGCGCTCTCGCAGTTTGTCGAAAGCCGCTACCGGGTCGCGGTCCCGCCCGGCGACTGGCCGACCCTCCCCGACTACTTGCGCCCCCGGGTGGAAGTGATCGACCGACGCAACAAAACCGTCGCCACCGGGCGCGATCTTGAGGCGCTCCGCGCTCGCGCCGAAAACCTTGGCACCGAGTCGGGCGCCTGGGACCGTGCCGCGCGCCGTTGGGAGAAAACGGGGCTCGCCTCATGGACCTTTGGCAACCTGCCGGAGTCGATCCCCGTGGAGGAGATCGGCGGCGCGCCGCTGCTTGCCTATCCCGGACTCGTGCTTCGCCCGGGCGGCGAAGTCGATCTGAAGCTCTTCCGAAAACGCGAGGAGGCCGATTCCGCCAGTGTTGCCGGGGTGCGCCGTCTTGCCGAACGGCTGCTGGAAAGCGATCTGGCACGGTTTACCCGGGAGTTCGACGATGCCCGGAGACTTCCCGCTTCTCCAGCGGGCAAACCCGCGTCCACCAACAAGGGCATCACAAGCCTTGGAGATCTGCTGGGCGATCTCGGTCATAAGATCCAAGCGCCAAACGCCCGCGCTCAGGCAAATGCGGCCCGACCTTCCATGCCCGCCTTCAAGACGGCTCCAGCCAAGACAACGCCTCCCAAGCCGGTCTCCCCACTCTCGAAACTGACGGAAGGCGCGCGCCGTTGCGCCGCCGAACAACTCCTCACGCTTGCCCCGCCCTCTCCCCTGACGGAGCGACGCTTTCACGACTTATGCGAAAATGCCCGCCGCGAATTCTCTTCGCTGGCGCGCAAGATCGGCCCGCTGGCCGCACAAATCCTTGGTCTGCGGGAAACCGTGCTCGCCGCACCGAAGCGCCACGCCTCCCTGGAGGAAGATCTCGCGCGACTGGTGCCGGAGGATTTTCTCGCTTCCACCCCGTTTACGCAGTTGCCGAATCTTCCGCGCTACCTGCGAGCCGTTCAGTTGCGCGCCGAGCGGGCCTGGATCAACCCGGCCAAAGACGCCGAAAAGGCAAAGCAACTCGCCCCGTTTGCAAACTGGCGGACCGACCTCCAGTCGCTATCCCACGAAAAACGCGAAGCGTTCCGTTGGCTGCTGGAGGAGTTCCGGGTCTCGCTCTTTGCCCAGGAATTAGGCACCGCGCAACCGGTCTCGGCACAGCGGCTGGAGCGTTTCGTGAAAGAGAGTTCCTGAAGAAAACAAGGTACCCTCCAATACGACTGGAGGCGGCCCTGAACCGTATGAATCGGCCTGCTCAGGAAAGGAACGTCCGGCGACGACGCCAATAGTTCATTCCCACAAGGAGCCCGGTGCCCGCCGCCAGCACGGCTGCGACGGAAGGTTCGGGAATTTCGATCGTGGCGCGATCCTCCTTTTTATCTTCTTTCGCCGCCGAAGGAGAAGAAGCCGGACTTGTGACGGCCAGATTGAGGCCCTTCGTTGTCGCGCTCTTCAAATCTGTCAGAGCGGAATCGGAAGTTCCGCCATCGATTGCCTGAGGCTTATGAAACTCGCTCAGAACTTGTGGCTGATCTGCAGCTCTGATGCTGCCACCGTGGAGCCCCAAGAAAATAATAGAGGCTGCTACAAACCGAAGTCCGCAGAAGCGGACCGACTGGCACGAAATTTGCATTCTCAGAAAAGAGGGAAACCAACCCAATTTCTAACCTTAACACCCCCTCTACTCAAGACATATTTTCGTACATTTGCGACCAACCCTCGATAATCATCTAGCAATTCTGCGAAAAACATACCAACGCGCGACGGAGGGCTCTACAAAAAATAACACCCCATACCCGACGGTATATCGGTGAAATCGAGACACTCAATTCACCGCCGACGCCTCGGGAGTCGTCTTGGAATCCGCAGAAAGATCGAAAAGCGGCACGCCGGGGTTTTCCCGCTGGAAGTAATTGAGCGTCCACGTGCTAGGGAACAGCACCACAGGTTGTTCGCCGGAGTCATAGGCGACGCGGCATCCGGTGGGGAGCTTCAAGGCGTCGAGCTCGCTCGCCGTCGTCCCCTCCCGCAGCCACTTGAGAATCTCCCACGGCACCGATTCCAGTCGCGACGGCGCGCCGTACTCGCTTTCCAACCGGTATTGCACCACCTCAAATTGCAGCGGCCCAACCGCCGCCAGAAGCGGCACCCGTTGCCCCGAATCCCGCAGGTAGAAAACCTGCATGACCCCCTCCTGCAACAACTGGTCGAGGCCCTGGCGGAACTGCTTGAACTTGCCGGGGTTCGGGTTTTGCAGATAGGCAAAACACTCCGGGGCAAACCGGGGAATCTCGTTATAAAGCACCGTGCCATCCTCGGTCAGCGTGTCGCCGATCCCAAACTCCGAATGCCCCACCAGCCCGACAATATCCCCCGCGAACGCCTCGTCCACCGTCTCGCGCTCCTGCCCGAAAAGCTTGTGTGAACTCGAAAGCCGCACCTTCTTGCCGGTGCGTGCGTGGGTCACCACCATGTCGCGCTCGAAGCGGCCCGAGCAGATGCGCAGGAACGCGATGCGATCGCGGTGCTTCGGGTCCATGTTGGCCTGAATCTTGAAGACGAAGCCGGAAAATGCCTTTTCATCGGGAGCCACCAGCCGTTCCGCCGAGCGGCGCGGCCCGGGGGGCGCGGAGCGTTCCAGAAAGGAATCGAGGAGCAGTTGAACCCCGAAGTTGTTCATCGCGCTACCGAAGAACACCGGCGTCAGTTCGCCCTTGAGCACGGCCTCGGCGGAATACTCCTTGCCCGCCATTTCGAGCATCTCCAGTTCCTCCACGGCGCGCGCGTAGTCGCCCGGGTCAAGCTGTTCACGCACGAGCGGGTCTTCCAGGCTGGTGATCGTCACCGGGGCGCGGTAAGCACCCGCCTTGGTCCGCTCGAAAAGATGGAGGTCCTTGGTCTGGCGGTCAAAGACCCCCTTGAAGCCGAACCCGGTGCCCAGGGGCCAGTTGACGGGGAACGCGCCGATGCCGAGCACGCTCTCAAGTTCGTCCACCAGCTCCAGGGGATCGCGCGTCGGGCGGTCCACCTTGTTCATGAACGTAAAGATCGGCACGCCGCGACGGCGGCAAACCTCGAAAAGTTTGCGCGTCTGGGTCTCGATGCCCTTGCCCGAGTCGATCACCATCACGACGGCGTCCACGGCAGTGAGCACACGGTAGGTGTCCTCGGAGAAATCTTTGTGCCCGGGGGTGTCGAGAAGATTGACCCGGTAGCCATTGTAGTCGAACTGCAACACCGTGGAGCTGACGGAGATGCCCCGCTTGCGCTCAAGCTCCATCCAGTCCGAGGTCGCCGCCCGCTGGCTCTTGCGCGCCGTAACCGACCCGGCAAGCTGCACCGCGCCGCCGTAAAGCAGCAGCTTCTCGGTCAGCGTTGTCTTGCCCGCGTCCGGGTGGGAAATAATGGCAAACGTTCGCCTTCTGGAAATCTCTTCGCGCATGATAGGTGCAAACCCCCAACTTGGGGCAAATCGCCCCGACGCGCAAGAAGAGTGTCAGCGCGGCAGAAGACGGGCGAGCCCGGCGATCTCGGTCTCGGAGAGAGCACGGCCGTAAATGGCAAGGCCGCCAAAAAGCCCCGTAAAGGGATTGGCGATGGCCGTCCCCGTTTCGACAAAGCCGCCATGACCGTCGGGAACCACACTGACCGGCCTGGCAACGGCGCCGATGGTAAAGTCGGCATCCCCCTTGAGCAAAGCGCCGGGGTAATGGAACGGATTGCGCCCCGGTTCCCCCTGCGGCTCACGCACGTCGAGCACACCGTCGAGCCAGGCGCGGGCATGAATGCCATCGTAGCTGATCGCCACACAATGCCAGGTTTCGACGGAAACGGGGGTGGCCCCAATGGCAACATCCATGCAGTAAGGATGGCCCGGGGTGGGACCTCCATGAGTGGAGACGTGAGCCCCCACCTGCTGCGCCGAGTCCCAAATACCCAGGTTCAAGAACATCCCGTACTGGCGGCGATAATGTTCATTCCAAACGCCCGCAATGAACTGGCAGCCACTGTAAGAGGTGGGTTCCCGCTTGATCCAAGCAACGACCGTAACATGCGCCCCTTCGCCCCCTATGTTGAGAGCGGGAGCCTCGGCGGCGGTGGCAAAAAGGTAGTTCGCCGCCACAATGCCGTCGGCGCGGAACCGGAGCGAACGCTGGCCAAAGACACCCTCGCATTCATATTCCAAAGGGGCTCCGGAAGCATGAAGAGAAACAGGGACAGGTCCCCGGGATTGCAGGGTGTCATCCTGAAAATCCCAAAAGGCAACGAGAGCGGGAAGATCAACGACAGAAGCGGTCATCTCCCGATCAATTGCGGAAATGCCGAATCAATTACAGCTCAAAACAGATCCGCCACCGTCTCCGCCCCCTGAATGCGCGCGTTGAGCGCGTCCAGGCTTTCGTCGCAGAACGCGGCGATGAGCGGCACGGCCCTTGGACCGTGCGCCGTGTTGAATACGACCTCGTCCCACTGGATCGAGGAGATGGCGTCGTTGAACTTCGCCACGGCGCGGCCCCGGAAGAAGGCGCGCGTGGTGGTCGGCGGCTGAAAGATGGCGTCTTTGATGTCTTCCTCCGTCAAAAATCTCCGGAGCGAGCAAGTCCGCTGCATCTCGTGATAGAGACCGGCCACCGGGTCGATGTTATGGTATTCGAGATCAAGCGATTGAAGCCAAGGATCGCTCCAGTCGAGGTTCTCCTCCTCGCGGAAGGAGTTAAGCAGAAACTTCTTCGCCACCCAGTCGAGACGGTCCATGCAACGCATCGGGTCGGCGTGGAGATCGTTGAGCACCAACTCCCATTCTTCCAACACCCAACGCGCCTCCTCGTCGTCACGGTCGCAATGCTCCTGTGCCGCGCGGAGATAGAGCCGCTGGATGTCGATGGCGGAGATTTTTCTCCCGTCGGATAACTCCACAATCCAGTCCCAGCTTGGGTCACGACTGATCGACTTGGCCGCTTCCACGGGGCTGGCCAGATCGATCATCGGGGCGTGCCCCTTCTCGATCAACTCCAGAACCAGCGAGGTGGTGCCGATCTTCAGCGCCGTGGCCACTTCGTTCATGTTGGCGTCGCCGATGATGCAGTGAAAGCGGCGGTACTTGGAGGTGTCGGCATGCGGTTCGTCGCGGGTGTTCACGATGGGACGACGGTTCATCGTGTCGATGGAGACGATTACGCTAAAGAAATCGGATCGCTGCGAAATCTGGAAAACGCCCGGCTGGGTCTGGCCGTTCTCGCATTCCAGCCCCATCTTGCCCGCGCCAGCGAAGATCTGCCGCGTGACGAGGAACGGAACCACACCGCCGACGATCTTGTCCCACGGCACCGTCCGCGCCATGAGATAGTTGTCGTGGCAGCCGAAGGAGTGCCCGATAAAGTCGGTATTGTTCTTGTAGAGGCGCACCTGCTGGCCATCGGCGATGCGCGCGTTCCGGCGGCGGGCGCATTCCCACATCACCCGCTCCCCCGCCTTGTCCTGCGAGACGATCTCGCGCAGGGTGGTGCATTCGGGCGTGCTGTATTCCGGGTGCGCGTGGTCGTTGTAAAAACGCGCACCGTTGCTCAGAACAAGGTCGCTCTTGATTTCCTCGAAGCTGAGCGGGCGATTCTTGTCGATTTCGAAGTAGGCCGATTCGTCGGTATCCTGCAACAGCTCCTTGGCACGGAAGCCTCTGGCGTCCTGATGAGGATCTTCGAGATTATAGTCCCACTTCATCGCCGCACCGTGCTCAGTGTAGCTGCGGACGATCTCGATGGATTCCTGCACGACGTCCACCTGCTCCTGTCCGTCCACGGTGATGCCGTATTCCGTTTCGATGCCGAACACCCTTTTCATACCGCTTGGATGGGTTTTCCCCAAAGTGTTACTCATTTAAATGACATGCATGTGCGGCGTTGCCTTTGCCGCCGCCCCGTACCGCACCGGAGCGATCCGGACCACGTTTTCCGAATCGTAGTCGATCAGCTTCAGCCAATCCTCCGTAATATCGCTGGGCGGGAAAATGTCGTTCTCCAGATACTCGGCGTCGAGCGACAGCCGGAGATCCGTCTCGCTGATGCCTTCAGGCTTCCCGGTGGCGATGGCGCGCTTGATGGCGATCGCCTTGGCGCGCTCCACAATGGAAGCGATGATCGCCCCGCTCACCAGATCGCCCCGGTAGAGCACCTCCTTGCGGCCGCTCCGCAGGGTGACCTCCAGAAAACGGTTCTCATCGCGGCGATCAAACTGCCATTCAAGCAGCTTTTCCACCAAAGCCTCCACCGCCTCCGGCGTCCCGCCGGTTTCCCGCAACAGCACTGGATCATACGGAAGATGTTGCCCCAGATAGATCTTGTAGATCTCCCGAGCACCATCGCGGTCCGGCCGGTTCACCTTGATCTTCCGATCGATCCGCCCCGGGCGCAGGATCGCGGGGTCGATCAGGTCGGCCCGGTTGGAAGCCAGGATGATCACGACGTCGTTGAGCGAATCGATGCCGTCCATCTCCGCGCAGAACATCGGCACGAGTGTCGAGAGGATGCTGGAGTACCGCGTGGCACGGCGGGTTCCAAGGACGCTCTCCGCCTCGTCGATGAACAGGAACGGCAGGAACCCCTCGCGCCGCTTCTCCCGGGCCTGGGCGAAAATATCGCGCACGATCCGTTCGCTCTCGCCCACCCACATATTGAGAATCTCCGGGCCTTTGATGTGCATGAAATACTCGCGCATCTCTGCCCCGGTCTGCTCCTTGAGCTTTTTGGTCAGGTTATAGGCGGTGGCCTTGCCGATCAGTGTCTTGCCGCATCCCGGCGGCCCATAGAGCAAAAAGCCCTTGGGCGTGGAATGCTGAAAGCGGGCAAACAGATCGGCATGCAGAAGGGGAAGCTCCACGGCATCCTTGATCGCCTGCAATGCCTCCTGCTGGCCACCCACCCGTTCCCACGGAAGCTCCGGCACGCTGTCGAGAAAGTAGTCGTCGGCCTGCGGTTTGGAGAGCACTTCGATGGCGACCCGGTAGTTGGAGTCCACCCGCACTTCATCCCCCGGCTTGACCGGCTCCCGGCTCAGGTCCGCGCTTCGCTGGAGCACGAGAGATTGGACGCCATGCTCCGTGCCGACCCGAAGGCGATCCCCGTCGAGTACCTCGGTCACCTTCGCCACCGGCCCCCCGCTGTCGTAGCCGAGATCGCCCACAATCGCGAAAGCTTCGTTGACGAGCACCCGGGTGCCGCGTTTTAGACTCGAAACCGCAACTCGCGGATCGACATTGCAATAGTAGTCGGCCCCGCCGACCACGATCTGCGCCGTCTCCTTGTCCGGGATGCCCAGGAACGTCCCGATCCGATTGGCCGGGGCGGTCAGCTTCTGGACGATCTGTTCGAGTTTTTCGATGGCCTGTCGCGCCTCGACCATCGTGTTTTCGTGTTCCGTCACGGCGGCACGGAGGTTGAGCAGGTCCTGCTGTGCGGGATGCCCGGGGGGCACCGATGCAAGCGCCCTGTCGATGCGATCCAACGGGGTCAACTCGTCCTCGTTGGGGTATTGATGAAACGGAGGCGAAGTTTGCATTTGTAGAGACTACGGGAGGCCCCCGGTTATTGGCCTCATTCTGGGGTCAGGGGCAAAGACCCTTCCAAAATTCGACGAGCCCTGGCCGGCTCCGTACTCCCCTCCGCCCAAGGCTCGTCACCCTTCAAATCGCGGCCAGTCCGGGAAGCGGTCCCCTTTGACGGAACTCTGGGGCTTTTCACCCCGCCGTTCACGAGGTACGGTACGCTCCTGATGTCGAAACGTTCACCCATCCAATTTGCCATCGCCATCTGTCTGGTGCTCGTCACCTGCACCCTCAGCCTCTATTTTCTGACCTCCGCCACCGTCCGGGAGACACGGCGCACGGCGGCCAGCTTTGCCGAAGCGGTAAAAAACACGTTCAATTTCACCCCCAGGGTGACGGTGGACCGCACCTTGATCTTCAGGGAAAGCACACCGGTGATGGAATTGATCACCAACAAGGAGCGGTTCGAACACCGGATGCAGTGGAGTTCCACCTGGCTGGGGAGCACTAAAACCATCGAGTTGAAAGCGTTCTTTACCGCAAGCGCCGGTTTCGATCTTCATGAGCCGTTTTCCGTTGCGTTCGACTCGCGCAAACAAACCGTACGGATCCGCCACCCGCGGCCTCGCATTCTTTCCGTCCAACTGGATACCGTGATAGCCAGCCAGGACGCTCCCGGGTGGTGGAATTCGATTACCGACGCAGACCGCACCGAGGTTCTCAATCGCTTCACCGCCGACGCCAGAAACAAAATTGAGACGACAGCGCCGGCCCTTGAGAGAGCGGAAGCAAATTTGAGAAAACAACTCGGCGATCTTCTGGCAAAGAGCGGTCTGAAGGTTGAATTTGAGGAAACGACAGGGACGCCGACACCCCCACCCGCGGAGCACCGGTAGTCCGCTCTCGCCGAGAGCGCGGGAGATGACAATGACGCGCGTTTGACGCCATCCCCTAAGGACGGGCTTGGTAATTTGCTGGATGCGGCCCAGAAAGGCACGAGAGCCGATACCCGCGCTCGACGGCGCGAGCGGACTACCGGTGCTGCCGCACCATTCGGCCAGGAATGCCTTGGTATAAGAGCTGCTTTCTTAACAATCACTCGGAGGAAATTGAAGACACACACCGATGGCCCAACGCCCCCTCCGAGAGCGGCCCGGGCAGAATGACTCCCCAAGCATTCCGCCCGGGCTGCACTTTTTCCGCCTCTTCCTTCCCGCGCCCGGGTCTTTCCGATACGCTCGTTTTCAATGATCCCCGAGCAGGTTATCGAACAGATTGCGGCGGCCAACGACATCGTCGACGTCATCAACGGCTATTTCCCGCTGAAACGGGCGGGCGCCGTCTATAAGGCCCTCTGTCCGTTTCATCGCGAAAAATCACCATCGTTCACGGTGAACCCCGCCCGGCAGACCTTCAAATGCTTTGGGTGCGGCGCGGGCGGGACGGTTTTCAAGTTTGTGGAGCTTTACGAGAACGTCCACTTCCCCGAAGCCGCCAAACGGCTCGCCGCCCGCCGGGGCATCCGCTTCGAGGACGAGCCCCTTTCCGCCGAGGAAGATGCCAGGCACCGGATGAAAAGCCGCCTTCTCGCCCTGCATGCGGCGGCGGCAGAATGGTTTCACCGCATCCTCCTCAAGAGCGAAGCCGCGCAGCACGCCCGGAACTATCTCAAAAGCCGGGGAATCACCGCCGAGGTTGCGAAATCCTGGAAGATCGGCTACGCGCCGGAATCGTGGGACGCGCTCTCTCAGTGGGCTCGCAGCAAGGGGTATTATGACGCTGAATTGATTGCCAGCGGTTTGGTGACCAGCAAGGAAAGCGAAGAGCCCAACCGCCCCACCCGCTATTATGACCGGTTTCGCGACCGGCTCATGTTCCCGATCTGCAACGACATCGGGGAGGTCATCGCCTTCAGCGGCCGCGTTTTGAGCGCGGAGGCGTTTGGGGGAAAATACGTCAACTCGCCGGAAACACCGATTTTCACCAAAGGCAAAGTGCTCTTCGGCCTTCATAAAGCGAAGCGCGCCCTCATCGATTCCGGCACCGCCATCGTCTGCGAGGGGCAGGTTGACCTGATCACCGCGTTCGAAGCCGGGGTTCGCAATGTCACCGCGTCGCAAGGCACCGCCTTCACCGAAAACCAGGCCAGTATCCTCAAACGCTTTGTCAAGGAAGTGGTGCTCTGCTTCGACTCCGACGCCGCCGGGTTAAAGGCTGCCGAAAAAACCCTCGAGCCCCTGCTCGATGTCGGGCTCTCCGTCCGCGTTGCCACGATGCCGGAAGGGCACGATCCCGACTCTTTTATCCGCTCGGAAGGCGGCGAGGTATTTGCCGCGAGAATCGCGGGAGCCCGCGATTTCTTCGAGTTTCAAGTGGAGCGCTTTGCGGCGAGCCCGGAGTTTACCACCCCCAGAGGAAAGGCGGACTTCGCCCGCAAGATGGCTGAAGGAGTCTCGCTGATCTCTGACGCGGTTCTCCGCGAGGCGGTCATCCAGAATGTGAGCGCCCGTTTGGAAATTCCCGCAGCCCAGTTCGCCGCGCTTCTGAAGCGGAGCAACCGGCCCGCCAAGCAGGAATGGAAGCACGACGCAGCTCAGGAAGGGGAGCCCCCATCCACCCCGCCCCTCCCCCCGATGAGCAATACCATCCGGATCCTCTGCCGTCTGGCCCTGGTCAACGAAGATACCCGGCAATGGCTGCTTGCCCGGAAATGGGAAGCCCTGCTTGCCGAACTGACCGACGGCGAGATTCTCGCCTGCATCCTGCGCGGGCGCTTCAACCCGGCCGAACCTGCCTCTCTCTCCACCTTCATCGCCACCCTTCCCCCGGCGGAACAAGCTGCCATAGCCGATCTCCTGGCCGAATCCCTCCCTGAAGTGGCAGACCCGCTCCCCATCGTCACCGATTGCTGGCGTGATCTGGAACGGCGAGCGTTACAAAACCGGAGGGACATCGCCACCGCCCGACTCCGCCAACCGGGGCTCTCCCTTGAGGAGGAGATGAAATTACAAAAACAAGTCCTTGACCTCACGCAGAGGCTTACCCATATTACGCGGCCTTTGTCCCCTCCCCCGTAAACACCCATGGGCGTGAGGTGAGACAATTGTCCGAACTCGCGTGGGTATGACCAATCCGACAAAGCAATCTTCTCCCAAATCGAAAACAGCCCCAGCAGCGAAACCCAAGAAAGCAGAGTCTTCCTCAAGCAGTTCCAAAGCCAAGCCCGCCAACGCCAAAGCCCCCGCAGAGGGCGATAAGGCTAAAAAAGTCATCAAGGCACCCAAGGCTTCCGGAACCTCCGCAAAAGAACCGTCCAAAAAGACGGCTTCTTCTGCAGCCGCCAAGGAGAAAGCGCCCAAGGCCCCCAAAGAGGCCGTCTCTGCCAAAACGGCCAAAACGCTCGAACCACAGCCGGCTGCGCCGACCCCGGAGGTCCTCGCCGCCGCTTTCAGTGTCGATGCACCCGAGATGGCGGAAAAAATCCGCGAACTCATCAAGCTCGCCAAGGAACAAGGCTACCTCACTTTCGACGACCTCAATGAGGCGCTGCCCGACAGCGTCAATGAGCCCGACGAGATGGAGATGATCCTCAACCGCCTGCGCGGTCTGGAAATCGACATCATCGACGCTTCCCAGGTCGACAGCTATAAGGACGGCAAGAAAGACTCCGACGACGACGAAGAAGAGGATAAAGCCGACTCCAAGCTCGATATTCTGGACGACCCCGTCCGGATGTACCTCAAGCAGATGGGCCAGGTCCCCCTGCTGACCCGCGAACAGGAGGTCGAAATTTCCAAGCGCATCGAAGAGGCGGAACTGAGCGTCCAGAAATTCGTCAACCGCTTCGGATTCATCTCCAGGGCGTATCTCGACCTCGCCACGAAGCTCAACGAAGGCCGCGAACGGTTCGACCGCGTGATTCTCGACAAGAAGATCGAGAGCCGCGAGCGCTACATGAAGGCCCTCCCGAAGCTGTGCGAGCAGGTGGAAAAAGCCGCCACGGAAGCCGCCAAAGCCTACAAGACCGTCATGGGGCAGGAGAAGGGCTCCAATACGAAGGCCCAGCAGGAGTTCTCCAAAGCGCATTCCGCGCTCCAGAAGCTTTACCCGAAGTTCTACTTCAAGCAGAAGGTCACCGAGGAATTCGTCAATCTTGCCGACGAGCAGTTCCGCACCGTTTCGTTCCTGCGTGATGAGATCGCCAAGCGCGCCGCCTCCAGCAAGCCGGAATCGGCCGCCGCCTATCAGGCCAAGCAGCAGGAGATCCAGTCGCGCACGTGGCTCGACCCGGACGATTTCGTCAGCGAATACCACTCCCTCAAGAGCTGGTTGCGCAAGGCGCTCAAGGCGAAGACCGAGATGGTCGAAGCCAACCTGCGTCTCGTTATCTCGATCGCCAAGAAGTACACCAACCGCGGGCTCTCCTTCCTCGACCTGATTCAGGAAGGCAACATGGGCCTCATGAAGGCGGTGGAAAAATTCGAGTATCGCCGTGGCTACAAGTTCTCGACGTATGCGACGTGGTGGATCCGCCAGGCGATCACCCGCTCCATCGCCGACCAGGCCCGCACGATCCGTATTCCCGTCCACATGATCGAGACGATCAACAAGCTGATGCGCGTGCAGAAGCAGTTGGTCCAGGAATATGGCCGCGAGCCGAGCCCCGAAGAAGTGGCCGAGGAGATCCAGCTCCCCGTGGAGCGTGTGCGCGCCGTACTCAAGATGGCGCAACAGCCGATCTCGCTGCAATCCCCGGTAGGCGACAGCGACGACACGAGCTTCGGCGACTTCATCGAAGACAAGGGCGCGGAAAATCCGAGCGACATGACCGCGATCACCCTCCTCAAGGAGAAGATCAAGGACGTCCTCGAAACGCTCACTGAACGTGAACGCCAGGTGCTCGAACAACGCTTCGGCCTCGTCGACGGCTACAGCCGCACGCTGGAAGAAGTGGGCCGCCAGTTCAAGGTCACCCGCGAGCGCATCCGGCAGATCGAAGCCAAAGCGCTTCGCAAGATGCGCCACCCGACCCGAATCAGGCAGCTCGAAGGCTTCCTCGAAGCCGACGTCTACTAGGAAAACCGGAAACCGGAGAGTTTAGACGCTGCCGCGCCATTGGCGCGGCAGCGTCTCTTTTTTTCCGGTCTCCTCGCTCCGGTTTTTGAATAGCCTCTCCCGGGAAGTCGGGGCATACTCCCCGGCATGCGCCGTGTTACGTTGTTGCTCACCGGGTCCCTTCTTGCCGCCGGCCTCGGGTTTCCTCTCTCCGCCCCCGCTCAAACGCCAAATGCCGCACCCACTCCGGCCCCAACCGGACGCGTTCGAGCCTGGCGCGCCACCCTTCCCGGCGGCTCGTTTTCGGTTGCCGTCCATGCGATGGTTTCCGTGGCCATGCATGAGTATGTGGTCGATGGCGCGGCCCGCGTAACCGAGGTTAACATCGATACGACCGGCAATTCGCAGGCACGGTTCTATTTCCTGGAGCCGATCACTCCGCAAACGCCGCTCGCCGCAGGGCAATCGATCATCAACAAGGTCCAGGACCTCGCCACCGAAGCCGCCGGACGCACGGGGCAGGACGAGACCTGGAAAAAGGTGGTCAAGACTTATCCCGGGAGCACCCACGCGCACACCGTCGAATTCCGGATCGGTTCCAAAGATGATCTCAAAAAGATTTTTGACAGCGCCGATCAGGCGATGCGCGAATCCAAGGAGATCATTTTCAATCTCCAATGAGCTTCACCCTCAAGCGAAAACGCCCGCTGCCGGAAGAGTTCCGGCGCATCGGCGTGGAGCTTGCGGATGCCACCGTGGCCCATCTGAGGGATGGGGACGTCCACCAGACGAGACGACGAATCAAGGAACTCCGGGCGCTGCTCGCGCTTGCGAAGGGCGATCCTGCGGCTCCCGAGCTTGACCGGCTCTTCCGCGATGCCGCCCGCGCCATCTCCGGGGCGAGAGACGACGAAATCTGCATGACGACCCTCGCGCGTCTGGAGAAAACGCCCGAGGCTCCCCCGGCAGCCGTCTTCGAAAAAGCGCGCGCGACCGTCCATAAACAGGCCGTCGCCGCTTCCGGGCGGGAAGAGGTGCTGGAGCGGCTCGAAGCCGGGCGGCAGGATCTCGCGAACTGGAATCCCGACGCCAGTCGGAAGATCATCCGTCAAGCGCTACGGCGTTCCTACCGGAGATGCCGGCGGGCTTTGGAGGCACTGCAGGCCAAGGAGGAAGCAGGCAACTCCGACGAGGAAGCATTCCACCGGCTACGGCGTCGGATCAAAAGACTCTGGGCGCAACTCCGATTGGTTCGCAAGGAATGCACCAAGACCGTCAAAAAGCGCATTCGCAAGGCCGACAAGATCGCCGAACTGCTTGGGTTGGAGCACGACCTGGCCGTCCTCCGTACCCGCCTTCGGCAAAAACATGCCTCGCAGGTGCTCTCCAGCCGGATTGAAGAGGAACGCGCAGAGTTGCAAAAGATGTCGCTCGCCAAGACGCGACGTTTTTTACGGAGAAAGCCGAAGATCTTTCTCAAAAAACTTCTGTAGCCGGCGACGCAAATTTCTCGTGAATAATTGAAACCCATAGCGTAGCTTTTGCGCCGATGTCCTCCCCCGACTATCCCGACGCGTCACGGCGGGCTGTCCAATCTGTTGCGAGAACAGATGCGGCCCAGCAATCCCCCTCTCCCAAACCAGCCGATTCCGCGGAGGCAGAACGCCAGCGCGCCGACTGGGAGGGAATCGCCGCGATGCCGGAGTTCAAAGCGCTGATCGCCCGCAAAAGCCGGTTCATTATCGCGGGAACCATTTTCTTTCTCGTCTACTACTTCGCCCTGCCGATCCTGGTCGGCTACTTCCCGCAATGGATGGAGCACAAGGTTGGCCCGGTAAACGTCGCCTATATTTTCGCCTTTTCGCAGTTCATCATGGCCTGGGCGGTCGCTGCGGTTTACGTCAAGGTAGCCGCGGGTTGGGACACGGCCGCCGGCGCAATCATTAAAAAAGCGGAGGGCAAATAAGATGGCGCTGACGATGTTTCTTGTTTTCATCGCGCTGACCCTGGGCATTACCTGGTGGTCCGCGCGACGCAACACCGGCGCAAGCGCCTACTTTGCGGCGGGCCGCAGCATCACCGGCTGGCAGAACGGACTAGCCGTGGCCGGGGACTATATGAGCGCGGCCTCATTCCTCGGCATTGCCGGGATGATCGCCTTTCAAGGGTATGACGGGTTCATGTATTCCGTCGGCTTTCTGGTCGCTTACCTGACAGTCCTCCTGATCGTGGCCGAGCCGCTGCGCAACGCGGGCAAATACACGATGGCCGACGTTCTCGCCTACCGCCTCAAGGCGCGGCCGGTGCGGGCGATGGCCTCGTTGAGCACGCTCACCGTCAGCACGTTCTACATGATCGCGCAAATGGTGGGAGCGGGAGCGCTGGTCGCGCTTCTCCTGCCCGGCGTAAGCTTCTATGCCGCCGTGATCGGCGTCGGCGTGCTGATGATCGTTTATGTCGTTTTCGGCGGGATGCTCGCCACCACCTGGGTGCAGATCATCAAGGCGGTGCTGCTGCTCAGCGGCTCCCTCTTCCTGAGCATCCTGGTCATGAAGCACTACGACTACAGCTTCGTGAAGTTCTTCGAATCGCTCAGCGCGATTACCTTCACCAAAGGCGGAGCCGTCGTGACGCAGGACTTTTTGCAACCGGGCCACAAGTATCATGGCACCTGGGGTGCGCTGGATTTGATCTCCCTCGGCCTCGCGCTGGTGCTCGGCACCGCCGGGCTTCCGCACATCCTCATCCGTTTCTACACGGTGCCGGACGCGAAGACGGCCCGCTCCTCGGTCGTCTGGGCGATGGTGCTGATTGGCGCGTTCTACATCATGACGACGTTCTTCGGCTTCGGAGCGGCCAGCATCCTTAACCCGGATAACATCGTCGATAACGCAGGGAAAGTGAGCCCGAACATGGCGGCTCCCCTTCTCGCCAAGGCGATGGGCGGCGAGATCTTCTTCGCCTTCATTTCGGCGATCGCCTTCGCCACCATTCTCGCGGTCGTGGCGGGCCTGACAATCAGTGCCTCCACCTCCTTTGCGCACGATTTCTACACCAACGTGCTGCATCACGGCAAAGAGCCGAACCCCGGCCAGGAAGTCCGGGTCGCACGGATCACGGCCCTGGTCGTCGGCGCGGTTTCAATTCTCATCGCCATCGTGCTCGGGCCCTCGGTGAACGTGGCGTTCCTCGTGGGGCTGGCCTTCGCCGTCGCGGCCTCCGCGAATCTCCCGGCGATCATCTTCTCGATCTTCTGGAAGCGCTTCAACACAGCGGGAGCCGTGACGAGCCTCGTGACCGGCCTGGTCTCTTCCATCATCCTGATCCTCCTGAGCCCGAGCATCATGGGAGAAAAACACCTCTTCCCGCTCGATAACCCCGGGATCGTCAGCATCCCGCTCGGGTTCCTTGGCGCGATCATCGGCACGCTGATCTCCCGTGAACCGGAGGCCGAGGCGAAGTACACCGAGTTGGTCGTCCGCGCCAATACCGGCCTCGGAGCCGAGAAGGCGACGGAGCATTGAGGGCTCACCTCCCTCGCCGTTTAATCGCCGGATTGGGTAATGCCTACCGGCAGCAATCCGCCGGGGGCCATCACTTCCGCGGTTTTCGGGGTCCGCTCGCCAAATGAAACAGGCGCGGTTTCAACTCGCCCGTCGCAAAGGCGGGCGTTCCAAAGCTTTGCCATGATCCACGGGAGGAATTGAAGGGCGGCGGAGGTGGAGTGGTCTGAGCGATTCAAGGGAGCAATCCGGTAGCTCTCAGCCCACGCATCCAGATAGCGCCGGTCGCCGGTTTCGATGGTCATGTAACCCATCAACCGGGCTATGTTATCCTGGTGCCACGCCGTTTGATCGGGGTAACGAACGATGGCCCCCTGCGGAGTGACGTAGACATCCTTTCCTGCGTAGTCCCACTGGTAAGGCCAGGCTTTGCCTTCAGGGTGATCCCAGCGCGAAACCAACATCCAGTCGGCAAATCGCTTTACCGTTTCCTTTAGCCGTTCCTCGTCGGGGAAGATCTCAAGGTAATCGACCATGCCATTGGTCGCCAGCATCCCCATCCAGGCCTTGGTGATATAGCCGCTCCATTGGTGAAGCCCTGCACCGCCACCCTGATCGCCAAAGCTCCCATTGGGGCGCTGCGATTGAGCAGCGCTCAGAGCGCCTTCCAGCGCAATGCGCCGGAAGAAGTCTTCGCCAAAATAGCGATAGAGAAGTACCGCGCCGCGTACATAGCAGATGTCCCGCCCCACGGTCATGCGAGGCCATGAGTTCTTGTTTTGCCAATGAGCGTTGGTAATGACGGCCTCAGCGGTATTGAAGAGATAGGGATCGCCGGTTTCGAGATAAGCCGCAATCGTCGCCAGCATCCTGTTCATTGGCAGGGAAAACGCATTCGGTTCGAAACCGTGCATCTTCACCAGCTTCATGGCGTGATCGACCGCCGTGTCGGTAAAATTATAAGCCGCGCGGAGGGCATGATTGTAGAGTTCTCCATCACCGCTGCGCCATGCGCTCAGAAATGCCCCGTAAGCGATCTCGCCTTCCCAGCCCGGTTCATGAAAAATCTGCCCGTTCTCTTCCTTCCCGCTGGCAAGCTGGCGGGGAATGGCTCCATCTTCGAAACCGCCGCGCACAATGTTCTCCCGGATGAAGCTGTTCGCCTTCTCTACGGTCTCTTCATAAATATTGCGGACGGGAAGAAGAGGCTCCGGCAGGAATTCTTCACAGAGGCCGTACCACCACGCGGGCGCAAGATACCGCACAATCCTGGGCGAACGCTCCGAAAGACTAAGTGAGAACCGGAGCGTGCGAGCCATCCCGCGCGGGAAATGTTTGTCCGGAGAGCGGAAAATGAACGCATCGCCAGTACGATCTTCCGTGGCGATCCCCCCAAAGAGTTGAACACCCTCATAGGGTTGCAAAACCAGGAAACCTTGTTCCCGAGAAACATTGCCAGGGTGCTGCGGAGTTGCCAGGCGACAGACTTCGCTCAGGTCAAACGTCACGCCGTTAAGTTCGATACGACCGCAGCTTCCATCCCAGTTAACGGGCACTTCCGACAAGGCGTCGCCTTCTTCAACGGCTAATCCAATGACCGGAACAACGTCCTCAAATGCCGCGCCGTCATCGACAAACTTGTTGTTGATATGGTGTGCATAGATTTCGCATACCCCATTGGCAAAGAAACGCGCGAAAATCTGGCCGCTCAACCAATTGTGGCTGTGGAGGTATGGGTTCTTATAGCCCCGGTACTGCTTCAACTCTTCCTGGGTCATCCGCTTGCGCGGAATGCTGCCGCCCATCTCCACGACCACGCATTCCTCGCTCTGCTCCAGGACGACCAGTCGACAGGCCTCCCACCAGAGAACTTGCCCGCCAGTGCGAAGGCCCAGCGCGATCCCCGTCGAGCGGCCTCCGTATCGAAGGCGCAGGAGATGACTTTCCCAAAGGAAATTTTCGTCCGGGCTTTTGTCAAAAAGCTCAGCGGAAGCTTCCGGAAGCAATCGCGGTGTGGACCTTGTCGCCGGTACGCCAAGCCGCAAACTTTCCAAAGCGGGCCCATTCCCGTCCCCAAACATCAGCAAGCGGCGCGGTGAAGAGCAGCCCGGCCAACGTCCCAATGGCAAGATCGCCGTCGGCGCGCCTCCCAGGCTCAATGGTTGCACCGGATCACGAGGCCATGGGAGCGAAGTCACCCAAAGACCGGCTTCCGTTTCTTCGCCAACCCGGCTGAGCCGGAGCTGGGAGAGGTACTCCATTGGGGAAGTCGCCTTCATGTCTATTCGGAAGAAAATCTCTATTTGGTGTGGCTTTGGTCGACTTCGGAGGTTGGCCGCCACCCGGCCCATGATTCAACCCGGCGCAGGAGCGTCATGTTTGCAGTGGCGAACATCTCTTGATGCTCTTCGCGGAATTTATCCACGGCTTTCTTCGCATCAAGGACGTTGTTCCTGAGGTCCACGTTGCGCGGATCGCTCTTGGAAGCATGATGAGCCGAAAGCGCCTGCATGCAAAGTTCCGCGTGCGTTAGCCATTGCGAGAGAACCTCCACGCGTTTTGCCGTGGCAGGAGAAGCTTTCGCAACTTCTTTGGCGGCATTCAGCAGCGCGCGCCCTTCGGCAAACGTCTCGGGAGTGAAAATTTTGTCTCCCGATGTGCCGACGATACTCCAGCCACCTTGATTGTTTTTGATGAACTCGGCATCGCGGCGCAGCGTGATCTTCTCCCAATACTCGAAGTAATTGCGGATCTCATCCTTGGCCGGCTGAAAGGCTGAGTAATACTCCTCAAGAACGGCATCGACGCTGGCGTCCGGCCTGGCATGGAGACGCGCCAGCATATAGACATTGGGCCCCTGGGTTCCCCACATGCTCGTGAGGGAATCGAAATCCGTGGCAATCATCCCATTCTTGCGGGCGTACCGGAACTCTTCCCCAAACTCACGGGCAAAGATGTAGGGCATGCAGTAGCCAACCAGGAAATAATTGGGCCGCAGGAAAAGGCGCGCGCCGGTGCTTGCCCAGCCATCCCACTGCTTGCGGAAGGCGAGCCGATCGCTCTTGTCGAACGGGAAGGTGTAAGGAGGAACAATGCCAACGACGATATTGCGGTTCAGCTTGATTCCCGTTGGCGGCTTCGCATACGCCGCATAGGCATACCCGATCACCGTGGCTTCGGGGTCGTGCTTACGGCCCAATTCCTGAAGGCTCAACCAATAGCGGGCATAGCGATTGGAAAGCGAAGTGCCAGGCGTTTTTTCTCCGACGCTTTTGTCGGCGGTTGCTTTCTCGCTCTTTTCCGCATCAATCAGCCAGGTGTCTTCACCCTCGGCGCTTCCCTCCGCGTCCCCATCCCACGCCACGCAGGCAGGGCAGGTACAAAAGGGATCAACAAGCCTGCGGTCATTCTCGACGCCGTTGATCCACGGTTTTGAGGGATCTTCGGCACGCTGCTTCAACCAGTTTTCAATCACCCGGTTTTGCAGGCCCGGGTTGGAAACGCACATTTGGACAAGATTCGTGCGTTCATCCACCGGGGCGCGCTGTCCATCGGGGCGAAGTGCAAAGTACTCCGGATGCTCCTTGCCATAGAGCTCCCAGTACTTGGCGTAGCCGTGCCCGTACTCAAAGCTCATCCCGCGAGCGAAGCGCTGGCGGCGCAACCAGGTGTTGTTTTCGCGCATATAGCGTTCGAAAACATCCAGCCTGGTCTCCGGGCGCCCGGTACCGATGCGCAGGCGGGCGTGGATCAAAGAAGGTTCCATGGTCTTTTCGCCCACGGAGCCGGTGAGTTTCTTTTTGGAATCAATGACGATGCCGTCGTCGCCCGGCCAGATCCAACGCACGTTCAACCGCTCCTCCAGCCAGTCATAGACGGCGAAGAGCGACCCCATCCCGTCTGCGTCGTCGCGGGGTAGGATATTGGTCCCATTGCCGTCGTTGCCGATCAGGAAGAGGGCTTTCTCCGTGCTCAAGACGCGGGATGCATTCTTGGGAAGAGCTTTAGGGTTGAGCCCTGCCTCCTCCGCCTTCTTTACCGGTCCAATGTAGATCGGGTTTTTTTCGGAAGGGATTTCAGATTCCTTCGTGATCTCCAAACGGACGCCGGTCGCCAGTTCAACATGGGTTTGCAGTTCCTTGGCTGCATATTGCACGACCGGCGAAGCCGACTCGGGCACGGCGATGACAGCAAGGGCCTTGCCTTTGCGGACAATGTCGATGCCCGCTTCTCCTGCTGCATGAGATCCTTGTGCGCTCAACAGGAGAAGGGATGCTGCAAATGCTGCCGTAGAATGGGTATTGAAAAGGTTCATCTAGTTAAGCGACGGTGCAGTAAAGGTTTCCACCAATTCAATCGACAGGTTGTCGAGGCCGGTTTCGAAATCGATTCCCCCGCCGAAGAAATTAAACTCGTTAATGCCGTTCATGTTGGGAGGCAGGGCATAGAGGCCGGCATTGCGGCCATTGAGATAAGCCTGAAGCTGGTAGGTTTCAAAATTGAAGTGAAGCTCGACGTGGTTCCAGTCGTCGGCATAGAAGCTGACTTTTGAATCGACGGGTCGCGGCGACTCATGGTTCGCGACCCGCAGGGTTCCTCGGTCAAAACGAATCGAGGTTCCGCCGGTGCGTTCATAGTCAAAGATGAATTGCCCGGGGATCGTGGCCTTGCCGGGGCGGATATCCAGTTTGACGACAACCTTGGAGCCAACCGTCGCCGGGAACCGCTTGAGAATGCGGCTTTGGCTGGCGGGTTCGAAACCTTCATGCCATGCGACCCAGCGATTGCCCGTGGCAGGGTCAACTTTGATGGAGACCCTGCCCGTCATGTTGGTATACGGCCTTCCCTGTTCCCTGCCCTGGGCTTGCCAGCCATGCTGGCCAAGCAGGTCGCCTTCCGTATAGTTTTGAAACCCCTTTTCGTCGAGTTGTGCATGGATGAACGGGGAGTTTGCAATCAGGGTGGCAAGCACCAAGCCGGTGAGTCTCATCATGGGGATCAGATCGAAGACGGAAGAGACTGGTTGTTCTTCAAGTTCTTGTCCTTGCGCCCCCGGAGGACCAATAACCCAAAGGCCGAGAGACCGGCAATGGCGATGCCGAGGGTGGAAGGCTCAGGAACGAGTTGAACCTGCAGGTTATTTCCATTGATGAGCCAGCCCCCCGTCCCGAAGCTGGTATCGAGGGCATAGATGTCACTGGTCAGTTGAAGCTGACTGTAGTCGATCGTCGTGCTTGCAAAGTTTAGCAACGTATAGACCGTGCCGGTGGTGCCGCCCGTCAATACGAAGTTGATCGTCGAGCCATCGGTATTGGTCAGGGCGTTGGTGATGGTCAATGGCGAGCCACCCAGCGCCAGATCAAACGTAACACCGCCAGCCGCATTAAGGTTATTCAGGGTGATCCTGGCATTCCCCTTCTGCGCGAAAGTGACGTTTCCGCCCAGCGAAATGGAGCTATTCTGGAAGAGAACATTGCTCTCGGCGATGACCTTTGCTCCTGCGCCGAGGCTGGCGGCTCCATTGAAGGTCAATGCGCCATTGTTGGTGGTATCTCCGAAAGTTGCTGTGGCAGCGGCGTTGACCTTGACGGCGTTGTTCATGACCTTCTGGGTGCTGGAGGCTGACATCACCTTGCCGCCCGCCATGGTCAATGTCCCTGAACCCAGCACCGTTGGCGAGCCGGTTGCAAGTTGCACGGTGCCTGAAGAGACGGTGACTCCGCCTGAAAAAGTATTGTTGCCGTTCAGGGCAACGAGCCCGGTGGCATTGAAATTCAGACCGCCTGTTCCCGATATGATGGTCGAGAGGGAGAGTTGGCCGGTTCCTGTTCCCGTGACGGTTAGATTATTCTGAAGAGTAATCCCGCCGACTCCAACGGTGCCAGTGCCGTTGATGTTAACAGATGCGCCGCTGTTCTGGACGATGGCTGGGCCAGTGCTTCCGCTGGCCACAAAGTTGAGTGGGGCGGCTCCGGAGGCGACCGTCAAAGTGACTGCCGCGGTGCCTGTTCCCGTTCCGAAATTAAGCTGATTGATGGAAAGGGCTGCAGTGACGTTGTCTGAGGAGGTGATGGCCGTTGAGCGGCTGTCGATTTGTACGACGAGATCCGTGCCGGTGTAGCCGCTGATGGGAAAGGAGTTGTTGGGTGACCAGTTCGTAATGGTTGCCCAATTGTTGGAACTCGCACCTGTCCAGGTGTACGTGGCGGCCCTGGCCGATGGCGACAGGAGATGCAGGCCCGCGAAGGCGATCAGCGCGAGGATCGGTTGAGTTTTCAGGATTGTTTTGGTTTTCATGGGGTTTGCCTCTCTTGTTTTGGGGGTGTGGGTCTTCACGGCGCTGCCGGGGACTCAGTTGATGAAATTGGCGGATAAGATGCTCGTCTCCTTGGGACCGGAGGAGACGTGGCCATCAGCCCAGAGGATGTTCATCTGGTTGGAGTGGCGGTCTTCCAAAGCCTCCCATCCGTTATCCTTTTTTAAGAGTCCAAGACGCCAGGCGGTATCCGGCGTTTCGCCTGTGGCGGAATCCGTCATCAGAAAAACTTCGGACGGACGTGAAAGCTCCAGGTGCGATTTCGGCTTGGCGACACCGTTTTGCACCAAGACGTTGTAGTTCACGACGTAAGGGTAGCCATACGGGCTCTTGATACTCGGGCGATTGGAGTCTGGGTATCCGTTGCGCGGGCAAACGACGAGCTTGTTCAAGGCCTCCAGGGAGCCGACGTAAGGGACCAGGCCGCCATCGACGGGAACCGAGGGGGTATACCAGAGCCCATACCACCCGATAACTTGCTTCATGGTCGCCGCGCCGTTGGCAGGTGGGTAGGTATTGTTGCAATCGTTGCGATAGAGTTGAATGGCAGCGCCGATCTGGCGAAGATTCGAGACACACTTGGCGCGCCTCACCGACTCAATGCTCTTTTGCGCGGCGGGAAAAAGCAGGGATGCGACGACGCCAATGATCGCGACGACGATCAACAGCTCAATCATCGTGAAAGCGCGAGGCCGCCGCAATGACGCCCCCAGGAAACCACCGCTTTGGCTGGGATTTTGACGTGTCGCTTTCATGGTTTGCATAAAGATCGACCGAAGCGTTGCTTCTTCCCAGCACGGTCGGAAATAGGACCGCTTCTGTCGATAGTCGGGGGTTACAGGATTGGTTTGAACTGTTTCATATTTCAGGCGCGGGCAGGCGGGATCAGCGCGCTTCGCTATTCAAGAACCTGCCTGTCGGCCAGAAGGATGGCTTTCAACTGCTCATAGGGAACGCGCTGGACCGGGCAGGCTCCTTCGATGGCGAGGTGTGCCGCCGTCGCCGCCGATTGGGCGAGCGCCATGAAGACCGGCTCCATGCGGATCGATCCGAAGGCGATGTGCGACGCCGAGAGGCAGAACGGCACCAGCAGGTTGGCGCACTCCTGCTCTTTCGGCACGATGGATCGATAAGAAATCGGGTAAGGCGGGAAACCGGCGATCTCCACATTCCCCTCGTTGAAGGCGCGTCCATTGAGAACGACTCTTCGGCAGTTGTGGGAGTCCATCGTGTAGGCGGCCATCGCGACGGAATCTTGGGCCCTTCGTCCTCCCAGGCAGTTGGCTTCGGTCATGACATAGTCCGATATCATCCTGCGGGACTCGCGAATGTAAAGCTCATGGGGCCAATGACTTGTGGCGAGGAATTCATCTTTCGGCAGTCCCCATTCCGCCATTTCCTTCCGGACGGCAACGGGAACCTGATCATCATGCGAAAGAAACCAGAGAAGCCCTTGCGTATAGTTCACGTGGTCCTGAAAGATCGCCTCGCGGGTTGCGTAGTCGGCGTCCGGCCACGCGTAGTTGGCACCGATGTGGTCCGAGGAAAAACCGCCGAAATTGTTCGTGTCGGTCTTTCCGTTTGGCATGTGGGTGGTGAGGTAAAGCACGTCCCAGATTCCCGTCGCCAGATAGCGGGCAAGAAGGGTGTAGCGTTCCGGGTCGTAGCCCTGCGGTTGCGGGAACGGGGCCTTGATGTCGTCCCGTTTGGTCAGGCAGAGGCGGAAGTTGTAAGCCTGCACGCTGCGATCTCCCTGGCCGGGTGTGCCGAGCGGTTCGCTGCTGATCCCCTTGACCAGCCCACTGCGGGGATCGCCGGCAATCCGGTACGGGTCCACAAACTGCATGAAGTTGTGGTGGGGCGAGTGAAAGTGAACGCCGTTGTAAATTTCGCCATAGGTGGCATTGGACTCGCGGCCGACGTGGTAAGAAACGCCAGCGGCTGCCAGGAGGTCGCCATCGTAACCGGCGTCGATGAAGACCTTCGCCCGGTAGCGGGTGCCATCGTCCATGGCAATCTCGCGGATCTCATTTCCCACTTTGGAAACGGAAGCGAGCCGTTGGTTGTAGTAGACCGGCACATCGTGGCACCGGAGTTGACGGAGGAACTCCCCTTCGGCCACGTGCGGCTCAAAGGTCCAGCTTTCGTCGGTTCCGTAATGTTGCCCCAGGGAGCGGTAAAAGCTGCGAGCCAAGCCGCCGATGACGCGTTTGTTCCCGATGTCGGTAGCTCCAAGGCCGGATGCAGTGATCCCGCCCACGCGATCTCCAAATGCCAGTAGCGCAACCTTCAGGCCATGTTTGCGGGCTTGAACGGCAGCCATTACTCCGCCCGAGGTCGCCCCATAGATACAAACATCGGTCTCGATCAAACGAGGTGCCTCCGAGGGTGGGGTTGCAGGGGTGAAATAGGCAGGCCGATTCATGCCCTCAGGCTAGGACGAACCGCGAGGGTTTCAATCATTGGGGGTTTCAGAATTCAGTTGTCTCGTTTCATATTCCGGGCCCCTCCAACCGAGTTTTCTCTGATAAAGCGAGAGATTGCAGTTTCGTGGGGATATTATAGAATTCGGGAATGCCCGCTTCCAAACAGGATCCACCCCAAACGCTGGCATGGTTGGATTGGACGCATCTGCAGTGCGACTTGATCTGGATCTATGATGGTCCCGTGCGGATGGATCACCTCTTCCTGAAGGAGTTCATGCCGGGACAATCCGCGCTCCTGATTCGAGAAGGCGATGTCGAGGTTTCCACCGAGCGCGGAACAACTTCCGCCAAAGCCGGGGAATGGATCTTCCTCAACGAGGGAAGCCGTATGCAGAAGTTCTCGCCTCACTCGCAGATCCTTTCCATCCGGTTTCATTGCACGTGGCCGGGACGTCGTCCGCTCTTCGATTGGGATGTCGCCGTCGTGGTTCCTTCGGCGGATATGCCGGAGTTGGAGGAGTGTGCCAAGGAACTGGAGCAACTGGTGGTGGAGATGTTTCCCACCGCCCGGCTGGAGCTAAAAAATGCGTTAAGCGGGATCGGCAACTACCTGGAAGTGCAGCGCCTCTATATGCGCTGGGTTCAGATCTATGCGGAAACACTCTTCGCCAAAGGTTGCTGCCTCTCTCTTTTTGAGGTGGTTGATCCACGCATCCTCCGCGCCATTCAGTTGATGGATCATCACTCGCTTGAGCAACCATTTCGGGAAGCAAATCTCGCCCGGCAGGTCAATTTGAGCACGAGCCGACTCGGGAAGCTGTTTATCCGGCAATATGGAATTTCGCCATGCCGCTATTTTGAGCGGAGGCGGTTTGAAGAAGCCATCGTGCGGGTAAGAACCACGACAGCCCCGTTGAAGGCGATTGCCCAGGAGCTTGGGTTTAGTTCGCTGCCGCACTTTTCATCCTGGTTCCGGCGAAAGGCACGAATTTCCCCAAACGATCTGCGAAAGAAGATTCTATCGCCTGCAACAACTACGGAATCGTCAGATTGAGAACCAACTTCTGGGTGGAATGCTGCTTATCGTCAGTCACGACTGTCAATCTCCGGGCCTGCACCCCGCTCATCTTGGCGTGATTGAACACGGCCTCGATCACACCCGCATCCCCGGGTTGATAGACGACCTTGTCGGCTTCAGCCCGGAAGCAGCCGCAGCAGGACCGGATGTTCTTGATCTTGACCGGATAACTTCCGGCGTTTTTGAAGATAAACTTCACCGTCGTCTGGTTGCTCCCGGCTTCCGCCTTGAGATCCAGATCAGGCTTCTCCCAGGCCAACTGCGCCTGCGCCGAGGCCGCAAAACCGAGGAAAAGGACTGATGCCGCCAACGCAAAAGGAACCGAAAATTTGAGCTTGCTCATAAGATTCTTGTTCACCCGGTTCGCCTTTGGCGACAAGCCAAATACCGATCCCGCACCCTGATCAAAAGCTCAGCGTTTCCACTGCTCGAACGGGTGCGCCTGCCCGCAATCAGGGCACGCAGTACCGGCAAACACCCGCTCGCAGGCAGGGCAGGCTCCGCCGGTTTCAAAAGTGTCGAAGGGCTCCTGACAATCTCCACAGGTCCACAAGGCCGCGCGCGGCGGGTGAACGCGACAGCCGGGACAACTGAAGCTGTTATGCCGGGGCCATGATTCAGCCCGCGCAAGAGCCTTGGCTTCCTGAAAACCATTCCATGACCGGCTGAGAGCAAAGAACGCGAGGATGCCAATCCAGGGGGACATCTCATAAAGAGCCCACGCAATGAAGCCTGCACTCCCAAGCAGCCCGATGGCGCTCGCCACCGTCAAGCTCTTGGCGCGGCCCAAGGGAAACCAGAGAAGAGCGCGAAGGATCTGCCCGCCGTCGAGCGGGTAAATCGGCAGCATGTTGAAGATCAACAACACCGTGTTGATCAGTTGAAGCCGGGTGATGAGCTGGTAAGTCGCGGGAGCATCCCCCGGCAACCCGAAGCTTTTCGCGAGCGCAACCAGCACGAGAAAGACCGGCACCAGCACCAGATTGACGAGAGGACCCGCCGCGATGCTCCAGAGGATCGGGCCGGGACGCGGGGGTGGGCTGACGTAGGCGACGCCGCCCAATGGCCAGAGGATGATCTCCCGGGCGGAGCCCCCCACCTGGCGGCATGCGAGGGAGTGCCCGAACTCGTGCATCAGCACCAGCCCGAAAAGCCCGATATACTCCGCCGCGGCCCAGATCAGCGAACCCGAGTAGGCGGAACGGCGGTCGAGCTGCCAGGCGGCAACGAGAAACCACGACCAGTGGAGGAAGACAGTGATCCCGAAGGCATCAAAGAGACGATACGAGTTACGGGAGCCGGGAGCCATCATTTATCACGATATAGTAACTGAATTGGAAGTCGAAAACTGTTCGCATTTCGCCGGAGTTCATCTTAGCCTGAGCGCATGAAACACGGCAAACTTATCGCATTGACGTTCTTGACGGCGGTTTCGGCTCACCTGGCACTCCCAGCGTCGGCTCTCGCCGCGCCCGAGACTTACGAGATCGACTCGGCCCACTCAAGCATCGGTTTCAAGGTGAAGCACCTTTTCTCCTACGTCACCGGGCGCTTTGACACCGTGGAGGGTGTCATCGTCCTCGACCCCGATAAGCCAGAGGCCTCCACGGTTAACGTGAGCATCAAGGCCGACAGCATCAACACCGCCAACGCCAAACGCGACGCTCACCTCAAAACGGAGGATTTCTTCGCCGTCGAGAAACACCCGGTCCTCACCTTCGCCAGCAAGAGCGTGCAGAAGACCGGGGATGACACCGCCGACGTGATTGGCGACCTGACGATGCACGGCGTCACCAAGGAGGTGCCGCTCAAGGTGCAGTTCCTCGGCAAAGGCCCCGGCATGCAGGGCGAAACCCGTAGCGGCTTCCAGGCCACCACGTCGCTCAAGCGGAGCGAATTCGGCCTGACCTGGGGCAAGGTGGTCGAAGGCACCCAACTGGTGGGCGACGACGTGATCATCAACCTCGAAGTCGAGGGCGTCAAAAAACCTTAATTTTTCCCAAAAACAACCTGACGATAACTGACGAACCTTAAAAAACGATGGCTTCTGATTTGTTTGATCTGACCGGCGAAGTGGCAGTGGTAATCGGCGCGACGGGGGTGCTTGGCGGGGCATTGGCCGAAGGGCTGGCCCGCGCGGGTGCCCGCGTGGCCGTTCTGGGCCGCAACGCGGAGCGCGGCAATGCGTGCGTGCAGAGGATTACGCAATGCGCCCCTGCCGACGGCGGAGAACGGGCGCGCTTCTTTGCAGCCGACGCGGCCGATCGCGCAAGCCTCGCGGCGGCTCGCGAGGCGGTGGAAGCCGCCTTCGGCCCTGTCACGGTGCTCGTCAACGCGGCGGGCGGCAATGATCCCAAGGTGACCGTCACGCCCGAGCGGCCTTTCGAAACCATCGAGGCGGGCGACTGGAAAGCGGCCTTCGACCTCAACCTCGTCGGCGGCGCGCTGCTGCCGTGCCAGGAGTTTGGCCCCGCGATGGTCAAACAAGGCAAGGGAAGCATCATCAATATCGCCAGCGTTTCCGCACATCTTCCGCTGTCCCGGGTGGTGGCGTATTCGTCGGCAAAGGCAGCGGTACTTAACCTCACTCAGTTCCTCTCCCGCGAATGGGCGCAGAGCGGCGTCCGGGTCAATTCGATCACCCCGGGGTTCTTCCCAGCGGAACAGAATCGCCGCCTTCTCTTCAACGAAGACGGCACCCCGACGCCGCGCGCGCAGTCGATCCTCGGGCACACGCCCGCGGGCCGCTTCGGCGAGGCGCAGGAATTGATCGGCGCGGCCGTCTTTCTCGCCAGCCAGCGAGCGAGCGGTTTTGTGACCGGCATCGACCTCCGGGTTGACGGCGGTTTCCTCTCGCAGACGATCTAATCCGATCCAATCCCCTTCCCCACCCATCCCCATGTCCGTTATCTCCCGCACCTCGACAACGTCCGTTACCGCCGAAGAAACCGCCTCCGCGATTGCCGAAGCGTTTCCCGCCAAGGACTTCCGCGACAAACGTGTATTGGTCATCATCCCCGATGCGACACGCACCGCGCCCGTCGGTCTTCTGTTTGCCACGCTGCACCGGCAGATCGCCGCCGCAACGAGCGCGTTCGACATCATGATCGCGCTCGGCACGCATGCGCCGATGAGCGAGGCGGCCATTTGCGAACGGCTGGAGATTTCGCGCGAGGAACGCAGTTCGACCTATTCCAAGGTACAGTTCTTCAACCACGAATGGGACAACCCCGAGGCGCTGCGCGATCTCGGCACCATTCCGGCATCGGAGATCAACGAACTCTCGGGCGGGCTGTTCGCGATGGATGTGCCGGTGCATATCAACAAGCGGCTCTTCGATTACGACCAGATCGTCATCATCGGCCCGGTGTTCCCGCATGAAGTCGTCGGCTGCTCGGGCGGCAACAAGTACCTCTTCCCCGGCGTTTCCGGGCCGGAGATCCTGAACTTCTTCCACTGGCTGGGCGCGGTGATCACCAACCCGATGATCATCGGAAACAAGTGGACCCCCGTGCGCCGCGTCGTGGATCGCGCCGCCGCGATGGTCGACATCCCGAAGCTCTGCTGCTCGATGGTGGTCAACAAGACCGGCTTTGCGGGGCTCTTCATCGGCACGCCGGAGGAGTCGTGGGATCAGGCCAGCGAACTCTCCCGCGAGCTTCACATCGTTTACAAGGAGAAGCCCTTCCACACGATTCTCTCCTGCGCCCCCGCGATGTACGACGAGCTTTGGGTCGGCGGCAAATGCATGTACAAGCTCGAACCGGTGCTGGCCGACGGCGGCGAACTGATCATCTACGCGCCGCACATCAAAGAGATCTCCGTGGTGCATGGAAAACTGATCGAAGAGATCGGCTACCCTTGCCGCGACTACTTCCTCAAGCAGTGGGACAAGTATAAAGACTACCCATGGGGCGTGGTGGCGCACTCCACCCACGTTCACGGCGTGGGGACTTATGAAAACGGCGTGGAGAAACGCCGCGCAATGGTGACCCTGGCGACCGGCATCCCGAAAGAGATCTGCGAGAAGGTGAACTTCGGCTATCGCGATCCCGCCACGATCCGCATGGAAGACTATGCCAATCGGGAGGACGAAGGCGTTCTCCTTGTGCCGAAGGCGGGCGAGATGCTCTACCAGCTCAGAGAGCCCGCGCCGTGGGCCAAGGGGAGCAACTAGCTCGTGACCAGAGGGACGACTCACGTCGAGAGGAAAGGCATAGGCGAGCGCCTTCGGCGTTACCGGCGTCGCGGAGCTCCGCCCTCCGTCGATGGCGCTACCGCGCCAGTCTTCCACCCTCGTCCTGCGCGCGCTTGTCGCGCGATTCACCGGAGGGCGGAGCTCTGCGACGCCGCCCTTGGCCGCAGGCCCTCTTCTTTGTCTTTAAACATACCCCACTAGCGACATGGATCTGATTCTTGCCTTCGACATCGGCACTTCGTCACTGCGCACTTCGCTCTTTACCTCGAATGCCGAGCGGCTGGTGCATACCACGGCGCAGGAAACCTATCCCCTTCACACCACACCCGACGGCGGGGCGGAGCTTACCCCCGCCCTCCTTCGCGAAGCGGCACTCCGTTGCCTGGAGGCGACGCTGCACACGCTGCGCCATGATAAATCATTGGCCGGGGCGCGGGTGGTGGGAATCGGCGCGTCGTGTTTCTGGCACAGCTTTGTCGGCATCGCCAGGGATAATACCGCCATCACGCCCGTGATTACATGGGCCGATTCCCGCTGCAAGGGAGACGCGGCGGCGTTGCGCGAAGAGTTTGACGAACGCGACACCCATGCCCGCACCGGGTGCATGTTGCGCGCCTCCTTCTGGCCCGCCAAGCTCGTCTGGTTGCAACGCGCGAAGCCGTCGCTTTTCAAAAAAGTACGCGAATGGATTTCCCCGGCGGAATGGCTCCAGCGCGAGCTTTGCGGCGAGGCGTTTTGCGCCTACGGCATGGCGACCGGCACCGGTCTTTTCAACCCGACCAAACTGGCATGGGTCCCCGGTCTGCTGGAACGCTGCCGCGTTACACCGGATCAGTTGGGGCAGCTCGGCGATACGCCCACGGAACTCCAGCCTGCGTGGGCGGCAAAGTTTCCCGAACTCGCGGGCGTTCCATGGTTCCCGGCCATCGGCGACGGCGCGGCAAGCAATCTCGGTTCCGGGGCGACAAGGCCCGGTCTCGCGGCGATCAACGTCGGCACCAGCGCCGCCCTTCGCGTCATGACGGAAGGAAGCCGCGCCCGCGCGCCGTTTGGCCTCTTCTGCTACCGGGTGGACGCCACGCGCTTCCTGATCGGCGGCGCGGTGAGCAACGCGGGAAACCTCCGGGCATGGTGCCTGAGGGAACTGCAACTCCCCACCGACGCGGTGGAAATCGAGCGAGAACTCCAGGCCCGTTCGCGCCCGGAACATGGCCTTACCGTTCTTCCGTTCTGGACGGCGGAACGCGCTCCCACCTGGCGCGACGATGTGCAGGGTGCTGTCGCGGGCCTCACCCAAAGCACCACAGCCATGGATATTCTCCAGGCGACAACGGAAGCCGTCTACTATCGTATCGCCCGCATCGCGGAAATGGTGATGAAACACGAGGGCTCGCAGCCGAAGTTCATTGTCTCCGGCGGTATCCAGAAATCGCCGGCCTCCATCGCGCGGCTGGCGAACATTCTCGACGCGCCGCTTTACGCCAACGACGAAGCCGAAGCCTCCATCCGGGGCGCGGCGGTTTTCGTGGCGGAGAAACTCGGGCTCTCCATCCCTCCCTTCAAAAACGGCAGGCCGGTGAAACCAAACCGGCGCAACGCCGCCGTTTACCGCGAACATCGTGCGACCCAGGAGAAGCTGGAGAGCTTGCTGACCGGGGCGTAGAATTACGCCCCGTTCCCTTCCTCGCTTATTCGGCGGCCAGTTCCGCGGCCGCTTTTCTCATCCGTCTCACCGTCCGCTCGCGTCCGAGCACTTCCAGCATGTGGTAAAGGCTCGGGCCGACGGAGCGGCCGCTGACGGAGACGCGAGTAGGGTGGATCAGTTCGCCCGTCTTGACGCCCAGTTCCACGGCGGTCGCCTTGAGGGTCGCCTCTAGCGCTTCCACCGTCCAAGCGTCCAGCGCCTCGTAACGGGCCGCCAGCGCGTTGAGCCGCCCGGCCGCTCCCGGCTTGCGCAAAGTTTTCTCCACTGCTTCCGCGTCGAACTCCACCGCGTCGGAGAAGAAATAGCCGATCCATGCCGGAACTTCGTTCAAGTGCTTGATCTTCTCCTTTACGATCGCCAGCACCGGCTTGAGCGCGTCGGGCGAGCCGTAGGCAATCCCCGCCTTGTCGATGAAGGGGAGGCTCAATTCGGCGAACCGGTCGAGGCTCATCTGGAGGAGATACTGACCGTTGATCCAGTAGCACTTATCAAGATCGAAAGAGGCGCTGCGCCGGTTGATCTTGGGAAGGTCGAAGAGGGAGATGATCTCGTCGATGTCGAGAACCTCGCGGTTATCCTTGGGCGACCAGCCGAGCAGGCAGAGGTAATTGCGAACCGCCTCGGGTGCATACCCCTGCTCAATATACCCCGCGATGGAGGCCCCCTGGTCGCGCTTGCTCATCTTGGAGCCGTCGCGATTGAGAATCAGCGGGATATGCGCAAAGCGGGGCGGCTCCACGCCGAGAGCCTGATAAAGCTCGATATGCTTCGGCGTGTTGGAGAGGTGATCCTCGCCGCGAATCACGTGCGTCATCTTCATCTCGATGTCGTCGACGACGTTGACGAAGTGGAAAATCCACCCCCCGTCCGGACGGCGGATGGTGATGTCCGGGTGCGTCATCGGGTTGGAGAGGTCGAAGGAAATCTTCCCGCAAACGAGATCTTCCAGCACGACCGTCTTCCGGGGTGAGCGGAAACGCCATGCGCCACCATCCTCATAAAGATGCCCGGCGGCTTTGAGCTGCTCGAAATAGCGGAGATAGACCGCCTCGCGCTCGCTCTGAAAATAGGGGCCGTACTCGCCCTCGTTCTCCAACTGGGGGCCTTCATCCCAGTCGAGCCCCAGCCAACGGAGCCCGTCGTAAATCGCCTGGGTGGCTTCCACCGTGTTGCGCGCCTTGTCGGTATCCTCAATGCGCAAGATGAACTTGCCCCCGGTGTGCCGGGCGTAAAGCCAGTTGAACAGCGCGGTACGGGCGCCACCCACATGAAGGTAGCCGGTGGGCGAAGGGGCGAAGCGAACACGAACGTTGGAACTCATAGGAACCCGCAATCTTGCACGAGACTCCGCGCTTTTTCACCCCTGATTTTCGGATATTTTACGCTCAAAATTACCCACACCGGCTTGCACTTTTGTAACCGGCATCTAGGATGCGGCGAATTTTATGTCCATCTGGAACTACGCCAACCCGCAGCTTCGTGAACTGATCTCCTACGAACCGGGTAAACCGGTGGAGGATGTGGCCCGCGAACTGGGGCTCAAGCCTTCGGAAATCATCAAGCTCGCTTCCAACGAAAACCCGCTGGGCCCCTCGCCCAAGGCGCTGGAAGCCATGCGCGAGGCACTGGAGCGTTCCCACTTTTACCCGGATGGCGGCGGCTACTACCTGCGCGAAGCCATCGCGCAGAAGTTCGATCTCAAGCGCGAGAACGTCATCCTCGGCAACGGCTCGAACGAAATCATCGAATTTATCGGCAAAGGCTTCCTGAAACCGGGGGACGAGATCGTCACCGCGCGGCACTCTTTTGCCGTCTACAAGCTGATGGCCCAGCTCTTCGGCGCGAGAACCATCGAGGTGGACGACCCGCATTTCACGCATGACCTCACTGCCATGGCGGCCGCGATCACCCCGCGCACGAAGGAAGTTTTCGTCGCCAACCCCAACAACCCGACCGGCACCCTCGTCTCCCAAGCGGAGATCGACCGGTTTGTGGACCGCGTGCCGGAGCATGTGGTGATCGTCTTCGACGAGGCGTACTACGAGTTCCTCGACACCCCGCCGGACACTCTCAAGTTCATCCGCCAGGGCCGCCCCAACATCATTGTCTTGCGGACTTTCTCGAAGATTCAAGGGCTGGCCAGCCTTCGCATCGGCTACGGTCTCGGGAGCCCGGAGCTGGTTGATGTCCTCCAGAAGACACGCCAGCCCTTCAACGCCAACGGCATTGCCCAGGCGGGAGCTTTGGCCGGGTTGCTCGACGACGAGCACCAGCGCGCGACCCGCGAGTTGACCCACGAAGGACGCGACTACCTGCAAAGGAGCTTTGCCTCCCTGGGGCTCAAATTCGTCCCCAGCCAGGCGAATTTCGTGCTCGTCAAAGTCGGCGACGGCAAGGCGCTTTTCCAGGCGCTGCTCAAACGCGGTGTAATCGTGCGCGACATGAATTCCTACGGCCTCCCCGAGTGGATCCGCGTCTCCATCGGCACGATGGAGCAGAACCGCCGTTTCATCCGGGAACTGAATCTGGTCCTCGGGTCGGCGTAACCGAACGTCCATCGGCGATTGGTAGACCGCTCTCGCCGAGAGCGTGGGATTGATGATGAGCCACGTTTGACGCTCATCCCCGCCGGACGGGCCGAACGGGCTACTGCGATTGGGATGTGGCCTCATGAAGCATCGGAAGCTGATACCCGCGCTCGACGGCGCGAGCGGGCTACCGGTGCTGCCGCATCCGTTACTCCGGCCCAAACCTTCAGAAATTTTTCATTTACATTTGTAATCAATTCAACGATTACAAATGTAAATGGACAACACGCCGCGTATTTCTGACGCCGAGTGGCAGGTCATCAAAGTCATTTGGCAACGACCAGGCATTTCCGCGCAGGAAATCATTGAGGAACTGGAGCACTCCTCGAGTTGGAGCCCGGCTACCATCAAGACGCTTCTCAATCGGCTCCTTAAAAAGAAGGCTCTTCGTTTTGAAAAAGAGGGCAAGGCGTATTGCTATCATGCGCTGGTCTCCGAAGAGGAATGCCGCCAGTCCGAATCGGACTCATTCCTTTCCCGCGTCTTCGACGGAGCGCTTTCCCCGATGCTCGCACACTTCATCCGCTCCAGGCCGTTGAGCGAGGAGGAACTGAACGAACTTGAATCGCTCGTTCGCCAAAAGAAGGGGAAGCCATGACCCTCCTCTATCTTTCCTTGGCGGGCTCCATTACGACGCTCTTCGTCATTGCGCTGGATCGTTTGCTATCCCGCTCCATGAGCACCCGCTGGCGACGGGCATGGTGGATCTTCCTTCCTCTCTTCTTTCTTCACCCTCCCATCCAGCTGGCGGTAATCCCTGCCCCCTCCCTGAACGGAAAGTCTCCGGCCACCGTCAAAGCCGAGAAGATCGACTTTCCTCAAAACACAGAATCCCTACCCGAGACAACACTCACTGCGTGGGAACCACTGCTGTCGTTCACCCTATGGACAGGATGGGCTCTGGGAGCAATAGGCACCCTGATCGTCGTCATGGTTCAAACCCACCGCGCCGCGCGCCGCTGGGCGACCGAGCCGCTTTGCATCGATTCGGATCTGCTCGGACTGCTTGAAGATTGCAAAGCGAAGGCGGGCGTCACCGCACCCATCGGCCTCGTCCTCTCAGACCATGTCGCCTCCCCCGCTCTCCTCGGCTGGCTTCGCCCGCGCATCCTCATCCCAGCCTCGCTCGCAAAAACGCTCCCGCATCGGCAACTCCGTGCCATCCTCCTGCATGAGCTGGCGCACTTCCGCCACTTCGATATTCCTGCCGGATGGTTATTCAACCTCGTGCGGGCGGTTCACTGGTTTAATCCCTTCGCTCACCTTGCCGCGCACGCCTGGGCTCGCTTCCGGGAGGAAGCCGCGGACGAAACGGCCATTCAATGGATGCAGTCTGAGGCGGATGACGCCCAAACCTATCAAGAAGCCCTGCTTTCTGCCCTTAGAGACGCCAACAAACCCTCGCCCTCGGTCCCGGTCGGCGCACTAGCCATCGGAGAATCCATCGCCGCCATCAAACAACGATTCATTATGATCCAAAACCACCCAAATCGATCCATGCGCCCCGCACTCGGCATTGCAATCGCCCTGCTTCTTCTGACTCCGATTTTCTTTAGGCCCGTCTATGCCGAGGATAAAGCCCCAAAGAAGGAAATCTCAGCAAATGACGCCGCCAAAGCCGAGGCGGTCAAAGCGATGACCTCATGGCTCAACACCATCGACGAAGGAGACTATCCAAAGAGCTGGAAGAACGCCTCCAAATTCTTCAGAACCGCCGTCACCGAAGAACAGTGGATCGCCGCCTGCAAGAGCGTGCGCGGTCCTCTGGGAAAACTGATTGAAAGGGAACTCGTCTCTGCACTGTACCAGACCGAGATTCCCCTCCCCGATGGAACCCTCAAGAAAGCCAAGGTCGTCATCGCTCAGTTCGACGCCTCCTACGAGAATCTCGATTCCGCCCGCGAAACCGTCACCTTCGAGCAAGAGGAAGACGGCTCCTGGAGAGCCTCGGGCTACTACGTGAAACCTAAACTTTAGAGCGTTTCCGTCCGTTTCCGTTACCGTTCTCTCCCCGCATTCCCACCGTCTTGAGCGCCGCGCCGGTCCCCGACGGAACACTGGCGGCGCGGCCTCCCGATTTCACCTTTCCCAGCGACACCAGTTTCCCCGAGCTATTGCCGTTCTTCCCGTTCCCCCGCTTCACTCCGGCCGCTTCCGCAATATGATTAAACAGGGTCAAGGCCTGCGCGACCACCTGATCCATGTTGTAGTACCGATAAGTCGCGAGCCTTCCGGCAAAATGAACGCCCGGCGTCGCGTGCGCGAGCTCCTGATAACGTCGATATAGCTCCGCATTCTTCGGCTGCGGCACGGGATAATAGGGATCGCCCTCAGCTTGTGGAAACTCGTAAACGATGCTGGTCTTCGCGTGTTTCTGGCCGGTCAGGTATTTGAATTCGGTGATCCGCGTGAAGAGATGCTCATTCGGGTAGTTGACCACGGGAGCAGCTTGAAAGAACTCCACATCGTGCGTCTCATGCCGGAACTCCAGACAGCGATAGGGTAGCTTTCCGAACCGGAAATCGAAGAACTCATCCACCGGCCCCGTGAAGATCATCTCCCCATACGGGATTGCGTCCACAATCTCCCGGTAGTCGGTGTTGAGAAGCAGTTTGATGTTGGGATGGTCGAGCATGTTCTCGAACATCCGCGTATAGCCCAGCTTCGGCATCGCCTGGTAGGCGTCGGTGAAATAGCGATCGTCGCGATTGGAACGCGTCGGCACACGGGCCGTGACCTGGGCGTCGAGCTCGGAGGGGTCGAGCCCCCACTGCTTGCGTGTGTAACCCCGGAAGAACTTGTTATAGAGTTCACGCCCCACTTTGCTGACGACAACATCCTCGGAGGTGCGGATCACGCTCTTGCTTTCCGCCACGGATTTGAAGAAATCCTCCACCTGCCGTGCGTTGAGGTTCAACCCATAGAGCATATTGATCGTGTCTAGGTTGATCGGAATCGGCACAAGTCGTCCGTCGACGCTGGCCCGCACACGATGTTCATAGTTGCGCCACTCCGTGAACTGCCCGAGGTACTCGAAGACCTCCCGCGAGGCGGTGTGGAAGATATGCGGCCCGTATTTATGCACGAGCAGGCCGTCTCCATTGTAAAAATCGTAAGCGTTCCCGGCGATATGATTGCGCCTGTCGACGATGAGCACCCGCTTCCCCAATCCACGCGCGAGCCGCTCCGCGAGCACGCTTCCGGCGTAGCCCGCACCGACGATCAGATAGTCGAAGAGCGGCGTTTTCATGCAGCGACCGTTTTCTTTGCGGCAAGAGCCTCGAGAATATGCGCTTCGAGCTTGGCCACAATCGCCTCCCAGGAATTCCGCCGCGCCAGCTCGATACCCCGCTCGATCGCGGGACGATTCGGTGCCTCCAGCGCGCGGCGGCAGGACTCCACAAACTCGTCGTGCGAACGGGCAATCGTCGCAACGTGACTGAATTGCGACACCACATCCTCAACGGCGGAAGATATCACCGGCCTTCCGGTCGCCATATACTCAAGCGCCTTGGTCGGGTTAATGTATTCCGTGGCCTCATTGAGCGCGAACGGCATCAGGCAGACATCGAAACGCTTTGCATAGGCGGGCAACTGGCTGTAGTCCCTCCCGCCCAGCCAATGAATGTTGGGGCGTTGCGGCAAAGTAGCTTCATCCACCTTCGTCCTCGGGCCGACGATGACCAGATGCCACGTCGGGTCTGCGTCGGCAAGGGCGGCAATCAGTTCATAGTCCATCCGTTCGTCCACGACGCCGAAGAAGCCCAGCACCGGGCCCTGCAGCGCGGCGATATCCGCGGGGATCTCCGTGGCCTCGTCGCGCGCTTTTGCAAAGTGCCGCACATCGACGCCGCACCCGAAGGCGTGGCAGTTGGAGTGATGCACCGACTTGGCTCGATGGATCTTGGGCCCGCCCGCGAAGACAACATCGGCCAACGCAAGCAGTTCCCGCTCCCGCCGCACCAGTTCAGGCGGCGCCCCGCGAAATTGGGAGAGCTGATCCATGCAATCATAAACGATCACGGCTTCGTTCATTCTCCCCGCAAACGCCTTTACGGCCATCGGATCGTAGAACCATTGCACAGGATTGGCGAACTCGCGGGCGAGCGGCCCCGCCAGCATCTGCTGCACGAGCCTGCGCCGCTGCTTGTCGAGCCACGCGGCGTCGCGGGCCTGCTTCTCGGGAAAGCACGACTGGAGCACCATGATGTTCGGGTAGTCCGAAACATCGCGAAGGATTGAACGTGGGCCCTCCGCCGCATCGCCGATACGCGGCTCTTCGACAAATAATATCCGATGCCGCCGCGAGAGCCGCGACAAAAATTGCTGAGGTCTTTGCCAGACCCAATCCCACCCGAGATGCGAATGCACGATGATCGGGAAACCGAGGTTCTCCTCCGCAATCCGTACCCGGGCGGATCTCCGCCCGCCTTCGCCGTATTCGTCGGGATGCGTTCTCATACTCCTCCGAATCGCCAACCCTCTACGAGTTGGCCTTAGGGCTTTCCCCGTCGAATTCCCCACAGGTCGGCACCGCAACGATCTTGCAATCAGAGTGGGCCATAAGCCCACGCGCAACCTGACACCCGAAACCGTCATAACGGTTATGTCTCATCGATCCCATTACCCACGCCCCGAATATCCGCGCCCAGAGAAACAACGAGGGCTGATCGAGGGGGTGGACTGGATCAACCTCAACGGTCCCTGGCAATTCCGTTTCGACCCCGACCGGCGCGGCCTGCGGGAAAACTGGTTCAGAGAAGAGGCGGAAGAATGGCATGAGCAGATTATCGTTCCGTTCTGCTGGGAATCGCTTGCGGCCTGGGGCCAGGGCAACGCTGCCAGCAACGAGAATTATTATTCCACGCGAATCTTTATTAACCCGCTGGAAGTCACCCGCGCCAATCACCGCGTCGCCCGGCGCTTTGAAGTCGGATGGTATCGCCGCGAAATCAGGGTGCCGAAGGAGTGGCTCGACTCGCGCCGGGTCATCCTTCACGTCGGTGCGGCGGACTTTTTTACGGACTGCTGGTGCAATGGCGTTGCCATGGGGCGACATGAGGGAGGCTATACCCCGTTTGAATTCGACATCACCGATGCGCTCAAAGACCAGAAGGGAGTCATCGTCTTTCGCGTGGAAGACCCGATGGACAACCACGAGCAACCCGTCGGCAAACAGTGGCAGTGGTACACCACGGTGAGCGGCATCTGGCAAACGATCTTCCTGGAACCGCGCACACCCGCCTATATCGAGCACTTCAACATTTCGACAGAAATCTCTACTGGTACGGTCGCCTTCGACATCGCGTGCAAAGAGACCGACGAGGGCGCGCCTCTCGAAATCGCCATCACCTCCCCCGACGGGGATCTGCATGAGGGAGATACCACGGTTAAGAACGGACGTGCTTTTTTCAAAACCACCATCTTTCCCGTGGAACTATGGGAGCCCGATACGCCTCACCTCTACCGGGTCGTCCTCCGGCTGCAAGGGAAGTCAAACAGCCCCAAGGACATCATCCGCACCTATTTCGGGATGCGCGAGATCACCACCGCGCCGACGGAACAGGAGGGAGCCCCCTCCGCGCTCTGCCTTAATAACCGGCCGATCTATCTTCGCGGAGCGCTGTATCAATCCTACTATCCGGATGGCGTCTACACAGCGGGAGACGCGCATACACTGCGCGAGGATATCGCGGTTGCCAAAAAGGCGGGGTTCCAGTTTCTGCGCATCCATATCAAACTCGACGACCCGCTTTTCCTCTATTATGCGGACACGATGGGCATTCTGCTCATGGAGGATTTCCCCAATTTTGGCGAAGGCGGCGACACTCCGCTCGGGCGCCGCCGCTTCGAAGAGATGATGCGCGAGGGCATCCAGCGCGATCGGAACCATCCCTCGCTCATCGCGTGGTGTCTCTTCAACGAAACCTGGGGGTTCGGCGGGCAGGTGGAACTCGTAAAACACTTCGGCCCCAACGCTCACGCCCTGCTCACGGAGAAAACCGCCGTGCGGATCGAGAACAGGAGCGCGCAGCAATGGGTGCAACAGATGTGGGAACTCGCCAAATCGCTTGACAGGACCAGGCTCGTCGAAGACATGAGCGTCGTCCACTGGGAACACCTCCATTACTACGCCCATGGCGACACCGACATCAACTCGTGGCATTTCTATATCGACGATTACGAAAAGGCAAAAACGCACATCGACGGCGTCGTCACCCAGACTTACGCCGGCTCCAAATTCAACTATGAGGAGGGCTACGCCCAAGGCCATCAACCGTTGTTCAACAGTGAATTCGGCGGCGTCGGCGCGCTCGACGGGGATCGCGATATATCATGGAGCTTCAAATTTCTCACCAACGAGCTACGGAAACACGGCAGCCTCTCTGCCTATATTTTCACGGAGTTGCATGATGTCGAATGGGAGTACAACGGTTTTCTCAACTATGACCGTACCGCCAAAGAATTCGGTTACGATCCCAATATCATCAACCAGGGCGACGTCCTCCCCATCGACGCGCCTCCCATTCAGCAATGCCTCCCGGGTGAGAAAAAGAAAATCGAAGTCTATGCTTCGCACTATTCCCGCCATCATCCGGCGAAGGTGACATTTCATTGGCGCTTGAGCGGCATCGACGCACTGGGCCGCGTCATCCAGGATCTGGACTCCGGCCGCAAACAGATCCCTTTCCGACATCACCGCGTCGATCTGGCCGGGGTCGTTCAGTTTACCCTGCCCGATGAGATGATGCTCTGCACGCTCTGGGTCCACGCGATTGGTGACGACGGCGCGGTACTGGCAACCAACTATGTCCAGTTTTTCGTCACGCCCGGAGAGTCAATCCGAAGGGAAGAATGCCCGGGGCGGATCATTCTGCGGGCGCGCACCGCAGAGTGGACGCGAGCCGAATGGAGCGGCGATATTTGCGGGCGCGAAGAGGCGGCGAGGACGGGACGATGCTATGCTTTCGGCCACGGTTTCTTTGAATGGGAACTTCAGCTTTCCCGCGAAGAACTGGCCCGAACCACACGACTGCGCCTGCTTTGCGAAGCCTCCGCGCGACGGATCGATCATCCGCAAACCGATTCTCAACACTACCCGACCACCTTCGAAATCCTGGTCAACGGCGTCCGGGTTCACCACGCCATCCTGCCGGACCACCCGCATGACAGTCGTGGCGCGCTTTCATACCTGAACGGCGGCTATGGAGGATACGGCTATCTCGCCCAGATTCTTGCGGAAGGCGAGCTGCTTCAGGCCATTCGCGATCACGCCACCGACGGAACCCTTCTTCTCCGTTGCGGCGTTCCGGCCGACGCGCGAGTGCAAGGGGGGCTCTCCATCTATGGCGCGAGGAGCGGGCGTTTCCCGACCAGTCTTACCGTAATTTCGGAGTGGTGAGCCTAAAAGTGACGAGCGATATTTCGCTATTTTCAGGTAGTCCGCTCTCGCCGAGAGCACGGGATCGATGAAGAGTCGCGTTTGACGCCCATCCCCTCAGGACGGGCTGCTGGGCACCAGGATGAGGCCCTCTTGAGGCCACGGAAGTTGGTACCCGCGCTCTACGGCGCGAGTGGGCTACCGGTGCTGCCGCTCCTTGCCGCTATCCCACCCCGAACCTCAAGGAGTTTCCCTCATCCAGATCGTCCGGAGGAGCGGAATCGGGCATATCGTCGTTCGACGGATCAACAGGAGGATCCATCGGGAGTAATTCCGGCTGGGAAAGCACTTGTTCCCCGATGAAGAGTTCGCCCACGAAGACGCCTCCCTTTTCGACGACGATCCCTCGGGCGACGACCGATCCCTCCAGCCACCCTTTCTTTTCCACGGTGACGGTCCCGTCCACTTGCAGGCGGGCCGCCAACTTTCCTTTGATCGTGACCGACTTCGCCTTGAGAGGCCGAATCGCCTCCACGTCGGCTCGTTTTTCCACGGTCAACTGCTTCGTGTCCACAGACCCGAGCAGCTTTCCTTTCAGTTTGATACTGGTCTCGCCCGTACAGAGGAGGTTGCCACGGATCTTGCCTTCGATGTACGCCTCGCGGCAGGAGACCTTGGCACTGGTGACATCTCCCTTGGAGGTGACGTGCAGTTTACCCTGGGTCTCAATGGTGCGATTGAGCGACTCTTTGATTTTGAAGTCGCTCAGGTCGATATACACCCCGCAATGAGGGCACGAACTCGATTTGGCCGAATTATTGACGATCTGCGTTCCCGCGCAATGGAAGCAGGTGATCTCCCATTCCCGATGGCGGGAGAAAATAGTGCCAAGCCGCGCGAGAAGCGACGGTGCGGCATCGCGCGGCTTGGCGAGAGGCTTTCCGATGTCCCAGTGCTCACTGCACTTCCGGCAAAACGTGCTCTTGGCAAACGGAGACTCAAGTTGCTTGAAGCCGCAATGCGGACATTCTACGGCAACTTTGCTGGTAGTTTGTGGAGCCTTTCCGGACACGTAAGCGCCTGTTAATCAGCGGAATTGAGCGAACCTCGAACGATTGGCGATCTTAGCGCCCGGTGTTCACTGCGGCCTTCTGAAGCTCCGGGGTGCGGAGAATCTCGGGCTGCTTCATGGCAACGCGGTTCGGGGTCACTTCGGACTTACCGACGAAGGTGGCGCCTTCCTCGATCACGAGGCGGGCTGCCTTGAGATCGCCGATCAACTGAGCGCGCCCTTTGAGCTCGCAACGCTCTTCCACGGTGATGTTCCCCTGCACTTTGCCGTGCACGGTGACGGATTTGGTCTTGATCTCGCCGCGAACCTCGGCGTTTTCGCCGACGATCAGGACGCCGGGAGAAAGGATCTCGCCCTCAACCTTGCCGTCGATGGTCAGGTCGTTCTGAAACTTGATCGATCCTTTGATTTCGACGTCGGAGGAGAGGTTATTACGGGTGGATGTGGTGGGATTGAGTTCAGCCATAGGATTTCTAGTTTTTGTAAAGACGAAGCGATGCCGCCGCGAGTTTTATTGAGGATAAGGTACGTTTTTCCCGCTTGAACGGGCAAATTTTCAGCCAATTTTGGAGGTTCGGGGGAATGGCAAACTTTCGGGGAAGACCGAAAGGCCGGTGTGACTATCGAGTTTGCAAAAACCGATGTCAACCCGGGTTTCCCCAAGGGCGAAAAAAGGCGCCTGGCAAGGCATGCATAACACCCCCGGTGGATAATCAATCGCAAAAAAACCGGGGTTGCCCGTTACGCCAATTCTTCCGCCGGATACGTCCAGATTTCGCTCAACGTCGGGTGATAATGAGGGACGTCGAGGAGATCCCGCGCTGTTGCCCGGAAGCGCATGGCGACCACGATCTCGTGGATCAATTCGGAAGCGTGCGGCCCGATGACCGCCGCTCCGACGATCTCCTTGGTTTCATCGGAAGTAAGCAGCTTCACGAATCCATCGGTCTCCCCGGCGATCATCGACTTGCCGTGATCATCGAACGCGTAGCTTGCGACATTGTAACACACTGAGGATGCTTGAAGCTCCTGCTCTGTCATCCCGACCATCGCCACCTCCGGGGAGCTGAAAACGGCAAAAAGCCGGAGCCGGTAATTGATTTCTTCCAGCGCGGACGGCATCGCCTTGCCGCCGCGGCTCTTCAGGAGTCGCGCGGCGTTCCGGGCAGCCAATTCGGCTTGCTGAATGGCGATATGCACGACCTCATAAGGCCCCGACACGTCGCCTGCCGCGAAAATGTGAGGCACGCAGGTCTGCTGGGTCGGTTCGACATGGATCCGTCCGTGAGTCGCTTCCAGGCCGGCGTTCGCCAGGTTCAATCCTTCCGTGTGCGGCTCCCGGCCCAGCGCGCAGATGATCTCTTCGGCCTCAACCGAGCGGTTCTTCCCGGATTGCTCAAAATGAACCCGTTTGGCCCCCGTTTCCGTTCGTTCCACCTTTTGAAGGCGAGTGTGGCAGTAGACCCGCATCCCGCGTTTGCGGTAAGCATTCTCCAGAGCGCAGCTGATGTCGCCATCCATCTCCTTCAAAAGCTGTGGGCTCCGCTGGATGACGGTGACTTCCGTGCCGAGCGCGGCGTAAAAATGGGAGAATTCCATGGCCGTTGCACCGCCGCCGAGGATGATGACGGAGCGCGGGATGTGCGTCATCTCCAGCACCTTGTCGCTGTTCCAGAACCCCACTTCCGCCAGGCCGGGAACTTCCACACACTTGAAGCGGGAACCGGTGGCCAGAAGGAATGTCTCGGCGGAAATCGACTTTTTCGTTCCGTCGGGCAGAGAAATCTCGATGGTATGGGGATCAGTAAACGCAGCCCACCCCCTATGGAGATCAAACCGGCCGCTGGCAAGCTGCTTGGCCCGGTAGTCGGCAAACTCCTGCACCAACCGCTCTTTGCGGGCGCGGATCTCGGCGCAGGCAAAGCTGATCTCACCGGCGATCAGACCAAAATCTCCGGCCCGTCGGAGGGTCATGTAGCGGTTGGCCGACTCCAGCAGTGCCTTGCTGGGCATGCATCCGCGCAGGATGCAAAGGCCGCCCAGCTCGTCGCTGCCTTCCACAACCGCGACCCGCAAGCCAAGCTGGCATGCCGCCGCCGCGCCGTTGTAACCGGCGCTCCCGCCACCGAGGATGATCAGATCGTAATCCTTCATAAGATAGAAATCGCGCCCTCCGCATTGGCGAGCGCGATCAAAGCCTAGAAGGATTCGGCCCCGGCTACAAACTCAGAAAATTCGCAAGCAGCCGTTTTCCTTCGATCGTCAGGATCGATTCCGGATGAAACTGCACACCGTGGATTGGAAACTCGCGGTGCCGCAGCCCCATGATCTCCCCCTCGGCAGTTTCCGCCGTAATTTCCAAAACGGCGGGAAAGGTGTCGCGCTTGACGAGCAGCGAGTGGTAGCGGGTTGCCGCAAACGGGTTCGGCAACCCGGCAAAGATCCCCTTTCCGTCATGATGGATCGGCGAGGTCTTCCCGTGCATGAGCCGCCCGGCCCGCACGACGTCCCCTCCGAACACCTGACCGATGCACTGATGCCCCAGGCAGACACCAAGCAGCGGGAGATGCGGCCCGAAACGGCGAATCACCTCATTGCTTATCCCCGCCTCATTGGGCGTGCAGGGGCCGGGAGAGATGCAAATCCGCGCCGGTTTGAGCTCCGCGATGGCGTCCGGAGTAATTTCGTCATTGCGGCGCACCACCATCTCCGCGCCGAGTTCGCCGAAATACTGCACCAGATTGTAGGTAAACGAGTCGTAATTATCGATGACAAGAAGCATGGCGTTTATCCTTTCTAGTGGCGGTGAAGATGAGAGTGAGGGTGTGGCGATCCGGCACGTTTCGCGTGCTCGATGGCGCGCATCATTCCCATCGCCTTGTTGACCGTCTCCTGATATTCGCCCTCGGGCGTGGAATCGGCAACGACCCCCGCCCCTGCCTGCACGTAAGCCTTCCCGTCCTTCAGAACCACGGAGCGCAGGGTGATGCACGAATCGTGGTTTCCATCGAACCCGAAGTAACCGACCGCACCCGCGTAGGTTCCGCGCCGGTTCTTTTCAAGCTGGTTGATGATCTGCATGGCCCGCACCTTGGGCGAGCCTGAGACTGTCCCCGCCGGGAACGTCGCCCGGAGTACATCGTAGGCATTGCTCCCCTCGCGCAACTTTCCAACGACGTTGGAAACGATGTGCATGACGTGGCTGTACCGCTCGATCGTCATGAAATCGGTCACGGTAATGCTCCCGAAATCGGCGATCCTGCCGACATCGTTGCGAGCGAGATCGACCAGCATCAGGTGTTCCGCGCGTTCCTTGGGGTCGGCCAGAAGATCGGCGGCGTTGGCGTCGTCTTCCTCCGGGGTTTCCCCTCGCCTGCGAGTCCCGGCGATGGGCCGGATCGTGATGTTCCCGTCAACGGCGCGGACATGGACTTCCGGCGAACTCCCGACCAGCGAGAACTTCCCGCCAAATTTAAGGCAGAAGAGGTAGGGCGATGGGTTGATGAAGCGCAACGCCCGGTAGAGCTGGAGCGCGTCGCCGTCGTAATCGGCCTCGAACCGCTGGGAGAGCACCACCTGAAAGATGTCCCCGGAATGAATGAACTCGTGCGCCTTCTTGACCATCCCGTGAAACTCCTCGCGCGAGGTGTTGCTGCGGGGCGCTTCGTCCGGAGCTTTTGAGGCATCGCGATGCACGTTGATCTGAGGGAGCAACGCCGGGCGGGCCAGCCGTTCCAGCAATGCCTCGATTTTCTCGCAGGCGATGTCGTAGGCGGTGCCGGGATCACCCTCCACCAGCGCGTTGGAAAGAATCCGGATCCGGCGCAGGCGATGATCGAAAATCAGGACGGTGTCCGTGATCATGAAGACCATATCGGGCACGCCGACCTCTCCGGGAGGCAGCGCGCCGATGCTCGGCTCAAAGAAGCGGACCATATCATAAGACATGTAGCCGACCGCGCCCCCGGCAAACGGAGGCAGCCCCGGCAGCGGTACAGGACGGAACCGGGACATCAGCTTCTGGAGCTCCTGCAACGGCTCGGCCTCGGTCTGGAACTCGCGCGTCTCCCCTTTTTCGGTGATGCGGATGGTCCGTCCCGTCGCTTCGAACAGAACGCGGGGATCGCTCCCCACAAACGAGTAGCGCCCTCCCTGTTCGCTGTTCTCCGCCGACTCCAGCAGGAAGGCGTAGCCGTCGCCGCTGTCGAGCTTCCGGAACGCGGAAACCGGGGTCTCCGCGTCGGCGATCAGCTCCGTGCTGACCGGAATGAGATTGCCGTGCGCCGCGAGCTCACAAAACTGCTCGCGCGTCGGCTGGATCAAATGTTTTGTCATTTGGAATAAGTCTTTTCGGGATCGAAAACTCTTGGCTCCTCAATCGACTCGGGCGATCCGTCCCGCGTCAGGGCCTGGAAAAAGCAGGAGGAATATCCGGTGTGGCACGCGCCCCCCTCCTGATCGACTTCAAAGAGCAGCGTGTCGGCGTCGCAATCGACATACCATCGCAGCACCCGCTGGGTGTGCCCGCTCGTCTCCCCCTTCAGCCAGAGCTTCTGGCGGGATCGGCTCCAGTAATGCATGAACCCTGTCTCCAGCGTTTTCTCGATGGAAAGACGGTTCATCCACGCCATCATCATCACGCGGCCGGCGTTCGGCTTGCCGTTCTGGGTTTGCTGCACAATGGCTGGGATAAGTCCGTCGGAGTTGAATTTGAAGTTCATGAAGCAGTGATTTCGGAAAAACAAAAAACCCGACGATTCGGTCATTTGAATCATCGGGCGAAAAGTGCGACGCAAGGCGCGACGACTGGGTTAAGCCTGGGAGGTCGAAAATTCCCCGGCAAAACCGCAAGCCCTTCAGCGATGCCACCAATGCAGGATGCGTCTCACGAGGGATTGCCTACACCGCCCCGGGAAATGTGGCAAGCGGAAATCGCTTGGCTGGCGTGAACCGGGTCATAGCGGGCAAGTGACAAAAGAAAGGAAAATGGTGCGGCAGGATCGGTAGACCGCTCGCGCCGTCGAGCGCGGCGTTCGGCTGCGCTGGCTTATGAGAGCGGCATCCCAACACCAGCGGCCCGTCCTCCGGGGATGGACGTCAAACGCTCTTCACGAGTCGTCTCCCGCGCTCTCGGCGAGAGCGGGCCACCTTCGCTGGTCCTCAAAGCAGCCCGTAGGTTCTACGCAGCCGCGCCGCCGTTCACCTCGAGCATCCGCAGGGCGTTCACCGCATGGCGAATCTCCTCGCGCAGTTCGGCAAGCATCTCCCGGGTCACTTCGAGATCCTCGGCCCGATGCTGTGCCCACTGTTGGGCCGTCGTCTGAATCCGCTGGCAGGTCGCGGTGAGATAGGCGTGGGCGGTTTCCGTAAGACCCGGTGTGGCGAGCTTGATCTCCAGGTGGCGTTGCGCCTCGGCGAGTTCCGCCAACATGATCTTTTCAGCAGGGACGCGGCGGAGCTTCTTGGCCAGGCCGACTTTGGAAAGCGTCCAGATGATCCACTTCGTCGGATCGAACTGCCACGCCTTCACGCCGTTACGGTAGTCGTGCTGAAACTCGTGATGGTAGTTATGATACCCCTCACCAAAGGTGACGAGCGCCATGATCCAGGAATCGCGCGCGCTGCAACGGGTGGAATAAGGACGGTCACCCAGATAATGGCAGAGCGAGTTGATGCAGAAGGTGCAATGCTGGAGGAAAACGACGCGAGCAACGCCCGCGATCAGGAAAGCACCGAGAGCGGAAATCCAGCCACCCCAAGCGAACCCAATGGCGGCGGGAAGCACAAAGGCCACGAAAGAGCCGATCCAGTGGATGTAGCGGTGCTGCCACATGACGAGCGGGTCCTTCTGGAGATCCGCTACGTTGTCATAGGGAGGTGGGGGATTGAGCTTGAACATCAACCAGCCAATGTGAGCGTGGAAAAGCCCCTTGTTGATGTTGTAGGGGTCATCATCGTGATCGACATGCTTATGGTGCGTCCGATGCTCGCAGGACCAGAGCAGTACGGAATTCTCAAACGCACCGGCGCCGAAGATGATTGTAAAGAGGCGTACGCTCCAATGCGCCTGGAAGGAGAGGTGCGAAAAGAGACGGTGATAGCCGAGCGTGATGGAAAAACCGCACGCGCAGAACATTACGAAGAACAGGATGATCTGAAACCAGTCGATTCCAAAAAACCAAATGTAGGCCGGCACCGCCGTCAGAGAGAGAAACAGGGTACCGATCAGGAATGAACTCGTGGTCCAGTTGACTTTGTCGAAAGGAATTCTCGAAAACATGAATCAGGATTTGGGCGCGATCTGCGAGAGACAATGGAACTGAGTTCTTTTTACCCAACCCTGTACACCGCCGAGGCGGGAGGAGCATACACGGTTAATGCCCGAGCGCAAAGAGTCTGTGAAAAAAAATAGGCGGAGGGGAGGATCTCTCCCCCTCCGCCGATCAAAAACGTCCTATTCCGCCGCCGCAGGCCGGCTCTTGACCTCGCCGTTGGCAGGTGCGGGGCGTCCCCCGTCGGCCTGAGGAATCTCCATCTTCCCGAGGTAATCAGGGAGCCGCAACCCGGCCTGGCGGGCGAGTTCCTGCAACGGTGGGAGGCTGCGGATGAGGCCCGAGAGGAAATTGGAGGTGGAGCCCCCGTTCTCGCCGCCGTTGCCGCTGTCCCAGACGGTGATTTTGTCGATCTTGATGCCGGAAATCGCCTTCGCCTGGGCGTCGACGAGCTTCGGCATCTGCTCGCCAAGCAGTAGGGTGATGGCAATTTGCGGGTTGTTCCCGGCAGCCGCGATCATGTTCTTGAAGCCGTCAGCCTTCGCCTCAAGGATTTGCTTGGTGCCTTCGGCCTCCGCGCCAAGCCGGGAGGAGATCCCGAACGCGTCGGCTTCCGCGGTGGCCTTGATGCTGGCGGCCTGCGCGTTGGCGTTGATCTTGATCTGCTCGGCGTCCGCTTCCGCCATGACCATGATTTTCTGTTTCTGCACCTCGGCGGGGATAACCTCGTTGGCGTACCGGGTGGCCTGCTCCACTTCGGCGCGGGCGAGTTCCGCTTCGCGCTTGGCGGTGTAGGAGTCGCGTTCGGCATTCGCGTTGGCGACCCGCTCCGCCGTGACGGCGAGCCGGTTGGCCTCGGCAATCTGGACGCTCAAAGCGGCGTTCGAGTTTGCGATTTCGATTTGGGCCAGGTTCTTCCCCTTGGTCCCTTCGGCGATGGCATTGGCCACCTCGACCTCTTTTGCCCGGTTCGCCTGCGCCGCGCCGATGTCACCGTCGCGTTCGGCTTCGGCGACTTTCACCTTGGCTTCCGCGATGGCTTTGGAGGCGGCCTCTTTACCCAGCGCCTCGATGTAGCCGCTCTCGTCGGTCACGTCCTGAATGTTGACGTTGATGAGCCGCAACCCGACTTTCTTCAACTCGACTTCCACACCGTTGGCGATGTTGGAAATCAGTTTATCGCGGTCGGAGTTGATCTCCTCGATGCTCATTGTGGCGATGACCACGCGCATCTGGCCGAAGATGATGTCCTTGGCGAGATCGCGGATACTCTCGTGCGTGAGCCCGAGAAGCCGCTCCGCCGCATTTTCCATCACGCCCATTTCCGTCGCGACACCCACGGTGAAGGTGGACGGAGTATTGACGCGGATGTTCTGCCGGGAGAGCGCGCCTTTGAGCGGGATCTCAATCGGCATCGGAGTCAGGTCGAGATACTGATAAGACTGGAAAAGCGGCCAGATAAAGGTGGCCCCACCATGGATACATTTGGCGGACTTTCCCCCGCCGACTTTTCCGTAAACGACCAGCACGCGGTCGCTCGGGCAGCGTTTATAACGACTGCCGAGGGCAAGAACTGCCGCTCCGAGAAGAACAAAAACACCTCCAATAAGGATCAACGCTTCAAACATAGGACTCTCCTTTCAATTCACCGGTTGGTTGGACAAGAGAGGATGGGCTCTTAAGGAATCAGTGGTTCCCTAACCCACCCTCTCGACTTTGACGGTTTCTTGATCAATCACCGCCAAAACTCTTATTTTCTCGCCGCTGGCGATCTCTTCGTCACTCATTGCGCCGAGCGTGACCATGCGCGACTGCGCGACCACTTGAATCTGACCGCCACTTTGACGCGACGGGATGCGAATGTACGCCGTGCCGACTTTTCCGACACTGTTGCGAATGTCGAAGGTATTATCCTCCTTCAATCCGTTGAAGGCGCGCATGAGAAAGAAAAATACCGCCCCGACCGCCAGCCCGGTCGCCGCGCCGCCGAGCGCTGCAACGGGAATGCTGAATTTCGCATTCAAGAGGAGCGAGCCGACGGAGCCGAACCCGAGGGCGAACCCGGCCACGGTTGTCCATGAAATGGCATGGCCTTCATCGCCGACACCGTCATGTAAATCCACGTGATCACCGAAACCAACCAACCTCAGGATGATCTGGAGCAAAGCCATCGCCAACCCGATCACCGCGATAATGCGGAAGATCTGATGCACCAAAGTCCCCTCACTGATCCAGTCGTTAATGCCCAGTAATCCCATGGTAAAAGCCTCCGGGCGGAACAAGTAGTGCTTTCCCCCCGGCGAAGCAACCAATTCTTCGCATTTTCGCCACATTGCCTCCGGGGCAAAATCTCTGTAACTTCCATCGGTTTATGCCGGAATACGCCGTTACGTCCGAATCCTCGGGAATCCGCCTGGACCACTACCTCGCCGAGAAGCTGCCGCACCTCTCCCGTTCGCGGCTGCAAGCCTTGATCAAGGAGGGATACATCCTGGTGCAAGGACGCCAAAGCAAGCCCGGGGAAAAACTCCGCGAGGGAGAGCGGATCGACGTGGAAATCCCGGAAGCCGCCCCCACGGAGGACGCGGCCCCGGAGGCGATCCCGCTGGAGATTCTCTACGAAGACGACGACCTGCTGGTCCTCAACAAACCGGCGGGCATGGTGGTCCACCCCGCGGCAGGCAATCCCGACGGTACTCTGGTCAACGCCCTTCTGCACCATTGCGGCGCGCTTTCGAGCATTGGGGGCGAACAACGCCCCGGCATCGTCCATCGGCTCGACAAGGAGACCAGCGGTTGCATGGTGACGGCCAAGAACGACCTCGCCCACCAGGGGCTCTCCCGACAGTTCGCCGGACGGGAAGTCCTGAAGGTCTATCTCGCCCTGGCTTCCGGGAAGTTCGCCAAGCCGAGCGGGATGGTCGAAACGGAGATCGGCAGGCACCCGGTTCACCGCAAGAAAATGGCGGTTGTGGAGAACGGCAAGGGCCGGGCCTCCCGGACAGCCTACCGTGTCCTGCGCGAGTTGGGCTCCGGCGGCAGCCTTGCAAGCCTCGTGGAATGCACCCTCCACACGGGGCGCACCCACCAGATCCGCGTGCATCTCAAGCACCTTGGCCACCCGCTTCTCGGTGACGCCCTTTATGGAAAGCGCGGGAACCATCCCCGCCAGATGCTCCATGCGTGGAAACTGGGGTTTACCCACCCTCGCACCGGGAAGCCGATGCAGTTTCAGGCGCCGATTCCCGACGATTTCGTCGCGGCGGGGGGCGTTCCCCCGGTTTGATTTTGCAAAAAACAGGCTTCTCCGGCCTCCTGTTTTGCGGAATGTTAATTTCAGGCAAAACCAAGCCACCGCCAAGCCTGTCAACTCATGAACCCGTTCGACCAAGCCCTCTCCTATGTTCAAGATGCGTTAGCCCAGAAAAGGCAAGGCGCGTCGGGTTCCCGCGCGTCGCACGCCTCCTTGCAGCGGCTTGTAGAGGCGACGCGCGGCTTCCAGCCTCAACCAATGGCAGAACGGACTCCTGAGCCCAAACCCGAACCCGGCTCGAGCCAGGGAGCCAAAGGGCTTGCCGCGCGCGTTCGCGCCGCGATGGGTGAAGCTCCTCCTCCCAATTCTGCAACGTCCAAAACGCCCGACGCGCCGATTTCAAAATCCATGGCAACAGCGTCCTCCGAAAGCTCGCGGGAAGAACGGATGGAGCGTCTGCGCCAAAAGGTGCTCACCTGCGTCACCTGCGCCGACCTCGCCCATAAGCACCCACACGTGGTCTTCGGGGGAGGCGACGTGAATGCAGAGTTGATGTTCGTGGGCGAAGCACCGGGAGCCGAAGAAGAACTTACGGGCGAACCGTTCGTCGGCAAGGCAGGCCAGTTGCTCACCAAGATCATCGAGGCGATGGGCTTCCGTCGGGAGCAGGTCTATATGGCCAACGTGGTGAAATGCCGCCCGACGATGCCGTCGGGAGAATCCGGCAATCGGGAGCCAAGCCCCGATGAAATCGCCCTCTGCCTCCCCTACCTGATCGAACAGATCGAAATCATCCGCCCAAAGTGCATTGTCGCGCTGGGGGGCACCGCCGCAGAAGGCTTGCTCAACAAAGCAACCCCGATCGGCGAACTCCGGGGGCATTGGCATTCCTTCAAGGGCATCCCGCTCATGGCCACGTACCACCCTGCTTACCTGCTCCGCAACCAGAGTAACACCGAAAAGCGGAAGGTCTGGGAGGACATGCTGCAAGTGCTCGAGCTGCTCGGAAAGCCGATCACCCCCAAGCAGCGCGGATATTTCCTTTCGAAGGGATAGGAAGTAAGAGCGACTTTTCTTCGCCGAATGGCGCGGCAGCGCCGGTAGTCCGCTCGCGCCGCTGGGCGCGAGCATCGGCTCTCATGCCTGCATTGAGGGCGCATCCCAAACACGCGGGAACACAATAAACGTGCCTCCCGGCCCCTCCCGCACCCTAGGCAAGAGATGCTATCCCCTACACTCGGGGCGCAGCTTCTTTTCGATTATCCGTGACCATCAAATAGCATGATTGCCAAAAGCCAATACCCGATGAGGTCGAGAAAGGTGGAGCTATCATGGGAATTATTGAACCACCTGGGCAAAAACTTCGGTGATTCTTTTTACATCCTCGACCTGCAGCGTTTTGAAGACAACTACAGGGAGTTCTCCCGTTCATTTCAGACGATCTATCCCAAGAGCCAAATCGCTTACTCCTACAAAACGAATTACATCCCAAAATTATGTCAGTCCGTGAACGCCGCAGGGGGGTATGCCGAGGTGGTCTCCGGGATGGAATATCAACTCGCCCTTCGAGTCGGGGTTTCCCCACAGCGAATCATCTTCAACGGCCCCTCCAAAACTTACGATGAACTGGAGAACGCGCTTTTAGCGGGATCCATCGTCAATCTGGATTCATCCCGCGAGGTTGAACTTGCCGAGACCATTGCGGCACGATTTCCAAACACAACACTCCATGTCGGTCTCCGGTGCAGCTTTCCCATCGGTGACGAAAACGTCTCACGGTTCGGATTCGACGCGTCCTCCGGCAACCTCGAGATGGCGATCAATCGCCTCCGCAAACTCGCCAACTGCGACATTGTCGGTCTGCACTGCCACTTTTCCACGAAGCATAGAAGCCTGGAGTCCTTCACATTAAGGACGTCCAAACTGTTGGAGCTTTGCCGCTACTACTTCGGCCCCGCGGGCCCGCGCTTGATCGATATTGGTGGTGGTTTCTTCAGCCCGATGAGTAGCGACCTCCAGAAACTATTCGAAGTTGAGGCGCCTGGTTACGGCGAATATGCCGCTGCCGTCGCTCCGCTTCTCGCGAAGGCCTACCCCGCCGGGAATGGCCCAGAACTGATCGTCGAACCTGGTTCAGCTCTCGTTGCCGATGCCATGCTATTCGTGGCGCGGATCGTTGAGATCAAGACGATCGCGTCCCGCCGCCTGGCGGTGGCCGCGGGCAGCATTCACAATATAAAGCCCACCCTGCACAACAAGAACATGCCCGTCCGCATCTTCAGCGCATGTCAACCGTCCGAACAGAGAACCGCGCCGGTTGACATCGTTGGCTACACCTGCATGGAGCATGATTGCCTCCACCACGGATGCGATCAGGAAATTTCGATTGGCGATTACGCAGTGTTCGAAAACGTCGGAGCCTATACGATCGTCATGAAGCCTCCGTTCATCCAACCCTCCCCCGCCATCGTCGCCACAAAGCCTGGTTCTCCGGGATTTGAACTGGTCAAACACAGGGAAGAAATGTCGGACCTGTTTTCAACCTATCTATTTTAACCGAACTCATGGGCAGGCCACTTCCTTGACCCTTACAGAACATGAATATCCTTCTGACTTGCGCCGGACGCCGAAACTATCTCGTGCAATACTTTGCCGAAGCCCTCGGCCATGAGGGAAAGGTCTTTACCGCTGACTCGAATCCCAATGCTCCAGCGCTTCAGGAAGCGGACGAAGGCATTATCTTACCGACCGTCGATCACCCGGATTACATTGACCGCCTTCTCGCCATTTGCCGTGAGAACCATATATCGCTACTGATTCCGCTCAATGACTTGGAACTGCCGCTGCTTGCCGGGCACAGGCAACGCTTTAGCGACATCAACACGACCCTGCTGGTTTCGTCGTCCACGGTCATTGATACCTGCTTTGACAAATGGGCGACCGCAAAATTCCTGCAACGGGCCGGCATTGCAGGGCCTAAGACCTATCTTGCCCCAAGCGACGCCCACGCTGCAATTCGCAGCGGTGAACTGGCTCTTCCGCTGATCCTCAAGCCAAGATGGGGCTCCGCTTCAATAGGCGTCGAAACGATCTTCGACAACAAGAACATCGAACCCAGCTATCATCTGGCGAAGGAACGCCTCCGCCGGAGCATTCTGGCAAATCCAAGCGCGAAAGCCCCTGATGCATCGCTGATTTTTCAGGAACGCTTAAACGGACAGGAATACGGCCTCGACGTGATTAACGACCTTTCGGGGCGCTATCTATTTACCTTCGTCAGACGAAAACTTGCCATGCGGGCAGGCGAAACCGATCACGCCGTCGCAATCAGGAACAGCAGGCTGGAAGCCTTGGGAGAACAGATCGGGAGATCTCTCGGACACGTCGGTATCCTTGATTGTGACGTGTTCGATTGTGACGGCAAGTTGAGCGTTCTCGAAATGAATGCCCGTTTTGGTGGAGGGTATCCCTTTACCCATACGGCGGGAGCCAATCTTCCTGCAATTCTGATTACGTTGATCAAAGGGGGAACCCCAAGTCCCGACCTGTTTGCCATCAGAGAGAATACTGCCATCAGCAAATGCGACCGCCTCGTGGTCATAGAGCGCGATTTCAAACCAATCCTCCGTCCTGGAGAGAGCGGAATCGCAAGCACCTTTGTGCCTGCGGCCTGCGCCATGCTTGAAGAAATCGGCCTCTCGCTAAAAAACTGCTGCAAGCCCGAAGGGTTGCTTGCCACGATTGAAATGGCCCTGGCCGCAATTTAGTGCATCGTCAGTTAAATAACTGGCGTATTCATTTCCCTCATTCCCCCTCGTTACCAATCTCCAGATTGGTAATGCCAATGCCCCCGAATCTCTGATTCGAAAGCCTTGTCATCTCGTGCAGGGTGTCGGAACGGAAAGGCTTGCGAAACTGGAGTTTCGAAGACACGGGCGTCCCCAAACAGAGTTTGAGAACGAGGAAAATACTACAAAATTTATCCAACCCATGTGAACGAAGCATTGACGGCTGCGCTGAAGATTGCAAGATCGCCCGACCTATGAAAGTGGCTATCGTTGGCGGAACCGGCAACATTAGTACCAGCATCGTTCGGGTGCTGATCAGGGAAGGACACGAAGTCGTTTGTTTCAATCGAGGGAAGCGCAGTTCTCCTCCGCCAGGGGTTCGGGTCATTACCGGCGACCGGAATGACCGGGCCCGTTTTGAACAGGCCATGCAGCAGGAAAAGTTCGATGCGGCGATCGATATGATCTGCTTCAATCCTGAAGAAGCGCGCAGCAGTGTACGTGCCTTCCAAGGGGTCCGGCACTTTGTGCAATGCTCCACGGTTTGCACCTACGGCGTGAATTACGATTGCTTCCCCACCCCCGAAGATCACCCGTTGCGCCCCATCACAAGCTACGGCCAAGGCAAGGTCGAAGCGGACCGCGTTTTCATGGAAGCCTGGGAGCAGGAGGGGTTTCCCGTAACGATCATCAAGCCATCGACTACCTATGGGCCGCAGATGGGTTTACTGCGACAGGTGGCGTGGGACTTTGGATGGATCGACCGCGTTCGCAAGGGCAAGCCGATTTTGATTTGCGAACAGGGCATTGCCCGACATCAATTTCTTCATGTGGATGACGCCGCTCTCGGATTCGCTGGGGTCCTGGCCAAATCACATTGTATCGGGCAGACCTACAATCTCGTTGCCCGCGGGTATACGACGTGGGCGGAGTATCACCGCCTGGCGATGAACGTTTTGGGAAGAGAGGTTGAATTAGTCAGTCTTCCGTTGCGGACGCTGATGGATATCGACGCGACCCGCTTCGATATTTGTGACAAAATATTTGCCCACTCCACGCACTACAGTTCCGAAAAGCTGTTCCGCGATGTGCCCGAATTCCAGCCCTGCATTGGCTTGGAAGAAGGGATGAGGCAAATCGTCGAGATCATGGATCGCCAAAATCGAATTCCCAATTCCGATCTCGAAACGTGGGAAGACACAGTGATCGCATCGATCAGCAACTGATTTGAACTCTTTCCTCGTGACTATACCGACGGGCGTCAATTTCGACCCGCCCCGCGAGACATGATGTCCACGATGGCCGCATCCAGGATGCTCATTTCCACCGGCTTGGTGAGGTGATGCGAGAACCCGGCACGCAGGCTTTTTTGAATATCGTCTTCCGTGCCGAAACCGCTGAGAGCAATGCTGGGGAGGCCATGGCCATCGGACCGGAGTGCCACCGGAATATCGAGTCCCGAACCATCGGGAAGACCGATGTCGCTAATGACGAGATCGAAGGGATGATGGCGAAAGAGCTCGACGGCTTCGGCCACCCCGGAGGCGGTTCGGACCGTATGACCGCGCCGTTCCAGCAGACGCTGTAGGGTCACGCGGGTGTCTTCATGGTCCTCGACCAATAAAATCCTCACCTGTTTCACTTCATTCGCGCTGCGTATCTCCGGCTTTGTTACGCTCTGATCGGTCAGGCAGAGGTCAAAGAAAAACTCGGCCCCTCCTCCCGAACTTTCCGCGCGAATTGTACCGCCATGGGCTTCCACCAATCCCCTGACGATGGCCAACCCCAGACCGAGCCCGCCATACCGCCGGGGAATCGATTGTTTCCCCTGCTCGAAGGCATCGAAGATCCGCTCCAGATTGCCAGGTTCAATACCGACGCCCGTGTCGGCCACCCGGATGTGAATGGGATCGCAGGATCCCCTCCTCTCCTTGTCCATCGAAGTTTCGAGGGTGATGATCCCCCCCGGCGGCGTAAACTTCATGGCATTGTCGAGAAGGTTCAGAAAAATCTGACGCAGCCGAATCGGGTCGCCATTAACGATATGCCGGGGAGCGTTAAGGAGCAGCCGGCAGCTAAGCCCCTTGCTGTGCAAGGCACTATCGATCCCCAAGAGCACCTCCTCAATCAAGACGTGAAGATCAACCGGCCTCAATTCAAGCTTGAGCTTGCCACTGGACGATATACGCGTGAGATCAAGCAGATCATTAATGATGGAAGTCTCGTGCTCGATGTTGCGGCGCATCATTTCGATCGTCGCGGGATCGGCAAGGCTCTGACCCTTGCCGATTTCACCCGAAAGGGCGGCGAGAACCGGGGTAAGCGGCGTCCGAAGTTCGTGAGAGATGACGGAGATAAATCGATCCTTGGCTTTGCTGGCCGCCTCCAACTCTTCCTGGGTTCTCTTCCAATTTGAAATATCCTCCACCACCGAGATGAAGTATTTCGGCTCTCCTGCCGGAGTCCGCAACAAGGCCACCGTCAGATTACCCCAGACAAGGGAGCCATCCTTCTTCGAATAACGTTTTTCCGTCGTATAGCAGGAGAGTTCGCCGCTCAGCACACGCCGAAAGTAATCAAGATCCATTTCCAGATCTTCCGGGTAGGTGATGTCTTGAAAGGAAAGTTTGGCGAACTCCTCCCGGCTATATCCGAGAATTGTCGAAAGCCGATTATTGGTCCGCAGGAAGCGGCCGGTAACCGAGACGTGGGCAATGCCAACGGCGGTTTGTTCAAATGTCGCGCCAAAGTCGGTTTCCCGCATCCGTCTGCGGTGTTCCTCCTTGCGCCGGAGCATCTCCGATTTCGAAAGACGCGCTCCAAGAATCACCATTAGCAGGATAAAAACCCCGAGGCTGCAAACCACCAGCAGAGCAACTCCAAACTCCGAGGGATGCCACCCTTTTCGTTGCAAGAAAAGTTGCGCCCAACCAAGCAATGGGAGCGCGATCACAACAACAAGAAGAAACCGCCGGAGGATTCGCGCGGTGGTGCTCGCGTTGACGAAGACAAGCATCAGCCCACTTTTAGCCCAAGCGCACAAAATTCCAAAAGCCAGCGTAACGATGATCAAAGCGCTCGACGCCCTCATCGGGCCATCGCCGGGAAAATAGCCACTCCGGTGATAAACATCGCGGAGCAGCGCGAAGAACCCCAAAGCCAGAGCGAGAGCCGCGAGGTACTCCGCAGGACGGATTCTACGGCGAACCGTCCAGTTCAATGTAGCGAGAGCCAACCCCAGGAGGACCAAAGAGAGCGCCTCACGTGGAGCAACGCCTGCGGTGCTTTCTGCCAGGGCGGCAATGCCGAAGCTTCCCCCGACGAGCCGATCGAAAAGAGCCAATCCCCCAATGGCGCAGACAACACCGCCCAGCGCCTTCGCCATTGACTGCACCGGCGGGTTTGCCGCTCTTCGTGTCCAAAACCAGAGAGAGAGACAACAAAGAAGAAAGGCAGCTGCCGGAAGAAAATGGATCCCGACAGCACCGATTACCCTAGAATCAGGGGTGTTGAAAAATGAGGCAGCGTAGGCCGCCAAGGTGAAAGCCGCGGCAAAGAACGGTACTTTTCGGGCGCAGGCCTGATAGCGCTCTTTGAGTGGATTCATTCTCTAGACGCCGCCTGCATTTCGCAACACCCCCGGACGGCTGCGAATATCACCCTCAGCCTCCAACGTCGGATCTCAACCGTTCCGTTTGCTTTTTGCTCCATTGACAGCGGCATACACATCGGTTTTCGCCCCATCGGGAGGTAACATCCTTCAAAAAGGAGCGAACGACCAGAGGAAAGTGCATGTCCTCGACGCATCCGCCCTGGAACGAAAACACTGACGCGCCGTCACCTTAATCAGGCCGAACTAACGAATCTGCCGAGTGGTAAAAGGCGCTTTTCGGCCAAAAATCGGCCTTTTCCTCGTTACCAATCTCCAGATTGGTAACGTCATTGTCCCCGAATCTCTGATTCGAAAGCCTCTTCATCTCGTGGGTGCCGAAACGAACAGGGTTGTGAAACTGGAGGTTCGAAGACACGAGGCAAATACGAAACTTTTCTGACTGCAGGACACTACCGGATCAAGTCTTCGAGCGTCTTGTCCGGCTCCGAACCGAGCAAGACCGCCTTCTTGTAATGCTTGCGGGCGTTCTCCTTGTCCGGCGGCTGTGCGGTGGCCAGCACGACGGCGAGATTGAAATGCGCATCGGCGTAAGCAGGATCGATCTGGAGCGCCGTTTCGATCTCCCGTTGCGCGGCTTCCTTCCACCCCTTCTGAGCCGCCGTCACCCCCAGATAATTGTGAGCCGTCGGATTCTTCGGGTTGATCGCCAACGAACGGGTAAGAGAGGTCACCGCCTCGTCGTACTTGCTCTGCTTGTAATAAACGATTCCCAGTGTGGCGTAGGAAAAAGCGTCCTCCGGAGCGATCGCGATCACCTTCTTAAAGGTCTCCTCCGCCAACTTCAGCTTTCCGGCACGGTAACGCGCGGCCCCGAGGTTGGAGAGCACGTACACACTGGAAGGCGCTTTACTGGCAAGCTTTTCGTAGGCGCGCTCAGCTTCCACGTACTGCCCCCGGTCGAATTTCTCCTTGGCCTCGCGTGCCAGCGGCTGGAGGTCATCGGGAAGGTTCGGGCGGGTGCCCGTCTCGACCGTGGGGGCGTCGCCGCCCTTGGCCGCCGCCTCACGCAAGGAGTCCCCTCCTTTGCCCACGCCCGCCGTCTCCGCGCCATCGGCATTGTTGGCGTTCATCTGGGGGGCGGCAATGGAGATCGCCATCGCATTGGTTTCGTTGTCGATGATCTCCATCTGCGGCGTCTTGAAGAGCGCACTCTCTTTTTCGCTCAACTTGATGACCGGTTGGCCAAGAAGCGCCACCTGCTCGTTCAAAGCCTTGGAGCGGACCTGCAAACGGCCCAATTCGGAGACGATCAGCTTGCGGGCCTGCTCCCGCCGCGCCTGGTTCTTGAGTTCCCGGGTCACGATGCCGCGAAGCAGTTCGTTCTCCTCCGTCAGCTTATTGACCTCCTCAGGATTCCCACCGGCTTCGGCGGCTGGCTGCGCTTTTGCGAGATCAAGCTGCGCCTGAAGTTCCTTGATCGTGTTGCTGCTCTTGTCGCTCTCCTGCTGGACGGCGACCAACTGCTCCTGCACGCCGGTCAGCTTTTGCTTGAGATCGGCGATCTCCTTCTCTTTTTCCGGGGCGCTGCTGTTGAATGAGGCGATCGTCGCCTGGGCTTCGTCGAGCTTTTTGACGAGCTCGCCCTTCTCTTCAAGCAGCTTCTCGAATTCCTCCTTCGCCTTGGCGGCCTTGGCGAGTTCGCCCAGCGCCTCGTCGCGCTGCTTGGTAGCGGCGTCACGCTCGCCGGTGATGGTTTCGACCTCCTTGCGGCTGGCTTCGAGCCGACCGGTCAGTTCGGTGCTTTCCGTCCGGGCGGTATCGCGTTCCTGGGTCATCGCGATGAGCTTCTTCTCCGCTTCGGCAAGCTCCTCCGCCTTCTCCTCCACGGTCTTCTGGACGTCGGCAAGTTTCCCGGTCAACTCGGTGTTCTTATCCTTCTCCGCGTCGCGCTCCTTGGCGAGTTGCTTGCCGGTGCTCTCCAGCGTCTCGATCTGCTGCTGCGCGGCGGTCAACTGCTCGGTAATCTTCTCGTTTTCGGCAGAAATCGTCTTCGCCCTTTGTTCCGCCTCGGCCAGTTTGCCGGAGAGATCGGGGCGCTTGGCGAGGTCCGCCATCTTCCTGGCCATGATTTCTCCCTGCTCCTCGGCCACTTCGCGGTCTGCCCGCGCGTCATTGAGAGCTTCCTGAAGCTTGCTGATCTGCCTCTTCACACGAGCGCTAACTCCCGCCCCGGCGGTACCATCCCCCTCCAGTTCCTTCCGTGCGGCGGCCAACTGGGCGACAAGATCGCCCTCGCTCGCCTTCGCCTTCTCCAACTGATTCTTGGCGTCGGCGGCGGCGGCCTTGGCCTCCTCCAATTCCGCCCGGAGCTGCCGGGTGGCCTCGTCGGAAGGGGCGCTGTCGCCGCCAGGGGTTTCTTTTTCCCCAGTCTTCGCCTGTTCCAACTCCGCCTTAAGTTTGACCTCGGTCTCATGCGCGGCGGTTAAAGCCTGCGTGGCGGACTCCGCCTGCGCTTTGGCCGCCTCGGTCTCTTTCGAAAGTTTATCAACTTCGCCGCTGGCGCGTTTCGCCTGCTCCACGGCTTGCTCCAACTGATCCGTAATCGTGGCCTTTTCCTTGCGGACCTCTTCAAGCTGCCGCTGGGAGAGATCGAGTTGATGCTTGAGCGCCGCCATCTGAGAGCGAATCTCCTGCGCCGCGGCCACAAGATCGGTCGGCCCGCCAACGGAACGCCCCGCCTCGGGAGAGGAAAGCGCCGCCGCACCACCAGCATCGCCTGCGCCAGCGGATGGATCGGTAATACCGGGCAGCAAATCGGTATTCAACTGATTCGCTGGAGCCGGAACTCCCGACATGGAAGCCGTGGCCGGTTCCTCCAGGGCCATCCATTGTTCAAGCTTTGCGATGGCGTCCCCGGTCTTCTTCTTACGGTAGGCGACGATCAATGCCTGCCAATCGGGGTGACGATCATGCAGTTGATCGAGAAGGCTTCCCGCGTAGCGGTACTTGGAGAGCGCCGCCTTGTAATTTCCGTTCCCCTCCAGCTTTTCGGCCTGTTGCACGCTCATATAGGCGTTGAGAAAAATCTCCGAGGGGTCGGATTGCGCTTGCGCACGGGTCACGGGAGCCCAAGCGACCGCGCAGGCGACAGAAAGGAGGATCAGGGGGTGCCGCATAAAAATAAGAAACGGGACGGTAGAGGAAAACCTGAGCCGTTGCAACTGCCTGCTTTTCCCCTTGCGGTCAAATGGTGGCAGCACCGGTAGCCCGCTCACGCCGCCGAGCGCGGGGTTCGACCACCGTGTCTCCTCGAAGTCACATCGTAACAGCCGGCAGCCTGTCCTGCGGGGATGAACGCCAAACGCGACTCCTCACCGATCCCGCGCTCTCGGCGAGAGCGGGCTACCCGGCCTGTCCTCCCCCCTCCCATTCCCTCTTGACGGGTACGGGCATGCCATAGGTTAATCCCGTACGCATGTCGCTGACCATCCATGAGCTTCCCCCGGAGGAACGCCCCCGGGAAAAACTCGCCGAACGTGGCCCGGAAGCCCTAAGCGACAGCGAATTGATCGCGATCCTCCTGCGCACCGGTCTCCCGGGGGCCAACGCCGTGGAGATCGCCCGGCAATTGCTGATCCGCTACGGTTCGCTCGGCAACCTGGCCCGGTGCTCCGTGGCGGAGATCGCCGGCATCAAGGGAATCGGCCCCGCGAAAGCCGTCCAACTCGCCGCCGCGTTCGGTCTCGGCGCGAGACTGGCGCGCGAGACGTTATCGCGAGAGAAGATTGACGAGCCGCAATTGGTCTACGATCTCCTGGCTCCGGAGATGCGGCATCTCCACCAGGAATCGCTCCGGGTTCTCCTGCTCGACACCCGCCACCGGCTTATCCGGATCGAGGAGGTTTCCCTCGGCTCCGTGAACGAAAGCGTCGCCCACCCGCGCGAAATCTTTCGCCCCGCCCTGATCCATTCCGCCTTCGCGGTGATTGTCGCACACAATCATCCTTCGGGCGATCCAACCCCGAGCAGTACCGATATTCGCCTCACCCGGCGGTTGAAAGAAGCGGCGGAACTCCTCATGATCCGGCTGCTCGACCATGTCATTATTGGAGCCCCGGGAGCCGACAACCGCCACGGGTACACCAGTTTCCGACAACTCGGGCTATTATAAAGAGAGACGTCATCCAAGCCGCCCAGTCGCTTCCATGAGTTCCATTCACCCCACCGCCCTTGTCCATCCCGACGCCAAGCTCGGCCCCGGCGTTCAGATCGGCCCCTATGCCATCATCGAAGGCCCGGCACAAATTGGGGCCAACTGCGTGATCCGCGCGCATGCGATCCTTTCGGGGTACGTCAAAATGGGAGCCAACAACACCATCGGCTACGGGGCCGTGATCGGGGGCGACCCGCAGGACACCTCCTTTAATCCCGCCACGGAGAGCTGGGTGGTGATCGGCGACAACAATCGCCTCGGCGAATACACCACCCTCCACCGGGGGACCGGCGCGGGCACGGAAACCCGAGTCGGGAACCACTGCTTCCTGATGGGAGGCGCGCATCTTGCTCACAACGTCTCCCTCGAGGACCGGGTCATCATCGCCAACAATTCGTTGCTTGGGGGCCACGTCCAGGTGGAGTCCGGCGTTTTCATCGGCGGCGGCTGCGTTTTTCACCAATTCGTCCGCGTGGGGCGCAACGTCATCGTGCAAGGGCAAAGCGCCTTGAGCAAGGACGTCCCCCCGTTTCTCCTTGCCTGCCGCCGCAACCGGGTGGCCGGGCTCAACAGCGTGGGTCTGAGGCGAAGCGGTTTCAACGCGGCCCAACGGCAGGAAATCAAGGAGGCTTTCAAGCTCCTTTACAAAAGCGGGTTCAACACGACCCAGGCACTCGCCGCCGCCAAAGAGCGTTGCTGGGGCCCGGAGGCCGAAATCTTCTTCAGCTTCGTGGCCGCCGCCAAAAAACGGGGCATCTGCGATCTGGCGGATTCCCGCCGTGGCGCGGAGGAAGAGTGACCGGAAAAAGTAGGCGCAATCCTCAATCGACAACGCGCCATTTGCATCATAGGTTTTTTGTCCGCTTCGTCAGATTAAGTTATCCTTTTTTATCCCTTTTTCAGTGAGCAGCTACCAGGTTTTTGCCCGTAAGTACCGTCCGCAGACCTTCGACTCCGTCGTGGGGCAGGAGCATATTACCCAGACGCTCAAGAACGCGATCGCGGCCAACCGGTTGGCTCACGCCTATCTTTTTGTCGGCCCGCGCGGCACAGGCAAGACCTCCACGGCGCGCATTCTCGCGAAAGCGCTCAACTGCGTCCACGGCCCCACGGTGAACCCGTGCGGAGAATGCGATGTCTGCCGCGAGATCGCCGCAGGCAACTCCCTCGACGTGCTGGAGATCGACGGCGCGAGCAACAACGGAGTGGAGCAGGTGCGCGAACTGCGGGAGAACGTCCGTTTCGCTCCGACGCGAGGCCAGTACAAGGTCTACATTATCGACGAGGTGCACATGCTCACCACGGCGGCCTTCAACGCCTTGCTCAAGACGCTTGAGGAACCGCCCGAGCACGTCAAATTCATCTTCGCGACAACCGACGTGCAGAAAGTGCTGCCGACGATCCTCTCCCGCTGCCAGCGGTTCGATCTCCGGCGCATTCCCGCTGAATTAATCGCGGGACACCTCGGCTATATCGCCCGGGAGGAACAGATCGATCTCGACGGCGACGCCGCCCGCACCATCGCCAAAGGCGCGGAAGGCGGATTGCGCGATGCCGAATCGATGCTCGACCAGCTCGTGGCGTTTTGCGGCGAGAAGATCACCGAAGCGGACGTCCTTTCCGTCTTCGGCTTCACTGCTTCAGAAACCGTCTCTTCGCTTTGCGACGCGTTGCTCGATCAGGACTCATCGGCGGCGCTGAGCGTCGTCCAGCAGCAGGCCGAAGCGGGGCGCGATTTGAGCCGCCTCATGGCGGACCTGATCGGCCACCTCCGCAATCTTCTCGTAGCCAAGGCGGATCCGGAGGGGATCAAAGCGGAAGTCGGCGAGGAGGAATTGGCGGTTTTGCAGGATCAGGCGGCTCGGATCGGCCTCGACCGGTTGCTTGATCTCATCGAACAGTTCGCTTCGGCGGAAGGCCGGATGAAATGGGCTCCCAACAAGAAGCTCCATTTTGAGATCGCCGTCATCAAAGCCATCCAAACGCTTGGCCAAGCCACGCTGACGGAAGTCATCGACACCCTCACGGCCATCCGTACTGGGGGCGAGCTTCCCCCTGCCCCGGTGAAGCCGCCCAAACGCGAAGCGCCTCCGCGGCCCACGCCCGCGCCAAAACCGGTGGCCGTCGCAAAACCGACGCCTGCGCCTGCTGCCAAGCCAACACCCGCTTCCGTTCCAGCGCCCGCGCCGGTGCGCGAGCCAAAGCCGGAGCCAAAGCCGGAACCCACACCTGAACCCAAGGCGGAAATGCCACCGGAGCCCAAAGCTCCCGAGCCGATCCAGCCTGAACCCAAGCCGCTGCTTCGCGAGGAAGAGGACCTTGCGCCCTGGGATGAACGTCCCGTGCCCCAGCCTCAGTTCACACCGGAGCCGCTCCCCGACTTCGGCAGCCTGCCATTGGAAGCAGCGACACCGGAACCTGAGCCCGAACCGGAACCCGAGCCCGAGCTCGTGAAAGCTCCCGCAGCCGTCCAATCCACCCCCGCGCCCGCGGCCTCCGGTGACCTCATGGGGATATGGATCAAGGTTTTGGGAGAAATCCGGGCCAAAAAGCCGCTATTGCGCGTCTGGGTCGAAGCGGGAACGCTTCTGAGCCTTCAGAACGGCACCGCGCTCATCGCCTTCCCTGAAGACCAGGCGTTTGCGATGGAATCCCTTTCCAACAAGCCCGCCACCCGTAGATTCCTTGAGGAGACCCTGACCGCGATCATCGGCAGCCCCGTGGATCTGAAATTTGAGAAACGGGCGGGATTGAAGGTCGAAGCGGTGGAACTTCCCGAAGTACCCGTACAGGCCCCGCCTGACCCGTTGGCCGAATTCAAAAACGACCCGCTGATCCGGCGGGCACTCGAACTCTTTAAAGCGGAAATTCAACAGAGCTGATCTATGAACATCCAGAAGATGATGAAACAGGCGCAGAAGATGCAGGAGCAACTTGCGCGCACCCAGGAAGAACTCGCCGACAAAACCGTGGAAGTCTCCGCCGGCGGAGGCAAGGTGACCGTGGTAGCCACCGGCGCCGGGGATGTCGTCTCCATCAAGATCAGCAAGGACATTGTCGATCCTGAAGACGTGGAATTCCTCGAAGAACTCGTTCTGAGTGGGGTGAAACAAGCCATCGCGAAGGGGAAGGATCTCTCCCAGCAAGAGATGGGCAAACTTACCGCGGGGCTTGGCCTTCCGCCAGGGCTCCTCTAATCATCACCCCGGAGGGCACGCGCTTTCCTTGCGGATGCCCGGCGTTGATTCAACCGCCGGGCTCGCAGGTCCGCACCCTCTTCCCCATCCATGGATTTTAACCGTTACATCGCCAACCACGTTCGCGACATCCCGCGCTCGGGCATTCGCGACTTCTTCGAGGTCGTCCAGACCATGTCGGACGTCATCTCCCTCGGCATTGGAGAGCCTGATTTCGACACCCCGTGGCACATCCGGGAGGCTGCCATCTACTCGCTCGAACAAGGCCGCACCGGCTACACCTCCAATCTCGGCTCGCCCGAGCTTCGGGGCGCCATCGCCAAGTACGTCAAAAAGACCTTCAACATCGCCTACGAGCCCAAGAGCGAAATTATCGTCACGGTCGGCGTCTCGGAGGCAATCGATCTTGCCCTGCGCGCGCTGCTCAACCCGGGCGACGAAGTGCTTTACCACGAGCCGTGCTATGTCAGCTATTCGCCGAGCATCGTGCTCGCCTTCGGCATCCCGGTGGCCATCGCCACCCGGCCCGAGGAAAACTTCCGCCTGACTGCCGAAGCCGTTGCCGAGAAGATCACCCCACGCACCAAGGTGCTCATGCTCAACTTCCCGACGAACCCAACGGGTGGCACGCAGACACGCGAGGAGTTGGAAAAAATCGCCGCGCTTTGCATCAAGCACGACATCATCGTGCTCTCCGATGAAATCTACAGCGAACTGACCTACGACGGCGCGGAGCATATTTCGATTGCCTCCATCCCCGGCATGAAGGAACGAACCGTGTTCCTTCACGGGTTCTCGAAGGCGTTCGCCATGACCGGCTTCCGCATCGGGTACGCCTGCGCGCCCAACGCGCTCACCGAGGCGATGATGAAAATCCACCAGTACGGCATTCTCTGCGCCCCCACCACCGCGCAGGACGCCGCGCTTGAGGCGCTCGAAAACGGAGCCGACGAGATGGAGCGGATGCGCAAGGAATACGAGGCCCGCCGCAACTTCATCGTCCGCAGCTTCAACGACCTCGGCCTGGAATGTTTCAAGCCGCTTGGGGCTTTCTATGTTTTCCCTCGCATCTCAAGCACAGGCTTGACCAGCCGCGAGTTTTCACTCGGCCTGCTGGAAAAAAAGAAAGTCGCCGTCGTTCCCGGCACCGCCTTCGGGCCCGGCGGAGAAGGGTTTGTCCGTTGCAGTTATGCGACCGGCATGGACCAGATCAAAGTCGCGATGAAGCGAATCGGCGAATTCATCCGCGAGATCAAATAGATCCAGGTTCAAGCAATCCAACAGCCGCCCGGGGAGTCTCAACGCTTCCGGGCGGCTTTTTGCATTTCAATATCCGCCGCTTCCCTTCTCGTTCTTTCCCCTCTCAATCTCCAGATTGGGAATGCCCTTGTCTTCGAATCTCTGATTCGAAAGCCTTGTTATCTCGGGCAGGGTGCCGGAACGGACAGGATTGCGAAACTGGAGTTTCGAAGACACAGGCGTTCCCAAACAGAGTTTAGGAACGAGGCGGATTCGGCAAAGACTTCAGCAACTAAATCAGATACTCAGCCTTTGCATAATCGCCCGACTTGATCTGCGCAGGGGTGACATCCAGACGGGCGAAACGAAGGAAAAATCCCCAGGCTTGGCCGCGATTGATATCCATCGCGATCCGGACCTCATGCATCCCGGCAGCAAGCGACGCCTTCTTGCTGCTTTCGTCGGCATAACAAGGATTGGTTCCGTTGAGATCCTTGAAGAACGGCTTGCCGTTGAGCCACAGGCGAAAAGGCCCGTCATAACCCATCAGAAACTCAAGCCGCATCGGTTCCGGCAGGCAAAGCCTGGCTGAAAAATAGGCAAGCCCAGGCTCGCTCTCCGCCCACCGGGGATTCTCGTTGACGAAACCCGCAGGCTCTTCGTTGTAAGTCCTGATTGTCGCGCCAGGGGCGTCGACATCCGGCAAGCCGATCTTCCCGAGAGAAGCGGAAGTTCGGTCCACCTCGGAAACCTTCCACGTTGTCACAAAGGGGAGGAACGCCTTCGGCTCGGTCAAAGCAAAAGGCCCAAAGACCGGCAAGGAAAAGCCCCGGCCATCGATGATGTTGCAACGCGGTGTCACGCCGTGCCCATAAGAAATAAATACCGGCGGCGTTCCACCCCGGGTCCAATAGATCTGCGCGGTATCCCCTTGAAGGGCGATCCTGAAGATCGAGGGAATCTCTTTGCCGTAACTGTCCAGCAAAGCAAATCCGCTCGGAGAGCCCGCCGAATGAAGCCCTTCGACCCCATTTTCGAACTTCACCTCGAACATGGAGCCCGTCGTCAAGTGGCGAGGCGTGATCTTGCCGAGTTGAGGGGGACGATCCTCCCGCAAATTTCCCAGCACCATTCGATCCGCGACGCGGGCAAAACGCTTTGCCAATACCGGGAAGGAATCCGCGCCAATGTGAATGCAATCGTCAAGTTCGAGGTCGATTGCGGCAACGGTCTCCAGATTCTTGATTTGACGCGGCAACAGGCGTTGCTGCTCCTGGATGGAATTCCACGCCCGCGCTCCCTCCTCGGGGCGCCCCTCGATCACGCGCGCCAACTGGACGATGATCCACGGGAGTTGCGGCTGGCGCAGATCCCGGCGGGTCGCCGATACCAATCGCTTCATGCGATCAGTATAGAGAGGAGCCGCGCCAACAGTGGCATCACTCTCGCCCTGGTACCAGAGCACCCCCGCGACCGGCTGCCCGGTGGCCTTCACCGAAGCCAGCATCGAAGCATAGAGCGACTCTCCCCCGAGACTCTTTCGCTCCGGATTCCATTGGTTCATGCTGGTTCCGCCATGCGCAACACAGATCAACCCTTGCGGAACCCCGGAGCGCTCCACCATCTCGCGACCAAAAAACAACCCCACTCCAACCCCTTTGACGGCGGATTCGCGCAACCGCTCTCCCTCCTCGGGGCTGCACTGACTGCCCCCGTGGTGACAAAAGTCCGGTGACTCCCCCAGCACATGCAACGGCTCAACCGCCCGCCGCCATTCCCGCCGCATGGAAAAAGCACGGACCAATGGATGCGGCTTGGCCGCGCCCTCGCGATTGCCACAACCCTGCATGTTGCTCTGCCCCGACAGAATCCAGACATCCCCGACAAAAAACTCTTTAACCCGCGCCGTCTCTCCCGCCTTCGAGCGCAATTCGAGCCGGTAGGGTCCACCGGCAGGAATTCCGGAAAGCTCGGCGGAAAACCGCCCGCGCGAAACCGCCCCCACCCGCCGCGCATTCCAGCCCTTGAGCACTCCTGCGGCGTTGGAAATCGTTGCGAACAAAGGACCGTCCTCTCGCGCATCGCCGGAAACGACAACAATCGCTCCCTTTCGCCCCAGCCGTTGCAAAACCTGTCCCTCAACAAGACCGTCAATCAGTTTCATGAAGTTATAATGATTGAGCGCCATTCGTAGCTGCAACGGAACTCATTACAACTCGAAATGCATGGAATCTTTGGGAGGCGACCCAGCCCCCCGAAGATCAGAAAAACCGCCGCAATGGCTAACCCGAAATCCGGGTTCTTGTCCCCACTTACAGCTTCACCGGCAGCCCCTTCTCCGCCGCTTCGTAAATCGCGAGAATCAGGCGGACAGCATTGCGGGCGTCTTCACCCTTGATCAGCGGGGCGCGGCCCTCGCGGATGGAATTGGCGAGATCCTCGATTTGGAGGCGATGCCCTTCGATGCTAATCGCCTTGGGATCGCTCGCGCCGGAACCGAGCTTGGCCGCTCCACATTCGGCGAGAATCGCCTGATCTTCATCCTGCTCCTGAGCAAACTTCCAGAAGACGATCTTCCCGTCCTCCAACACTGCCGACCCCTTGTCTCCCGAAATTTCGATGCGGGTGGAAAAACCGGGCCACGTCGCGGTCGAGGCTTCGATCACCCCCAATGCGCCGGAAGGATATTTCAACAAGGCTACGGCGGTGTCTTCGACCTCGATGCGCTCATGCGCGAGGGTGTCGATCCGTGCCTGAACTTCGGCAGGCATCCCGACCAGCCATTGCAACAGGTCGAGCCCGTGAATGCCCTGGTTGAAGAGAACCCCGCCGCCGTCGAGCGCTTTTGTGCCGCGCCAGGCTCCCTGATCGTAATACTCCTGCGAGCGCCACCACTTGATATAGCAACTCGCCAGCGTCAAACGGCCAAACCGCTCCTGCTCGATCGCGCGCTTGAGACGCCCCGCCCCTTCCCCGAAGCGCATCTGGAATACCGCCGCGAGATTCCGCCCGCTTGCGCGGGAGGCTTCGATGATTGAATCCACCTTCTCCAAAGTGACATCAAGCGGCTTTTCGCAAATGAGATGCTTGCCTGCCTGCAGAAGCGGTACGGCGACTTCCGCATGGCTGCCGCTCGGCGTGGTAATGCATGCCGCGTCGAGCCCCGGCAGGGCGATGAATTCCTCCAGCGAGCCGACGGCGACTGTCTCATGACGCCGGGCGAACTCGGCAGCCTTTTCCGGCGAACGGCTGTAAACGCCGATCAACCGGGTTCCCGGTACGGCAGCGATGGCCTTGGCATGAAAATCGGCGATCATTCCCGTGCCGACGATTCCGAAATTGATGACTCTGCTCATAATGAAAGATTTTTAGCAGCCGGGAAGATGCCAGTCTTCAGGACCAATGGCAATCGGAAGACCAAGACGGGCAGACTCCAGGAACTTCACGGCGATGCGGTTGACCGGGATGGAGCTCTCCACATCGCACGGGTTCGGGCCGTTGCCTTCGAGATGCGTCACAAACCGGTCGAGTTGACTGGCGTGTCCTTTGATCACGTTGATCCAGCGAACGTTGCGCCCCTCCTCGCGGGCGGTTTTGTGTTCGGCTTCCATCTCCTCGAAATATCCGTCAATCCCCTCTTTCTTCGCCCAGGAAGCACTGGGATCGTAAGGAAACGCCTGCTTCATCGGCTCGTCGGGCAGCCCGCACTGCCGGACTTCGATGTGGTGATCGAGGGCGAGGCTGACGTGGTTCGCCGTCACTTCGATCAGTTCCTTTGGATAATCGAAACTGCCGACAAAGGTGTGGTGCAGATTGGCGATGGACCCGTCCGCAAACCGGAGCATCAGGACGAAATTCCCCCGGACGGACCCTTCGGCGAACACCCGCACCGGCGGCGACGGATGCAGCCAGAGCGCGAGATCGATGAAATGAACCATCTCCGCGAACATGATCCCGTCTTCATCCCAGAAGATCCAATCCTTCCAACTCCTCACGTCGTCGTTGACCCGCATCAGGAGCAGCGTCTGGCTCTGCTCGGGGAGCGGCTTGCGAGTCGGATCGCGATCGACGGAAGGCCGCACCGACGAAACGGAGGAACGCGCCTTGTCCAGCAAGCGCTTGAACTCCAAGACCGCCGGGGAAGAACGCCGGTTATGGCCGACGCAAACGGGGATCCCGGTCTCGCGGGCGGTGCGGACAATCTCGATCATCTCTTCGCGGCGCGCGGAGAGCGGCTTCTCCGTATAGACAGGCTTTCCGGCGCGAAGCGCGGGAATAATCAGGTCGCCGCGCACGTTGGTATGGGTCGCCAGCACGATGAAGTCGACATCGTCGGCTTCGATCACCCGCCGCCAGTCGCTTTCCGCGCGGTCGGCGCCAAATTTTTCGCGGCACATCTGCGCCGTCGCGGGATCCACATCGCACGTTACCGCCAGGTGCAGCCGGGGATTGTTTTTGATATTCGGGAGATGAACACTTTGCGCGAGCATTCCACAACCAACCACGGCGACTCGATGGATCTTCACGGGATTCATGGGATATGTTGACTGCCGCAGGATTCCACCGAACGCAACATAAATTCACGGAATGACGCCCGCTTGCATCAATAGTTTATTTCCGCGCGAAAAGGCTTCACCCCCGAGGTAACCACCCAGTATACTTAAGGAGACGCGGACTGTGCCAATCCGCCCCGTTTTACACCCGATCGCCGATTGCCAATTTCCTTGATGTTCATGAAATCCGAAGTCCTTAGCGCCTCCGTCGAGTTTATCGATCGCACCCTCAGTCATCCCCTCCAGCTAAGTTCCGGGTTGATCACCGAAATTACCGAAGCACAAGCAACCGTGCATGTGCGGATTGACAGCAGGGAAGCAATGGGCGTCGGCTCCATTTATCTGAGCGATCTCTGGGCATGGCCCGACCCCACCCTTTCGCACGCTTTCCGGGATGAACAAATGCGAGCCCTTTGCCGGAATATCGCGGAGAACCTTCCGCAGTGGTGCCAGCCCGCCGCGCATCCGCTGGAACTGGGTTTGAGGCTGCACGATCGCGTCTGTCACGGCAATGAGGCTCTCCCTGTTCTGGCGAGAGCCCTCTGCATGAGCCCGTTTGACGCCGCCATTCACGATGCCACGGGCCACGCCCTGCATCGCTCGGCTTTCTCTTTCTACAACGGAGACCTCGCGCTGCCTGCCGTGGACGGTTATTTCAAAGGCGGCAGTGCGTGCCACGCGATCCGCCAATGTCTGAACCCGCAAAACGAACTTAAAGTGTCGTTGGACGCATGGTGGATCGTCGGCGCGAAGGACGCCCTCCCCTCGGCGTTGGAAGACCCGATCCGACGCGGCGGTTACCGTGGCTTCAAGATCAAGCTCCTGGCCAAAAGCGTCGATGAAGATCTCGGCCGAACGATCGCGGTTTTCGAGGCCGCCAAGGGCCTCGGCGCAGAGCCCCGGTTGAGTCTCGACTCCAACGAGGGTAATAAAGACTCGGGCGAGGTGCTCGAATTCCTGGAACGCCTGCGCGCCGTGAGGCCCGACGTGTTCGAAGCCCTCGAATACCTTGAGCAGCCGACCGGCCGGGATATCACCGTCCATTGCCATGACTGGCGCAAGGTCTCGGAGCTAAAGCCCATTTTTCTCGATGAAGGCTTGACCGATTTAAGCCTCCTTCCGCTGGCCAAGGAGCAAGGCTGGAGCGGCCTTGCGCTCAAGACCTGCAAAGGCCACAGCTTCACCCTGGTGGCCGCCGCGTGGGCCCACGAACAGGGAATTCCCGTGGCGATGCAGGATTTGACGAATCCGGGCTATGCCGCCATTCACTCCTACCTGATCGCGGCGCACCTCGACACGATCAACGGCATCGAGTTGAACTCGCCCCAATACACCCCAAATGCCAATCAAGCCTGGCTGCCACGCCGCAGCGATCTCTTTTTGATCACGGACGGGAAGCACCGTCTCCCCTTGAGGTCCCTTATCGGCCTGGGCTCCGATCTGTGACTAGGCTGTGTTGTTTACGAATTGAGAAAAAGTGAGCCTTCGGCTGCAAGGATTGCGGCGTCGCGGAGCTCCGCCCTCCGTTAGAGGGTATTTCAGACTGGAAGCTTTCGCCCTGCGCGCGCTTGCCGCGCGGTAGATGGAGGGCGGAGTTCCACGACGCCGCCTTTGGCCATAGGCCCTCTATTTCTTCTCTAAAATGAATTTGGCCGGTCCGTCCGGGAATCGCTTTCCCAAACAAACCGGCCAAAATGCTGACTGAGCTTACCGCCAGTTCGCCGTATCGTAAGGCCCGTAGGGCCATGGACGCTCCCAACTCCGGGTCATCGGATTATAATACCGATCGCCCGGGGAAGTGATGCAGAGCGGCCGGCTGCGGATCATGCAGGATTCGCCCACCGGTTCCACCCTCCGGACGACGCGCGAGCGATAGACGCCAGGGCATTCCGTCTGGATCGATTCTCCGATGATTTCCCGCTCCCCGACAGGGCATGCACAGCCCGCAAGCAGCATTGCTCCCGCCAACAGGGGGAGCCCAACCCCGACCATTCCATTTGTTTTCATTGCTTCTCCTCCAAAGCCGACGGCGGGGTCCCGCAGGCCATGATATGCTATCGTTTTACCACCACTGCGACGGGCTCGTGGGAGAAATCGGCCCGTAGGGAGAATAGCACTCCCAATTCCGTGTTATTGGGTCATAAACCCGCGACCCAATGAAGGGGCGGCGATAGTAAATCCGCTCGCCAATAGGTTCGATGCCGAAGGGGCGATAATACGGCCTCACTCGAATCCCCAAATCATATTGCGTTCCCGCCGTCAGGAACGGACGGGGAGCCCCTCCGGCAAAGGAGGGAAGGTAACGTCTCGTTACCGGATAATTGCAGGGGCGCACCCAATCAGGCCGGTACGCTGCTACCGGCGCAGGACATCCATCGACCGGCGCGAGGCATTCGCCAACGGGCGAAGTACTGCAGCAGCCCCCCAACATTCCCATCGCAAGAATGGACAATGCCATGGATTTTGTTTTCATAGGGCATTCCTTTTCCAAATTTCCTTCCATCCCTGGGGGGGGCGCGCCACGCGCGCCCCCCTGCCGCACGCCCCCCGCCCCGTTTTGCATTGGGGCGGAGGCGCCGTCAGGTTCGATCAATAGCAGCTCGGTGCCGTCGTCGTGGTAATGACCCTCTCACGGATGGGTGCAGGGCACGAACTGAACCGCGTTGGGCATGAGGCCACCGGCTCGAGGCATTCGCCGACAGGCGCGGGGCAATCGGTTGCGCATTCGCCGACAGGCGAACATGCGCAGCCCGACAGCATCGTCGCGGCAACGGCGAACAGTGACATTCCGATCATGTGTTTTGTTTTCATATTATGCATTTTTCCTTTCCCAAATTTTCAAGGCTTCAAACCTTTCGAGAGCCCCCCGTTCTTCCGGGGCGGCAGGGCCGGGGCACCTGGCGCAAGCCATGCCCGGGAGCTTCTTCATCCACTCCATTGAAAGCTACGGATTCGTGATACTCCGCGTCCTGATTGACAGCCCATAAATCGTAAATTTTTTTGCCAGCGAGGATGTTTTCCACGCAAAGCATCGCCGTCATCATGGCGTGATCCTGGTTATTATACTTATGCATTCCATTACGCCCCACGAGATGGAGACTAGGGAACGCTTGGGCGAGTTCCCGCCTCACCAAGCCGACGCGCCGCGCATAGCCTTCATCGTAAACCGGGTATGCCTTTTTCTGCCGAACCACGCACCCGTCGATGATTTCATCGGGCCGCGCGAGACCGATCTGCGCGAGTTCCCGGGCGGCAAGCGCCTTGAGGGTTTCGTCGTCGGACTCCCAGAGACCGTCGCCCTCGAAGCAAAAATACTCCAGCCCATAGCAAGCCATCGCGGGATCTGGAACCATTTCCGGCGACCATGATTTGTAGTTCTGGATCCTCCCCACCTTGACGCCGGGATCATGGATATAGACCCAGTTATCATCGAAAAGATTCCGGTCGCGGAGCATCACGGCGACGGTCAGAAAATCGCGATACCGGAGCGACGCCGCCGCCTGCAATGCCTCATTGGAAGGGCGCGGTTCCAAACCCCGCAACAGGTAAGGGATCGGCGCGGAAGAGATCACGTGATCGGCCTCCATCACACCGGCTTCCGTGCCTTCATGGCGCACTCGCCAGCGGCTCTTCGCCGCATCGTAAGCACAACCCTGCACCCGGGTTCCCATGACGACTCTCCCCCCGTTCGCGCACACCTTGTCGGCGCAGGCATCCCACATCATTCCGGGGCCGCGCCGTGGATAGCGAAAGGCATGGATCAACGTTTTGATCACTTCACCGTGCCCATTCTTCCCCGGCATTACCGCGTTGCGAATGGCCTTGCCTAGTGAAAGCCCCTGGATGCGCTGCGCCGCCCAGTCCGCCGAGATCTCCCGGCAATCCATGCCCCACACCTTTTCCGTGTAGCTCTTGAAAAAGATCGAAAAAAGCCGCCGCCCGAATTGATTGCTCACCCATTGCTCGAAGTTTTCCGGGTTCCGCTCCGGGAATGCCTGGGCTTTGAGCCAGGAGAGGACGCATAGGGAGGAGTTGACGACGCCCAGTTTCAGCAATGCCTCCGCCGGGCGCAACGGGTAGGCAAAGAACTTGCCGTTATAGTAGATGCGTGAAGAACGTGGGCGCTCCAGCAGGTCATCAGGAAGGATTTCCTGCCAGAGCGCCTCCACCTCGGGCGACTTTGAGAAGAACCGATGGCCACCAATATCGAAGTGGAAACCGTTGTATTTCACCGTTCGGGCAATCCCGCCCACGTAGACAGGATCCGCCTCGAAAACCGTCACCGCCGCGCCGCGTTTGGCCAGGAGATAGGCCGCCGTCAATCCGGCAGGGCCTGCACCGATGATCGCCACCGTTGGTTTTGATTCACCGTTCATCAAGCAAACCAGCCTCCCCTGGTGAATACCGCTGCGTAATAGCCCTGCAACCACCACCCCGCCGCCGTGAGCAACGCGGCCGCCACCCAGAACGCCCCGCGTACCATCACGCTCTGCGGAGGGACTTTGGCGAGAAGATGAGCCGCCGCCAACGCCCCCAGGGCATAGGTGCAGAACTGATACCGAATCATGCTCTCGAATCCGACGGAGGCCACCCCTGCCGCCGAGACATAGAAGATCGCGGCCGCGCAGAAGTAGAACGGAAGCCGCTCCCGAAATCCGGAGCCGATACCCCGCCGCCGCGCCTGCCACAGAGCCGCAAGCTCCGCCAACGCCATTCCTGCTGCCAGCCAGAGCGTCACCGCCATGCTGAACCGGCTAACCTCCCGGGGCGCTTCCCAATCGGGCGTCAGCAAAGAATAGTGACTCCAGCGAAGCGGTTCCAAATAGTCCGGGGTAACACCCCACCCGGCCTTCTGCGTTTGCATATAAAAATCCCAGGAGCCAAACCGCGCCTGACAGAACGCGAAGAACAACACAGCGCCGAGCACGGAGACAAACAGGATCCAGAACCGCCGTTCGAGACGACGCAGGATGCCACCCTCGCCCCCGCCTGCGGCCGCGGCGCACGGAATGCCGACGATCCGTGTGGCCGTCATGCAAAAGCCGTGCGCCGCCGCCAACAATGCCGCCGCTTTTCCGGGACGGGAGGACCAGAAAAGAAAACCCAGCAGCGCCGCAAGAAAGAGAGATTCCGAATAAGCCGCGACCATGAAGAACGCCGCCGGGTGCGCCGCTATGACGATCAGGATCGCCGCCCCCACCGGCCACGGAACGCGCCACCGCATCATGAACGCCGCGGCATAGCTCCAGACTAGCCACGCGCTCAATTGCGCGGCAAGCAGCAGGGCGTTGCGCGGCTCGAGATCCCACCGCTGCTGGATCCACCCGGCAAGCAACGGATAACCCGGAAAGAAGGCGACGTTGGAGACTTCGAAGGACTTGTAAGGCGCAGGAGGAACCGGGCTGCCGTAGCCCCGCGCCATGATGTTCTCGAACCAAAAGCTGTCATGCTGCACCAGCGAGGCATACCGCCCTGGCACCCCCTCGTCGTCGGGCGCAAAGGAGAGAACGATCATGAGTTGAATCAGCGTGAGACACAGCCCGGCGAACAATGCGAGCGCCGAGCGGGCGATCACCGAACCTAAGCGGCTCTTTCCGGCCTGCATCCCGACGAGAGAAGCATCGACCTCTCGCACTGGCGCGGGCTCGCTCACCCTCGGTTCATGGCTCTCACCGCCGCCATTGACCCGCCCCGTCCTGCCGTACTCCGAGTTGTCTTGTTCCTGCCGGTTCATACACGCCACGTCACAAGATTGTTGAGGCCGAAGTTCCACACGGCCGCCATGGCCGCGCCCACCACATTGGCCATTTGATAATGGAGCGACTGGTGATGATGCAGGAAAAGCAGGACCTGCCAGTTGATGAGCATCCCCACGCTATTGATGACAAAATAAAGCGCGGAACGCGTCGGGAACGAGCTGCGTACAGGGCGATCCCCCCAGGTCCAAAGCTCATTAAGCAAAAACGTCACCGCCATCGACGCGAAGATCGCCACGATCGAAGCCCTGGAGAGCGGTATTCCAAGCTTGCCATGCAGGAGCCAGAGCCCCGCCAGGCTCAGCCCCAGGCCGAGTGTGCCGACGAGAAGGAACTTCTCCACTCGCGCGGCCATTTGCGCCGTCCGGCTCAGCCGCCAATCTTCTTTGGAATATAAACTTGACATACCCCCTGTCATGAGCCGGATCGGCTTCACCGAGGGTCATGGTTGTGTAGGGGGAGCCGGGGTTTATCCGGAAAATCTCAAAACAAACCGTGCAGCCATTGGAGGCCCGTTTTTCCCAGTACGAGCCATGCTGCCAGATAAGCCCACGCGAACACCCCCATGAAATAGCCCGCCAGCACTACCAGCCCGTCGCGCTCCATCATTCCCGCCGCGAGAAGGAAGATGGACAGAGCCGGGAACGTATTGGAAAAAGGGATCGGCAATGGAAGCAGAAGAAAGCAGCCCCCCGCGAAGATCCCGAACCCGATCAGGTTCAACATTCCCGGCCAATGCTGGAGAAAATGCATGCGAGGCTTCACCACCTTCTCCATCCGCGTGGTGATCTTGATCAGCAGGCCAACCAGCTTATCCAGCGTTTTCCGCGATAGTTCCTTGCGGAGAATAAACTCCGGCAGCCATGGTTTACGCCCGACCGCGATCCGCAAACCCATGATGCCGATGGCGACTCCGAACGGGGTGGAGAGCCCCGGAATATTCGGGACAAGGAAAGGCGCGGAAAGGAGCATGATCAAAAGCGCAAAACCCCGGCCTTTGAGCCGGGCTTCGATCTCCCCCAGCGTCAAGGGACGTCCCTCTTCGAGCAGCGCGCTCAAATCATCGGAAAGACGGGTTTCGGGTTGTTCGCTCATGTGGACGCCTGCGGATACTCCAATTTCCCACCCTCTTGGCAATTCCGGAAATTATTTTCGAGAGATGCTCTAGCCAAGTGCCACCCGCTTCCTTATGTTGTTCCTTCCTATGGAAGCCGAAATTGAAAAAGCCGTACAAGCGGGAAAGCTCACCCCGGAAGCCGCCAAAGCCCTGGAGAGCCTGCCACCCGGAGTTTACTGCTTACACAAAAGCTGGGGCTTCGGGCGCATCGCGCAGGTCGATTTTCTCCTCAATCAAGTGGTCATCGACTTCAAGACCAAGAAGGGGCACACGATGCAGCCCCAGTATGCTGCCGAATCGCTCGTAGCGCTCCCGGAAGAACACATCCTCGTTCAGAAGACCATCAAGACCGACGCCGTAAAGGCTTTGGCCCGGGAAAACGCGGGGGATCTGGTTCGCATCATCCTCAAAAGCTACGGCGGCAAAGCCACTCAGGACCAGATCGCGCAGGCGCTTTCCGGCGAAATTTTCAACGAAGCGGAGTTCAAGCGGTGGTGGGACGCCACCAAGAAGGTCCTCAAGAAGGACGGGCACATCGCCCTTCCCGCCAAGAAGACCGAACCCATCGTCCTGCGTGAAGAAGCCGTCTCCCACGCCGACGAACTCCTCACCGCCTTCACCTCCGCCCGCCAGACCAAGGCGCAGATCGCCGCGCTCGACCAGATTCTCCGCAACTTCCGCGAGTTGGAGACTGAGAAACTCAAGATCGTCATCGCCGCCGCGGAAGATGCCGCGCAGAAGAGCCGCCGCCTCAACACCGCGCAAACCGTGGAGCTCCTCCTTGGCCGCGACGAACTGACCGAGGCTGCCGAGCTTCCCGCCGGTTGTGGTTCCCTGACCCTTGCGGAAGTGATCCGCGATGAGGAACGCCGCTTCCACGAGATCATCGTCGAAATTCCCGCCGCCAAGCAGCGCCGGGTGCTTTCCGCCTACCCGAAAGCCTGGGAAGACCCGATCTGGGTTGAAAAACTGCTCTCGCTCATCAGCCGTTCCGGCCTGCGTACCGTCACCGAAGGAGCCCGCCTGATGGTGGAACTCGGCAAGCCGGCCGAACTGCGCCGCGAGTTGGGACGCTGGATCAGCGATCACACGATTTCCACGGAAGTCCTCACCTGGCTCTGCAAAGAACGCGAAGGAGCCTTCGCCGATCTCGTCGATGCCCGTGTGCTCAGCGCCATCCTTTCCGCCCTGGAGCGCGACCAGTTCAACGAAATCAAACGAGGCGGCAAGCTCCACGACATTCTGTTGGAGGACCGCGAACTGGTTCCCGACATGCTCAACGGCGCGGAGCCCGAAACCGTCCGCGACACCATCCGCAAGGTGATGCTCTCCGGCGTGTTCGAAGAGCTCAACAAACGCTCGATCCTGGGGCGCATCGTCCGCGTTTTCCCCGAGATGGAATCGCTCCTGACCGGCGGCGACACCGCTGAGAAGCAGGAAGCCCTCGTCGTCTCGTGGGAGAGCCTGGAGAAGCGCAAAAACGACTACGAAGAGCTCATCACCAAAAAAATCCCGGAAAACACCAAGGAAATTTCGGTCGCCCGTTCCTACGGTGATCTTCGGGAGAACTTCGAGTTCAAGGCCGCCAAGGAAATGCAGCGCGTTCTCATGCGCCGCAAAGCCGAAACCGAACGCGAGCTCTCGCTGGCGCGCGGCACCGACTTTGCCAACCCCGACACCAATCAGGTTTCCATCGGCACCATCGTCACCTTGCGCGAGGTGAAAAGCGGGAAGGAAGAGGTCTTCACCATCCTCGGCGCATGGGACAGTGATCCCGCCAAGGGGATCATCTCCTACAAGGCCGCCATCGCCCAGGCGCTGCTCGGCCACAAGGTAGGCGAGCAGATCGAAGTGCCCGCCGAACACGGCGAACGCACGGCGGAGATCGTCTCCATCGCCGCCTACCGCAAGCCGGAGGCTTAAACCCAGGCCCAGGCCAGGATCAGGAATGCAAGGGGAGCCGCGCGCTCCCCTCGCCCTTCACCAGAATTCATGAGCGATTATCTCAAAGCCGCCATTGAGGCCGCCCGCGCCGCGGGCCGGCTTCTCAAGGAAAACTTCGGCAAGAACCTTGATGTCAATGCCTTCGAGGCGCACGACATCAAGCTTGAGCTCGATGTCCGTTCGCAGGAACTCATCACCGGCATTATTCTGGAGCGCTTCCCCGATCACGCGATCTACGGGGAGGAAGGCATCGCGGGCAACCAGGAGAGTCCGTTCCAGTGGATCGTCGATCCCATCGACGGCACCGTGAATTTCTTCTACGGCGTCCCCCACTTCTGCATCTCCATTGCCCTCCGCAAAGGGAGCGAGATGATCGTCGGCGTCATTTACGACCCGATGCGCGACGAACTCTGGGAAGTGCAACGCGGCGGCCCAGCCCTGCTCAACGGGCAACCCTGCAAGGTCAGCAGCCGCACGAAGCTGAGCGACGCGGTGCTCTCCGTCGGTTTTTCCAAAACGAAAACCACCATCGCCACCGGCCTTCCTCTTTTTGAGAAAATGATTGGCAAAGCGCGGAAATGCCGCCTCATGGGAAGCGCGGCCCTCGACCTCGCCTATATTGCTTCTGGGCGGCTCGACGCCTACATCGAATCGTCCGTGAGCCTCTGGGACATCGCCGCCGGGCAGCTTCTGGTGGAAGCCGCGGGCGGAAAAGTCGAAACGCATCCGCGCGAAGACAATCCGGACAAAATTTCCATCGTCGCCTCCAGCGGCGTCGTGGATCTCAACGTCGATTGAACCAGCAAAACGCCATGAACCTCGTCGGCATCGGTTACGACATCCACGCCTTCGCCCCCATCTCCGCCGGGCGCAAACTCGTCCTCGGGGGGGTGGAAATCCCGCATGAAGCGGGCCTCGACGGTCATTCCGACGCCGACGTGCTCTGCCACGCCATCGCCGACGCCATTCTTGGCGCGGTCGGCGACAACGATATCGGCCATCATTTCCCGAATACCGACGAATCGATCCGGGGGATCAGCAGCCTGGAGATCGTCCGCAAAAGCGCCGCCATCGTCGCTGCCCAAGGGGGCCGGGTCATCAACATTGACTCCAGCCTCATCGCGGAAGCGCCCAAGATTGGCCCACACCTCGCAGCCATGCGCCAGAACCTCTCGGAAGCCCTGGGGCTTGACCCAAAGCGCATCGGCATCAAGGCAACGACCAACGAACGCCTCGGCTCCATCGGCCGCAAGGAAGGCATCGCCGCCATGGCGGTCGCCAGCGTGGAATTGCCCGGGGCGTAGTTTTATCTCGAACGCCGATTTTGGAGAAAGGTAGCCCGCTCTCGCCGAGAGCGCGGGATTGATCAAGAGTCGCGTTTGACGCTCATCCCCGCAGGACGAGTTGAACGGGCTGCTGGTATTGGGATGAGGCCCTCATGAAGCACGGAGTCGATACCCGCGCTCGACGGCGCGAGCGGGCTACCGGGGCACCGCACCGCTGATTTCTGGTGCAGCCGCGAAACCAGCGGCATCTTCGCTACTCCCCCTTCGTCTGAAAATCCTCCGGACGATAAGTCATCATGGGCAGATCAGGAATGGAAGCGGCCATCGCGGACGGGGGTGGCGACGAAGGCGTAGGGGCAATCAGTTGCTGCACCGGAATCAAAAACTCTTCGGAGGTGGGCACATTGAGATCGTCCTCATAATGAACAAGCGTCACCAACCGGCTTAAGCCGTCAAAGTTATCGAACAGTTCCGTCGCCGGTGCATCACTGATCTCAAAGCCCGGTTGCGCCATGCGGCGGGCCGCCCGCACCCTGTCGGCGGGGCTTGGATGGGTATCGAGCACCCGCGTCTTCTCAAGCCCGACCCCATTCCGGATTTTTTCCCTTCTCTCCTCGGACGTGCGCGCCAGACGATGAGCCAACAGCACCGGCAGATTGTCCGGAAGCTGATATTGCCTGTCCCACGTGCGCCGCATCTCCCGGTGGACGTCCGACATCTCGGCACCGAGAATGGCCAGCTTCAACGTCGTTGATTCGAAGGCTTCGCTCCCTGCCAGCGTAATCTCGGCGGCATCCGCGTCATATTCCATTTGCCGGAGCAACAGCGCGCAGATCGAATGCCCCACGATCATCAACACCCATAGCACGCGCCGGGAGAGCCATACCCCAAACCGGACGCAGTTCGCCATGAGGTTGACCCATAACTCTTCCGTCTCCGCCCACGATTCAATGGTCTCGTCCCAACCATCCCGTTCGTAAATCACCCGTGCAAACCAACCGTTGACCCGCCGGATCACGTAGCTCAACCGCATTCCCACCCCTTGCCGGAAGTGACCGAACTCATGCGCGATCACCCCCGCCAACTCCCGCTCGGAGAGCCCCGCGACGAGCGGTAAACCAAGCGTCAGAATCAGTTTATTGCGAAACAAACCGCTCCATCCTCCCTCAAAATGCGCGGAGGCATTGACGGCACAATCGAGCTGAATCCGTGTAGGGGCCGGAGCGGCAAGCAACCGGCAAATTTCATTGACGCAGGAATAGACACGCGGCTCCATCTGCGGGTCGAGCGCCAGCGGTTGCATCTGGCGCGCCCTGCGGGCGAAGAACGGCTTCACCATGAACAACGCGATGGTTCCTCCCGCGAGCAGTGGCGTCACCGAGCAAATCACCTTGATGGCAAGGGCATACTTGGTGTGGCCGAGCGACCACCCCCAGATGGCCATAAAGTCATTGACCGCGAAGTAATAAACACCCCAGCAAACCGACGCGATCAGCGCGGCATAAATACAGGGAAGAATCAGCATCCCTATCGCCACCAAAAACAACCCAAGCTGATAGAGTATCGTTGGCCTTCGTGCCGGAACCATGGGTGGCGATCTTGCCTCGGATCGCCGATTTTTCTAGAAAATAGTGGATCAAATTGCCGGGTAGGCCGAGCCTTTCAGGGGCTTTCACTGAGGACAAACTCGGGGAGAACATCGTTTTTTGAAAAAAAAGCGGCCAATTGCCGAAATTGCGCTACGCTCCGCGCCTGTCATGTCGATCCGCTTCTTCAATACCTATTCGCGGCAACTCGAAGAGTTCCGGCCGCTCGATCCGTCCGGGAAAACGGTGAAAATGTACACCTGCGGGCCGACGGTCTATAATTTCGCGCACATCGGGAACTTTCGCGCCTACATCTTCGAGGATCTGCTTCAGCGGCATCTGGAGCTTCGCGGTTATCAAGTCCAGCGGGTGATGAACCTGACGGACGTGGACGACAAGACGATTCGCGGCTGCCGCGCGGCGGGCCTGCCTCTCGGCGAGTTCACGCAGAAATACAAAGACTCCTTCTTCGAAGACCTTCGCACGCTCCGCGTAAAACCGGCGGACACCTTTCCCGCCGCCACGGAGCCGGTCTACGTGGAGCGGATGATCGAGATGATCAGCACGCTAGTCGAACGCGGCTTCGCTTACCAGGCCGAAGACGGCTCGGTCTATTTCCGCCTCAGCCGCTTCCCCGATTACGGCAAGCTGGCCCATCTCAACCTGGAGGAACTCCGGCCCAGCGGGCGGATTCGCAACGACGAATACGAGAAGGAGAGCATCGGCGATTTCGCGCTCTGGAAGGCATGGGACGAAGCCGACGGCGATGTCGCCTGGGAGAGCCCATGGGGCCGGGGGCGTCCCGGCTGGCATATCGAATGCAGCGCGATGGCCACGGCATTGCTCGGGCCGGAGATCGACATCCATTGCGGCGGCGTCGACAACATCTTCCCGCACCACGAAGCCGAAATCGCCCAAACCGAGTGCTGCACGGGCAAACGCTTCGTCCGGTACTGGCTCCACTGCGCGCACCTGATGGTGCAGGGGCAGAAGATGGCGAAATCGTTCGGCAATTTCTACACGCTCCGCGATCTCATCGCCAAGGGATGGAGCGGCCGCGAGATCCGCTACACGCTCCTGAGCGTCAACTACCGGCTGCCGCTCAACTTCACCTTCGAAGGGCTGGAAGGGGCGCGCGGCGCATTGGGACGGATCGACGAATGGGTGGCTCGCCTTACCGAAAAAGCGGGCAATGAACAGACCGCCTCCGAACTCCCGCTGGCCACGCAAACCCGTTTCGAAGAAGCGCTGGACGACAACCTCAACATCTCCGGCGCGCTCGGCACTCTTTTTGACATCCTCCGCGAATCCAACCGGCTGCTCGATCAGGGCGCCCTGACGCCCGCCGACGCTCGGGCGTTGCTCCAATGGTGGAGCCGCGCCAACAGCGTGCTGGAGTTCCAGCGCGAAGAGGAAGCAGTGCCGCCCGCCGTACTGGCGGTGCTGGAATCCCGCGCCGCCGCGCGCGCCGCGCGTGATTTCGCCGCGAGCGACCGGCTTCGCGCCGAGATCGAGGCGCTGGGATGGATCGTCAAAGACACCAAGGAAGGCCAGAAGCTCTCCCGCAAAGCGTAAGTTTTTTCCATGAACACCGTGTTCTCCCCGTCCGACTACCTTGACCTCGATCACACCGACCACCGCACTCTTTTTGAGAACACCACCAATGCGTGGGATGCGCTAAGGCAGATCAGCTCGTACCTTCAGTTCCGGCTCAAGCCGGCCATCCACGCCCGCCTGATCGGCAAGCCGTTCGTGAGCGGCGCGGTGTTTGTCGGGCGCGGCACGGTGATCGAACAGGGCGCGATGATCAAAGGCCCCGCCTGGATCGGCGAAGGGTGCGAAATTCGCAACGGCTGCTACATCCGCGAGAACGTCATCATCGGCAACGGCGTGGTGCTGGGAAATTCGTGCGAGTTCAAGAACTCGATCATCTTCGACGAAGCGCAGGTTCCCCACTTCAACTACGTGGGCGACTCGATCCTCGGTTACAAGGCGCACCTCGGCGCAGGCGTGATCCTCTCCAACGTGAAGCTCGACAAGAGCGAGATCACCGTCTCGGTGGACGGCGGTTTTCTTCCGACGGGCCTCAAAAAATTCGGCGCGCTGATCGGCGACCGCGCGGAGATCGGCTGCAACTCGGTGCTCAGCCCCGGCTCGGTCATTGGCCGCGACACCATCATCTATCCCGGCACCCAATGGCGCGGGGTGCTCCCCGCCAACAGCATCGTCAAGCACCGGCAGAGCTTGGAGGTCGTCACCCGACGCAGCCGATAAAACAGTGGTGCGGCAGCACCGGTAGCACGCTCGCGCCGCCGAGCGCGGGTATCGGCTCCCGTGATCCCCTTGAATCCGCATCCCAACAACATCAACCGCATCCTGCGGGGATGAATGTCAAACGCGCCTCCAGGTCATCTCCCGCGCTCTCGGCGAGAGCGGACTACCTGGCCGTCCCCCAACCAGTCGTCATTCCGGCATTAAACCGCTGATTTCAGGTTGAGTTTTGCTTCACCCTCTGAAACCTTATCGCCTTATGTCGACTGAACCCGCATCTCCGGACCTTTTTGAATCGGCTGACTTTTGGGAGGAGAACAAGACCAAGATTCTTCTCTACGGCTCTGTGCTGGTGCTCGCCCTTGCAAGCTTTGGCGTCTACGAGTTCCAGCGGCAAAGCAAGGCCGCCAGTTCCCAAGCGGCCTACGCACAAGCCTCGACCGAGACGGAGTTGAAGGCCGTAGCCAAAGATTTTGCGGGCACCCCTTCCGCCGGAGATGCCACTCTCCAACTCGCCGACAAGCTGCGCGAAGAGAAAAAGTACGACGAAGCCGTCACGGTTCTGCGCGATTTCATCGCCAAATACCCGGAACACCCGCTGATCGCGGGCGGCTGGACCAGCCTCGCAGCCACTTACGAGCTTCAGGGCAAACAGGACGAAGCGCTTGAGGCTTACCAGCAAACGGCCTCGAAGTTCCCCACTACCTACGCCGCCCCGGTCGCCATGAACGCCCAGGCGCGCCTTCTCGCGGCCAAGGGGAACAAGGACGCGGCATCCCGCATGTATGAGGACGTGGTCGCCCGTTATCCCGAAAGCATCTACGCCCGCGAAGCGATGCGCGAGATGCGATTCTTGAAGCGCTAGACGCTCAGGGAAACAATCGCTCTCGTTCCCAAATTCCGTTTGGGAATGCCAGTCATGGAGGCGAAGACCCGACCGGCGCGGCAGCGCCCTCGACGGAGGGCGGAGCTCCGCGACGCCGCCACCGCCAAAGGCGCTCAATTCTGCCTCCTCGAAAATTATCGCGCCAGCCTTTGCCATTCCTCCAAAACGCTTCCTTGTAGATTGAAACAAGGAATCCCCAACCGGCGAGCCAAGGTGATCGCCATGGCCGTGCCACCCTGCACCATGCCGTCGCGTTCGGGTGCCCAGTAGAGGACGAAATCCACGGGGGAAAGAACTGACTTCCCGAGAATCTGATGGCAATTTCGGGCGTGGAGCCGCTTTGCAGCGGGAGAGCAGGCGTTCCATGCCGGATGAAGAAACCTCGCAAGAAGGAACGCAGCACGGCATGGAGAATAGAGCAGTGATGGATGCTCGTTGAACCCTCTCCACGGAAGATAGATTTCCTTCTTCCCGTTCTTGAAGTCGCATCCCGCTTCGAACGCCGCGTCAGCTCCCGTTGAACCGCCGCTCCGCAGAGTCAGCCCGGCTTCCGCCAACGTCCCGCCCAGTGAGACCATGACCCGAAGGATAGGGTCTAGGGTGCTACGCGAACCGATGCCGGCGTAAATTTTTGACGTCTTGAGAAGGAGCGAGGGAGGGAAACCGCTCTTGGTACTTATCAACATGAAACCCATTCTGCCGCATGACAGGGTGGAACGCCAGCGTCAAATGAGACGCCAGCGTCTCACATCAAAAGCGATTCGTAAGCACTGTTTGCTTATGAGTGAGCGCCTCTGCCCTCGCCCCCATCGAGGAAAAATGAACGTAACCGGAGCGAAGCTGAGAAAGCTCCGCGAGGCAGCTGGCTGGAGCCAGGCGGGATTTGCCGCCGAACTCCAACGCCACGGCTGGGACATCGATCGCGCCGTGCTGGTACGACTGGAAAGCGGGAAACGCTCGACCGTCGATTACGAGATCGAGTTTATTCTGAAGGTCCTCGGGAAAACATGGACGGATCTAGGATAATGCTCCAAAAGTATGGTGCGGCAGCACCGGTAGCCCGCTCTCGCCGAGAGCGCGAGTATCGGCTCCCGTGGCTTCATAAACGTCGCATTCCAATACTAGCAACCCGTCCGGCGGGGGATGTACGCCCAACGCCCCCCCTTCACTGATCCCGTGCTCTCGGCGAGAGC
>JBBCKI010000003.1:0-91031 GCA_037190965.1 Chthoniobacteraceae bacterium
GCTCCGGCTAAGATAGAGCGTTTGCGACTGCCCGTAGTTGCAGGAAATCTGCGGAGGCGTGCCCCAGGTGGATTTGCTGACATAGGTATCCGCACTGGCATGGTAGCCGCCACTGCCGTATTGGAAGACGGCTTCCACCGAGGTGGCGGAAGCCGACGGCAGCAGCCCGGCCAACACCAGCAGGGAGCCGAGGGAGAGAGATGCAATGGCTTTCATAGAGATGGTGCCAATGGTGCCGTCCCGCCGCCAAACCGGCCATCCCACCCCGGTACTATTCGCCTCCCTATTTTCTGCTCCTTTGGTAGTATGGCATTTTCCGCCCGGCTGGTTATCCTACGGAGTATGAACCTTCCCGGCAGGCCCTCCGTCATCACCCGCACCCTCCTGCAAATCGGGATGGCGATGACGCTTATCCTCGTCGCCACGACGGCTGCCGTGTATTGGAGCACACTCAAGGCGATCGAAGCCCGCGTGCTGGAGACGCTCTCCGAATACTCGCTGGAACGCTCCAAACGGGAGGCACTCCTCTTCCACCAGGGGGAGGAAAACCTGCGTATGATGCAGGCAGAACTCCTCGCTTTGCTGAGGGCGGACCCGGGCCAGGATGCCTCCCGTTTTGACGCGCTGATCGCCCGCGACGCCGACGGAGCATCCCGTTCCCGGCGGGAGCGGGTGGACCCGTTACGAAATGCCTCCACGTGGGTTTCCGTTCATACAGCGCTCACCCCGGAGCTTCGCCGCCTGGTGCTGGCCAGCACGGAACTGACGGAACGCTTCCACCCGGCGTGGGCCGGGCAGTTTGTCTCCCTGTATGTCTCCTCCCCGTTCGGGTTCAACACCGGCATCGCTCCCACGGAGCCAAACTGGGTCTGGTCCCTCCCTGCGGATTACAATCAGGACGACTTCGAATGGTACCGCGAAGCTTCGCAGAAAGCGAACCCCGGTCGCAGCGCCGTCTGGACGCGCCTTCAGGCCGATGAGGTGGACACCGAACACGGAGACACCGCTTACGTCACCCTCAGCCATCCCGTGGACGTGGCGGGGCGGCACCTGGCCACGCTGCATCTCGACCTGGAGTTGGGAGGGTTGATCCAACGCACCATCGCCTCGGAACGACCGGGGCTGGAGCATCTGGTCGTCCGAGGGGACGGGCAACTTGTCGCCTCGGCAAGGGTGGACCGGACGATCCTCAAACGGGGCGATTTTTACCTCCAGAAAGGAGCGGATGCACCATTGCGCTCGGTATACAAAACCGTCACAGCCCAGCCCCTGCTACCGTGGTCGGGGTATGATCCCGGAAGCGACACCTACATCGCCGCCAGTCGCCTGACAGGGCCGGACTGGCTCTTCATCTCCCTGCTCAAGGGGGCGGACCTACGGCGGCAAGCGTTTGCCTCCGCACAGGGTATTCTCTGGGGCGGGCTCGGCTCGCTGGCGCTGGCGCTCTTTCTTCTCTCGCGCATTCTGCGGCGGCAGATCGCGCAGCCGCTGCACCAATTCCTGGAGATGACCCGCCGCATGGGGGCCGGCGAAACCGGCGTGCAGGTGGCATGGGCCACGCGGGATGAACTCGGGCAACTTGCCGCCTCGTTCAACGGGATGGCCGCGCGCGTGGCGGAACGGGATGCCTCCCTGCACCAGCTCAACCACGAACTGGAGGAACGCATCGCCGCGCGCACGGAAGGGCTGCGGCAATCGGAGGAACGCTTCAGCCGCGCCTTTCACGGAAGCCACGCGCTGCTGGCCATTCTCGACATGGCGGATGGCCGGCTGCTGGACGTCAACGCCGCGTTTCTCGACATCTTCGGCTTTCAGCGGGAGGAACTCCTCGGGCGGCCGCTCGGCACGCTGCCGCTCTGGCCGGAAGCGGTCGCCCCGGAGGCTTTCCTGCGCCTCTGCCGGGAGGAGGGAAGCATCCGCAATGCGGAAACCGTCCTTCGCACCCGAACGGGAGAGACGCGCGTCGTCCTCCTCTCCGGCGACCGCGTAACCATCGGCAGTTCGGGGTGCATCCTCGCGGCAGGGACGGACATCACCGCCCGCAAGCAGGCGGAGTCCGACACCCTCCGCGCACTGGAGCGGGAGAAGGAACTCAACGAACTCAAAAGCAAGTTCGTGGCGATGGTCTCCCATGAATTCCGCACACCGCTGGAGATGATCCTTTCTTCCACCGATATCCTCAGCCGTTACCTGGAGCGGCTCTCCCCTTCGCAGCGGGAGAAACACCTTGGCACCATTCAGGTGGCCGTGCGGCGCATGGCGACCATGATGGAGGAAGTGCTTCTTCTGGGTCGGTTCGACTCCGGGCGGCTCCCGTGCCGTGCGGAAGATCTCCACCTAGCCGCCTGGTGCCGCCGCCTGGTGCGGGAAACGCGGGACGCCACCCCGGAACCGAGGGAGATCCGCCTGGAACTGGGAGACTTCTCGCCAATGGTGCAAGCGGATGAAAGCCTTCTGAGCCACATCTTCACCAACCTGCTTTCCAACGCCCTCAAATACTCCCCGCCGGAGCAGCCCATTGATCTCCGCGTTTTTCAGGACGGGGCCGAGGCTGTTTTTGAAATCACGGACCACGGTATCGGCATCCCGGAGGAAGACCACACCAAGCTATTCGAAGGATTCCATCGAGGGGGCAACGTGGGTAACCGGCTCGGCACCGGCATCGGGCTGGTGATCGTGAAACGGTGCGTGGAACTGCACGGTGGCACGATTTCCTTCAGCACCCACCCCGGGGGCGGCACCACCTTCACCGTCCGGCTCCCGCTTTTCGAAAACCTTTCTGACACATGAAAACCATTCTCATCATCGAAGACGAAGAACGCACGCGCGAGAACCTGGCCATCATTCTGGAGATGGAAGGGTATCAAGTTCGCTCCGCCACAGACGGGCAGGAAGGGGTGCGCCTCGCGCTGCGGGAGCCGCCTGACCTGATCTTGTGTGACGTCACCATGCCAATGCTCAACGGCCATGCGGCACTGGAGCAGCTTCGCGCTCGGCCCGAGACGGCGGAGGTTCCGTTTGTCTTCCTTACCGCCCGCGGCGAACGGGCCGATTTTCGCACCGGCATGGATCTCGGGGCGGATGATTACCTCGTCAAACCGGTCGGCGCGAGCGAACTGCTGGCATGCGTGCAGGCGCGGTTAAAGCGTTCCGAACAGCGCGGGGCCGTCCCGTTTGCGCCGGACTTCAGTTCTCCCACGCCGCTGCTGGCACTGGGCCTCACACAGCGAGAGGCAGAAGTGCTCCTCTGGGTCGCGCAAGGCAAGAGCAACAGCGAAATTGGTACGATCCTCCAGGCTGCCGAAAACACTATCAAGCGGCACCTCCAGAATATCTTTGAGAAGATCGGCGTAGACAGCCGCCACGCAGCCGCCGTCAGAGCGCTGGAGCTCTTGCACGGACAGCGTTGAACGCAGAAGCTAGCCAAAGATCCGGGCTATTATGGCCCGGGCGCTGGATGGAGTTTCTTCGCCAGCTTCGTAATCGGCTATCCTTACGCAGACGTTCTCGAATTGGCCAGTTCCGTTATCCTCATCGACAATCTCGTGCATAGGGTAAAAATATTTTCATTTGCCTTAAATCCAAAACACGCGGGCAATTAGCCGCGGTGCTTGCGTAGAACAGCTCGCAGCGGCATGCGATGCAGCCCCAAAGGGAACCGAACTCCTCAGGATAAGGCGGGCCAACCTACGTCACGATATCCATTTCAGAAAAATGTACCCCGAGCAGAATCGTCCACTAATCCGACAATTCTGTTCTTTCGCGAAACGTGATTTGAATGAACATTCCAGGCATGAAGAAATCCTCCCTTCTTGCCGCCCTTGGAATCCTGATTTGCACGACCGCGGCCAGCCTCGCTGGCCCCTTGCTCCGCTATGAATTCAGCCAGACTGGCGCTGTACAACAGAGCTCAGGAAGCCAACAGCTGGACTTGACGATTCTTAACTATAATAATCAGCCTGCTGATTACATCACTGCAGCCCCGGTACCGCGTGCCGGAATGTCCACCGGCAATGCACTGAACTTGACGGCTGCAAACGTAGATGGCGGCCTGTCTCCGACAAATGTCACAAAGGGCGCCGCACAGGCCTCCTTGGGAACGCCAGGCGGGTCAAACTCATTCCTTCAGGATGGCCTCGGTTCTTTTACCATTACAGCATGGGTGCTCAACTCTGCCTCTACCAATTCCGACGCCGTGCTGCGCCGCTTGTTCTCTTTGCGTGATGCAGCCAACCAGCCCATCATAGAGCTATCTTTGAACACTCCAAAAGATGCGAGCACTTACTCTTTGTCTCTTAGCCTGACGGGGGCCATCAGGCAGAACGACCTTACTTCGACCCTCTCCGTTCCCGCCAATAACGATACCTGGTTCTTCGTCTCCGTTTCGTATGATTCAACCACCGGTCAGGTCAAATTCTATGTTGGCGAGGAAGGCGGACTCTTGAAAAGCACAACTGCATCAAACGTTGTCTCAGGAAATATCAACACCTTGCTAACCAACGGCTCGACTTTGAGCATCGGGAATGTCGCGCAACAACACCAGCGCCGCTATGATGGCTATCTGTCGGATTTTTCTTTCTATGGAAGCGCGCTCTCAGCCCAGGAAATTGGAGAACTCCATGCCATCCCCGAACCGACAGTTTCACTTCTGATTGGAACCGGGCTCCTGTTGGCGATGCACCGCTCCTGGAAGCTGGGCACCCGTTGATCTTCCAGAGGATAAAGGTGATGATTCCCTCCCCTCTCTTGTTCAGAGTTTCCATGGCGCTTCTGTGCTCTGCGGCTGCATCGCAAGCCATGCCAATCTTCACTGATGGCAAGGAGCAAGCCGTCATTGTTTTGCCCGACAACCCTACCCAGGTGACTACTTACGCGGGCAAGGAGTTGGTACACTATCTCAACGCCGCAACTCAAGGGGACTTCAAACTGAAGAAAGAATCCGAGTTGCATCCTAACGATGGCCCGTATCGCATCTACATCGGAGCCTCAAAGGCTGCCGCGGCCAAGGGGATAAGCATCAAAAAACTCCAGAAAAACCACTATGTTGTCTTTCCGGCAAAGGAAGCTCTCTATCTGATAGGGCGGGATGAAGCTGGAGCCGAAGCGCCCATTGACGACGGTGCCGAGATGGGGAGCCTTCTGGCCGTCTACGATTGGCTGGATCGTTCGGTAGGAGTACGTTGGTTCTGGCCAGGCGATCTGGGAACCGAGATTCCTCGTCATACGAAGCTTTCCACCCAGGAGGGAGAGCCTGTTTATGGAAAACCGGCGCTGGCATATAGCCGCCTTCGGTATTACCCTGCCCTCTACAATCGCAAGCGCCCTTCTGCCTACGGTCGGAGCAACAGCCTGGATGACCTCGGCTACCTGCGTACAAACGAGTGGTTTCGCCGCCATAAAATCTATCGTACTGCCGGAGAACGCGCCTTCTACAGCCATGCCTTTGCGGATTTCTGGAATCGCTTCGGCAAGGAGCATCCGGAGTACTTTGCGTTACGCGTCGACGGAAAGCGCGGTCCGATAGACCAGCGGACAAATCTGACCCAGCTCTGCGTTTCAAATCCCGAGCTGCACAAGACGATTATTGCCGAATGGCTGCGGACACGCACCGAAGAAGCCCCCTGGATCAACGCGTGTGAAAATGACCGTCGAACCATCGATCCTTCCTGCTCGTGTGCCAATTGCAAAGCGTGGGATGTCCCCGAGGCCAAAGTCTCTGTGCTAAACAATCCCTGGCACATTGAATCGCGTTCTCCAGGGCAGATTGACCCCTATGAAAAGGTCTCCAGGACAGATCGCTACATGCGCTTTCTCCTCGCGCTCCTGGAAGAAGGAAAAAAGCACGACCCGGACGCAAAAGTGGTTGGCTATGCCTACTCCTTCTACAGTGATCCGCCCGCTCATATAAAACTAAACAAAGATGTCGTGATCATCGTTGTACCGCCTTATCTATATCCTTTGGAAAAAGGAAAAGAAGGGGTGGTCAGAAAACTATGGGATGATTGGAGGGCAACCGGGGCGACACTCATCTACCGGCCTAATGACTTTCTGGCCGGGCATCCCGTTCCATACATCTTTGCAAGCCAGTTTGGCGCCGATTTCAAACACTTCCTGGATACCGGGGTGCACTCAGCCATGTTTGATTCCTTCACAGGACTATGGGGCACGCAAGGGATTAATCTCTACATGTTGGGAAGACTGCAATCACGGCCGGATCTTTCCCCTGATGAGGTGATGAACGAATACTGCTCGGCCTTTGGCCCCGCCAGCGAAATTATCCGCGCCTATATCAAGCATTGGGAGAAGGTGACAGCCAAATGTACTCTTGCATTTCAGGATGAGATAAAAGGCGGGTATAACTATATGATGGTAGCCCCGCAGCGGATCTACACTCCCGGGGATTATGCCGAAGGAAAGCGATTGCTGGCCCAGGCCGCTGAGGCAACCCAAAATAAAGATATCAGCGCCGGGCGCGTTGAATTTCTTCGAGCTTGGCTGGAACATGCTGAAATCACAACGGAGGCGGTGACCGCTTATCGCACCCTGAATGCAAGCAGCACGCCGGATGAACGAGCGAAGTTTGGAAGCATGCTAAAGAAGGTTCGGCAATTCCGAGAGCAGAATGAGCACGCATTCATCGGAGCCGATTGCTCATTCATCAAGCAGGTTGAACCGTGGAATAACTGGAAGGACTAGCCTGATAATGAGCCGCGCATCCTACTCTGCGAGACAAGTCAATGGCTTTACCCTGCTGGAGCTGTTGCTCGTCATCACAATCATCGGCGTCCTTCTTGTCCTCCTTTTGCCTGTTTTCGGGAGAATGAGAGACGCGGCTCAGCAGACGAACTGCATGGGGCAACTTCGCCAACTCTACGCAGGATTCGCCGCCTACGCGCAGGACCATCGCGGATACCTCCCAAGAGGTGGGCGAAATGCCTCAGATGACAAGGGATTCGCAGCATGGGGTGGAACCGCCTGGATGAAGCCGACTACTGATCCGCAGGATGGGTTTCCCACCTACTGCGGAGGACAGGAGGCAGTCAACCGCCTCGTTGTCTGTCCGGCGAACCGGATGCGTGTGGAGGATGGCCATGCCTACAACTACACACCCGAAGGCTATCCTTACATTTGCAACTATGAGGCGATGACAAATACTGGCCGCAGTGATAAGCCGGCAAACCTATGGAGAATCAAGACAAGTGAGCTGATTCTTCTTTTTGACTCCGGGGTTCAGGCTGAATGGAAGGGGCCGGGGCTTACTGCTGTCTCGGGGTGGGAGCGCATCGTCGCGCGCCATAACAAGAAGTTCAATACCCTCTGGGCGGATGGCCGGGTCACCGGTATGGGCACCAATGAATTGCTCGAAGGCAATCTTATCCCTCAGGAACAGAACTGATTTTTTTTGAGATGAATGGATTGCATGAGATGAATGTTGATGCAATTGAACCCTCTAATTGTTCAGTCATACAAACAGATCCCGCTGACCGCTTGAAAAAGGGCCCACTGGCCTTCTGGTTCCTCAATCATGATTTGGAGGAAACCATCCTGTTGGATCAGATGAAGGAGCTCAAGGCCAAAGGATTTGCGGGCTTTTTCCTCCACTCCCGTGGCGGGTTAAAAGTGCCGTACGGATCCCGTCGCTGGCACACCATCATCAGTTATTGTGTGATGCAGGCGAAAAAGCTGGGATTGGAAGCCTGGCTCTACGATGAAGATCCATACCCATCCGGCGCTGCCGGAGGTCGCGTGACCATGGAGCATCCGGAGTACCGCGCTTCGGAGCTGTTGCCCATCGTCATTTCCGGGGGCGATGATGGAAAGCTAGAGCTCGATCTCCCCCAGGGGACGCTGATTGCCGCATATCTGGTGGCTGCTTCGGGCAGCATGGAACGGGTGGATGAAGCAGCCGGAATGATCCGTTCCCGCTGGTCTCAACACTTTTCAGCATTCGGGTATTATGCCCCGTATCATCATAACGGATCCCCCCACTGGCGCGCGGAGACATCCGCTCCGCATTATCGAATTCTAATGGAGGAACTTCCGCCAGGTTCGAAACTGATCGCTTTCATCAAGAATTCTGTCATTCAGAACCCCTGGGGCGAGTATCCCGATCTCTTGAATGCCGATGCTGTGGAGCTTTTCATCCGGTATACCCACGATACCTATGCAAAATTGCTGGGACCCGAATGCGGCGCCACGGTACCGGGCATCTTCACCGATGAGGCAAAGCTGAAGGGGCGGCTGCCGTGGTCTGACCGGGTGCCGGGATGGTTTCATGAGATAGCCGGAACGGATTTCTTTGGAGCCTTGCCGCATCTCATATTGACCATGGATGCCCGGACTCCCTTCTACCGCTGGGCCTACCGGAAAGCGCTCGCGCGGGGGTTCTGCGACGCGTTCGTTGAGCCGATGGTAAATGCCTGCCGTCGCCATAGGTTAATGTTAACGGGACACGTATCTCCCGAAGAAGACCCGGTAGGGCAGGCGCTTTGCATCCCTGGGTTGATGGGAGTCATCGGGCAGATGGATCTTCCCGGAACAGACTTGATCGGAGCCTCCCTTGGGAGCCGTGAGCAGCCACTGCTCCATTTTTCTCCCAAAGTTGCGAGTTCGGCTGCGCATGGCCATGGAAAACGCTGGGTGACATGCGAAGCGTTCGCCGTTTGCGATTGGGCGCAGGATCTGGCTTCCCTTACCCGGGCGGTGCATTGGCTCTATGCGCTGGGTGTAAACCGATTGGTGACGCACGGGCAATTCTACTCCATTGATGGTCTGCGCAAACGCGAAGCGCCACCCTCCCAGTTCATCCAAGCCTCGTATTGGGAGCACTTCGGCGCGTTCTCCGGAATGGTCGAGCTGCTTTCACGAGAGTTAGGAAAAGGCACCCATCAAGCACCTTTGCTCGTATACTACCCTGAAGATTCCTTCATGGCTATGATTGGAGGCGTTGCCGAAAAAGACGATGAAGCGTATCAACTGAGGAACGACCTTGGAGAGCTCGTTCATTCGTTGCTTACCCAAGGGTACGATTTTGACTTCGCGGATGAACCGCTTCTCCACGGCGTGACAGCCTTTGGAGGACAAGCCCGCCTTCAGGAGGAAAATTTCGAAGCCATTCTCGTACCGGGTCGCTACCTCTCGGAAGCCGCGTGGCAGAAGCTTCAACAGTTGGAAAGCGAGGGCGTGCCGGTCCTCTATATGGAGGAGATGATTACTGTGCTTTCACCGCAAAGCCAGCCATGGAAGACGGGGGGCGGGCAGGGCGTCACCTGGGACTACCTCAGGCAGAATGTCGAACCGCTTTGGCAAAGCGAGGCGGACAACCTGATAGGGCATCTCCGCCGCACCGACGACGGGCCGCTTCTCTTTCTCTGCAACAATGGGGATAAGCAATTTCGAGGGCATGTCACGGCTGCCTTCCCTGGTCCCTATGAAATGTGCCACCCGCAAGAGGGTGTTTGGGAAACCACGGAGCAGCTTGATTTGCAATTGGCCCCGGGGCTTGGAGTGCTGATTCGCCAACAGACCCGTGAGTCAATGTCCATCCCGGTTATCGACCACAAAATTGAAGCCCTCAAAGTCCACTGGGGCGAGTGGCAATGCAAGCCGTGCTCTGAGAATTGCGTGATACTGGGCGAATTCCGCGCAACGTCTCTTTCGACGAAAGATGCGCAACTGCCGACTATTGACGTCCTGCTCAACGCTGAGTTTATCGATCTCCTCTCTCCCGCCTCGCTTACGAGCCCGCTGGTTGATCGACCGGGCGATCGTGCCTTTCTGGCAGCATTCGACTGGCACGCGGGAAATGCCCCCGTACGGCTCGTGTGCGATACTGATTTGGGTGAAGGTGGGATGGAGTTTTACCTCAATGGAATGCGGTTGCCCGAACCGACGCGTCGGAAGACGTTTGACCCGATGAACCGCGAAGTGAATCTCGCGTCGTTTGTTAAGCAAGGGAGAAATCACCTCCTCTGGATTCAACGATGCGGAGCGCATGATCGGCTGGCGCTCCCCTATGATGCGTTGAGGCTCTTTGGAGACTTCCATGTGGAGTTCCCTTTCGGCCGCCCCGCCCCTGCTCGCCTCACGGCGCGTCCGCCAGTCTACCGTTTGGGCTTCCCTACCCCGGCCTCGCAGATGGGACACCCACATTATGGAGGATTGATCGCGTACGAAAACCGAGTCCGCTTTGCCGAAACGTTGCCAGAGCGTTTGTCGGTGGAGTTCGAGCGAGTCTTCGAGAGCATGGAGGTGCGAATTAACGGATCGACCGCAGGCTGGATCTGGAGTGCGCCGTGGCGCGTCGAGATTCCTTCGAATCTGCTGAAAGCGGGAGCCGAAAATATCCTGACGCTGATCTGCTCCTGCAGCCCAGCCACCTACCTGCAGGCGCTTCAGAGACCGAGCGGCTTCCTTGGGCCGATTCGCTGGCGATCCCGGGAGGCAACTCCGCGGAAAATCAAGAACCGATGATTCGGTTCCTATACTCGAGCGGAGAGGAACCGACCTCGCGTTTAAAGCGGCGGAAGAAGTAGGAGACCTCATCATACCCCACCTCGCTGGCCACACGGGTTACCGCCCAATCCGTGCTCTTAAGCATGGCGCAGGCAGCTTCAACGCGCAGGTGGTTGATGTAGTCGATAATTCCCATCCCAAGGCGGTGGTTAAACACGCGCGAAAGATGCGAGGGACTGGCATGAAAGCGCTGGGAAAGCTCTTCAAGGGTGATCCGCTCACGAAAGTTTTCTTCCAGATAAACCATCACGGCGTTCGCCAGATCGTGACGTTGACCTCCGACCAAGCTGGCATCTTCGCGATTCGCACCATGATGAATCCGTGAGATGGCGACGATGAGATTCAGGAGGCTGCCGACCAAGGCTCCCTCCCAGTCCAGTTGCCGTTCCCGTCGTTCACGGATCATTGTATTAAAGATCGAGAGGAGCTGCTCTTGCTGCGTCCGTGTGGCATGGAGAAAGGTCGGCGGAACAAAGTCGGCCTGTCTGACGGGCTTTTGAAAAAGCTCGAAGGCGCCACTCGCCAGCGACAGAAAAACCTTCTGGTGAAGCAGCGTACGCCTGTCAAAGAGGCAATTGATGATGCCGAACCCTTGTGTATTCACATAGCGATGCCAGACACGCGGTTTGATGATGATGACATCTCCTACGACAAGCCGCCGCTTCCCTTCGGATGAAAGATGCTCTGCCGTGCCGCTCTCCACAAAAACCACTTCGTGGTAGACATGCTCATGCGCGAACGTCTCCTGCTGCTCCGGACAACGGCGAATGAGAATAGGATACCCCTCCTTGTCACCGGTCGTTTGATTGAGAGTGAAGACCTTCGGGCGGGCTGTATCCAACGACTTTGAAGGACCTGAAACCGGGATTCTGCGAGATTTCACAAGGAACCTCAGTTTAGCTCGAATCCGGCAAGTTCAAAAGAAAAAATGGCCTATCCCTGAACAGGTGGTCACGGACAAATTGGAGAACTACGGAAGAAGGCAAGATTACGGAGGGCCGGGGCAGCGCTTCTAATCGGCAATGCGTTCTGCAGGCCTCCCCTATCCAAGCTCAAAGGTGGTAACCCCATAAATCTGATCCCATGGCAAATGGGGGGACTGCCCGGAAACCATGCGGGCACAGCCGAATTGTTGGCGCAATCCATGGCGTGCGGCCAATTCCAGGGCGGCAGGGTTGTTCTCTGGCACGTCGAGGAAGATCGGCTCCCCGGCTGTCTCACGAGAAAGCCCGATGAAAAGTGCGTCAGCCACCTCCGGGCCGTCCGCAAACAGGGGGCCGATCTTGAAACCCCGATGGCACGGCCGGATTACGCCGTACCCCCGCAGGCCGTTTCGTTCCTGCCAGGCAAGCGCATTTCCCCCGCGAGGATGAATCCATTTCCGGAGAAAGTCGCGACGGTTCGCTCCGAAATGCCGTTGGTCGAACGCCCGCAACTCTTCAAAATCGAGCGCCTTCGCATCAATCAGTTTGGAATTCGGCAACCCCGCCATGCCGATTCCCTCCATGCGCAGGTTACGGTGAGAGAAGTGGAACCCGCTCCGTCGGTAGTACTCCTGCATTTCAAATACCCCATCCAGTGCCATCCCTCCCCCTTGCCCCAGGCGCTTTCTCAACTGATCTATAAAGAACCTCCAGAAGTCAGTTCCAAAGCCTCGCCTCCTCCACTCGGGACGGACAATAAAAAGCCCGACAAACCCGAGCCCTCCTTCATAAGCCACGGTCGAAGCTGTGCCGATAAGCTTCTCCTCCATATCCATCGCCCAGAAGCCGTCAGGGTCAGCCGCCCAAAACGCCTCCGCATCAGAAAGCCCAGGATTCCATCCTTCCGCTTCGGCCCATGCCAGCGCAACATCCAACTCTTCCCGACGAAGATGGCGGAACCTCGGAGAACTCATGACTCAGATCATGTCATAAGATATTTCATCGGGTCAAATATGGATGATTCCGTTGAGAACGGAGGACGAGTGATGAAGAAGGAGGCATGATTCAGCACGGGGCGACCGCTTGCGCTACGCTAGCCATCTCCGAGAAAAACAAAATCCCGCCCCTTAACAAGGGGCGGGATTTTTCAACAATCAACCTGTCGGAAAACTTCGCTTAGAAGCTGATCCGGAAGCCGCCGTTGACGCTGTTCGCAGTGTAATTGGACCGGGCGAGATCGCCGGTATAGTAGGCGAACACGGCCAGGTTCGGGTTGAACTGTGCCGTGACACCCGCGTCGAGCAACAACCCGTCGCGGCCGATCTTGGCACCGTTTACCGAGAAGGAGCCGACACCCGAGGCGAAGCTCGATTCCACCGCAGGCGTGCTATCGAGGTACTCGTGCAACCACTGGGCGCGGACTTCAGGCGTAATCGTCACTCCGCAGACATTGAAGTCGTAGGAAGCTTTGATGCCGAGGGTCGACTTTAGCGAATCCTGATGCTGCCTCTTAAAGTGCAGCGGAGCATCCGAACCATGTTCCGTGAAGCTGCTCAGCCCAATGTAGGTGTATTGCAGCGAGCCGATTGGCCCGAAGGTCAACCCACCGCACTTGAAGTCGTACCCGGTACCCAGCAGCGCGTCGAACTCGCCGCCGTTGGTGTCCCCACGCGCTTTTCCACCGAAGGTCGAGCGCCGGGTATCGTACGAATTATACGCGCCACCCGCGAGAGCGTTTACGTAGAATCCATCGTTAAACCAGGTGCCGTAGAGCGCGCCACGGCCGCTGTTGACTTCGACTTTGCCGCCGTCGTTGAGGTCGGAGCCAGTGTGGGTGTAGCCCCCAGCCACACCGACCACGAGGTTACTATTCACCCGGTAATCGGCACCGATGGTGATGCCGCCGGTCGAGAATTCGGAGCCGAGGGCGTTCCTGGTGTTCTCCACGTCGGCCCATTCACCCACGCCGGTCATGAAGAAGTTCCAGCGGCTTTCCGAGATCACCGGAGCAACAGCCTGCTTGCCGACGACGCTCCTGCCATCCCAACCCGCGAGGGTGAGACCATCCTTCTCGTTCACAAGCGGCGCACCGTCATAGTTGATGCTGCCATGCGAGTTCGTGAGCGCCAAACCGTTGGTGCTGAAACCCGAACTTCCACGGCGGGCGTCTTCAAGCCGACGCTCGATGTTGCCGAACTGTAGTTGCGAGGTCGCGAATCCAATGTTGAAGATCGCGGCAAACTGCTCGGGCGAGAGTTTCGAGAGAGCATCCGGGACGTTATCGATCGAGAGATCGTTGAGCTTGTCGAAGAGACGATCCAGGCTCCGCTTGTTGGAAGCCTTGTCGAGCCCTCGGGCCACCGATTTCTGGTTCGGCGTAAGACCGGAGAGCTTCGAGAACTTCTGCTGCTCAAACTCGACAATCACCCTGTCGTCCTTGTAAACAAGCTTCGGCTTGAGCATCGAAGCGGGCAGCTCGTTCTGAAGCTTGCTGAACTTGCCGCTAACGCCACCGTCAGCCGTGAGGATTGTCAACTTGTCGTCGCGTTTGGGCTTGTACTTGGCGACGGGATGCAGAATCGCATAGCCATCGAGTTCAGCCTCTCCTGCAACTTCGATCCTGCTATAGTTCTTCCTGGAGGCGAGCTGGACCAAGTAGGTTCCATCTTCCTGGTAGAAGCCACCCCCGATCCTCAGCGTTCCCGGAGCGGAAATATCGCCGCCGGTGATAAGGCCTCCGGAATGGTTGGTCACCGAACCGGCAACGTAGCCGGTGCCGTAGAACCCGCCATGGTTGTCGACATGAGAGGCGAGCGAACCAAAAAGCCCGACATTGCCGTCGGCAACGAAGAGCTCTCCTTCGAAGGTGCTGTTACCCGTGAGCACCCAGGTTCCTTCCCCACGCTTGGCAACCATGCCAGATCCCGTGATCTCACCGGCAAAGATTCCCGAATCGTGGGTATATGCGCCCACGTCAAGAGTGCCGCCAGAACCCAGATCGACGACGCCAACCCCCGTGAGCATTCCCACGTCCTGATCAGTGCCGGCCAGGTCAAGCGTGCCGCCGAGGCCAACATAGTGATTGGAGAAACGCGACAGGACGTTGGAAGTCCCCGTCTGCAGAACACCATAGGCAACGTACGTCTCACCCGTATAGCTGTGAGCCGTCGTGTTGTTGAAGATGGTCGTCCCCTCTCCTTCCTTGATGAAAGAGCCATAGCCGCTGATTGAACCGTCAATCGTGTTGGTCACCCCGAGGGCGACAAGCGAGCGAACGGTGCCATCGTTCTCAATCGCGTTGGAGAAGGTCTCTCCGTTGGCAAGCTTGATGCCGAGCGTCGCATCCTCGTAAACCAAGACATCACTGGAGTCGGCAATCGAAGACCCCACCGTCACGCCGTCGCCGATCTGAAGGGTTCCCGTGGCGACAATCGTCTTCCCGGTGTAAGTGTTGGCCCCCGTGACTATCGTCGTGCCTGTGCCGTATTGGACGAAGTCGCCGGTCCCGCTAATCAGGCCGGAGATGGTGTTCACCCCATCGGCAACGGCAAAAACAATGCCAGCGTTGTCGATCTGGTTGGCAAACACGCCATCGTTGGCGAGCTTGATCCGGAGATTGGCGTCTTCATTGATGGAAACGAGGGAAGCACTATTGATTTCGCCGCTGACTCCATCGCCGATTTGCAACACCCCCTCGTAAACTTCGGTGACACCGTCGTAGGTGCTGGTCCCCGTGAGCGTCAGCTGGCTGCTTTGTCCCACCTTGGTGAGCCACCCGCCAGAGCCGGTGATGCTGCCGCTAAAAGTAGTGAAGCTAGAATCGCTCGCGCCGACTTCAAGATAGGCATTGTCAATGCGGACCTCGCCGCCGCCATTTGCGCCGTCCGCGAGAGAAGCGATACGCTGGTCGGTGTCGCGGAGATCAAGCACGCCGTTTGAATCCACATAAACAGCGGAGGCGTCGGAAATAGCGAAGCTCACCCCTGCCTTTAATGTACCGCTCAGCACCGCCGTGGATCCTGTGTAGGTGTTCGAATCCTCGAAGACCGTCGTTCCCGTTCCAGCCTGAACGAAGCTGCCGGTTCCGCTGATCACAGCGTCGATGTAATTGGTGCCGGAGGCGATCGCCGCGACGAGGCCGCTGTTCTCGATGTCGCTGCGGAAGGTCCGGTTGTTGCCAAGATTGAGCGCGAGCGTCGCCCCCTCATCGATGTAGACGTCGCTGGAAGAACTGATTGACCCGGTCAATCCGTTACCGATCTGCAGGGTCCCCGACTGCACGTAGGTATCTCCGGTGTAGAGGTTCAGACCGGTGAGGATGGTCGTTCCCGTTCCGGCTTGTTCGAAGCGGCCGGCACCGGACATCACGCCCGTGATCGTGTTGGTCCCGGAGGCAATGGCGCGTACGACACCTTGGTTGGTGATGACGTTGGCGAGCGTTCCGCCATCGGCCAAATTAACGGCCAGCGTGCCGTTGCTCTGGACGAAAACAAGCGAGAGCGAACGGATCGAACCACTCACGCCGTCGCCAATCTGCAACGTGCCGTTCTCGACGGTGGTAAAACCGATGTAGGAGTTCGACCCTGTAAGAATGGTCGTTCCGGTACCCTGCTGGGTAAACGCACCGATGCCGCTGATATTGCTCGAAACGATGTTGACGTTGGAGCCGGTCATCCGGACTCCGCCGTTGTTGACGATCCTGCTCGAAAAATTCCCCTGGTCCGCCAGGTTGATTTCGAGACGGCCCAACAGGCCGACCGTTACCACGGTGTCGCCGCTCAGGGAGCCGGTCACCCCATCGCCCACCTGCAAGACACCGCGGGTGATGCTTGTGTCGCCGGTGTAAGTGTTTTCGCCAGTCAGGACGACGCGGCCGGTGGTCGTCTTGGAGACTCCCGCCGCTCCGCCAAGGCCCACCTGATGAACGGTACCGCTCTGAAGGAGATAAGTCCCGCTGGCAGTAATCGTCCCGGTTCCATCGCCGGTAATCAGACCGTCATTCCGGAGAGTAACGTTCTCGAAGCCCAACGAGGTATTTTCGACAACGAAGGGGGTCGGGTCGTTAACGTCGAGATTTGCAGCGAAAGCGCTCCCTGCCATCATGGAAGAAGCCAGGACCGCCGCGGACAAAGATTGCCTGAATGCGCGTCCAGTCGCATGAGGTTTAAGGTGAATGTCGACTTCCGTTCGATCACTCCGGTTTTTGATAGATGCTCGTTGTTTCATATGCGTTTCCAGATTTTTGAGGGATTTTTATCAAAAAATTGCAATTCCTAACAGATATTGGGCAAACGATTATCAATTCATCGCTCAAAAACCTCCAAAAAATCAACTAATCATTCGCAATGAAGTGGTCTCGGGAGACGAATCCCGCCACGCAGATCACTTTTAAATCATTGGGGAGGAATAGCTTACAAGCTTACCATCCCGCTGAAAAAAGTACGGAAGCCCCCTCTCCTGCTCCGTTGTTTCTTCCCGAAAACTGGCCGAAAATGAACAGAATTCCGCTAAGCAACCCCGAAAATTGGTCGGGAGTGCAGATAACAATGTTGATACAAACCGCTAATTCCGCGCCGAAGCGTGGATAAGCTCAGTGCATAGATATATCTCATTCCTTTTAAGATATACCGATCATGGTCGCTCAACACCGCTGAAGACATAGAAGGTCTAAAGCTGTTATATTTTTGCCTCAAATTTGAGAGAAGGTCAAATATTCCTTCCGCTGCCACTCGCATGTAGGGCGCTTAAACTTCTTTAGCCGAATTGGAGGCTATAACCCGAAGCATTTGCTTTCGAGCCTTGCGGACGGATGGATCGATTTCGGATACACGCACCCGAATCCCCTCTTACGTTGATCATTCGTGTCGCAAACCTGAAAAATTTAGATGTTTTCCCTACTCAAAAATGCGATGAGGCGACTCCGGACGGAGGGCGTCCGGAAAACCGGCCGCCTTGCTGTGGCTCGCGGCCGTGGACTGCTGCGATCATTCCTGGAAGACCGCAGGCGAGGCGTCTCCACCGCAAGGGCCGTCAAAGATCGCGAACTGGGGATTACCGACGCACGCTGTCACTGGTATGTCGCGACAGACTACGAGACGTTCGAACGCGCCATGCGGCACGTCGAGTTTAGGCCAAACGAAGACGTCTTTGTGGATTTCGGATCGGGGAAAGGGCGAATCGTCCTGTTGGCGGCACAATACCCGTTTCGCAGAGTGATGGGAGTGGAGTTCTCCCAAGCCCTCAACGTCGTGGGAAGGCGGAACCTTCAACAGACAATGCACACCCTCAAATGCAAGGATGTGCAGCTCATCGATGCGAACGCCACGCAGTGGGCTGTCCCCAACGACGCGACTGTCCTATTTTTCTTCAATCCGTTTGACGGAGCGATCCTTGCCGAAGTATGCGCCAATATCCAGCGATCGCTGGCGGAGGCTCCGCGAAAAATTACGATCATCTACGTCCGTCCGGACAAATTCTTTGAGAAGGAAATCTCGTGGCAGAATTGGCTGACACGGAAAGTCGAAATTCCATGCGTGGAAGGAAAAGTATCCATCTATGAAAGCACTGCTTTGGCAGAGAATAATGCGGCAAGCGATTCCAGCAAAAAGGAGGTCACAGGTTCACTTCATTGATTTCGAGTTGAACGATTTACTATGGCAATAAATAAACTGGCATGTCAGACGATAGTGATCGGCGCCGGCCCCTACGGCTTGGCGGCTGCCGCGCATCTGCGGGCGGCGGGAATTGAGACGCGCGTTTTTGGCAGACCGATGGAATTTTGGGCCACCCAAATGCCAAAGGGCATGTTTGTGCGATCGGTCCGGAGTGCGTCCCATATTTCAGATCCAAAGCGCAAGCTGACCTTTAATCACTACGAAGCCGAAAACAACCTGAGCTTTCAAGCGGTCGCCTCCCGCGAACGGTTTGTCCGGTATGGCACCTGGTTTCAGAAAAAGGTGGTGCCCGATCTCGACGGTCGAAATATTTGCAGCATCGAAAAATCCCCCAATGGCTTTCGGCTCGTTCTGGATGACGAAACCTCTTTTGAGACGGAGCGTGTCATCGTCGCCACTGGAATTGCGCCTTTCACGCGGCGCCTCCCGCAGTTCCAATCATTGCCTGCGGAACTTGCCTCCCATACCTCGGAGCATTGCGACCTCGGCGTATTTTCGGGGAAGCGCGTGATTGTCGTCGGCGGAGGCCAGAGCGCGTTGGAATCGGCAGCGCTACTTAAGGAAGGGGGCGCGGAAGTGGAAGTGATTGTGCGCGCTCCACGGATCAACTGGCTCGACCAGCATGGCGTGTGGCTCAAAAGCCCTTACAATCCGTTGCGACCATTGTTGTACCCGCCTACCGATGTAGGGCCTCCCGGTTTTAACCTGATCGTCGCGCGCCCCAACCTCTTTCGGAAGCTACCACGGCGGTTGCAGACTGATATCGCCTATCGCTCCACGAGACCGGCGGGTTCGGGCTGGCTGCTCCCCAGGCTTAGGGAGGTGCCAATCCACACTGGCCGTCACGTTACCTGTGCAAACGCAAAGGGTGGGAAGGTAGGCTTGCGCCTGGATGATGGAAGCGATCACGATGCCGACCATATTCTGCAAGCCACAGGCTATGAAGTCGACATTCGGCGTTATGGCTTCCTTTCGCCCGATATTTTACGGGGCCTGCGCATCACCGACGGCTACCCGGAACTCTCCACGGGATTCGAATCGTCTTGGCCCGGCTTGCACTTTATCGGTGCAACTGCCGTCCATAGCTACGGGCCATTATGCCGCTTTGTCTCCGGAACCGACTTCTCAGCCCGGTTCTTGACGAAGCATCTTGTTAAAAAGATACCCTCAGCGATGGCTGGCGGCTAAGGGTCAATACTCTTTCTGATTTCGGCGGCGAGGGCGGGGTCGAGCTTGGCTAGAGAATCACAGGTCTCGGAAGCAAGATCCTTCTCGCCCGCCTTGGCATAGGCATTGGCAAGGTTGACGAAAGCCCTCGTGTAACTCGGCTGAGCTTTAATGCACTTCTTGAAGAGATCGATGGCTTCGCCGGTTTTACCGGTGAGCAGAAGCGTATAACCAAGATTATTCAATGCGTCGGCGCTTTGAGGATCGATCTCCAGCGCGGCATTGAAAGCCTCCATCGCCTTCCCGGATTCTCCCAGGTGACCGTTCGCAACCCCCAATTCAATCCAGGCGCCCGCATGACGTGAGTTCAGGTCGATGGACTTCTTGAGCGAGGAAAGGCCGGCCGTTGGCATCCCGGAAGCATTCTGCAGATGACCAAGGATATACCATCCCGCCGAGGTATTGGGATGCTCTTTGAGGAGTTCCTTGATTTTCGTCTCCGCCCCCAACCGATCGTTCTGTTGTTGATAAAGATCCTGTAGACGCGTCCAGGCCGCCTCATTTTCCGGCATGCACCGGATGGAAGCGACAGATGCTTCGATCGCCTCGGGAAACTCCCGGCGTTTCTCATGACAAAGAGACCGGCAGATCCAGAAAATGCCAACGTTTGGGCTCAGCTCAGTAGCCTTCAGATTCATCTCGAGCGATTCATCGACGCGGTCGGCTTTGAGAAGGGCAAACCCCAGCATGCCATAAGAAGTTCCGCTTCCGGGGTCAGCCTTCACCGCGTTGCGCCCTATATCAATCGCTTCGTCATGCCGCCCCAGCATGCCATAGACAGTCACCAACTCCGTCTGAAGCTCAACACTCCGTGGCTCTTCCTTCAAGGCTTGCTGGAGCACCAGCAGCGCCTCGTCAAACCTGCGCTGCTGGTTCAACGCCTGCGCCTTTTCGACGACTTGCTTGATGGCAAGAGGGGTCTCTATGACCGACGGAGACGGGGCGGCCTTCGCCATGGAAGGCTCTTCCGCATTCTTGTGAGGCTTCAGTGTCAACCGGGAATGCCAGCGGTCCAGAATCTCGCCCAGAGCGACGGCATCAGCGGCTGAATATTTCTCCTTGGGGGCGAGAATCTCGACCGTGACCAGGCATCCGTTGAAAAGCGCGGTATCTCTAAGCACGACAACCTCCCTGCCATATTCGTTCTTGTCGGCAATTCCGGTGCGAGCCCAGTGATTCCCCTTATTGTCGACGACTTCCGTTCTCACAAAACACCGCGGATCATTCTGGAAGAATGCCAGTTGATCCCTGATGAGATCCGAAGGTTTCTCGGGAGGGTTCGGAAATGCCCACGGAGGAAACGCGGCAATGTTCGCGGTCCATCCGGCGGGATCCGAAATGCCAATCCCTTCGGCGGCCGAGGTCGCCGTCTTCCGGATGGGAGTAATCATCGCCTCGCCGATATCCTTGAAACTGACGGAAAATAGATTCTCCGGGTGATGATAGTCCGAAGGAGTTTTCACGAACGGTGTCGCCACCCTCGCAGGCACCGCCGGCCTTTGAGAGGCCTCTACCGCCGCCATAAAGAAAATCGCTCCCATCGAAAGAGGGATCGCGGAGTTTCCCAGCAAAGAAATCACCAAGGCGGCACTCCATTTTTCGCCCTCCCGCAACGCCTGGACGATACAAATGATCCCGGCGATCCCAGCCAGCATGCACCCCAGAAGACCAATGCCTCCAAGAGCAGCGCTCAAGCCGGAACCGCCATGATTGCTCATCGCCCCAATCCCCACCAGCAAAGCCACTGGAGCCGCAATGGTGGCGAAACTCCACCGCGCCCAGTGAGTCTGGGGCAGCTTAACCCCGGCGTCAGGCCGGCCGAACCGGGGAAAGGAGAACCGCGAGTAGGAGACCCCGGCTTTGCCTAGTCTTTTGACCAGATGGATCAGCAGCGAATGCAGAATGACGTCATTGGTGGTGTTGGTTCCATCGGTCGCGCGCAGCCGCCGGACGCTCTTCTTCCAAGTCGCCCGGACTTGATCCTCAGGCGTGGACTGGATCTCGGCGACGGCACCGACCACGTCGCGAAGCGCTTTCTCCCACGGAAAAAGTTCCGTAGCATCCACGAGGGCGAGATTCCTGTGAGCCTCCTCGAATTCATCTTTCAGGCTGAACTCCAAGGCCACCAAAAGCCGATGGAAAGGAAGGGAATTATCGCGGGTCGCCTTCGCTAGAGCCGTGCGGCTGATTTCAAAGGCTTCATCCAATTCGCCTGCGGAAAGGGCGCCTGCGGCGGCAGCGCGAAGCGTCCATGGGGTGACGCCGGGGTGGTCCCGCCAATCCCGCATCCAGTTCCACGCTACCCGGGGCCTCCAGCCAACCATGCAATCGCCAAGCTGTCCCCATAATTGCTCGTCCGCCTTGCTTTCCGGGGTCATCAAGCGCTTGGCCAGTTCCCGATTGTTAACCTGCTCCAGGCGCAGCAGATAGTGACCGATCGCCTCTCGGCGTGCGCCATTCTCCGCAGGCAGGGCAAGGAGTCGCTTTGCGATATACCATTTCCCGGTGAGGATGCGCTCCTCTGCCCATCGAACGGCAGCGGCAGGTTGCAAGCCAGGCTGGCGGACAGCCTCCTCCAAAGCCTTGATAAATAGCTTCCCGAAACCGAGTTCATGGCAGCAGTCCCTGAGGTAACCGAGCAACTCAGCAGAGAGCCCCTCCATCGAACAAAGATCCTGGATAAGCGGTGCCGCTTCCTTTTTCTGCTTTTGTTTAAGATGAAGAAGAATCCGGACCGCCTGCATCGAGGGAGGAGGAAGGCCGGCGCTCGAAGTCTCGATCACCTTTTGCACCTCGCCCACGGTTCCGAACAGAACCAACCGCCTGATGAGGAGCAGCACACCGGCGGTGTACATCGGATCCCGGGAAATTGCCTCCCGAAGCAATTGAGTCGCCTTGGTCTTATTGCCAAGCCGCTCCTCGATGGTTGACCAGTTCTGCCACGCCTGCCCATTCTCAGGCTGGAGCTCTGCGGCCCGTTTCGCCGCGCGTCGAGCCTCGGCGATCTGTCCGTTGTTGTAATACCACTCGGCAAGCCTCTCGAACCCCCAGGCATAAGCGGGATCCCGCTTCACGGCAGCGCGCATCCGCTCAATCGCTTCGGAATTCCGTCCCCGAATCGCCTCGATCCATGCGGCCTGTCCTTTCAGGAAAACAGGCGGATAATTCCCCAGAGCCTTGGCATTGCAAGTTTCCAACGCTTCTTCATAGCGTTTCTGAACTGCCAGCAATTCGCTTAAAAGAAGATAGGCGTCGGCCAATCGGGGCCGTACATGCAGCAACGCGCGGACCCTCGCTTCCGCCTTCTCGAAAAAGCCCGCGTCTTTCAATGCCCGCGCATAGGTCAAAGAAACAACCGCATCCCCCGACCGGGTTTCAGCCAGTTCCCCCAGAAACTCGACCAGATGTTCGGAACGCCCCTTTTCCGCGCACCAGGCGGCGTATTGCCCCCACGCCCACTGCATTTCGGGCGAGCGCCGCAAAGCGTCGCTCATCCGTGCAAACGCATCGTCGCAGGAGCCCTTGCGCCAAAGAATTCCCGCCAGGACAGCCTGAAGGACGGCGCTGGAAGGGTTCCTGCGAACAGCCTCGGTCAAAAGCGTGACGGCATCGTCGCCGCGCCCCTGCCGCTCCCGAAGCCAGCCAAGGCGCGCCCACCCGTCCCAGGCAGCGGGGTTGAGATCGATCGCTCGCTTCAAAGAATCCGCCGAGGCGTCGAGCTTGCCCGCGCGATCCTGAACGATGGCGAGGTCCATCCACGCAGGCGCGAGAAGCCCAAAGCGATCCCGGGCTTCCTCCGCCAGTTCCAATGCATGGACAATCTGTTGCCCCCGGAGGGCTAGCCGTACCGAACAATTCCAGAGGGGCCAACAATTGGCGCGTCTTGCCCGAAACGCGGCAAGCTTGTCGCTCATCTCCTGAGCGGAAAGCATGTTCACTCCGAAGTCGAACCACGCATAAAGTCCGGCTTCGAGGAAGAGCTGTGTGTTGAGTTGTTCCTCGATGAACTCCGCAACGATTTGCCTTTGATTGGCATCGGCAGCCAGCCCGTAAAGCTCCCGGATCGCCAGCTCATTATCGACACTCAACCGGATCGCCGTCTTGTAGGCCTCCCGGGCGTCCGTCGCATGGCCGGTCTCTTCGTAAACCTTGCCAAGCCAAGACCATGCGAGGCTGGAGTGAGGATTGGCCGCGCATCGCTCCTTCGCCTCGGAGAGCGCCTCGCCGCTTCGCCCCAGGGACAGGACAATGCGGATCAACTCGGCGCGGGCCGGAATTGAGCGAGGTTCGAGCCGCACCCACGCGCGGACATACGGCTCTGCAAACGCATCGCCCAATTCCAGGGAAGCTCCCGCCAGTTGCTCCGCAAACCCGACATGGAAGGGAAACGCCTCGACCTTTGCCTTACAATACTCGACGGCGGCAGCCGGTCCCTCCAGGGCGTTGATCAACCGCACGTGCTGCGCATGAGCATCACGAGAGAGCGGCTCCAGACGGGCGATCTCCGCCCAATAATTCCTCTCCCCTTCAATATCTCCTTCAAAAGCAGCCAGGCTGGCGGCCGTTCGCAGCCAGTAGCTCGGCTTTGCGAACTCTTTCGCAGCCTCAAGCAAACGATGCCCCTCCTCGCGCTCCCCTGCAATCGTCCGTTCATACGCGGCGAACGCCAGCAGGTTTCCGTCCTCAGACCGCAACTGCACGGCCTCGGCCAGCACCTCGAAGGCCTGGCGATCCTCGTAAATACTCCGCAGGACGGAGTAAAGAGTTTGCCCGGGATCCGACGACTTCGCACCGTAAGCCCGGAACCGCTCGCGGAGCGTTTCCAGCGCTTCTTCCCGACCGGCGGTGCCCGCAGCCTGAAAATAATCCCAGGCATAAAGTTCGACTTTATCGGCGCTCGTGGTGGCAAATTTGAACAGCTCCAACGCCTTCTCGTGCTGTTGGCGCATCCAAAGCTGCCGGCCCCAAAAGGAGAGCGCGCCCGACCCGCCCGGCACCATGGCGTGATACCGCCGGAACAGACGCCGGACCTCCGGAAAGTTCGCTTCATCCAGCGAAAGCTCCCCTGCCAGCGTCAGCAAAAACGAGGAATCCCAAGCCGACCGCCCCTCGACGGGAGCCTCCCATCGGGCGGCTCCCCGAAGCGAGTCCAACCGATTGCTCTGGTCCGAGAAATTCCGCTCGGCCTCCATCCGCGCGGCCGTCAAAAACGGATGCTTGAACCCCTCCTTCTCCATTGCCTCCAGGCAACGCAGCCGGTCGAGTTCGTTGGCATCATAATCCGCCAGAGCCAGCCGGGCGCCATACAGCAAAAAGGAAGGACATGACTCGCCCGCCATCGCATCGAATTCCTCCTTTGCCTGCCCCCGGTCATTGCGGGCAAGGGCAAGGTTGAAACGGTGAAAACCGTCGAACCCGCGTTGGACCTCAAGGTCCAATCCATCAAGCCGCTGCGATTCGGCCGGAGGCAGGACCAGCATTCCTCGCGGGCCAAAGACCTCATAGCGGGCAAGAAATTCCTGGGCGGGAACCCGGCGGTGATGCCGGAAATTGGGATCCCGGATCAGCAGCGTTTTCCAAAGCGCGTCATACCCTTCGACCACCTGTGCGTGGCCGCTGCCGACTTCCATTGTGGCCAGAAGAAAGGGAATCCCCCGATCGATCAGTGCCCGACAATTCTCCCACGTCACCCGAAATTCGCGAACAAGCCACCCCCGTTCTTCCACCCACTGGCGCAGCCCGTGCATCTGGGTGCCGCCGTAACAAACCGCCTCGGCAATCTGGTCATGCGTCACATCCCAGTTCCAGTAGGCGGCGAGGCTTGCGAGAGACGCCGGGGCGCAGGTGTCGTTGTCCTGACGCACAAAGGGGACCGGCCATTTCACGCGCTTGGCACCCTCTTCGGGCGTGCGCAGGCGAGGCGCGACAAAGCCGTACAAAGTGCCGCCCACTTTTTCAGCATACTCGGCGGCGCGGGAAAATTCCCCCAGGCCATACCAGGCGTCGGTCCTCCTTGCGTCCAACCATTCCATCAACGGCTTTTCCACCCAGGGCAAACGGCTTTGCGCCTGATCGCACAACTCGGGAATGACGGCAAACTTCTCGCGCTCATCCAAAGCCGTGATCCATTGGAGAAGGATCGCGCCGCTCTCGGTCTGTTCCGAGGCGCAGCGGAACAACTCTTCCGCTTCATCGTCCCGGTTTGCCATCAAAAACAGACTGGCGGCCTGTTGCACGGCGGACCGATTCCAGGGATGCAGATCGAGGGCCTTCCGTACCGCGACCAGAGCACCCTCCCGGTCGTCAAGATACTCAAGGGCCAATGATTGCTCCGTCCATACCCACGCCGGGTCTGCCTCAAAATCATGGGCCTTCCGAAAGAAACTGAGCGCCGCCGACCGATCCTTGAAGAAAGCGCAGATCCGCCCCCGCAGGGCATTGACGGAGGCGCGGGTTGAATCCGACGCACCGGGGAGCGTTTCGAAATCCCGGAGAAGCTCCCATGCCGCCCACGGTCCCTTGCTGCCGAAACAGTCGCAGGCCCGAAAATATCGCGCCTCGGGAAGGTTCGGCTGGCTCCGATAAGAAGAAGCGATCAGCGCTGAAGCAAGCCGCGGAGCGCCAAGATTCCCGGCCAACCGCCCGCCGAAAATCCGTGCCGCCGTTCCTTTCCACTGCCTGGGACTCCCCCATTCCTTAAGAGCCTCCGCCGATTGCAGGTAGAGCCCTTGATCATAGAGCCGCTCCGCTGCTGCCAGGGCTTCTGCCGGGATTGGAATTAGTGACTTGAGATCAGACATGCTCTTTGTCTTCCGTGAGGTTTGGAATACAGGGGTCATATTGAGCGCCCCCCGTTTTCGGTCAAGACCGGGCGTGAGGCAAAATTGCCTTTTTATAGCGTTTCTCGAAAATAATCTCCGAAAGGCAATGGGAGCGCCGCGCCAGAGGCCGCGCCGCCCCAGTGCCGCCGAAAATGATTTTTGAGAGACGATCTAACATCCGGGAAGGGTTCCAATGCCGATGCGACAGGCACATCGACTTAACCCTCTTCTCGCCATGTTCCTACGCATCGACAAACTTCCCGTTGAACTCCCCGTCTCTCCCGAGGTGGACCCGATCGCCGCCAAAAACGTCCAGGAACTCCTGGGCGGAAGGTTTGGCGAGATGTCCACACTGATGAACTACACCTACCAGTCGTTCAACATGCGCGGACGCGACAAGATCCGCCCCTACTATTCATTGATCTCAAACATCGCGGCGGAAGAAGGCGGCCATATTGAAATTGTCTCAGCCGCCATCAATTCATGCCTGAACGGCCCGCGCACCGGTTTTGATGACTCGGAGAATCCTGCGGACGCCCCGCTGGGCGATTTGCCGGGTGGCACGTTTGGAGGGCACTATATTGCCGCCGCGCAGACAGCGCTGCCGGTCGACTCGCGAGGGATGCCCTGGACGGGAGATTACGTTTTCTCCTCGGGAAACCTGATCCTCGACCTGTTGCACAACTTCTTTCTGGAAAACGGCGCGCGCACCCAGAAGCTGCGGGTCTACGAAATGACCAAGAACCCCGCGGCGCGGATGATGCTCGGGTATCTTTTCGTACGCGGCGGCGTTCATGCCCTCGCCTACGCCAAGGCCCTGGAATCGCTCACGGGCGTCGACATGGGCAAAATGCTCCCCATCCCCAACATCGCCAACAAGACCTTCCCCGAGGCCCGCAAATTCATGGAGCAGGGCTCGCACCTCAAGCTCTACAAATTCTCCCCCAATGACTACCGGGACGCGGGCACAATCTGGACCGGCACGGCTCCGGAAGCCTACACAGAAGGCCTCGGGGGAGGCCGCGAACTGGAATTCATCGATGCGCCCCCCTCCGGAGCCGATCTCGCAAATCTCGCGGGAATCGCGGCCAGTTTCGCCCCCAACTATGCGCCGGAGGAAATCTTCGAAATCGCCTCCAAACTCTACGAAAAGGCGAAGGGAAAATAAGCAGCCCTGCCGCCTACTTCTGGAAGAGCATCCTCACGCCCACGACGATCATCAACACGGCAAAAATGCGGGTGAGCGTCTGATTGCTCAAAACTTTCAAGAGATCCGCGGCAAACCAGGCCACGGCTCCGCCCACCACCGCGCACGAGATTGCCACCGGCCAGTTCACCAGAGAATTCGCGTTGTTCTTGATCGTGGCGCAGATGGAAATGAGAATGATCGCCGTCAGTGACGTAGCGACAGCCTCCTTCTGCGCCAGCCCAAGCAACATGACGAATGCGGGAACCATGATGATCCCGCCTCCAACGCCGCACACCGCCGCAATCACCCCGGCCACCAAGCCGACGAGAGCCGAGAGCAAAACAAGATCAAGCATGGCACTAATTTACGCGGACGGGGTGTCTAGGAAATTCTGCTCTCTGAGCCAGTACAGGCACGCTTGCGTCCAAGGGTGCGGTTTCCCGGGGTTGAAGGCGTCTTCGCCGAGGCCAATTCCGTGACGGCCGGTCTTGTAGACATGGAGATCGAAGGGCACCCCGCAATCGCGTAGCGCCCGGGCAAATGCCATGGAATCGTCCACCATGACGACCGGGTCTTCCCACGTGTGAAACAGGAAGCAAGGGGGCGTCTCGCGGGTCACCTGCTTTTCATTGGAAAGCAGATCCACCAGTTCCGGAGAGGGGCTGTCGTCCAGCAGGTTCCGGCGCGAGCCCGCATGGCAGCTTGAGCCCATGGTGATGACCGGATAGCAAAGGATCCCCAAATCGGGACGGCTGCTCACTCGCTCCACGGGATCGGCGGAGTCCGGCTGACCGCAGTCGAAGTGTGTCAGCAAAGTCGAGGCAAGGTGCCCGCCCGCCGACGAGCCGATGACGCCGATCCGCGTGGGATCGAGCCCCCACTCCGCCGCGTTTGCGCGAACGGTCCTGAGCGCCCTCGCGGCATCCCAAAGCATGACCGGATGGCGATAACCTTGCGAGCCAAGCCGGTACTTCACCACAAATGCGGCGATCCCGTTCCCATTAAGCCACTTTGCGTACCCCTCCCCCTCATGGGCGGCAAGGTGCCCGTAGCCCCCTCCGGGGAAAACCACGATGCTTGCCCCGGTTGCCGTCCCCGGAACCGGCAGATAGGCCGTCAGTGTTGGAATATCGGAATCCGAGTCGCCAAGAGCGCCCGGGGCCTTGCCAGTCCAAAGAGGAGTCTCAACAGGAGCGAAATCCATGGACTCATTGAAGCGAAAAGTTCCACCCTTCGCCAGCGATATCTTGATAGGAGGCGTAGCCCAACCCCGATTTTCCAGTGATGCCGCGAACCGTCATCATGAGGGGGATCTGTAGCCAGTAGCCATGGACACCCAATCCTCTCCCCCCGATGAAGACGCCCGCCATTGAACAGCCAAACGACAGGCCGGCCGTGGCCCTGCCCTCATCAAAGGTCGCCGGCTGTCCATTTGACCGCAGCATCGAATAGCAAGTACCCATCGGTGCCAAGGGTGGCCCCATTAGCCAATGGGAATGCAACACGACGGCTCGGTGCGATTAAACCGAGCAGACCGGCATCCATTTCATAAGAGAAGATTCCAGCCTTGCCGGGAACACCAGCGATTTCCGCAACAGTCTGAGCGCTTGGGAGTGGTATCCCCCACGCATGATCGGTGGGAGCGCTCGTCAAGGCGACTGTCCCGCTTAGTCCAGCTGCTAAAGAATCGGCTGGATTCGAGATGGTGACATTAGTGGCTCCTGTCGTGATCCCATAATCCACGGCAGCCGTGGCACCCGTCATTCCCAAAGAGGGGTAGATGCTTCCTCCCCAGCAAAGAATGGGCACTTCACAGAGGCTGAAAGTGGATCCAATTGCAGGTGAGGAAGAGGAGGAAATAACGAGCAGATCCTTTCCAATAGCGTCGTTGAGGACAACGGCACCATCGTCGATCACTGTTACATTGTAACCGAGATTTTCCATTCTTAGCTTCAATGCGGCATCCTCAGCGTTTGGAACGGGGGTTCCCGTTACAAAGAGGATCTCTCCTGGAATGGTGGCTTTCTGGACAGTCACTGCTGAGGGAGCGGAGACTGCAACGCATCCATTGCTATCAGTCGCCTGAGCCACGAAGGTATACTCACCTGCCGGAATGTCGGATAGGGAGAGAGAGTATGGCGAGGTGAGGTCTTCGCCCAGTTTGTTTCCTGCGCGGTCGAAGAATTCCACCTTGTCGATGGTGGCTCCAGAGCCGGATGCTGCCGCGACAAAGCTAAGGGAGCCGGGTGCCGGGGTACTCGTCCCATTGAGCGGAGCAGTCAGCGCAACCGAGGGTGGCGTTAGGAAAAAGACGTTCGGCTTGCCATTGAGAATGGTGCTGTGGCTCGTGATTGAGTTAAAGACGTTGTTCCCCATCCCAATCTTGAGATCGACGTTTGATGCAACAGCCCAACTTGCGGCCAGTGCAGTGCCTCCATTGGCGTTGAATGTGTTTCCATTCATGGAAAGCCAAAACACTACAGGAATGCTGGTATTTGAATTCGTTGGGTTCGCCAAATTAATGGCGCGAAAGTTCGCATTTGAGGAATTGACGACGTTGTTATGAAATGAGATCCGATTGAAGTCATTTGTAACAGTCAGGAACTTCGTTCCACTTGTGGTGATCGTATTGCCTTCGAGATGGACTTCTTGCAGGGGGCTCCAGGCGCCTGTTTCAACGGTTGTGTTCGTGAGAGTGCATCCCCTGAAATTGAGGGTGGTCTTCTGCAATCGAAACGATGAGTTGACTACCTCGGACTCGACGACTTCCGATGGAAGCGTCATGTTTGCCGTCAGAAATGTGCTGTTTTCAACATAGCAACGCTCCAGACTGAAGCGGTTGGTACTGGCAACGGCGCCGTTGACATTACAATCGACCAACCTCGATCTTACCGGACCGCCGAGGATGTCGCACTGATAGAAATAGCCGAACTTAAAAGTGGTTGGATCCGTGTTATGGGAAACAGCTCCCCCGTAAAGATTATTATTCTTGATGCAATACTCACGATCGAGCCAGATCAGGTTGTGTGTTATAGCCAGCCTTGTTTCCCCTAGGACGTCGTTGTTGTAGACTCGAAAGTGAACCATTGTTTTGTACGGGCCGATATCAAAGGTGGCTTTTTTGAAGACGTTATCGCGAACGACAAAATTTGCCGACCGCGTCGTGGAATAGTACCCCATGACGTTCCGTTCGACGACAAAGTTGTGCCCAGCAAAAGCGACAAATTCATTGACTGGGTTTGTCCCGAAAACATTATCGTGAAAATAGAGATCCTGCATTAGATCCCAGCCATCTTCCGCGTCGAAAGCACATTTCGCCATGGCCCAGCCAACGTTATTGAATGTGCATCCTGTTACGGTAAGGTTATGGAAGCCGGAGGGCACCATCCCAACGCACCGGACATCTTGAATATCGAGATCGATGAGATCGCAGTTATAGGGAGTCCTGATGTTGAAAAGTGAGACGCTGTCATTCGGAAGAGCGGTGGCACTGTAGAGGGTGAATTTTGCATAGCGCGCATTCGCTGGCGGATACATCCTCCGGTAGAAATGACCTAATGTAGAACCAATGTAATTGTTGGATACATCGTAAAATGCGGCCCGGTAGATCCAGTTGTCCGGAAGTGGGTTACCTTGGTAACCAAGGTATTTCCCCAGTTGGAAAAATCCTTTGGAGCCCATGTAGGTGGAGATATCGACGGCGGTGTTGCAAGCCGTGCGGGTTGTCGAGGGAACGAGAAGTCCTGTCGTCTCGTCAATCTCGCCGAGTGTGAATGCTCCCACCGATTTGGGCGGGTTGTGACTAATCCCTACGTTAACGGGGCGCCGGGCATATTCGAAGCTGGTTGCAACCCCATAGCCCGTGATTTTTTTAACCACAAGGTTCTCAAAGGAACAGTACTCAGCCCCTTGTCCCAAGAGAATCCCCACCAACCATTCGCTGTTCGGGCTGACACTGAAATTGTGGTTATCAAGATCTCCCTCGATGGTTCCGTTTTCGACGTGTGAATCGACGCAGTGGGCGATCTCCAGGATGTATCCCTTATCAAGAGAACTTGGATTGAGTCGGAGAGTGGAACCGTTGAGGTCAAGTGTCATCCCTGTGACCATCTTGACTGTACTGTTTTCGTCGATCCGATAGATACCCGTAGGAAGAATGACTTTCCGATAGCCGTTAGTCCCGGCCCAAACGAGCATGTTATTGAGCCCGCTGGTGGTGGCAACGGGATTCGTGTCGTTCGAGTAAATGCCAAAACTATTAAAGAGATCAACAGTAGTAGGACTATAAGTTTGACCTGCTGTAATGGGGTGTGTAACAGGATCTACCACTCGAAAGTTTTGGTACAGAACATGCGACTTTCGCCCCTGTGAATCCGTGACCTGAATCGCCAGGCGCACTTCGCTCTTCGGGGTGGTGAAAACCGGGAGCGTGATAGTGTGGTCACCTCCTCTTACGGTCCGATTCTGATAATGCACGCCGTCAATCGAGAATGAGACCGTGAGTTTCTCGCTGCGGTCATTAAAGCGGTAGTCACGATTTTCATAATCGGTGACGTAGAAGTTTAAGGTCTGACGTTCGCCGACATTGATGGTTTTCTTTAGAGAATTAAGGGATACGTAGGGAGTTCGATTCTCAAATGCGAGCTCTGCCCTCAAGGGGGCTATTAACAAGAGAAAAAACGCCAGAAGAACTGGCACCGTTAATTTTAAGTAGAGATTCTGGGAGCTCATAAAAAAACACCATATTTTTTTCAACCGGATGATGCGGGAGAATTCCCAACGCTGAGAACGCGTCAACACAATAGCAAAATCGATATTACAAAAAGGATCTATTAGTCAAATGCATTTTCACATATAGCCACCCTATAGAACTATCGGGCTATACCCGACAACCCGCATAGGTGCTTCTAGTGTTATATTTGGCAAACTCCTTAAACCTGAATTTCCGATCTTGGAGCAGGCGAAATCATGCAGAGCTTGAAGCAGAAACGGTTAAGAAGAAGCGAAGCCCCATCTCTTTTCCTCGTTACCAATCTCCAGATTGGTAATGCCATTGTCCCCGAATCTCTGATTCGAAAGCCTTGTCATCTCGTGCAGACAATCAGAACGAATAGGGTTGCGAACTGGAGTTTCGAAAACATGGGCGTTCCCAAACAGAGTTTGGGAACGAGGAAAAAGTGGCCGGAATTATGACAAGAATTTAGCTAACACGCCCTAAGCCATCACGCTTTCAGCGATCTCCCGGGCTCTGGCCTCGCCAAAAAGCCGACGCACCAAAGCCAGACCAAAATCGAGAGCCGTCCCCGCGCCGCGCGAGGTGGTTAAATCTCCATCCTCCACCACCCGCTCATCGCCCAGCGCTTGCGGCAATTCCCCATGCACCGAAAAGTGCGCCGTAAAGCGTTTCCCCGTCAGCAACCCGGCATCCGCGAGCACCGTCGGCGCGGCGCAGATTGCCGCCACGGATCTCCCCGCCTCCGCTTGAGCCCGGGCGAGTTGGGCGGCCCTGCCGTCGGCGCGCAACGCCTTCACCCCCGGACCGCCGGGAATCAGCAGTAGGTCGAAGTCCTCCCCCACGACATCGGACAGCGAGACATCGGCGCGCACAAAAATATCCGAACGGCCCACCACCAGGCGGTCGCCGCTTACCGAAGCAAGCACCACCTCCGCCCCTGCACGGCGCAGCAGATCGACCGGCGTAATGGTTTCGATCTCCTCAAATCCGGGAGCCAACAGGCAAAGCACACGTTTTTTCATTCCTATAAGATTCGCGTCTACCGATCGAACCGGTCCACCTGTTCTTTCACGGCCTGATCCATCCTGATCAACGGTGGCCATTCGCGCTTGAACCCCTCGCCCGCGAGTTTGCGCGTAGCGTCGAAGCCGAGCTTGCTTCCGGAGCCGATTTCACTCGTCGCATGGTCGAGAACATCGGCTGGGCCTTTGGTGAAGATGGAATCCCGCTGCGGATCGGTATTGGAGCAGAGGCAAAACAACACTTCGCTGGTGTTATGCACATCCACATCATGATCCACCACCACGATATATTTGGTGAACATCATCTGCCCCATCCCCCACAGGCCGTGCATAATCTTGTAAGCCTGCATCGGGTAGGTCTTTTTGATGCTGACGAACACCAGATTGTGGAAAACTCCTTCCGCCGGAAGGGCAATATCCACGATCTCCGGAAAGTTCATCTTGAAGATCGGCAGGAAAATCTTCACGGAAGCCCCGCCCATGTAGAAATCCTCCATCGGCGGAATGCCGACGATCGTCGCAGGGTAAACCGCGTTCTTCCGGTGTGTAATGGCGGTCACGTGAAACACCGGGTACGGGTCCGGCAATGTGTAATATCCGGTATGATCTCCGAACGGCCCTTCCTCGCGCAACGGCTCGCACGGGTCAATGTAACCCTCGATCACAAAATCGGCATTGGCGGGGACTTCAAGGTCGCACGTCTCGCACTTCACCAATTCGATCGACTTGCGCCGCAGATAGCCCGCCAGCAGAAACTCGTCCAGCCCGTCGGGCAGCGGCGCGGTGGCGCAGAACGGGTACGCCGGATCTCCGCCCAGAACGATCGCAACGGGCATCCGCGTTCCCGTTTCGTAATAACGCCGCCCGTGGCGCGCACCGACCTTTTGCAATTGCCAGTGCATCCCCGTCGTCCTGTCATCATAGACCTGCACCCGGTACATGCCGACGTTGCGTTCGCCGGTGTCGGGATCCTGCGTCACCACGCATGGCAGCGTCACGAAACGCCCGCCGTCGAGCGGCCAGCATTTAAGGATCGGCAAATCGAGAAGCGTTGGCGGTTTCGGGTCCGTGCTGCCCTTCTTCCAATCCGGCGCTGCGGGCCAATCGCCCGTGTGCGTGGCAGGCGCGTCGAACCGATGGATCACCTCCTTGCACGCGCCGGTTTTCACACGCTTGGGCCGCGCATGTCGCAACTCGATGGCGGTGGAAAAAAGCGAGATCGCCTCGCGCAGGCTTGTCGGCGGCTTCGCCTTCATCAGCGAGCCAAGTTCCTCCGCGACCGCGTCCACGGATTCCGCCCCCATGCTCAGGGCCATCCGCTTCCAGGAACCCATCGTATTGATCGCCACCGGAAAGGGCGAAATCTTCCCGTTCACCGTCGGTTTCTCGAACAGGAGCGCCTTGCCGCCGCCGGGCTGCTTCATCTCACGATCCGCGATTTCGGTAATTTCCAACTCCGTCGCGACGGGTCTTGAGATGCGTTTCAGTTCGCCCGCGCGATCAAGCGCTTCAATAAATTCGGAGTACGACGCGTAAGCCATTGCGCCGTATTGAAGCCGAATCCCACGGTCGGCGCGAGCGCAATTGCACTCCGCCAGCGGCCTCTCCAAGACCCTCCGGATAAAACATCGTCCGGCGATTTTCGCTTGCGAACATCGCGTTCGAGAGGCAGCAATCATGGAGCGATGCGTCCTCCCCGCCCCAACTTCCTCCCCTTTCTGGCGATCTGCTGCGCCGGCCTGAGCATCGGCCTGATCTTTTGGGCCCGGAATCGCGAGATCCCCAGAGGAGACGTGAACAGCCTGCCCACGCTTCCCGACCAAACTACCTCATCTTCCGGGGAGACCGCCCCTCCCCAACCAACTGAGGCCCCTCCGGAAACGCTCCCCTCGCCCGACGAAACCACGGCCCCAGGCGAGCCGACCGCTCCCGAGCCTCCGGAACCCGTCCGCCCTTCGGAAGAGGAACTGACCGGGCCGCTTCCAACCCGGGACCCGGGCGAACAAGTCGCCAAAGCACCCGCGCTCCACGCGCCACTGGCCGCGGCCCCCACCGCTCTCGATCTCCCCTCGCTCGCGCAGCAACCCAAGCTCTGGCCGCCTCAAGTCACGCTTCGCGAGGCGGTCCGCTTCCCGGTCTTCCGCGACGGCGTGGAAAGCGGCAATATCCAGGTTCCCGCCGGTACCGTCGTCTTGCTGCGCAAGATTCACGCGAACGGAAAGCTGGAAGTGGAACATCTTAAATGGCTGACCACCGTTCCGGCGACGTCCACCGATTTGCTGGCGCGCATCAAGCAGGCCTCGGCCCCAGCGGCCCCGACGGCTCCAGCGGCCCCGACGGCTCCAGGGACCACCACCGCCTCACAAGCTGCGAAGCCGACCGCCACTCCTGTGCCGGCAGGTCCACCTCTTCTGGCCATCACCGTCAAACGGGACCGCCGCAGCGAAAACGGCCCCGGCGGCACCCCGCGCAGAATATGGCATTTCAGCGTCAGCGTGCAGAACCCCGGCAAAGAAAAACGCCCCAAACTGCAAGGCCACTTCTTCGCCATCACGCGAACCGCCGAAGGCGCCCTCGTCCTTGCCGCGACTGAAAAGCTGACCTGCGACCTCGACGCCAACGGAGAGATCACCCTCACCCCGCCCCCTCTCGATCTCGACGACTCCCGTCCCCTCGACAGCTTCGCCGTCGTGTTCCGCGATGCCTCCGGAGCCATCGCAGGCTCCACTTCCACCCGGGAATCGCTCACCAAAGACTGGGCAACCCTGGAAGCGATGTCGCTGGGAACGATCCTCCCCGCAGCTAAGCCCTAAAGAGAAGCGAACCGCCCTGGGCCGTTGGTCACCGCCGCTTGTTGACTCATAATTAGGACACCCTGGCGGCTTTGTTTTTGGTGGTTGGTTTGGTTGCCCTTGCGGCGTTCCGGAGCGTAGCGGAGGGATACCCGCAAGGGTAATGGCATCTACCGCTTCCTCCCGCAGGAGTTCGGTGCGGTGCTCCAGAAGCGGTCTTCCAGGGCCCAATTTCCTTCATCATCGCAAAGGATCTAGGCTTCCTAGCTGGCTTTCGAGTTTCATTTTCTCCTCCTTTGGCAGCTCTCCCCGTCCAGAAGCCGTTGTGCGAGTGTGCGTCCCTGGCTACGGATTTGACGCCTGCCTTCGCGGTGGGGCGGAAAATCTCGCGTTGGGAATATTACAATTTGCGGCTTGATAAAAAGTTCATAACATCTACATACACCCGGCATCGCGTATGGAGAACGCCCACATACTTCCGATGGCTGAAAGGAGCTTTGATCCCGTATATCACGGCACATCCCAAGAGAATTGGGAAAGTATCCGTCAGCAGGGGCGATTTGTCGTGGCTAAAGCCCGGATGGGGAAGTCACCGGGGTATTTGGGCGATGGTGTTTATTTCTATGAGTCTTCTCACGAAGACGCTTGGATTTGGGCGAAGGACGAAAAAAGATTCCCGCTTCCAGTCGTTGTCAAGGCCTGCATTCAGGCACTTAGATGCATTGACTGCTGCGATTGGAGTGTGGTGAAAGCTTTGGATCGAGCATATGTCAAGTTTGAGAAGAGGATGCGGAATGAGGGCCGAGAGCCTAAAGAGCCTTACTTTTTTCATTGGCTGGGTCGGCACGTGCTCAAAGAAATTGACTGTATTCGGGCCTGTCAAAGGCGCCCCAGTGCTCGCCGTGAGCTTTTATGGTCGCGGTTTGAAAGCAATCGCCTTGTGATTTGTGTGAAAAAGCCGGAAGTCATTGCAAAATTTGAAATTTTTGAGGAAAATCAGAAAGACTTATGAAGGCGGAAGACATTGAAGCCAGATTAAACGCAGCTTTTGACGGGATGTCCGATGAGGAGTTCCGCGAGACGCTCGACGACGAAGAGATCGAGTACTTCTCGACGGTTGAACCCTTGGGGATTATCCCAAGCGCATCGCTTGTCAACGTCAATGTGGCCGCCGGTGCGGCGTGGGCAGCCTTGTTGGCCGATTCCTTGCGCCGGAATGCAAGGGTGCAATGCGAGTTTATATCCGCGCACCTGCACTCTGATGCAGAAAAACAGCATTCTGACGCGTCGATAGAGTGGCTTTCTTCTGTTTTGAAAGATTGGTTGGGGGCGAAACCCTTGGAGAAGGCGATTGAGATTTCTTACGTTAAGCCCAATGATTTTTGGAAGTGTGAGCGCAGCGCAAAAGAGACCGATTGCTCCATTCCCCGAGTCCCCATGAAGGCATTTCAAGATACTTCAAGACCTGGAAAGGAGGCAGCAGAGAATGAACATCTCGCCCTTGCAGCTTAAACATAGTTGGATTGAACGGCTCGATTTTCAATGCGCCTCTTTCGGGGAAGATGTGTCTGATACGTCAGATGTATCTGTAGAGGTTGACTACGGACAGCATCCGTCGAACCCGCAGGAGTGGATGGTTGGGCTCACTACAGTCATTTCAAATTCTAACGAAGAAGAGGTGGCGAAATATTTGGCAACGGTCAAATTTGTTGGACTATTTCGAGTCGATGCTGAGTTGGAAAGAGAGAAGCAGTTGAAGATCGTGGCAGTTAATGCGCCGTCAGTCCTTTTCTCCGCGACGAGGGAGGTACTTGTGCAGATAACAGCTCGAAGCCCTCTTGGGCCTATTGAGCTCCCTACGCTTTCTTTCTTGGGGCACAATCTCACTGAGCCTGATGCGCCAGCGGAGGCGCGGGAAGGCGGCGTTGAGTCGCAGGGGAAGGCTTAGTTCTAAGAATACCAACAAACCCCGGCCTTCCAGAAGGAGGTCGGGGTTTTGTTTAATGGGGTGTAGGCAAAACCAGCTCGGCGGCGGGCTATCGCTGAGGGTATTCACTGAGGCGCATCTGGTGGATCGATTGTTATTGCTGCTTTCTTCGCCAGCTCCCTATATCGCTCCAGATAGGTGCAGAGGAACACGTCAACAGGGATGGCGTGCCGCTGGAGGGAGTCCAGAAGCTCCCTGATAGCGTAGCGGCTCCGGCGCGCCGCGTTTTCCGCGCCTGCCTTTACTCCGCCGCTTGATGCCGAGCAGCACCTTATTGGGTGCTTCCGGCCCCAAGCGGTCACCTTGGCGAACTCTCAAGCAGTTCGCCACGGGCTCTTTTCCCCGTCATTCGCGCGTATCTCTCGCGCATCTTCTCCGTGTATCCCTCAATGCTTGCTTCACTCATGGGCCATGGTGTCTCCATTTTGTGATGGCAACGGGCCCTTCCTGCCGACTCAAGTAACTATTTCGGTGTCCGCTTCAATAGGCAACACGCCCGGCAACTTCCTTGCAAAAAATACTGGATTTCCAATCCCCCGAGCCTTATACATCGCCCTCCACTGATTTTGGGCGCGGTTAGCTCAGCGGTAGAGCGCTTGCTTCACACGCAAGAAGTCACAGGTTCGAACCCTGTACCGCGCACCATTTTCGTGATTTTTTCAGGCTCGCAGCCTGACTTTGGGAGAGTCACTCAGCGGCTCCCACCACCTCCTCTACCCCCAACCGTAGCGCTTCCACACACTGCGCGATCTGCGCTTCGCTCACGCAATACGGAGGCATGAGGGTGATGGTGTCGCGGATGGGGCGGGTCAACAGGCCATGCTTTCGGGCGGCGACGCAGACGCGGGCGCCGGTTTGCTCCTGCCAGGGGAACGGCTCGCCGCTGGATTGAGTGACCTCAAAGGCGGCAATAAAACCGCATTGGCGAACATTGCGGATGTTGGGATGGCCGTCAAGGGTCGCGAGCGAACGGGCGAGTTGCGCGATTTTCTCCTGAACCCGATCCATCACGCACTCCTCGCGGAAGATGGCAAGGTTGGCCAGGGCAGCAGCGCAGCCGAGTTGATTGGCCGTGTAGCTGTGGCCGTAAAAGAAGGATTTCAGCTCCGCATAATCGCCAAGAAACGCTTCGTAGATTTCCTCGCGAACCAGCGTTGCCGCCAGCGGCAGGTAACCGCCGGTCAGCCCCTTGGCCAGCGCGACGAAATCCGGGATGACCCCTTCCCGCTCGCAGGCAAACATCGTTCCGGTACGGCCAAAACCGGTCATCACCTCGTCGACGATGAGATACACCCCGTGGCGGTCGCACCAGGCACGCAGCCGCGCCAACATTCCCGCAGGCCAGATCTGCATTCCCGCCGAGCCCTGGATGAGCGGCTCGATAACCACCGCCGTCACTTCTTTGGGGTCGATCCGGTCCTGATTGCAATCTCCGGCCCCGGAACGCGCCTCCAGTTCATCCATGGAAGCGACGTGCACCGTGGGAAACTGATGCGCGGCGAAACGCCCATGAAACGCGCTGATCCCCCCAAGGCTGCTCGCCCCCATGGTGTCCCCATGATAGGCGTTGGCAAACGCGATGAAGCGCATCCGCTCCCCTTCCCCCCGCTGCTGGCGGGACTGGACGGCCATCTTCAGGGCAGCCTCGATGGCGGTGCTGCCGTCGTCGGAAAAGAAAACGCGGGTCAGTTCGGAAGGCGAGCCATCGGGATGGCTCCAAAGTGCCACCAATTCCTCCGCGAGCCGGATGGCGGGCGGATTGGTAAAACCGAGAAATGAAGTGTGCGCCACCTTGTCGAGCTGCTCCCGGATCGCGGCGTTGATACGCGGGTGGCGATGCCCGTGCAGGTTCGTCCAGATGGACGAATTCCCGTCGATATACTCGCGCCCTTCGCTGTCGCGCAGCAGCGTCCCCTCGCCCTCCACGAGAACAAGCGGTTCATGCCCCGGGGCGCACCAGTCGCGCATCTGCGTGAAGGGGTGCCACGAATGGCGCTTCTCGGCGTCGATCATTCCCCGCCCCGCGCCTCGATCATCTTTTCAATCAGGACGACGTCCTCGTAGGCCGCGCGGCGGCGCTGGTATTTGCGGAAGAGGACGTCGCGGAGTTCGATGAGATCCTCCATGAGCGGCGGCTCGTGATAAGTCCAGTCAAGGTCGCTCTTGAGCTTGGACTGAATGCGCCAATCGCCCCCGAATTTAATGGCCCGCACCTCGCGCTTTTCGCCTTCGGCGGTCCTCTCTGTCCAAATGTGCTTGTTGTGCATGGCTGTGTCGTTGAGATTTGCGGCCAAACTTCTCTCACTTTGAAGGAACTTGGCAAAATCATTTTGTATCTTGTCGCCACGGTCGTCCTTGGCGCCCTCCTCGCACCGCAACTTTATTGGGGGCTGATGTGGCTCAACGGCCATGGCCTGCTCCTCAATTTGGCCGATGTCGAGTTTCAGCGGGTCTTCCACCGCGGCATCCTGGTGGCCGCCATCGTTCTACTGTGGCCTCTGGTGAAATGGATCCAGATTCCCCATATCCGCGGGCTGGGGCTTCGACCGAACCCGCTCCGCTGGCAGGACCTGGCGATCGGCTTCCTCGCCTCGTTCCTCGTCATGGCGTTGCTCGCCGCCGTGTTGATCCATCTGGAAATTTACACGCTACGGAAATCGCCCAAATGGGATGAACTGAGAGCGGTCATGGTTTCGGCGGTGGTGGTTTCCCTTTTGGAGGAAGGCTTGTTCCGGGGCGCGTTCCTGGGGCTCCTGAACCGGACGATGCGCCCGTTCCTTTCGCTCTTTGCCGTCTCCTCGATCTACTCGGTCGTGCATTTTCTGAAACCGGACAAGGAACCCGTCACCGACGCCGTCATCACCTGGACTTCGGGTTTCCCTCTGCTTCTGGAAGCGCTGGAGCCCTTCAAATTTCACAACCTGTCGGAATTCCTGATCTTCTTCGGCGGCTTCGCCACCCTCTTTGCGGTCGGCTGGATCCTCGGCTGGACGCGCCTGAAGACCGGCTCTCTCTGGATGGCCATCGGCCTTCACGCAGGCTGGATCCTCGGCAAGATGGGCCTCGGAAAGATCGCCCGGCGCAAAATTACCGACACCCTTCCATGGCTCGGGGAGGACATCACCATCGGGCTGGTTTCCCTCGGCATGGTCATCCTCACCGGGCTGCTCGTCTGGTACTGGATCGGCAGGATTCGCAAAACGCCTCATGAACATTCCGTGGCCCCTGCAAAGGTTGTTTAACGCGGCGACCCGGGGAGGCCGGAGTTTTCTCAACCTCCTCTACCCGCCGCACTGCATCCTCTGCCGGGCGGAAACCGCCGCCCGCGAGTTTGCCTGCCGGCGCTGCCTCCGCACGGCCGTCCCCGTCGGCACCCCATGTTGCCAGGTCTGCTCCGCGCCCTTCGAAGGAGCCATTGAGGGAACCTTCACCTGCCCTGCCTGCCGGGAGCAAAAATTTGCCTTCGGTTGCGCCGTGGCCTCCCGCCGCAATCAGGGATCCGCGCGAGAGCTTGTCCACCGGTTCAAATACCAGAACCAGCTCTACCTCCGGCACCTTTTGGCGGATTGGCTGCTGGAAGCCATCGCCGATCCCCGCCTCCAGACGCCGCAGCCCGATTGCCTCGTTCCCGTCCCCCTGCACCCCACCCGACAGCGCGAACGGGGGTTCAACCAGGCGCATCTTCTGGCAAAAATTGCGGCCCAAAAAAGCGGCATCCCCCTGCTTCCCTCCCTGAAACGCATCCGTTTCACCCCCACCCAGACCCGGCTCGATCGAGAGGCCCGCATCGAAAACTTGCGCAATGCCTTTGGAATGATCCAAACTGTGGATGTGCGCAACCTGCATCTGCTTCTCATCGACGACGTGCTGACCACCGGGTCCACCGTCAACGAATGCGCCCGTGTCCTCAAGACGGCGGGCGCGGCGTCCGTTCGCGTTGCCGCCGTCATTCGAGGTTAAAGCCGCACCCAACTTCAACGATTCACCAACCCTATGGGTATTTTCCAACGTCCGACGTTCATTTCAAAAAGCTCCAAAAAACTGGAGATCCCCGAGGGGCTCTGGGAAAAGTGCCCAAGCTGCAAGGAGGTCATCTCCAATCTTGAGCTTGCGGAGAACTACCACGTCTGCCCCAAGTGCGACCACCACTTCACCATCGGCGCGCATGACCGGCTCGCCAAGCTGCTCGACGCCGGGAGCTTCGAGGAACTCGACGCCGACATGACCTCCGTCGATACCCTGAAATTCCAGGGAATGGCCTCCTACACCGACCGGCTCAAAACCTACCAGAAAAAGACCGGCCTTGTGGACGCTTTCGTCAGCGGGATGGGCAAGCTTGAGGGGCGGCGCATCGCCGTGGGCGTGATGGATTTCCGTTTCCTCGCCGCCACCATGGGCTCCGTCGTCGGCGAAAAGATCACCCGCCTGATCGAACGCGCCACGAAGGAACAAACCGCCGTCATCATCTTCTGCGCCTCCGGCGGCGCGCGGATGTACGAAGGGATGCTCAGCCTCATGCAGATGGCCAAGACCTGCGGCGCTCTCGCGCTCCATCAGCAGGCCGGGCTACCCTACATTTCCGTCATGACTCACCCGACCACCGGGGGCGTCAGCGCCAGCTTTGCCACCGTGGGCGACATCAACATCGCGGAACCCAAAGCCATGATCGGCTTTGCCGGGCCGCGTGTCATCCGCGAGACCACGCACCAGGATCTCCCCGCCGGTTTCCAGACCGCCGAGTTTCTCGACCAGCACGGCCTCGTCGACATGATCGTGCATCGCAAGAAAATGAGGGACTCCCTCGCCGACGTGCTTGGTTACGTGCTCCCGGCGAAATAAGAGCGTTTTACGCCCATCCCGTGAACTATCCGGACGCCGTCGCGTGGCTCTACTCCACGCAGGGGATTGGGATCAAGCTGGGGCTGGAGAATATCCAACGTCTGCTCGACCTGCCGGGGGCACGCCGCTTCTCAGAGCCGCGCCCGCGCATCCTCCATGTCGCGGGCACCAACGGCAAAGGCTCCGTCTGCGCCATGCTTGACGCGATCTGCCGCGCGGCGGGGCTGCACACGGGGCTTTACACCTCACCGCATCTCGTCACCTATCGGGAGCGGATCCGGGTCGATGGAGCCATGATCCCCGAAGACGCCGTCGCCGCCGGGCTCACCCGTCTGCGCGAAGCCACCTCCGGCTGGGAACATCCCCCGACCTTCTTCGAACTCACCACCGCCCTTGCCCTCGACTGGTTCGCGAGACAGAGCGTCGAAATCGTGGTGCTCGAAACCGGTCTCGGCGGCAGGCTCGACTCCAGCAACGCCGTCACTCCCGCCGTCTCGGTCCTCACACCGATCAGCTTCGACCACGCCCAATACCTCGGTAACACCCTGGCGAGCATCGCCGCCGAAAAGGCCGGGATCATCAAGCCCCGCATCCCCGTCGTCAGCGCCTCCCAACCGGGCGAAGCCACGAAGGTCGTCGAAGAGACCGCAGCCCGCCTCGCCTCGCCCCTCCAATGGGTCACGGAGCCTGTCGCCTACGAGATCGCCCTTCCCGGCTCCCATCAGGCCTCCAACGCCGCCCTGGCCATCGCGGCGCTCCGAGCCGCGGCGATCCCGGTTTCTGAAGAAGCTATCCAACAAGGCTTGCGGGAAGTCGTCTGGCCGGGCCGCTTCCAGCGGCTCACCCTCCCCTCGGGAACCCCACTCGTCCTCGACGGCGCCCATAACGAAGCCGCCGCGGAACGACTGGTGCAGACCTGGCGTGAACTCTACGACGAAGAAAGGCCGATCATCATCCTGGGCGCATTGGGAGACAAGGATCTCACCGCCATCTGCCGGAACCTGGCCCCCCTCGCCGCCGAGTTTATCGTCACCCCCGTCGCCAACCCGCGTTCCTCTTCCGCCGAAGCGCTGGCGCAAATGCTTGGAGAATACGCACCCGGCGTCCCATGCGCTATCGCTGCCTCCGTCGAGGAGGCTCTGCATCTTGGGAATGCAAGAGCCTCAAAAACGGGGAAACGCCTCCTTGTCACCGGTTCGCTCTTCCTGATCGGCGAAACGATAACATTACTGGAAGGACGCGAGACGGAATTCAATAGCGCTCAATAGCGCGCAGTGCCCCAAGGCGTGGCCACAGCCCCCAATCACTTGACCGGCCACGCATCACTCCGGAACGGAGAAGCCGGAAGATCAGCGCCATTGTAAAGATTGCATCCTTCGGGATTGTCAGCCCATGCGTATCGAACCGCGCATGGATTCGGTACCCGGGGGCTGAAAACCACGACGGTATCCCCTTCGATCGTCGCTTCCGCCCACTCAAACACGCGATTCTGGCCCGCGACGGCAAAATGGCGTAGCGCTCCGCCCTTCGCAACCAACTTGCCGCCGGTATGTCGGAAAGTGCAACGAATGTGCCCCCCGGTTTCAATGGTCATCCCGGAAAACAGAGGCCCCATGGGCACCATTTCCTGGTGGTAGACATCGTGCAAGGCGCTCTGGGCCAACCTGAGGCCCACATCCTTTTTATTGCGTGGATGAATATCGTCGGCCCCTCCAATGTCGATGGCGACCGCCATTCCCGTTGCCTCCAGAGCCAGAACGGATGTCTGCGCCTCGCGGAGGGCCGCCCACTCGCTCTCGACCGGTTTCTGGGAGGGACTCAAATAGTTGGCCAACTGAACCTGAATAAACGGGAAATTTCCAGCCCCCCAAGCCCTTCGCCAATCATTGATCATCGCAGGCAACATTCGCCGATAGAGATTGGCCTCGCCCACATTCGATTCGCCTTGATACCAGATCACACCCCGGATGCCATAGGGGATCAAGGGGGCAAGCCGGTTATCGAACAGGATGGCAGGCGAATTCGGATTCCCGATGCCCCATGCCAGCTGTGGGGGGATCACCCGACCCCAGTTGTGTTCAACGCAGTAATGCCAGTCACCATGGAGGGGAATCCGCTCGGTTGGAGCGGCTCCGACCGGAGAGACCCACATTTCATGCACGGGCCCCGCCAGCCCACCCCCATAAACGTGCGAACGCGCACGAACCGCGATCAGCAGGCCCCCGCTCGAATCCACCATTTCCCCGGCCACCCGATAAACACGCGGCACGCACCAGGAATCCTTGACCTCCCACCCGGTTGAGCCCACGTGATGACCGTTCGCCCAAGTTTCATCGTGCTTGTCGATGGCGCCCAGGCAAAGCTCCAGTTCTTTGCCAATCCAGGATGCGGGAATCTCCAGCTTCTTCCGGAACCAGAAAACGCCGCTGTAGTCATGGCCGTGGCTCTGCCAAAGGCCGGGTAAAGCCATGGTTTCCCATGCAGAGTGATCGAACGCGGGGGAAGCCCAGCCTCGCGGCAACCCAAGGTTGCCGGGGTCTTGAGGCGCATCGCACCGCTCCCATTCTTGAAAGGTTTGCAAGCCCGCGCGGCTGCCGCGCCGCCAGAGATACGATTCGTAAAACTGAATTTCATTCCGCCCTTCCGGGTCCAGCATGAGCGCCTCGCGGCTCGTCCAGGCCTGGACCCGGGTTCCGCCCCAGGCGTTGCAAATCAGCCCCACGGGCACCCCCAGCGCCCGATGCAACCGGCGGCCGAAGTACCCGCCTACCGCCGAAAAGGCAGCCAACGTCTCAGGGGTACAAAGCCGCCACTTTCCATCCACGGAATCAGTGCATCCGAGTTGCGCAGGCGTCGTCACCGTCAGCATTCGGACTTCGGGCAGCGAGGACGAATCGGGCATTTCATCCTCCCCGATCTGGTTGAGTTTCCACTCCATGTTGGATTGCCCGGAGCAGACCCAGACCTCTCCCACCAAAAGATCGTTCACTTCCACCACCCCCGAAGATGCTTCCACCGTGAGCTGGTGAGGACCTCCCTCCTTCAGAGGCGGCAGGCGCAGCAGCCACCGCCCGCTGGCATCGACCGTCGTTCCCGCTTCGTGTCCGGCCAACCTGACAACGACGTTGTCGCCGGGCGAACCGGTCCCCCAGATAGGAAGAGGGATATTACGCTGAAGAACCGCGTGATCCTGAAAGAGAGATGCCAGTTGCATGGGAAAAAATGAACCTTGGATGGTTATCGTCGTTCGTTTTGAAATAGGCATCCCACTTTTGGCTTTCAACCCGAAAATCGAGATTGGGAGCGAATAGGTGAGTCGCTAATTCGCCTTTCAATGGATAGGACGTGTGATCATTTTTCGACTTTGCAGTCGATACGGCCTCTCACTTTAGCCTAAGAACGGTGATGGGAGAGGCGAGGCGTACCCCAATGGGTACGGTGAGCCTCGACGAAAGTCACTCGCGGCCAGCAGATTCGCCAGATCGCCCCGATCCATTGCCGTTTTTAGGTTTAGACATCCTGCCCAGGAAAAATGCCGCTGATCGAAATCGAGACTTGGATTCAAGCCCCTGTCGAGCGGGTCTTCGATCTTGCCCGCAGCATTGATGCCCACAAGGCGAGCGCTGAAGGCACGAAGGAACGAGCCATTGAAGGCCGTACTTCCGGTCTGATCGAGATGGGAGAGAGCGTTACATGGGAAGCGCGGCATTTCGGCGTCACGCAGCGCCTCACTGTGAGAATCACGGCATTCGATCGACCTCACCTATTTGAAGACCAGATGGTTCGAGGCGCATTTTCCTCGATGAAGCATTGCCACAGGTTTACCTCGAGCGGTGGCGGAACTCTGATGCAGGATGAATTTCATTTTGCCACGCCGCTTGGATTCATTGGACATATCGTAGAGCGAATGTTCCTCACAAGATATATGACGAACTTTCTGCTTAAGCGAAATCGCGCTTTGAAGCACCTCGCTGAGTCCGATGAATGGCAACGGTACATGCCGTAGCAGTAGCCGGAAAAAATTAATTTAGGGCGCAAACACTCGCCGATTTCCTGGCCAAACGGTGCGGCAGCACCGGTAGGCCGCTCGCGCCGTCTCGCCAGAGCGGCTTACCGATTTTCCCACCCTGCGGCCAACGGAAAAAAAATCCAACCACGAAGGTGCCTTCATACGATTCGCAGGAACTTCTCATGAAACCCCATCCCACCGTCACCCATCGTTACGCTCTTCCCGAGGAAAGACCGGGTTATGTCGAACAACTCTTCAACGAAGGAGCGAAGCATTATGACCCCATTGTGGGCTGGGGATTCCTTGGTACCGGCAATCGTTATCGCTCAGACGCCCTGAGGCGTCACGGCCTGAAGCCCGGGATGGAACTGCTTGACGTCGCTTCGGGAACCGGACTGATGGCGGTGGCGGCAAAGACCATCCTCGGCAATGATGAGGCGATCACCTGCGTGGAACCTAGTGACGGGATGAGGGCCGTCGCCATGAAGAAACTCAACGCCCGCTTTGTCAAAAGCGGCGCGGAATCGATGCCCCTGGAGAATTCGACTTTCGATTTCCTCACCGTCGGATACGCGCTGCGGCACTTTTCGGACCTTGAAACAACATTCGCTGAATTCCGCCGGGTATTAAAACCGGGGGGAAAGGTTCTGATCCTCGAAGCCACCCGCCCTTCCGGCCGCTTTGGCTCATTCCTCTTCCGCCTTTATTTTGGGCGCATCTATCCCCTCTTCGCCCGGCTTTTTACCGGGAGCCGAAAAGCGGAGGAAATGATGGCCTACTTTTGGGAGACCATGGATACCTGTGTTCGACCGGAAGAGGTACAGCGCGCTTTGAAAGAGGCAGGATTCAATGAAGTAAAACGCCATCGGTTGATGGGATTCTTCAGCGAATACACCGCCGTGAAAAACGCTTGAGGAGAAGCGCGGCCTTATCTCTCCTCAATCCCCTTTTCACTTCCCGATATTCTTTTTCAATGCCCGGTCGGCGGGTACATCTTCGCCCGCCCAGATTCTCTGCTGAGTCCATGGACGGCTCTTGGCCGTCCAGAATGGGTCCGAAGGCGGCAGTCCCAGATGCACCAACCCCACGGCGCAAACGTAAGGGCTGCCGGAGGAAATATAGGATTCTTTGATGGACGGCTGATGACCCACGGCTCCGATTCGCAGCCAGCCGGCTGCATCAAAAGTCCCCGGCGCTTCCGCCATTCGCCGAATGACGGCCGTTAACGCGGCTCTCACTGCCCCCGGGTCATTCCCGGCGGGTAGCTCATGCATCAACGCCATCAAGGACAACGTCTGAAACGCTCCAAACCGATAGGTGCTCGAGCGTCCAATAACAGGAAAAGTCCCTTCCGGTGAAATGAGGCGCTCCTGCACCTGAGCATAGCGTTTGGCTCGCTGGAGAAACACATCAAACTCATTTCCCAGCGGATGCTCTTTCTTCCTGCAGACCTTTACGATTTCCAAGAGCATCGGGTGAATCACGTAGCTGTTGTAATAGTCCCAGCGATAAACGGATCCGTCGCCATAGGTGCCGTCGCCCAGATACCATTTTGTATGCTTGCTCAGAGCCACTTCGATCGGCTTCATCTCGCATTCTCCGGTAAACTCCCATAACGCGACTTCGATAATGGCGGAGAACAGGAGCCAGTTATTCATCAGCGGTTCGATCTGTCGCGATGATTTCAACGCCGCCAGAACATGCTGCCGTTCACGTTCACCCAGGTTTCCCCATAGCTGATTGGGTGCGCGAAGTAACGCAAAGGCAACATAGGCTGCATCCACCAGCGGCTGTTGGTCCCGGTTGAAGTTCATGAAATCGGGGGCATCGGGATCACAAGCGATTCCGAGCCCTCTCACTGCGAGTTCGATATAGCGAGCGCGAAGCTTCCCCTCCTCATCGTCGCCGGGGCCAAGCTCAAGCCAGGGTGCCATTCCAGCCAGGAGCCGTCCAAAGGCTTCGAGCGGTGCATAGGGATCCCGTTCTGGATCCAGCTTTGGAATTCGCTTTTTGAGGCGGTTCTCGCTGAGGCTCACCAATACCGGCTCAGCCAACCGGCTGAGGACTTTTACGGTATAGGCCCTCGCGGCAAGGCCGTCCTCCTGTGGACTTGGACTTGGTGAAGCGGCGTTCCCAACGGGAACCAATAGACCCAGAAAACAGGAGAACAGATGATTGGCATTCACCCGAACCTTGTTCAAATAACCTTGCATAAGGTGAAAGAATCACGGATCGCCTCGATTCAACAGGAAAAATGGAAGCTCCTGGGATTCCGGTGCTCCCGCACCACTGTCTCATTGTACCTTATGCGCCCAGAAGCTCTGCCAGCGCGCCAACTGGGCCTGCACGTTTTTTGACGAAGGGGCGCCGACGTTCGTGCGAGCGTCGATCGAGCGGCGGACGCTGAGGCAATCGTAGACGTCGCCCTCGAAGGCGGGAGAGAGAGCTTTGTAATCTTCCAGCGCCAAGTCCGCGAGGCCGCAGCCGCGTTCCAGGCAAAGGGCGACGGTTTTACCGATCACCTCGTGAGCTTTGCGGAATGGGACTCCGTGCAGGACGAGGTAGTCGGCGAGGTCTGTGGCGAGGAGGTTCCAGTCGCTCACCGCTTCTTCCGTGTTGGCCCCATTGACTTCGATTTCCCGCAGCATGGCGGCGAAAATCTGGAGTGCGGCCTTGGCGGTGTCGATGGAATCAAAGAGCGGCTCCTTGTCCTCCTGCATGTCACGATTGTAGGTCATCGGGAGCCCCTTCATCGTCGTCAATAGCGAAACGAGATTCCCCACCAGCCGCCCGCTCTTGCCGCGCGTCAACTCGGCCACGTCGGGGTTCTTCTTCTGGGGCATGAGGCTGGAGCCGGTAGTGTAGGCGTCCGAGATGGTGACAAACTTGAACTCCGCGGAGGCCCAGAGGATGAGATCCTCGCTCAAACGCGAGAGGTGGATACCGACCAGCGCGAGGTCGGAAAGAATCTCCACGGCAAAGTCGCGGTCGCTCACGGCATCCATGCTGTTCTGCGTAATGGCGGGGAAATCGAGCAGCCGGGCGATCAACTCACGGTCGAGGTTGATCGTCGAGCCCGCGATGGCCCCGGAGCCGAGCGGCATGACGTTGATCCTTTTGCGGACGTCTGCGATGCGGTCGCGGTCGCGCCCGAACATCTCCACGTACGCGAGGAGATGATGCGCGAAAAGAACCGGCTGTGCCCGTTGGAGATGCGTGTACCCGGGGATAACGACCTCCGCGTTGCGAGCGCCGAGATCGACGAGGCTTTTTTGCACCTCGGCCAGCAATGCGCCGATTTCGTCGGCTTCCTGGCGCAGATAGAGCCGGATATCGAGCGCCACCTGGTCGTTTCGACTGCGGGCGGTGTGCAGTTTCGCGCCTGGGTCACCGATGCGGCGGGTCAGTTCCGCCTCGATGTTCATGTGGACATCCTCAAGTTCGGGCTTCCAGACGAACTCGCCCCGGTCGATCTCATCGCGGATCTGCAGCAACCCCGAGCGGATAGCCTCCAATTCCTCAGACGTAATCAGCCCCGCCTCGACAAGCGCGGTGGCATGGGCGATGGACCCGGCGATGTCATGCCGGTAGAGCCGCCAGTCGAAGGAGATCGACTCGCTGAAATCTTTGAGCAATTGGGCAGTATCGGTCTTGAAGCGGCCTTTCCACATATAAAAATCGGTATTAGAGGGCGACGATCATGGACAAACCGGAGGAAACCGGAAAGCGGAAAACCGGACCCGAACGAGAGCGGAATTACAATCCATCCCGAACGACCCGCAACCCCGAGTCAAGCTGCTCTCCAAGCGCCTCGATCATCGTCGCCGGGTCTTCCAGCGCGGCGAGCGCTCCGAGGCGCGGCAGGACGACAAGGCTGCAACTCTGCCCCAGTGACTGAAGCCGCCGCCCCTCCTCCAAAGGGGGATAGCCCGGCTCGCTCCCCCAGAAAAGCGTCACGGATTGATTGAGGGATGGCATCCTCGCCTCGAGGTCAAGATTGAGCTTACCGGAGTGCAGGTTACGGATCGCAAATTCCGCGCCTCCCTGTTGAGCGCAGGTCGTAAAGACTTCCACCACCTCGTCGGTCAATCGCGAAGAATCCACAAAGCCGCCCATGGCCAGCCAGTTGCGCACCGCCGCGTGGGTGGACTGATAGTTACGATACAGGAAGCGCTGGAGCAACTCGGCCCTCGCCGCAAGGCGCGTGCTGCGGCGCAGCCTTGCCTGCCCGAAATTGTGGCCGCCCGTCGGCATGTGAAGAATGAGCCGCGAGACCAACTCCGGGTGCTGGCTGGCCAGTTGCACGCAAAAACCGGCGCTCAAACCGCTGGCGACGACAATCGGCATCTCGCCCCAACAGGTCGCGCGGATGAACTCCGCCAGCATCCGGACGTAATCGCTCGCGCTGGCCTGGATGTTCGGGCGTTGCGATTCGCCGAACCCGACGAGATCCGGGGCGATCACGCGAAAGCGCCCGGCAAACTCCGGATAAACCTTGGACCACTCGTACGAGGAACCGCCAAGGCAGATGCTGTGGAGAAACAAAAGAGGCTGCCCCTCGCCCGCTTCATGATAAATCAGGTGCCCAAGGCTGGTGTGAAGGACCTTGGTGGCGAAAACGGCGGGGGAAATCGTATCCGGCAGCGGTGATTTACCCGCCGGGCGAATGGCGTATTTCAGGGCAAGAAAGATCGCGCCCAGGAGCCCGGCCCCGAGCCCTACGCCGACGAGCTTTTTCTTGTCCTTTTGTGGCATGGTTAAACGAGGGAAGATTCCTCTCCAAATCGCACCACGGCAATGCCGGAGTCCTATCTCCCCGCGAGAGTTTTACCGAAGGGAAAGAAGCGAGCCAAGCGCGAAAGCTGCGAAGACCGCAGCAGTCCAAGACGCTCCCGCGACTGCATGGCGCACCACGAAACGCGCCAGCGTCTTGGAGTGCGGCGGTTCCCCGCCGCTTTCGTACGCGGGACCTACAAACTAAGCCAGCCGGACTTCTTTTTTTCCTTTTTCGATGCGGCCGATCGGGCGGCCTTTCGTCAGGCTCACAACCTCCCGGACATCGCGTTCGGCCACAACGAGCGTCATCCCGATCCCCATGTTGAAGACCTGGTACATCTCGTCGGCGTCCACCTTGCCGTTCTCCTGAATGATCTTGAAGAGAGCGGGAACTTTCCACGCCTTCGTGTCAATGACCGCGTCACACCCGTCGGGCAGCACGCGCGGGAGATTGTCGATCAAGCCGCCGCCAGTGATGTGGGCGATCCCCTTGAGAATCCCCTCCGGCAGCGAGGCAAGCAGCGGCTGATAGTTCTTGTGCACGCGCAGCAACTCATCTCCGAGGCTCTTGGTCAGGCCGGGAACTTTCGAATCGACCGTCAGCCCCATCGTTTCGAAAAGCACTTTGCGGGCGAGCGAATAACCGTTGGTGTGCAAGCCGTTGGAAGGCAGGCCGACGATGATGTCGCCGGGGTTGATCCGGCTGCCGTCGATCATCTTCTTGCGATCCACCACGCCGACGATGGTTCCCGCGAGATCGTACTCCCCGGGCTGATACATTCCCGGCATCTGGGCGGTTTCGCCACCGATCAGCGCGCATCCCCCCGCCTGGCACGCCTTGGAGAAGCCTCGCAGAATCTCTTCGAACACGGCGGGCTCCAGTTTCTCCGCCCCGATATAGTCGAGGAAGAAGAGCGGTTTCGCGCCGAGCACGGCGATGTCGTCGATGCAGTGATTGACGAGATCCTGCCCCACGGTGTCATGCTTCCCGGTGAGAAAGGCGATCTTGAGCTTCGTGCCGACGCCGTCCACGCTCGAGACGAGCACCGGGTCTTTCATCCCCTTGAAATCCGGGCGGAACAAGCCACCGAAACCGCCGATTTTCCCAAGCACCTCGGGTCCGTGCGTAATTTTGACCTGACTCTGGATGCGGCTCTTGACAGCGTTGCCGAGGTCGACATCGACTCCGGCCTGCGCATAGGCCTTTTTGGAAGGGGTGGCGGGCGACTTGCTGGCAGCCGCCTTTTTCGTTTTGGATTTGCTCGCTGGTGTGGCCATCGCGGGTGAAAACTAGTTGGCGGGACTGCCCGCCGGAGGAAAGAGTTGGGGTTGGGGATTGGGTTCGACGAGATGACTGATGCGTCCACGCCGCCGTTCCATGATGAACTTGTCGACATTCGGGTCTACCGGGATCGGGTAGTCCCCCGTAAAGCAGGCCATGCAGAAGCTGTCCGCAGGCTGCTCGGTAGCGCGCACCATCCCGGGGACATCAAGATAACCGATACTATCCGCACCGAGGTACTCCCGGATCTGATCGAGCGTGCACTGGTTGGCCAGCAGGTTGGCGGGGTCGGGGAAGTCGATGCCGTAGTGACAGGCAAACTTGTGCGGCGGGCACGAGATGCGCATATGCACCTCCTTGGCTCCCGCTTCACGCAGCGTGACGACGCGGGCCCGCGCCGTGGTGCCGCGCACGATGGAGTCATCGACGACAACCACCCGCTTTCCTTTCACCGCCTCCTTGATGAGGTTCAACTTCACCCGGACATTGAAATCGCGGATGAGCTGCGTGGGCTGCAAAAAGGTGCGCCCGATGTAGTGATTGCGGACAAAGGCGTGCTCGTAGGGAATCCCGAGTTCCTGGGCAAAACCGAGGGCGGCGTAGTTGCCGGAGTCGGGCACCGGAACGACCAAATCCGCCTCCGCCGGATGCAAACGGGCCAGTTCGCGGCCCATCGCGGTGCGCACCTTGGCGACGTTGATGTCGTTGATGATGCTGTCAGGACGCGCGAAATAGACGTACTCGAAGATACAGAACGATTTCTTGGCGGCCTCAAACGGCCATTCGGAGCGGATGCCGTTCTCGTCGATAATCACGACTTCGCCCGGCTCGATCTCGCGGATGAATTCCGCGTGAATGAGATCGAAGGCGCAGGTCTCCGAGGAGAGGACATAAGCTCCGTCCAGCTTCCCGAGCATCAACGGGCGGAACCCGAGCGGATCGCGGACGCCGATGATTTCGCGTTCTCCCATGAGGACCAGTGAGAACGCGCCGTGCACGCGGCGTAGCGCGGAAAGCACGGTGTCGGATTCGCCCGGCTTGGCAAGCAGATGAAGAATGATTTCGCTGTCAACCGTGGTCTGGAAAATGGACCCGGCCTGTTCGAGCTCTTCGCGCAAAACCCCGGCGTTGACGAGATTGCCGTTGTGCCCGATGGCGAGTTGCCCCCGGGCGCAATCAACGACCATCGGCTGGGCATTGGTGATGTTACTCGACCCCGTGGTCGAATAGCGAACATGCCCGATCGCCCGCGTCCCCTTGAGCATGTCGAGGTCGCCAGGGGAAAACACCTGGGAGACCAGCCCCATCCCTTTGTGACAAACGAACGGCGTGTTCGGCCCCGTGGCCGTGACGATCCCCGCGCTTTCCTGCCCCCGGTGCTGGAGGGCGAAGAGGCCGTAATAAGTCAGTACGGCGGCGTTGGGATGGCCAATAACGGCAAAGACGCCACATTCATGAGCCGGTCGGTTTCTTTCAGTGCTTGCTTCAGACATGCGCGGTGTGTGTCGGGCGGTGTACGAACGAGAACTTACTGGGCTGACATACAGTTGGCGATGGAGGAACCCCAGACGCCTTGCAGGGCTGCGGTGTTCCAGTTCCAGACGCTGCCGTCCGCCTCGATCCTCAAATCACTTCCGCCCACGGTGCCGATACGGCGAACCGGGGTGCCGCGCCATTGGGCCAGCGCCTCGGCGGCAGCGGCATTGTTGGCGGAAACGGTGATGACGACGCGGGATTGCGATTCGTTGAAAAGAAGCACCTCGGCCTGAAGCCCGGTGACGCCGAAGTCAACCTTCGCGCCGACGGTCTTCGCCTTGTCCCCGCTGATGCAGTTCTCCGCCAGCGCGGCGGCGAGGCCCCCTTCGGAGCAGTCGTGGGCGCTCTTGACGAGCCCCATTTTGATCAGCGCGCGTAGCGTGTCGTGCAAGGCACGTTCCTGGACGAAATCAACTTTCGGCGGGACGCCTTCCTTGCGGCCATGCAGCACCTTGAGGTAGTGCGAACCGCCCATTTCGCTGCCGAGATCGCCGAGCAGAAAAATCACGTCGCCCGAGTCCTTGAAGTGACTGGTGGTAACATGCTTGGGATCTTCGATCAAGCCGACCATGCCGACGGTCGGGGTCGGATCGACCGCGCCCGCCGGGCTCTCGTTGTAAAGACTGACGTTACCGCCCGTTACCGGGACATCGAACGCATTGCACCCTTCGGCGAGCCCTTCCACGCATTCGCGGAGTTGCCAGAAGTTATCGGGCTTGTGCGGATTGCCGAAATTGAGGTTGTCGGTCACGGCCAACGGAACCGCCCCGGAGCAGGCAAGGTTTCGCGCGGCTTCCGCCACGGCGACGCGAGCTCCCTCGCGGGGATCGAGCGCGCAGTAGGTGGAGTTACAATCGCTGGTGGCGGCAAGGATCTTGCCCGCCTCGCGGACGATGAAGACGGCGGAATCGGAGCCGGGTAACACGGTCGCGCCAAGGCGAACCATGTGATCATACTGCCGGTAGACCCACTGCTTGGAGGCGATGGAGGGATCGGCAAGAAGCTTCTCCAGACCGGCTTCGATGTCGGTCGCGGGAATGCACGAAAGCGGCGTGGGAGCCGGGCGGGGTGCGACCTCGCGGTGGTAAATCGGGGCGTCATCAGCAAGCTTGCTTGCCGGGATTTCGGCCACGACCACGTCGCCCGCCTTGACGCGCATCATGCCGTCGTCATTAACGACGCCGACTTCCGCGTGCGGGAGGTCCCATTTTTCGAAAATGTCGCGGACAATCTGCTCCTTGCCCTTCTTGACGATGATGAGCATTCGCTCCTGCGACTCGCTCAGCATGATCTCGTAAGGAGTCATGCCCGCTTCGCGCTTGGGCACTTTTTCCAGGTCGATCTCGACGCCCGTGCCGCCACGGCTGGCGGTTTCGCAGGTTGAACAGGTCAAGCCTGCCGCGCCCATATCCTGGATACCGGCCACCGCGTCGGTGGCGAGGAGTTCCAGACACGCTTCGAGCAGAAGCTTTTCCTTGAACGGATCGCCCACCTGCACGGCGGGGCGGTCCTGTTTGGATTCCTCGGTCAATTCGCGGGAGGCAAATGCCGCGCCGGCCAGACCGTCACGGCCCGTCTCCGCGCCGACGTAGAAGACCGGGTTGCCGATGCCGCTGGCCGCGCCGCGCGCGATCTGCTCATGCTTGAGCACGCCGAGGCAGAAGACATTGACGAGCGGGTTCCCCTCGTAGCTTTCGTCGAAGTAAACCTCGCCGCCGATGGTCGGGATACCGATGCAATTCCCGTAATGCGCGATGCCGGAAACGACTCCGCCGAAAAGACGGCGGTTGTGTTTGACGTTCGGAGCCACCTCGCCCTTCTCGTCGGTCTTGCCGGAGATCGGCCCGAAACGGAGGGAGTTGAGGTTGAACACCGGGCGCGCGCCCATGGTGAAAATGTCGCGAATGATACCGCCAACGCCCGTGGCCGCTCCCTGGAACGGTTCGATGGCGCTCGGGTGGTTGTGGCTCTCCATCTTGAACGCCACGCCCCAGCCGTCGCCGATGTCGATGACCCCCGCGTTCTCCTCGCCCGCCTTCACCAGCACGGTCGGGCCGGTGGTGGGAAACTTGCGGAGCTCCGGCTTGGAGTTCTTGTAAGAGCAATGCTCGCTCCACATCACCGAGAAGATGCCCAACTCGGTAAAATTCGGCTCGCGGCCGAGGATGCTCTTGATGCGTTCGTATTCGTCCGGGGTGATGCCATGTTTGGCGATCACTTCCGGGGTGATTTCGGGATCCTTGGGAAGGTAGACGGCAGTGTTCATGCGGCGGCGCGAACGCCCAGAGAGTTCAGGATGGATTCAAAGATAACCTTGCCGTCGGTGCTGCCGAGCGCTTTTTCACAGGCGCGTTCCGGGTGCGGCATGAGGCCGAAGACGTTGCGGGCGGCGTTGCAGATCCCGGCGATATTGTCGGCGGAACCGTTCGGGTTCGACGCGTCGGAAACAAAGCCGTTGGCGTCGCAGTACCTGAGGAGCACCTGCTGATTGCTGATCAATTCCTTCAGCGTGGCTTCGTCGGCGGTGTAACTCCCCTCCCCGTGGGCGATCGGAATGTTGAGCACCTGACCGGAGAGCGCTTGCGAAAGGAACGGATTGTTGACCGCCTCCACCCGTAGCGGGCGGTTTTCGCAGATGAAGTGCAGCGACCGGTTGCGAACGAGCGCGCCGGGAAGAAGGCGCGACTCCGTGAGCACCTGGAAGCCGTTGCAGATGCCGATCAGCAGACCGCCGTTCTGGGCGTAATCGGTGACGGCTTTCATGATCGGCGAGAACCGGGCGATGGCTCCGCAGCGAAGGTAATCGCCATAGGAGAACCCGCCCGGGAGAACGACGAGGTCGTACCCGGAGAGCGAAGTCTCCTTGTGCCAGACGTAGTCGGTGGGGACACCGAAAACGTTCTGTAGCGCGTAATGACAATCCTGGTCGCAATTGGAACCGGGAAAACGGATGACGGCGGCTTTCATGATTTCAGGAATTGGGACGATACCACATCCCGGGGCGTTTGTGGAGCGGCGTTGTCATTTCCGAGAAGAAGGGGTGGCTTCATCAGAATGACGGGAAGCGGCGGATAACGAAAATCAACGCTCGATCTGAAGCTCGTAGTCTTCGATGACCGGGTTGGAGAGAAGATCGCGGCAGACCTCGTGAAGGCGGGCCTCGGCATCAGCGCCGATGGCTTCGTCGTCGGAGAGTTCGATCTCCATAAACTTGCCGATCCGGACCGATTTTACCTGCGGAAACCCGTGGTGCGCCACTGCCTCCCGCACGGCCACTCCCTGCGGATCAAGAACGCTTTTCTTGGGCATGACGGTGACTCTGGCTTTCATAGGCCGCCAAACATTAGGAGGAGGCCTTCAAAGTTCAACCTAAAAAATGCCGGAAGCGGATGAACAGAAGACAAGGAGCCTGCCCGGCCCGCTCTATTGGAATTGCATTGCCCGGGGCGTCATCGAACTGTTTACTGCCCGTCATTATCTTATGAAAAAGCACTTTATCATCCTCCTTACGACCCTTCTTCCCCTCTCCCTTTGCGCGGCAGAACCCCCGGTGCGCCCGGACGTCGAAGAACTGCTGACATTGTTGAAGGTGGACAAGCAGATGGAGCAATCCATGAATGCGATGCGGGCAATGATGATGAAGAGCTTCCCCATGAAGGGGGACGAGGCCCAAAGGGCCGCCGACAAGAGCTTCGCCATGGTTTCAAGGGAATTCAGTTGGGAGAAACTGAAGGGCCACTTTGCCCAGATTTATTCCGAGGTGTTCACCCCCGAAGAAATCAACGGTCTCATCGCTTTTTACAAGAGCCCCATCGGCCAATCCTTTTTGGAAAAACAACCTCTCCTGATGGAGAAAACGATGGAAGTGACCCAGAAGAAATTGGCCGAACTGATGCCCAAACTACAGGCTGAAATTCAGGCCGACCTGTCGAAAGACAAGGCTGGGGCAAAATAGGGATGCCTCAAAACCGGTGAGGCAAGCGACACTGTCGACGGCGAATGATACGATCAAATCGCTTGCCTTCCCGGAAAAATCGTCTAATATCAGCATTCGTAATGTTAGGATTAAAAATCGCCTTCTCCGTCTGCCTGGTGATCGTCTTCTTAGGGGGGATTTTTACCCTGAGAAATTTCGACAAGTGGTTTGGTGGCAGTGTCGATGTTCCCAGCGAAAACGAAAGTTCCCTGCTTCTGAACAAGAGTCAGGTGATTCTTATCTGGCTGCTGGCGATGAAGCTCTTCACCATGATGGTCTGGATTCTCTGAGGTCGCCGCCTCCCGAAAACCTCGCTTTTTCCTCATGCAACGGGTAAACCCCGTGCATGAAGCTTCGCCCGTCCGCTCCGGAACCGGCTCCGCTGCCGCGCAGCCAGAATTCGCCCCAGATCACGCAGCTTGAAAATCAGGTAGAGCGCCTGATGCTGATCACCGAGGCCCTCTGGTCCATTCTCAGGGAGCAACACGGTTACGGCGAAAAGGAGCTTCTGCGTCGAATCGTGGAGATCGACATGAAAGACGGAAAACTCGATGGCCGCGTCGCCCCCTCGCCTCCGGAGACGTGCCCGAAATGCAGCCGGGTGACCTCACGCCTCAGGATCTGCTGCATGTTCTGCGACGAACCCAGGATCGTCGATCCCTTCGCCCGCTAACCACCCCTCATCAATGATGGCCACCCGCCCGGAAAACGCACTCTCCTCCAACGCGTTAACCGGCACACCGGGGGCCGAGCGAATCCGCATCTACGAGCTTTTCATCCGGCTCTTCGGAAATACCCACCGGGGGCTCAAAACCAACGGGACACTCGAGGAGAACGGCTGCGGCAAGTTTGACGATCTCGACAAGGCCACTCTGGAGTCGATCCGCGCCATGGGATTCACGCACCTCTGGCTGATGGGCGTCGCCCGTCAGGCAACGGCAACCGACTACTCGATCCTGGGCCTTCCCGCTGACGACCCCGACCTGCTCAAAGGCCTCGCGGGGAGCCCGTATGCCCTGCGGGATGTGTACGACGTTTGCCCGGACTACGCCAGGCGCCCGGCGCGGCGTGTCGAAGAATTCAAGGCGCTGGCGGCCCGCATTCACGAGGCGGGGCTGAAGGTGATCATCGACCTCATCCCCAACCATGTCGCCCGCTCCCACGCCTCGGTGGTGGCACCAGAGGACGACTTCGGCCGCAATGATGACCCGAGCCGTTTCTTCAGCCCGAACAACAATTTCTTTTATCTCACACCGGGCGAGGACGGCCCGCCGCTGCGGCTCCCGACCGTGGATGGAGAGGGCCGCGCGCTGAGCGTGACCTGCAAGGTGCTGGGCGGGTGCGACGGGCTGTTTGAGGGCGAGCTGGAGCATGGACGCGTGACTGGCAATAACGTGGCGAACTGGCACCCGCACCCCAATGACTGGTACGAAACGGTAAAGCTCAACTACGGCTATGATTTCACCACCGGGCAGGCGGAATACCCGCACCCGGGAGATCCGGCAAAGCCGGTGCCCGATACCTGGCACAAAATGGATCGGGTGATCGCCTGCTGGCAACGGCGGGGGGCGGATGGGTTCCGCTGCGACATGGCGCACCTTGTGCCGGCGGAGTTCTGGGGTTGGGCAATCCCGCGGGCCCGGAAGCGCAAGCCCGGCGTTCTCTTCCTTGCGGAAGCCTACGATGACGATCCAGCAAAGGTCTCGCGGGAGTCCGCACTTTCAGCCTTGATCGACGCAGGGTTCGACGCGGTTTACGATCATCGCTCCTACCAGACGCTCAAGCGGCTCTATGACGGCCCTGGCTGGGCCAATGACCTCTGGCCATCCCTCGGTGCTCGCGCGATTCACTACGCGGAGAATCATGACGAAGTCCGCCTCGCCGCCATGGGCGAATGGGGCGGCGTGGGCCGGGAAGTAGGGCGGCCCGTGAGCGCGATTCTCTATGGGCTTTCGCCAGGACCGGTGCTCTTTTACAATGGGCAGGAAGTGGGGGAACCGGCGGCCGAGTCGCTCGGCTTCGGCGGCGGCAACGGGCGCACCAGCCTTTTTGATTATGGGACCATGCCCGAATTGGTAAAATGGCGGGAAAACAAGCTCTCGCCTGATCAGGAGGCGTTGCGGGCCTTCTATGGCCGTCTGTTGCATTTGATCGGCGAGCCCGCATTCCGTGACGGCATCCTCTTTCGCCTCAACCCCGCCAACCTGCAAAGCCCCCGCTTCGGAAGGCTGCCGGGCGAAGCCGCCAGCGGCCATTGGATGTTCGCCTTCCTTCGCCACGACGCGGCCACGGGACAGGGATTTCTGGTGATCGCCAACCTTCACCCTGAAGCAAGCTTTCGCGACGTCCCGGTGATAATCCCCGACGAGGCGTTGCAAGAGCTCGGCTTGGAACCTGAGAGCCATGTTGTTTTTACGGAACGACTTTCCTCCTCGCCCCCGCTCCGGTTGTCAATGCCCGCCAGGGAGGTGCGCATTCCCGTGATCCCGCCATTGACTCCCTTTTACATGGAATTTAGAGCGTTGAATCCCATCTTATGAAAACCGGCCTCCTCTTCCTCCTTGCCGCCACTCCTGCTCTTGCCCAAGACCCGGTCGCAGCCGATCCGGCCCACAACACGCTCCTGCTCGACAATGACCGAGTACGGGTTTTCGAAACCCGGCTCGCGCCGGGCGAGACGTCCGCGATGCACTCGCACCCGGCGTTCGTGGCGTACAGCCTGACCGACGCGCAGGCAAAATTCACCTTCGAAAACGGCACCAGCCGGGAGGTGACGCTCAAACAAGGCCTCACCGCATGGAACCCGCCGCTGACGCACTCCGTGCTCAATACCGGGACCACCGGGTTTCGCGTCCTGCACGTCGAACTCAAAGAAGCGCCTCAGCCCCCTGAAGTCCCCCGCCCTGTAGCCACGGAATCACATTACTTTAACGAGGCCGATCTGAAATGGGTGGACGCCCCCCCCGACTCGCTGCCAAAGGGATGCCGGATCGCGATTCTGGAAGGAGACCCCTCGCGGCCCGGTCCGTTTACGATGCGCGTCAAATTCCCGGCAGGCAGCCGCATGCAGCCTCACTGGCACCCCGCCGACGAGCATGCCACGGTGCTTTCCGGCGTCCTGAAAGTCGGCAAGGGAGACGCCTTTGATGAAAACAAGACCGCCGCGATCACCCGTTCCGGCTTTATGCTAATGCCCGCCGGCATGCACCACTTTGCCTTATTCCCGGAAGAAACCGTACTCCAGCTTCATGGCATGGGCCCATGGAAAGTAATTTATCTGGAAGAGGCGAAAGCGGTTACAAAATAGAATACCGAGAGAAATTGGCGCAGTAGCGCCAACTCTCCGGTTTCCACTCTCCGCTTTCCGACCTCAATAGGATTTTGCCCAGAGCACCCGCTTCTTGCTAGGCTCGCCGCAAACCACGCACGCGCCCTCTTCTTCCACGGCATCAAAGGGAATGCAACGGATCGTCACTTTCAGGCGGCTCTTCACATCCTCCTCGCACTTCGGCGAGCCGCACCAGTGGGCCCGGGCAAAACCGCCGTGAATCTCCGGTTTCTGTGCGTTCTTCGCGGTGAAGAAGGCGTCGAACTCCTCGCGGGTATCGATGCAACGCGTATTGGCATTCCGGTACTCCAGCGCGCGGGCGTAGAGCGTGTCCTGAATGGACTGCAAGACCTCGGCAATCCGCCCCGACGCGTCGGCCGCCGGGATGAATTCCTTTTCCTTGGCACTCCGGTCGCGACGGGCGAGCGCCACGGTCCCCTGCTCCAGGTCGCGCGGTCCGATCTCGATCCGCACGGGAATCCCCTTTTTGATCCACTCCCAGTTTTTGACCCCGCCACCGAGATCGCGCTTGTCGACCTCCACCACAACGGACTCCCCATGGAAACGTTGCGCGCGGAGTTCCCCGGCCAGCTTCTCCGCGGCCGCGATCACGGCGTCGCGGGTCTCCGGCTTCGGCGTCACGGGGAGGATCACCACGTGCGAAGGGGCGACACGCGGCGGGATGATCATGCCGTCATCGTCGGCGTGCGCCATGATGAGCGTCCCAATGAGGCGGGTGCTGACGCCCCAGCTTGTCGTCCAGGCAAACTCTTCGCGCCCTTCGCGGGATTGGAAGCGGATGTTGCTGGCCTTGGCAAAATTCTGACCGAGGAAGTGCGACGTTCCTGCCTGGATCGCCTTGCGATCCTGCACCATCGCCTCGATGCAAAGGGTGGAGACGGCTCCGGGGAAACGCTCGCTCTCGCTCTTCTCGCCGCAGTAGACGGGCACCGCAAGATGCTCGCGGGCAAAGGTTTCGTAAACACCGAGCATCTTCTCGGTTTCCTCGATCGCCTCTTCCTTGGTCTCATGGGCGGTATGCCCCTCCTGCCAGAGGAATTCGGCGGTGCGGAGGAAAAGACGCGGGCGCATTTCCCAGCGGACGACATTGGCCCACTGGTTGATCAGAATCGGCAGATCGCGGTACGACTGCACCCATTTTGCATAGGTGGCCCCGATGATCGTCTCCGACGTGGGGCGAACCACCAGCGGCTCCGTCAGTTCGGCGGCGGGTGCCGGACGCATCTTGCCATCCGCGCCCACCTCCAGCCGGTGATGCGTTACCACGGCGCACTCCTTGGCAAAGCCCTCCACGTGGGCAGCCTCTTTTTCGAGGTAGCTGATGGGGATAAAGAGCGGGAAATAGGCGTTCTTGTGCCCGGTTTCCTTGAACATCACGTCAAGCTGCCGCTGCATCGCTTCCCAGAGGCCGTAGCCCCACGGCTTGATGACCATGCAGCCGCGCACGTCGGAGTTCTCAGCCATCTCCGCAGCGCGGACGACCTGTTGATACCACTCGGGAAAATCTTCGTCGCGACGGGGGGTGATCGCTGTTTTAACGGATTGGGCTTGGGCTTGGCCCTTGGGCTGGGACTGACTCATAGTTGTTGCAAAAAGTTGCGGTAAAATTCGACGCCGCCATGGAGATCGTCGACACAAAGCCACTCATCCTTGGTATGCGCCTGGGTAATGGAACCGGGCCCGGCGGCAACGGCGGGGACGCCCGCCGTGGAGAACACCGCCGCATCGCAAAACCAGCTTGCGCCGCCGCATTGCTTCCCGGCGCGCTCCAGCGTGGATACCAACGGATGCGCGGGGTCGGTCCAAAGCGGACGCGACTCACGATAAATGCCTTCCAGGCCGGGATCGATTTTTCTGAATTCGGAGAGCAGGCGCTCACCGAGCGGCGAGTCGTCCTCGGCATAAAGCTCCGGGGTCGTCCGAATATCGACGGTGATCTCGCAAAAATCCGGGACGATGTTCGTGCGGCTGCCGCCATGGATCGTTCCCACACTGAGTGTTGGCGACCCGAGCACCGGATTGGTCAACTTCGCAAATCGCGGCATCAACCCCTCGCGCAGGTAGGTGATCACCTCCTGCATTTTATAGATCGCGTTCACGCCGGTCTCCGGAGCCGAACTATGGACTGCGACGCCGCGCGTCGTCAGCTTGAACCAGCAGGAACCTTTGTGCGCATGGACCACGGTAGGGCCGGTAGGCTCTCCAACAAGGGCGAAGCAATGCTCGGGATTCTCCGCGCAGTATTCCTTAACGAAGGCTTTGGAGCCATGTTGCCCGGTTTCCTCTCCCATCAATCCCACAAACCAGATCTCATGATCCAGAGAGGGAATCTGTTCCCGGAGTTCCCTCAACGCCCAGAGCATCGCCGCCATGGTGCCTTTGGTGTCACTGGCTCCGCGCCCCCAGATTTTCCCGTCCCGCTCCTCGCCGGAAAACGGGTCGATGGTCATCCCGACGATTCCCACCGTGTCCATATGAGGCGCGAGAATGACGCGTTTCTTGCCGGGGCGGTCGCTGGGAAAAATGCCGACGACGTTCGGGCGACCGGGAAACACCGGCTGCAACTCCACCTGCGCGCCACAGTGCCGCAGAAAGTCCGCCACAAACTCCGCGCACGCCTGCTCCCCGGTTTTCGTCGTTCCGGGGTCGCCCTCAGGGTTGACGCTGGGGATGCGAACCAGCGCCTGAAGCAGTTCTGCGACGTTTGCGTGAATATTCATGGATACGGAGAGACGCCGCAAGGCGCGCTCGATCAAAGGTTCCTGGATTCTGGCGAAAGTGAAGTGATTACTGGCCCGCCAATGTCGCCCGGGTCTTGAGATACCACTCCACGAACTTCGGAATCCCCTCCGCGATCTTTGTCGTCGGACGGTAGTTCAGAAGTTCACGCGCCTTGCCGATATCGGCGTAAGTGAGCGGCACGTCGCCGGGTTGTTCCGGGAGTTGGTTGATGAGCGCCTTTTTCCCGAGCGCCTGCTCGATCAACGCGATCAACTCGCTGAGCGTGGTCGTCTGGCTCTCGCCAAGGTTGAAGACGTCACATAGTTGCCCCTCGTAACTCAGGCAGGCGATGACCCCCTGGAGCACGTCGTCGATATAAGTGTAATCCCGTCGAGTGGAACCGTCACCGTACTGGTCGATCGATTTCCCTTCGTGGATCGACTTTGTAAACTTATGGATGGCGAGGTCCGGACGCTGCCGTGGCCCATAGACCGTAAAGAAGCGGAGATTGATCGTCCGGATGCCGTAAAGGTGCGAGTAATTTGAACAAAGCTGCTCGCCCGAGAGCTTGGTGGAGGCGTAAGGGCTGATCGTCTGGTTCAGGCACATATCCTCGCGGAACGGCGCGGTCTTGAGGACGCCATAGACCGAGGAACTGGAGGCGCAGACAAACCGGGGGACGCCCGCCTGTCGCGAGGCTTCCAGCAGGTTAAAGGTGCCGGAGATATTGGTGTCGATATAAAGCTTTGGCTCCTGGATCGAGGGGCGCACCCCTGCCCTTGCCGCAAGGTGAACAATGCTGTCGAATTTTCCCTCGCGCACGATCCGCGTGACCGTCTCGGCGTCGCGGATGTCGTTCTCGTGCAACTCGATATGAGGGAGCGAGCACCGGAGATTCTCCCGTTTGATGCGGGGATCGTAAAAATCGTTGAACTCATCGAGAACAGCCACGCGATGGCCCTGGGAAAGCAGCTGCTCGACGAGATTGGACCCGATAAATCCGGCTCCGCCGGTAACCAAGATTTTCATTGGGTCAAGCTATGGAGGCACCGGAACCCGGGCAAGCAAAAGTTCCCCAAAAGAGCCGGTAAAAGACCTTCACTTTTCCCTGATCGTTGTATACGATAATCGCTCCGCTCGCTTGACACTCCGCCCCTTCGGTGAGATAGAACGAGAATTCCTTACCCACATTATGGCCGACGAGAATCCCCCAGTAACCGATCCTAACCTCTCCAAGAAGGCAACTGTTCGCATCACGCTCCCGCCTAAACCGGCAGCGGCGGGGAACGAACCGAAGAAGGAAACCATCCGCATCACCCTTCCGCAGCCTGCCTCTGGTGCCAAGAAGGAGACCGTGAGGATCGGCGAAGCCAAAAAGGAAACCATTCGTATCAGCCTTCCTCCCCAGGCCGGCAAGCGCGACACCATCCGGATCGACGGGCCCGCCGCCGGAAGCGAAGAATCCCGCACGACGATGCGCATCAACGTCCCGGATGCCGGTGCCTCGCGCACGACGATGAGGATCAATGTGCCGGAAACTCAGGACGCCAACCCCAAAAAGGGTTCCGCGCAGCTTGCCGCTGAAGTCCCTGCCGCTCCTTCGGCTCCGGCTGTTCCCGCTGCCCCTTCGGCTCCCAAAGCGCCGCTGCCTCCTCCTCCCATTTCCAAGCCGGCTCCGCCGAAACCTCCGGGTCTTAGCGGCCTGAAACCGCCGACACCGCCGGCACCTCCTTCGATGCCCAAGCCTCCGGCCGCCGCCGTGCCTCCTGCCCCGGCAGTACCGCCCGCCCGCCCGGCTGCTCCGGCAACTCCTGCCGCTCCCGCAGCCGCTGCCGCTGCACCGGTGATCCAAAAGCCGGTCACGCCGAAGAAGGAAACCACGCGCATTCAGGTTGCCCCGGAACCCAAGACGTTGCCCAAGGCGACGGTGAAGCTCCAGCAATCCGCCCCGGCGGCACCGGCCCCTGCGGCTCCCATCAAAACGGCGGAAGCACCCGCAGCATCCTCGAACGCGGCAGATCCGCTCATCCTTCCGCTAAGCCTCGGCGCGGCGGCAGCAGCAGCCTTCGCGCTCGTGGCAGCAATCTTGGCGTCCTCCTAGTTTTCTTTTTTAAGCAAACCCATCGAGGCGAATCAGCCGAACCTTTATCATGGCCAGCGAAAACGTACTGAACCTAACCGACGCAAACTTCGACCAAGAGGTCGCCAATTCCGCAGCCCCCGTCCTCGTGGACTTCTGGGCAACGTGGTGCGGCCCGTGCAAGATGATTGCGCCGATCATCGACGAAATCGCCAACGAAAAGGCAGGAACCGTGAAAGTCGGGAAAGTCGACGTGGACCAGAACCAGGCCATCTCGGCCCGGTACGGCATCCGCGCGATTCCGACGCTGCTCCTCTTCAAGGGCGGCGAGGTCAAGGAACAGATCGTCGGCATGGTGAGCAAGAAAGATCTCCTCGCCAAAATCGAAGCGATCTCCTGATCCTCGTTTAAGCATCTCAAAACGGCGTCCTCCGAAAACGGAGACGCCGTTTTTCTCTTTCCGGCCCCGGGATCACGATCACTTCCCGCCCTTCGGGCATCGCCCTGCGTTTGAGAAGCCGGGGGCCTTCGCGGGTAAAATAGAGCGAAGATCCGGGCTCGACGGTTACCGGATTCATGGATCGCTGTGACTCCAGAGCCCTCCGCAGCACCGACGGGCGCGACGCGGGGGCAATCTGATCCGATTGCCAGTTTGTGTTCGACTCTCGCTGGGGCAATCCTCCAATTGGAGATTCCTGCCCGGCCACGGGAGCCGCTGGGAAAACCGGGATCAACGAGTCGTGCGCACTGCAACGGACGCGGGGAATCATCCCCAGGGGGAGATCCGCCGTGTAGCCGGTCCCCGCATTCTGACACCCAATGGTCGCCCTCAAGCCGGTTTCTGCACAGAGCTGCACCCGAAACCGCTGCACGGTCCCTCCCAGCGCTTCGGCGGGATAACTGGCGAGCGGAGCGGCCTCCATGAAATCGACCCAGATGGGGAGCGCGAGAATCGAACCATAGCCCTTATGCATGATGGCCTTAGGCTTGTCGAAACCGACCCAGACCCCGCATGTCAACGAACGGGTGTATCCGACGAACCACGCGTCGCGGTACTCGTTCGTGGTCCCGGTCTTGCCTGCGGCGGGGCGCGTGAGACCAAGTTTGGCCGCCCGCGCAGCGGTGCCGTTTTTGAGGACCTGCTCCAGCAACTCGGTCGTCAGATCCGCCGCGCCGCTTCCAATCGCGCGAATTCGGGCACGCATCAAGGTTGCACCGGCATCGAAGATGACCGCCCCTCGTGCATCCTCAATCCGGACAATCAGGAAGCTCGGCGACCATACCCCTCCATTGGGAAATGCCGTGTAGGCCGACGTTAAATCGCGCAAGGTCGTTTCAAACGCGCCCAGAAACGACGCCGGGTATAACGGGACCCCCCGCAATCCAAGGAGCGCCGCTGTTTTACACACCGTCTCCAGTCCGGCGAACTCCCCCACCCGCACGCTCATCGTATTACGGGAACGGATTAGCCCCACGGCGGCAGGCAGCCAGCCTCCATAATCGCCGTCGGAGTTGTCCGGCGACCATTTTTTGGGGATGTCCGCGAACTCTCCCGGTTCAATGCGCCAGTCGCCCACATAGGAGCCCGGTAGCAGCCCCCGCTCAAACGCCGTGGCGTAGACAAACGGCTTGAAGGTGGAGCCCGCCTGCCGTCGGGCCAGACATGCCCGGTCGTACTTGCTATGCGAATAATCACGCCCCCCCACGAGGGCGCGAATTGCCCCGGAGCGGTTGTCGATGGCGATCAACGCGGCTTGAAGATATAGCGTCGGGTTTTCATCCTTGCTACCGGGCGGCGCAAGAAGATGTCCTGCCTTGCGGGGATGCCCCCATCCGGGCTGCGCCTCGATCGCCGCCGTGCGGCGCACCACCGCATCCTCGGCCGCTTTTTGCAGGACGGGATCGATCGTTGTATAAATCTTCAGCCCTCCCTTGGTGATCTGCTCCTCGGTCAGAAGCCGGTCGAGATCCCGGCGTACCGCGTCCATGACATAGCTTTCCTGAGAAGGCAGATACCGGTTGCCCTGTACCTTGAGAGGCTCCTCCTTTGCCAGAGCCTCGCGTTCCGGCGTCAACATCCCGAGAGCGGTCATTCTGGCGAGCACCGCATCCCGCTGCTCCACTGCCCCCCGGGGATTGGTGATGGGTGAAAAGCGGTTGGGGCTTCGGATGATCCCCACCAGGGTGGCGCATTCGGAGAGCGTCAACGCTTCGGCGGTCTTCCCGAAATAAACCTGCGCCGCCCGTTGCAAACCGTAGGCCCCGGCGCCGAAATAGACCCGGTTGATATAGAACTCCAGGATCTGCGTCTTGCTGAAGGTCCGCTCGATACGTTGCGCCAGGAGGGCTTCAAGAATCTTGCGATCGAGGGTCTTTTCCGTCATCCGGAACGAATTGCGCGCGAGTTGCTGGGTGATCGTGCTGGCCCCCTGGCGCACGCTCCCTTCCTTCAGGTTGACCATGGAAGCGCGAACAATCCCGGAGTAATCCAGGCCCGAGTGCGCCCAGAAACGCGCATCCTCACGGGCCAGCAACGCGTTGAGGAAATCCCCCGGCACCCGCTTGAGGGGGATGAGAAAGCGGTTCTCGCCTTGAATATAGGAAAAGATCCTCCCGTGCCCGTCATAAACCGCCGAGCGCTGAGGAATCAGCCGAACCTCCGAAAGATCGAACTTTGAAGCGCGTTCCGCATATTCCAGATAAAGGACGCCCCCGACGGTTAACCCGGCGATCCCCAGAATCACCCCCGCCCGGAACAGCCCCAATACCCCACTGGCGAGCAGCTTGCCGACTCTCTTCATGTTCTCCTTGAAAGCTCCGCTTTTCCCCCATTGTTTCGGGATCCGCCTCAGGAATGGCTCTCGAATGGCGGTCACCCCACCACCCGGGTTTGCACCCTGCGTGGAGGCGTGCTAAAGAGGCGTTATGTTCCGCACCCTTTTCGCTTTTTTCTTTTTGGCAGTCTTCACCGGCATGGCACCGGCGCAGAGTATAGGGTCGGGCATCGGCTCCGGCGTTGGGGTGGATATTCCCGGGCAATCGCAAATCCAGGCCGATCTGCTGGCCAATGTCACCGGCGTTGCCCCCGGGAAACCCTTCAGGGCGGGAGTGCGTCTCAAAATTGCCCCGGGTTGGCACACTTATTGGATCAATTCCGGCGATTCGGGACTGCCCGTCTCGGTGGAATGGAACCTGCCCGAAGGATGGAAAGCAGGAGCGCTGGAATGGCCGCTCCCGGACAAACACCTGGAGCCGGGAGACATGCTCACCTATGGGTACGACAACGAAGTGCTTCTGATGGCGGAGATCACCCCTCCTGCCAATTTGACACCCGGCCAGGAAGCGCAACTCCGGGCCAAGGTGAGTTGGTTGGTCTGCGAGCGGATCTGCGTCCCGGGCAGCGCGGAACTCGATTTGAAAATTCCCGTCGTCGAGACTCCCGAGCCAAACGAAACCGCGCTTTTTGCCCGGTATGAGGCGAAACTGCCCAAACAGGGGCCGCCTCCCTTCAAGCTCCGTTGGGAACGGCATGACACGGAAGTCTACCTGAAACTCTCAGACCTCCCTGCCGACGCGAAAATTGACTTCTACCCCGTCACCGACATTCCGAGACACCCGGAACTCCTCTCCCCCGGGGTGCTCCGGATTCCATTCCCAAAGCCGCCGGATCAACCCTTTGTCCGGGGCCTTCTGATCGTGGAGGATCCCGCCACCGGCTCAAGGGAGGGATGGTATGTAGAAACCCGTTCCGAGCAGGGCATGGGGAAATCGACCTCTTCAACCCCCGGCGGCATTGAACCTGGCGCGAACCAGGGGCTGACAATCGCGCGCGCGCTCGGGCTTGGGCTCCTCGGTGGCTTTATCCTGAACCTGATGCCGTGCGTGCTGCCGGTCATCGCCCTCAAGATTTTCGGCTTTATCGGGCAGGCGGGCGAATCGCGGCAGCGGGTCTTCCGCGTTGGATTAGCGTTTGTCGCGGGAATCTTTGCGTGGTTCATGATGCTGGCCGCGCTGGTCGTAGGCGCCAGGGCCGCCGGGCATGAACTTGCCTGGGCGTTCCAGTTCCAGAATCCCGTGTTCGTCTTCTCGATGGCGATTCTCGTCTTCGTCTTCGCCCTCAACCTGCTGGGCCTCTTCGAAATCTGGATTCCGGGTACCGGGCGGATCGTCAGCCTTTCCTCCAAGGAGGGGTACGGTGGCGCTTTCCTCCACGGCGCATTCGCCACGCTGCTGGCCACCCCCTGCACGGGGCCGTTTCTGGGGCCGGTGTTGCCGCTGGCGTTCACGCAGAGCGCGGGAGTCACCTTTGCGATGTTTGCCGCCATCGCGACAGGAATGGGACTGCCCTATCTTGTTCTCACCGCGCAACCGGCGTGGATGCGTTTTCTCCCCAAGCCCGGCCCGTGGATGGTGCGGCTCAAACAGCTCATGGGGTTCCTGCTTCTCGGCACCGTCGTCTGGCTGCTCGGGGTGCTCTCCTCACTGGGGGAGAAATCTGACGGCATCAGCGCCATATGGATCCTGCTGGGAGTCGGAACGGCCTGCTGGATCTTCGGCACCTGGATCACCCCCGGCGCGCGGCGGTTTCAGCAGGCGTTGGCGCTTCTCGCCATGGCAGGGGCCATCGGGTTGAGCCTCTTCTTCGCACGGCCCCGGGAAACGGCGGGCTGGGAGAACTGGACGCCCGAGCGCGTCGCGATGCTCCGCAAGGAAGGGAAACCGATTTTCATCGATTTCACTGCCGACTGGTGCCTGAACTGCAAATACAACGAACGCTTCATTCTGGATGCCGAGCCGGTTCGGGCGGCGCTGCGCAACTTTGTCACCCTGAAGGCGGACTGGACCAAGGGCGATCCGGTGATCACGGCGGAGCTCAAGCGTCTTGGCCGTAGCGGTGTCCCGGTTTACGCCGTCTACCCCGAGGGCGAAGGCGAAGCCGAAATCCTGCCCGAGATCCTGACGCAAAACATCGTGATCGACGCCTTGCGCCGGGCTCGTCAATAAAAAGCCTGACACTCCCCTCAAACCGCAGCGCAATTCCCATCCGAAGCCCGAACCTTTCCTCGTGTCGATCACGCGCATTCTCTCCGACCTTCATTACGGCCACCCCGCCACGTATTTGCGTGACCTCAAGCAGATCGGCCCGCTTCTCGAAGGGGCGGACCGGGTCGTCTTTAACGGAGACTCCGTTGAGATGCGTTTTGTCAAGGAACGCGAGCAGGGCGCGGCTGACTTCGCCCTTTTCAAAGCCTTCTGCGCTCAAATCGGCATCGACGCCGTCTTCCTGACCGGCAATCACGATCCCGCGCTCACCGACCTCAATCACCTGGATCTTGCGGAAGGAGCCATCCTCGTCACCCACGGTGACATCCTCTTTCACGGCCTTTCCCCATGGAGCCGGGAGGTCAAGGCCCTTCAGGACGCCCACACCCGGTTCCTGGCTGCCGCCGGTAACCCGCCCACGCTGGAGCCGCGCCTCGTGGCTGCCCGCCTGGCCGCCCTCTCCATCGAAAACCTCGGCCCCCGGGCTCACCACCACGCCCGCGTCCGTTCCCTTCCCGGGTTCATCCAGGAAGTCTGGCCCTTCTGGCGTCCACTCAAAATGCTGGAGTGCTGGATGCAAACCCCGGCCCTTGCCGCGGCTTTCGCCGCCCAATACCGCCCCAAGGCAAACTGCATCCTCATCGGCCACACCCACCGGGCTGGCGTCTGGAAACGAAAAGGCCGCACCATCATCAACACCGGCAGCTTCCTCCCGTACTCCGGCATGCTGGCCGTCGACCTCACCGCAGATTCGCTCACCGTCCGTAAGATCGTCGAAAGCCAAGGTTGCTTCCGCCTCGGGCGGGAAGTGGCGCGGGTGGAGCTGGGTCGCGAAGGGGCGTTTCGGGGTTAGGTGTTGGTTTTCCCTCTTAGGCTTCCGCCTTTCCTAGCCACCAAAAGCTAGTCTAAATCGTTCGGTAATAACCAAATAAATGCGTGCACTGCTAATTCCTATAGCCATTCTGCTTCTTACGGAATGCTCGCGAGTAGAAGAAGAGCCTCTCGGGAGACTTCAGAAGATCGAAGTGTTCTTCCGATCAGCATCGCCGGGTGAAACAGAGGCAGAGCTCCTTCTCTATCGGCTCACGTGCGACAAACGCGTTATCGTATGCCACCACGGGTCGGGGGTGGAGACACCTGAGCAGGAAGTTCAGAGCCTGAAGGAGTCGATCAAAAAGTGGCGGCAGTTGTCTGATGCGCGCCGCACGAGCCCACTGGCATTACTCAATGCTATCGATTTCGCTGATAAAGACGGCAAGGTTTATGGTGGAGAGGTTCACCTCGTATTTTATCCGGATGCTCGAAACATCCTTAGCATGAACAGCGTAGACTTTTCGGGAGGCCTTTTTCAGAAAATTGAGCCAGATATGGAAGTGCGAAGCACCGACAAGCGAGTCGTATCACTGGAGATCGGAAGTGAATCACGTTGGCGGAAGACCGTTGATGTAGGCACTAAAGATGCAGCAACTGGACCATAAAATGCCGTATCAGGCGTCAGAGCCAATGCCCGCCGCGGTCGTAACTCATTCTTTGACTTTAGGCGTCGCTACCCGCTCATCATGAAAAACACTTTGCGAAAGCTGCTTGAGGCTTCCGAACGCACTCCGAATGCGAATGGACAGGGACTCCTCCGTTCTCGCTCACCGATATGATTGAGCCGTGCTACGAGCGCGCAGCCGAGCAGTTCCCCACGTTGTGTATATTCGCAATCTTTTTGATAAACATATTTCGAAAATCCACCCTCCACAAACACCAATCGGGTAGCCACCCTCTCCTGTTGATTTTACCCCTCCCCACGGGGCGCTTCCTGGGGTAGGCTGATGTCAGCGATGTCTTCAATCCGCCATCTTTACGTTCATATCCCATTTTGCCCCAAGGTCTGCCCGTACTGCTCGTTCTACAAAGAGGCGTCGGACCGGAACAAGACGCGGGTGTTCCTTGATGCGCTGTTGGCGGAACTGGAGCGCGAGACCACGCAACGTGTACTGCGGCCTCAGACAATCTTTTTCGGGGGTGGAACGCCGAGCGCGCTCTCCACGTCACAACTCGATTACTTGCTTTCCGGAATGCGCGAGCGGCTCGATTTGAGTGATCTCGCGGAATGGACGCTGGAGATGAATCCCGCGACGGTTTCCCTGGAGAAAGCGAGCACGCTCCGGGGGCTCGGCGTCAACCGGATCAGCATGGGCGTGCAGTCGTGGGACCCCGCGCTCCTTAAGGTCCTGGGCCGGGTCCACACCGCCGCCCAGGCGGAGCGTTCCTACGAGATCCTGCGGGAGGCGGGCTTCGAGAACGTCAACCTCGACCTGATTTTCGCCGTGCCGACCCAGTCGCGTGAACAGTGGCGCAGCACGCTGGAAAAAACCATTTCGCTGAAGCCGAACCATATCTCCTCCTACTGCCTTACCTACGAGGAGGACACCGCTTTTTACACGAAGTTCCAGAACGGCGAATTCACGCAGGACCAATCGTGGGACGCCGATTTGTTTGAAACCACCATCGACCTCCTCGGAGAGGCTGGTTTCGAGCAATACGAAATCTCCAATTACGCTCTCCCCGGCCGCGAATGCCTGCACAATCTCGCCTATTGGCTCGGGTCGGATTACCTGGGGCTCGGGCCAAGCGCATTTTCCACCTGCGGCTCTCAACGCTGGCAGAACATCGCAGAGACCTCGGAGTACTCCACGCGCATCCTCAAAGGGGAATCCGCCGTGTCGTTTACCGAATCGTTGGATGCGCCCACGCGCCGTAGCGAAGCGATTGCCTTTGGCCTGCGAACCAGCCACGGAGTGCCGCTCGATCTCCTGGAGCCGTGGAAGGCGAAGGTGGACGAATACCTGAGCGAAGGCTTTTTCGCCGATGCCGGAGACCGGGTGAGGCTGACGCGAAAAGGCAAAATGGTGGCCGACACGCTCGCGGAAACCTTCATTTGATATGATCTACGACGCCCTCATTGCGGGAGCAGGGCCCGCAGGGGCGACCTGTGCGGCGTTTTGCGCGCAGGCGGGGTTGCGCGTTCTCGTTCTGGAGCGCGAGGAGTTCCCGCGCGAGAAAGTCTGCGGCGACTGCCTGAATCCGCTCTGCTGGCCGGTCCTGGACAGGATGGGTGCCGCCGAAACGGTGATGACCCTCGCCCACTCAAAGCTGCGCTATGTGGAGATCGCGACCATGAGCCGGACGATCCTCCGCTATCCACTACCGGAGCGGGAATACGGAGAAATCGCCGTGAAGCGAAGCCTCTTCGATACGGCACTGGCGAATCGGGCGGCCCAACTCGGGGCGGAGATTCGCCACGGTGCGGCGATCACCGGGCTGGAACGCACGAAGGGAGCATGGCGCGTGCGGGCAGGCCGGGAAGTTTTCACCGCAAGACGGATCGTCGCAGCCGATGGACGGAATTCGACCCTCGCGCGCCTGCTCGGGATTCTTCCTCCCGCCGGGAGGGAAAGAGTGGCGCTCCAGGCTCATTTCCCAGCTCCGGTCGGCTATGGGGAAAAAGCGCTCCTCCGGTTCTTGCCTGAAGGATACTGCGGCGTGGCCAGCATCGGCGAAGGGATGATCAATCTCTGCCTGGTGGGGGAACCCCGAGCCATTCCCGCGCTTCAACGCCGTGCTGCGGAACTGGGGTTGAGCCCCAAGCCAGAATCCAAAACAGGATGGCGAACCATTGCTCCCCTCGCCCGCGCTCCGCTCCCCCCGGCCGGCATGAAGGGGCTGGAGGGCGTCCTGCTCGCCGGCGACGCAGCCCGTGTGGTTGAGCCATTCACCGGGGAAGGCATCTACTACGCGCTCGCCTCCGGAGAGCTTGCCGCCGCGCATCTTGCCGGGCGCAGCACGGCGGCGGAGTTTGTGGCAGCCCATCGCCAACTCTACGCGGGGAGGCTCTGGATCAACCGGTTGGCAAAACTCGCCGTGTTGCATCCGCGAGTCGCCAGCGCGCTTTTCGAGGCGACACGCATCGCCCCTGCGGCCCTCCGCTTCCTGACCTCCAGGGTGGTAGGCTCGGGGCGCTAGCGTTAGCTGAACACCGGGTTGAGAAGAAGAAATAGAGGGCCTTTGGCCATAGGCGGCGTCGTGGAACTCCGCCCTCCCTCTACGGCGCGACAAGCGCGCGCGGGGCGAAAGCTTCTTGATAAACCAGTGTGGCAATACCCGCCAACGGAGGGCGGAGCTCCGCGACGCCGCAATCCTTGCAGTCGAAGGCTCACTTTCTTCGTAAACTCTGCTTAGTGAGCCGCGCCGTCTTTCTTTTCAGCGTCTTTGGCTCCATGGCCATGGTCGTCATGCTTGGCGTGATCGCCGTGACCAGCATGGTCGCTGTGGTGCAAGGTCTTTTCTATCGACTCGATTGTGCTATAAGGCTGCTTTTCGCAGGCACCGAGGGCGAAAACAGCAAGAACGGCAAAACCGGAGAAGAGCAAACGCACGCAAGTCATAGGGCGCGAGAAATTACAAGAGAGCGGCCCGAAGGCAAGCCCGAAGAGCAATCAGAACACCATATGACAGCCGACGAATTTCAATGGGTCACACAATCCGAGGCCGGCGGGCTCGCCTTCTGGCAGGCTTATGCCCCCACCCTGAAGGTGGACCTCTCCTGCTCCGCGTTGCAAATTGGCTCGAAGCTTTTGTTCATTGACCCGATCCCCCTTGCCAAACCCGCGCTCGCCGAGCTGGCAGCGAGCGGAACTCCATCGGGCGTTATCCTGACGAATGCCAATCACGAGCGGGCGAGCGCCCTTTTTGCCAAACAATTCGGAATTCCCATCTTTGCCCCTGTCGAAGCGCTGCCGGAGCTCTCATCGACGACTCCACCGGTTCAGGCGTTCGAAGACGGGGCGACGATTCTTGGCGCCATTACGACAATCGCCCTACCGGGCGGCGCGCCCGGCGAGACGGCGCTCTACTGGCCCGGGAATGGCGGCGTCCTGATCTTCGGCGACGCGCTTATCAACCTCGATTCGACCGGGTTTGATTTTCTCCCGGACCGCTATTGCAACAACGCGAAGACGTTGCGGCTTTCAGCGCGGGAGCGGCTTCGCTTCCACGCCGATCTGAGCGTCATGGCGTTCGCTCACGGAACGCCAATTGTGACTTCCGCCCGGGAGCGTCTGGAGACGCTCCTCGGGTCGGGATAAATCCATAGGCGCTCGCGGCGCGAACGCCCTACCTTGAAGGTCCGGGAAAGAGGCCTCGGGAAAGCCTAGCACTTCGGCGCGATCACCGGACGGCCGATGGCGCGATAAGTGAAGCCATGGCTGGCCATGGTGGCCGGGTCGAAGAAGTTGCGGCCGTCGAAGACGAGCGGCGTGTGCATCCTCTTCTTGACCTCCTGGAGATCAACGGACGCAAACTCTTTCCACTCGGTGGCGAGGATGAGCGCCTCGGCGCCTTCCACGGCCTCGAGCGGCGAATCAGCCAGCTTGACGCCGGGGATGAGGTTATATTCGCGGGCTTTCTCGACTCCCTTCGGATCGTAAGCGGTCACGATGGCCCCTTCCTTGACGAGGTCGTTGACGAGATCGATCGGCACGGAGCAGCGAACGTCGTCGGTGTCGGGCTTGAAGGTGAGGCCCCAGACGGCGATGCGCTTTTCACGCAGCACCCAGAGCGATTCGCGGATTCGCTTGATAAAGCGTTCCTTCTGGTCGGCGTTGATCCGTTGAACTTCCTTGAGAAGCGTAAACGGAACTCCCAGGTCGTCGCTGATCGCGATGAACGCGGCGATATCCTTCGGGAAGCATGACCCACCGTAGCCAAGCCCGGCGTTGAGGAAGTTGCGGCCGATCCGCTTGTCCATGCCGATGCCGTCGGCGACCTTCTCCACGTCCGCGCCGCTGGCGTCACAGATTGCGGAAACCGCGTTGATGTAGGAAATCTTGAGCGCGAGGAAGGAGTTTGCGGCGTGCTTGATCAACTCGGCGGAGTTGATGTCGGTCACGAGAATCGGCGCGTTGAAGGGCTCGTAAACCTTTTTCATCAGCGCGAGCGCGCGGTCGCTGTTCCCGCCGATGACGATCCGGTCGGGTTTCATCAGGTCGCCCACGGCGCACCCTTCGCGAAGGAATTCAGGATTGCTGACGACGTCGAAATCCGCGCTCGGGTTGTAGCGCTTGATGGTGTCGGCCACCTTCTCGCCGGTCTTGACCGGAACGGTGCTCTTGTCGACCACGATGCGGTAATCGTCCTTGAGGACTCCTGCGATCTCGCGGGCGACCTTCTCGATGAAGCTCAGGTCCACGCTGCCGTCCGGCTGGGGCGGCGTCGGCACGGCGATGAAGATCACCTGCGAATTATTGACGCCCTCTTCGATGCTGTTGGTGAAGCGGAGGCGCTTGGAAGCGACGTTGCGATGAACGATGTCCTCCAGGCCCGGCTCGTAGATCGGGATTTTGCCCGCCTGCAGTGAGTCGACTTTGCGCTGGTCGTTGTCGACGCAGATGACGTTATGGCCAACTTCAGCAAAGCAAGCGCCGCTGACGAGGCCGACATATCCCGAACCGATGATACAGAGATCCATGAGACGAAAACTTAAACGATATAAAAGATTTTTACGCAACCGCTATTCGCTATCGCCGCTTCCAGCCATGGAAGAGGGGTCGAACGCGACCGGAAGGCTGATTGAAGGAAGATCCTTGAGAGTAAACGTGAGAATGAGGCTGTAGTCTAATTCATTTCTTTTGGTGGAAGAGGGATTGAAGTTATCGCGAACCTGGAACCCGAGCGAGGCCACCCAACTCGAGAGATCCCGATGGATCGCATATTCCTGGACTTCGAGGACGTTATCCTGGAATTCGTACTGCTCCCGGAAGCTGACGCCCCAGTTATCGTTGACCCGGTAGTACCCCCCAACCCGGATATTATTGCTGTTGGAGAAATACGGATTGCTGTCGAGATAACGATGGCTGAGCGTCAGGCGGAGATCCGGGCTGACCAGAAAATTCATCGAAGTGTTAACCTGGGTGAACCCCTCCGCCGTCAGCGGAAGCTGGGTATCGAGGCCAAACGAGAGCCAAGGAAGCGGGACCCAGCGAAGCCGATTGTAGAAATTCGAGAGAGTGCCCATGTTGGCGCTCGCTCCGGGGAAATCGGGCTTGTCGATGTTGATGTCGAAATACGAATCCATGTCCAGCCAACTGATCGTCCGATCATCCCGGCGGGTCTGAAGACGATTGCGAACTCCGAGCCGCCAGATCGTCCACGAGGAGATGGTGTCGATCGTGGTGAACTGCGGAAAATCGATGGGCGGGAGTTGAGTGGAGGGGTTTAGACGGTCGAACTGAAGAAGCTCATCGGGATTCTTACCCGAATAAACGTAGGAAAAGTTCGTGTACGGCTGAACGACGTGGCGCAGGCCGTCCAATCCCCATGCGCGGGATTGGACCTGCTCCCATTCCCGGGAGAATTTAAAGGACGACTCCACGCCCGCATTAAAAACGGGGCGGAAAACCGGGCTATTGGTAGAGCGCTGATGGAGCGTCCGGGCGTCCTGATTCAGGTTGAGCCCCTGCTCGATGAAGCTCTCCATCACGTCGTCAAAAGCGCTCCGGGCACCCGCGGTGTAATACGTACCGCGGACGCCGATCCTCGGGACCACCGAGAGCCATCCATTGATGGTCTTCGGCATAACGAACTGGTGGAAGGTATCGAGCCGGACGGCCTGATAGTGATCCATGGGGGCGGTGACCACGTCGTCCACCCGGGCAAAGTCGCGCCGCAGGTTCACGACGCCGGTTTCGCCCTCGTAGAAGATGCCGCTGCCGAAGATCGGCTGCCGCTTGATGTCGAGCACCACTTCGGGAAGCCGCTGCGTGGTGTCGAAAAAGGAATTCGGGTGAGCCCGGAGAATCCCCGACAACGCATAATTCTCCGACCGTTTTGTCACCGAGACAACGCTGTCGGGCTGCGGGTTGTTCTTGTACTCCGACGGATAAAAATCGCGCAGGAAGCGGCGGTCGCTCAGCTTATTGAAATCAACGCTGGCGTAGATGTCCTCGGTAAAGAACGTTCTGTCCTGAAAGGAGATCCGGTAGCGGTCCGGGCTGACCTCTTCCTGCCGGTTGGCAGTCGGGTTTGTCCCGGTGCTGGAATCGTTGGCGTAATAAGTCCGCAGATGAAGCCAGCTCTTCTTGTCGCGTCCATAGTCCCCTAGGACATCAAGTCCGAAACCAACCCCGCGCTTGGAGCGGAGATCGAGATGGAAAAGGCCATGGAGGTCTTTTGAGATGGGGAATCCGTACTGAGTAAGCACGTAGGCTCCCCAGTTGCTGTCGTAGCCAGGGGTAAAATTAAACCCTTCGTTCCGCGCAAGCGATTGATAGACGAATGGAAACCAGAAAACCGGGGTGCGCCCCAGATAAAGTTTCACATTCGTGAGGATCACGTGGGAGCCGGGATAAATCCGAACCGTCCCCGCCTTCATCCGGTAATCCGGCTTGGAGGAGTCACTGGTCGTCACCGTCGCATCGTTGACCTGGAAGGCGTTGCCTTGAAGCGAACTGACCGATTCCCCTTCGAAGAAATACGGGAAGGAAGCGCTGCGAAACTCCCCCGTCCTGAGTAATTTGCTCTCCAGATTGTAAAGGGCGCGTTCGCCTACGAAAAGATGGCCGTCGCGATAAATCCGCACGTTACCGACGACAAGCACGTCGCGCGTATCCGGATTGTACTGGGCGTAATCTGCATAAATGGAGATGGTCCCGTAGTGGATGACGACATTGTTCTCCGCGATCGCCACGCCACCCATAAAGCGCGTTTCGCCGTCAGCCGTGATCTCGATCGGAATATCTCCAAAACTGCCGAATTGCGCCCGTGCGGACTGAGCGCCAACCAGCGCAATAGCAAGAAGCAGATGGCGAATTTTCATGAAAGCCCTGCAAGCTACCCAAGGGCCTTCGAGGTTGCCAAGAGAAATTCGGGGTTCGCCTGATCCTTTTATACAATTTTAGCCGCAAAGACGGTTCAGTATGGATTTTATAGCGCCTCTCAGAAATCCTTTCCGAAAAGGCAGTGAGAGCGTCGTGGCTGGAGCAAAGAGTGATGGCTCGAAAAAGCGATCGATTTGGGAGGCGGGGTAGCCCGCTCTCGCCGAGAGCGCGGGATCGATTATGAGTCACCTTTAACGCTAGATCCCCTGCAGGACGGGCTGTTGGGATGGGGTATTCATGAAGCTACGGGTGCCGATACCCGCGCTTCCTCTTCATTCCTCCGATGTCATTGCTTCCGAGACTCTTCAACAAGATTGCGAAAGGCCTTGCTGGCCTGCAGCCGGTCGAAAACAGACGCGGGCATGGCCACCAGTTCACACGGTTCCACGGCAGCGGCATCATAGCGCCAGACACGATCGGCCAGCAATGCCCGCTCCCCGAAGTGTTCGCCATTCGTGAAGCTCCGGATCACCCGGCCCTGGGAGTCGCGAACCTCCACAAGGCCGCATTTGAGAATGTAGAAGGAACACGCCGGGTCGCCTGCCTGAAAGACGAAATCACCCGCCTCCAGATGCACCTCCTGAAGCACCTCGCTCGGCCGGGGGCTCAGGAGCGAGATGTCGCGTGGAAAAAAGAGGTCGAAGGTCCACTCGATCATCACGCGGAGCTTGCGGTCGAGCCCGGGCAGCTTCGCCAGATAAATCGTCCGCCAGAGCCACCACGCAAAAAAACCGGAAAACTGAAAACCGAGAATGTCGGCCACGGCGGCCCTGCGGCCCACGGTGGCTAGCTCCCCCAAGCCGGTAAACGTGAACGGCTGCGGAGCCTTGCCCTCAAGCGCCGCCGCGAGATTCCTCCCGAGAAGCTCCCCCTGCCGAATCGCAAACTGAGCCGTGGAAGGGGCCTTTCTCCCATCGGGAAGCCGCACCACGGCGCAATCACCGGCGCTCCAAAGGGCGGGCTGTCCCCTCACCTGCAAGGTCGGCTCAGCCAGCATCCTTCCTTTTTCAGTCGGAATCCCGTTCTGCGCGCAAAGAGCGCTCACAAGCGGGCTGGGAGCATTGCCGACCGTGGAAACCACCGTGTGACTCTCCAGAACGCCGCCATCCGTAAGATAAACCTTTCCGGAGGTCATGGCCCGCACCCGTGTATTGAGGATGACTTCCACACCACGCCTTTCAAGCTTCTCCTGCGCGTACCGCCCGAGGTGCTCGCCCATCTCCGGCATCAGATAGCTACCGCTATGGATCAACACGACCCGAATGTCGCCCGGCTTAATCCCGGGGTAAAGAAAGCCGACGTCCCGGACAAGGTCCGCGATCTGTCCGACGGTCTCCGTCCCTGAGAGACCACCCCCCACCACGATAAAGGTGAGGAGACGCCGCAAAAAATCATGGCCGGCCACCAGCGATGCCTCCTCGAAGCGGTCAATAATTGTCCCGCGCAGTTCCATGGCGTCGCCTACATTGTTCATCAGATAGGCGTGTTCAGGCATTCCCGGGACCTTGCTCAGATCCACTGCGCTCCCAATGCAAAGGGCAAGATGCTGGAACTCCACCTGCCGGACCCCGGCAAACACGCCGGCATTGATCGTCAAACGGCGCTCCGCGAGATGGATTCTCTCGATTTCCCCGCGCATGACGGTCACCCTGCGGCAGAGTCTTCGGATCGGATTAACCACATGACGGGGAGAGACTTCCGAGCCGCACACTTCCGGCAGCATCGGTTGGAAGACCATGTAGTTGCGGTCTGAAATCAGCGCCACATCGCGCGCGGCTTCCTCCTTTCCCAGGAGACGGCCCAGTTCCTTTGCGCAATAGACTCCCGCGAACCCCGCCCCGGCAATGACGATCTTGAAGCGAAACGGCTCCTTTTCGGAGCGGCGTTCAGGGGCCGATTCGGCGGCGGTGTGAAAATGATGCTCCATCCGTTTCACAGAAATCGTGTCGCCGGCCGGGTTGGTTCTCAAAATCTCACGGAATGATCTCGCGCAAAGCTCGCCAAGAAGAGAGTTTTCCTGGCGTCCTTTGCGCCCTTCGCGCGAAACCTTAGAGCTTTTTCGGTTTAGAATGTCGCAATGATTGTGCGAGTGCCGTAGGTTGTTGCGCGGTTTTTCGAGCGCAGCGGCTGTATTTTCAAATACTGCCCAAGCTCGAAGGGCCGCGCAACGGCCTGCGCCACCGCAAAGCATGCGACAGAATAAGCCGAAAACGCTCTAGGCTCGGCTTGACATCAGGGGGGAAAGCTCGCGAAGTTGGCAGGAACATGGTCTGCCGCCTTACCAAAGAATTCTTTTTCGAAGCCGCCCACACTTTGCCCAAAGTTCCGGCAGACCACAAATGCGCCCGGATGCACGGGCACAGCTACCGGATCGAAATTGCCGTGGAAGGCGAGGTCGACCCGGAGATGGGGTGGCTCTACGACCACAGCCTGCTGAGCCGGGCAATGGACCCGATCTGTGACCGCCTCGATCACCAGTATCTCAACGACATCCCAGGCCTGGAGAATCCAACCGTGGAGAATCTGGCCGGATGGTTATGGGCGCAGCTCAAGCCGCAATGCCCCGGTCTTTGTGAGATCGTGATTCAGGAAACACCGACGGCGAGGTGTACGTACCGGGGGCAGTGAGCCGATTGAGGCGTGAGCGCGCTCGCGCGCCATCTATTGCCCCTCTACCTTTGCATCGGCTGAATGCCGCGAGGTGAAATGGCGAAACTGGGAGTTTCGAGGAAAAGGCATTCCCAAACGGAGTTTGGGAATGAGGGGATCATCAAACTCTACCAATTTTTAATCCACTTATCCCGTACCGTTGGAGCCCCTGCAGTACTCCAAAGATCATACGTTGGGTTGTAACCAGAAGTTGGGGTCTTGGCGTTGATTGTCGAGTACCCGTAAGGATTGCCAAAAGGATCGACAATCGCGGTTACTGTTCCAGTGCCGGCTGGCAGGAGCATGTCAGGCTTGAACTCAAAATACCGCTTGTTTGTCGCCTTCCGGGTGGCACTCCCCGTGTCACCACTCAGCGATGCATACAGGAACAGCGAAACTACACTGTCCGGATTGGCGTTGAGCGTCGCAGCATTCACGGTATCAGTCACGTTTTCCTTAGTCGGGTACTCCCCATTATCCGCCTTATACGACTCCAGCGCCACTCCCAGCGCGGCGATCTCCGCGCTGGCGCGATCCCGGGCTGCCTTCTGCTGGGCAAAGCCCGCCCCCGCCAGGATCATCCCGGCGAGAACGATAATGATGGCAATAACCGTCAGCAGTTCAAGCAACGTGAAGCCGCTGGAGTTTTGAAAGGGGGGGCGTTTCATGGCTTAGCTCCTTGTCGGTTTCGTAAAACCGCTTACTGCGGGTTCTGCATGTTCTGAATGATGCTGATGAGCGGCATGAACAGCGCGATAACGATGCTGCCGACGATCAACGCGAGAAAGACGATCATGAGCGGTTCGAGCATGGAAGTGAGCGCCACCACCGCATTGTCCACTTCGTCATCATAAACGTCCGCAACTTTCAAAAGCATCTCGGGGAGTTGGCCGGTTTCCTCACCGACGTCGATCATACTGATGACCATCGGCGGGAAGACGCCGCTTGCTTCGAGCGGTTGAACGATCGATTCACCTTCCTTCACCGCGTCATGCACTTTCATGATTGCCTCGGCGATGACGACGTTTCCGGCGGTCTCTTTCGTAATATTCAGTGCCTGAAGAATCGGCACACCGCTGGTAACCAGGGTGCCGAGGGTGCGTGAAAAGCGGGAGATGGCGGATTTCCGCAGAAGATCCCCCAGAACGGGAACCCTGAGCTTAACCCTGTCGAGGACCGAGCGCCCCTTCTCGCTTCGCGAGAAGACGACATAGCCTACGATCAAAGCAACGACGCCGCCGATGATCATCAAGAAATTCGTTTGAACGGCCTTACTGACCCCGATCACGATCTGCGTCATGGCGGGAAGTGGTTTGCCGGCAAGCATGTCGTGGAAGATCTGCTCGAACTTCGGCACGATGAACACGAGCAGGAACCACATGATCAGGATGGCGATGATCAAGACGATAACCGGGTAGGCCATTGCGGCCTTCACCTTGTTGGCCACCTTCTGAGCTTTTTCCTGAAATTCAGCCAGACGATTGAGGACGAGTTCGAGAACACCGCCGAGTTCACCCGCCTTCACCATGTTGATGTAAAGCTTGTTGAAAATCTTCGGATGCTGGGCAAGCGACTCGGAGAAGGTGCTTCCCCCCTGGACGGAATCCGCCAGGACGTTGATCGTGTTCTTGAGAACGAGATCTTTTTCCTGTTTGGCCAGCACCGTGAGGCCGCGGAGGAGCGGCAGGCCGGAGTCGATCAGCGTGGCAAGCTGACGGGTAAAAATCATCAGAGACTTTGTCTTGACCGTCTTCTTTTCGAACAAAGCCTTCGAATTTTTTGAGGCAGCGGGTGCTGAAGCCGCTTTGACCGCCTTCTTGACGGCTTTGGAGGTACCACCCTTTCCTTCCTCCAGGACGCTGGTGGGGAAGAACCCCGCTTGCCGTAGCTGGCCGATGGCGTCGTTGGTATTGGCGGCTTCGAGAACGCCTACGGACTCCTGTCCACGAGCGTCGAGGGCGACGTAATTGAATTTCGGCATAGGGGAACTAGGGGAATTTGCAGACTCTTAGAAGAGCTTTTAATGCTTCGGCAGGATTTGTGCAACCTGAACTCTCTGTTGAGAGCCCGAAACCGCGTTAAAATTTGCCGGAGGTCATTTCAAGGTAGTTATTTCGTAAACTTTTTATGTTCTTCCGGCACTTCTTTGGGGTCAGGTGTATTTAAGGACCTCTTCGATGGTCGTCTCCCCATCGTAGATGCAGCGCAGGCCGTCCTGCCGCAGGGTCAACATCCCGAGTTCGACCGCCTTCTGGCGCAGCACCACGGTGGCGGCGCGTTTGTTGATGAGCTCGCGGATCGGGTCGGTAATGTGGAGAAGCTCGTAAATCCCCTTTCGCCCCTTGTACCCGGTGTGATTGCACTGGTCGCACCCTTTCCCGTAGTAGAAGGTCTTGTCGCCGATATCGTGCGGGGAAAGGCCCAGCTGGGCCAACACCGCTTCGTTGGGCTCATAAGGCGTGCGGCAATTGGGGCAGATTTTACGGATCAGGCGCTGGGCCAGCACCCCTTCGAGCGATGCCGAGATCATGAACGGCTCGACCCCCATGTCGATCAAACGGGTGACCGCGCCCGGAGCGTCATTGGTGTGGAGCGTCGTGAAAACCAGGTGACCGGTCAGCGAAGCCTGGATGGAAATCTGCGCCGTCTCCACGTCGCGCGTTTCACCGACCATGATGCGGTCGGGGTCTTGACGAAGGAACGCCCTGAGCACCCTGGCAAAGTTGAGGCCAATCGATTCGCTGATCGGCACCTGGATGATCCCTTCGATGTCGTATTCCACCGGGTCCTCCGCCGTGAGGATCTTGGAGTCGACGGTGTTGATCTCGTTAAGGCAGGCGTACAGCGTGGTTGTTTTGCCCGAGCCGGTGGGGCCAGTGACGATGAAAATACCGTTGGGCTTGTCAATCGTCTCCAGAATGTAGTTGTGAATGTACTCCGGCATCGCGAGTGCCTTGAGGCTCAGGTTGACGCTGGAGCGGTCCAGAACACGGAGCACCACGCTCTCGCCGAACTGCGTCGGTAGCGAGGAGACACGAAGATCGACATGGCGGCCCGCCGTATAGGTCTGGATACGGCCGTCCTGCGGCAGACGGCGCTCGGCGATGTTGAGGTTCGCCATGACCTTCACGCGGGAGATGATCGGCAACGCAAGATGCTTGGGCGGCGGGGCCATCTCGTAGAGCGCGCCGTCCACCCGATAACGGATCTTGAACTCCGTCTCGAACGGTTCGAAATGAATATCGCTCGCGCGATCTGCCACGGCCTGCGCCAGCACGAGATCGACATACCGAATAATTGGAGTGGAATTAGCTTCCGCCTCGACGTTCGCCGAGTTTGCCTGTTCGCCTCCGTCACCAAAAATCGCCTCGGTCCCCAGCTCGGAGAGGACTTCGTCGAGACTGGCGGAGTCCATCGCGTAATGCTTCTGGATCAGGTCCTCGACCTGATGAATCGGGGCGACAACCGCGTAAACATCCTTGCCGATCGCGAAACGGATATCCTCCAGGCTCTGCGTGTTCAGCGGATCGACCACCGCGACGGTGATACCCGCCGGGTTGGCGGCCACGGGGAACGCGCCGTGCAACCGGGCAAGACCCGCCGGGAGGAGCCTGAGCATCTCCGGAGTTGGCTCAAAACCGGTGAGGTCGATATAATCGGTCCCCAGCGAGTTGGCCAGCGTCTGGTAGAACTGGTCTTCGGTCACAAAACCAAAATCGACAAGGGTTTGAACGACGCTCTTCCCTGAACTGGCAATCTCCTGAAGCAGATCGTCCACCTGCTTCCGGTCAACGATGCCTTGCTCAACAAAAAGATCAATAATCTGATTCGCGTTCATACGGGGTTGGGGAACAAAAGAGGGTTGCCTTTAAGGGTGGCTGCCGAGGCTAGTTGGCATCGGACATCGTGGCGGAAATCACCTCTTCCGCAGTGGTCATGCCGGCCAGCACTTTTCGAACGCCGTCCTCCCGGAGCGTGCGCATTCCGAGTTCCCGGCCGCGCTTTCGCAGTTCGATGGTGGAAGCGCGCTCGTTGATCATGTGGCGCACTTCGTCGTCGATCAGGAAGATCTCGAAAATACCGAGCCGCCCCTTGTAACCGAGATGACGGCATGCCTCACAACCGGCCCCGCGCATCACCGTGGCGTCAACCACCTGCGAGCGCTCCAGGCGCAAGCCGCGCAGTTCAGCATCGGTCAGTTCATGCGGCACCTTGCATTCCGGGCAAAGCCGCCGGACAAGGCGCTGCGCCACCACGGCGCGGATGGAGCTGGAAACCAGGAACGGCTGCACGCCGATGTCAACGAGACGAGCGACGGCGCTCGGCGCGTCGTTGGTGTGCAGCGTGGAGAACACGAGGTGACCCGTCAAACTGGCGTTGATGGCGATGCTCGCCGTCTCCAGGTCACGAATTTCACCGATCATGATGATGTTCGGCGCCTGACGCAGCATCGAGCGAAGCGCCGCAGGGAAGGTCATCCCGATATCGGCGTTGACCTGCACCTGGTTGATACCGTTGAGCTGATATTCCACCGGGTCTTCCACGGTGATGATCTTGCGGTCGGGCCGGTTGATGTAATTCAAGCAACCGTAAAGCGTCGTGGTTTTCCCCGAGCCGGTCGGGCCGGTAACAAGGAGAATGCCGTCCGGCAGGGAAATAAGCCGCTCGAAGACCTCCTGGTCATCGCTCAGGAAGCCGAGTTGCGAGAGTCCCAGCGTCAGGCTCGACTTGTCGAGAATACGCATGACCACGCTTTCGCCGTGGTTGGTGGGAATGGTGGAGACACGAAGGTCGATCTGCTTGGGCCCGATCTTGACCTGGATACGGCCGTCCTGCGGAAGCCGCTTTTCCGCGATGCTCATGGTGCCGCTCATGATCTTGAGACGGCTGACGATCGCGGACTGAAGTTTCTTCGGCGGGTTCTGGACTTCGTGCAACACGCCGTCGACGCGGAACCGGACACGGAATCGCTTTTCGAGAGGCTCAAGATGAATATCGCTCGCGCGCATCTTCTGGGCTTCAAGCAGCAGCATCGTGACGTACTTGATGATCGGCGCATCCCCGCCCTCGTCTCCCCCCTCGATGACGATATCATTGTCCGCCTGGGAAGCGGTCGGTTCTTCTCCGTAATATTTTTCGATCTGATCGGCGATCTGGTCGGGCGGCGAGCAAACCCAGTCAATCGTCCGGTTGAGAAGATGGGTGACGGCGTCGAACGTGTCGAAATTGAGCGGATCGCTCGTGGCCATCATCAGCCCTGTGTCGACATTGGCGATCGGGAGCACCTTGAAGCGGCGCACCACATCGGCAGGCACCGCCATGACGACGTCGGGAGGCACCACCATGTGACTGAGATCGACAAACTCCATGCTGGAGTGGGCAGACAAGGCGCGCAGGACGTCCTCGCTCCTCACGACGCCCATTTCGATCAGTTTGTCGATCACGCTTTGGTCGGTCGCGGCTTCGGCTGCTTGTGCCACGTCGTCTGCGGTGATCAGGCCGGTGTCCTGAAGAATCTCAAGAATGTAGTCGTCGTTGTTAGTCACAGGGGGAGAGGTTGCGAATCCTGAGAAACTAGGGGGGTGACTCCGCGATGTCAACGCAATGCCTCGGCGCGCCGCCCGAATTCGGGGATCTTCGCATCGTCGCAACGTGCTGATCCCCCACCACTTCGGACGGCGGGCCGTTCTTCATCTATCCCGCCGCGCGGGCCGCGAGTTGCCTCGCCACGATCTTGTCCAAAGCCGCCGTTCCCAAACCGAGCATCCACGGGTGAACCTTCGCTCCCGCCGCGATGAGCATTTCCGCGATCTTGACGTAGTTTGCTTCGCGCGCCTTGTCGTCCGAGGGACGCCTCCCCTCCCCTGACTTCGCCGCCTCGTGGCAATGCCTCGAAGCATAAACGGCGGTGCTGAGCGGCGTGCCGCCGTAACGATGAGTCGCCTCCAGAGGAGCGCCGTATTCCAGGAGCAACGCCACCATTTCAGGATGCCCGAACCATGCGGCCCAATGCATGGGCTGGTAGCCGCCGCTGTCCACAGTGATGTCCAAGCCCGCTTCCAGCATTAGCCTTGCAGCCTCCACGCGGTTTTCGCACGCAGCCATCCCAAGTACTTTGTGGTCCTCCTGCACCAGCCGGGACACAAGATCTTTATCTTCTGCAAGCGCCTGCGCAATTTCCGCGGAGTCCGCCGTGGCGCATGCGCCGATAAAACGATCTTCCGGAGAAAGACGAACATCGCATCCCTGTCCGGCCAAATAGGCGGCTACCTCTGTCCGTCCAAGCCGGGTGGCCAAGGCAAAAGGCGTCTTTCCATCGCCGCGCGGCGCGTTGATATCTGCGCCGCCCTCGACCAGCACCCGGATCACATCAGGGCTGCGCCCGCGAAGGATCGCGTGATGCAGCACGCTCCCGAGCACCTCATGAATGCCCGCGTTGGGGTTGGCCCCGTTTTCAAGAAAAAGCCGGGTGCCTTCGACGTTCTCGAAATCGAGTTGCCGATAAAGGCAGTAGTTCTTCGCCCGTTGCGAAACGCCGTATTGAAAAAGGAGCCGCATGCAGGCGAGATCCTGAAATTCCGCCGTGTGATAGATTGCCTCCGAACCGCCATTGTCGGGATCGTCGTCCTGAGGGTCGGCCCCCGCCTTCAACAGCAGCTCCGTCAAACCGGCGTGATTGGCAATTCCGCTGGCTCCATAAAGCGCGCTCTCACGAGCCGAGCCGAATTGAGGATCGCCGATGAACGCGCTGTTCGGATTCGCCCCAAGCTCCAGCAGACGCCGCGCAATCGCGACAAACCGTTCCCCCTGCTTGCGCTGGCTGTGCACGGTCAGGAAGTTCGAAAAACAAACATAAAGAATGGGCTCCCACCCCTTTGGACCGCCTTTGCGAACGGCAAGCTGCGGTTCCGCTCTCAGCAGGCGTTCCACCGTATCCACCTCGCCCGCCACGCAGGCACAATAGAGATCCGCACTCGCCATCGCGGGGCGTAACGCGAGCATATCCCGTGCTTTCTCAATATTTCCGCCCCACACGGCGGCTTGCAGGAATGCCTCCACATTGCCCACAGCGTTCACCGCCGCGATTTGAGCTTGCATCGCCCGCCAACTCGGGAAGCCGTGCTCCCGCGCCAGAACCCATTGGGCATCGTGCAGTTTCAGGGGAATTGATGGCGCTTTGGAATACTTCGGATGCGACTCCTGAAATCGCTTGAGCGCATCGGATTCACCGGCTTTCGCGCCGCGAAGAAGCTCCTTGGCCTGGCGCTTGTATTGCTCCAGATCAGGCCGTGCAAACAGTTCTTTGGACATAAAACCTCCATTGCAAAGTCGCCTGCGGTTCGCAAAGACAGGCAGCAACAAAGGTTGAAACCGCGTTGATTGAAGCAGGTGGACACCGTCCTTTCCGCGAACCCGGAAGCGCCCTGAGCGCTGAAAGGCAGCCTAGCGATGGAGGACGCCGCGTCGAGCCAAATTTGTCGCGAAATTCCAGGAAAGGCGTCCTATTTTCAGGGCAAACGCATCAAAATAGCCTAATTTTGGTCTGCTTTAGCGAACTTTCTCAATCTCCGACCATATTCGCCTGGCGGCAGTTAACGAACGCCTCTGTCTCAGAGGGAGCGGGCGACTATCTGGCAAATTGGCCATTGTTGCTCCAAAAGCCATCGGTTCAAGAAATAAAGTTTGACGCAGTGCAAAATCGCGTGTGAAAACCTTAGCTGCAATTCAAGGAAGTCCCGAATGAACCATAAGGGACATATTTACGAAAAAAGAGGTTATGAAAAAAATCTGGATATTTGTAGTGGCGGTGTTGGTAGCGACCTTCTTCTTTAACGGCTCAGCCAAAGCGGCATGTGATCCAAGTGTGGAACCGGAAGAGAACACCCGCTTCGAATAATCACAGGTGGACATTAAGGCTGCTTTCAGGATTCTGGCGCTCTTGGCCGTTGGAGTTCCGGTCCT
>JBBCKI010000004.1:0-127785 GCA_037190965.1 Chthoniobacteraceae bacterium
GTATGCTCGATTCTGAAAAACTCCGACGCTCATATTTGCCCTACACGGCCTGTTTCGAAGGAGGGCAATGATTTATCATTCCCAAAAATCGAGCATTTTACGACGAAATTAGAGTTTTCACACAGTCTGTCTGTTTGGGAACGCCCATGTCTTCGAAACTCCAGTTTCGCAACCCTTATCCGGTTCCGGCACCCTGCACGAGATGACAAGGTTTTCGAATCTGGAGATTCGGGGACAATGGCATTACCAATCTGGAGATTGGTAACGAGGAAATTCTTTCTTTCCGGTTTCCGCTTTCCGGTCTTTCTGTCCGGGGGATTGACAATCGTTTCCTCACGCGATACATCGTTTCCCGCAAGACAATGGACGAACGAACCATCGGCGCGAATATTCGGAAGGTCCGGTTGGCGAAGGAAGCCAGCCTGACCGAGGTGGCGAAGCGTGCCGGGATCACCAAAGGGACGCTTTCCAAGATTGAAACCGGGCAGACCTCTTCGCCCATTTCGACGCTTCTTTCCATTGCCTCCGCCCTCGGCGTTCACCTGTCGGATTTCGTTCGCGAGGAGACCCCGGCGAAGCGGTACACCCTGACCCGCAAGGGACAGGGGCGGCTCGTGGTGCGTGACGGTTCCAAATTCGGCTATGCTTACGAAGGGCTTGCCGTCGATTTTCCAAACCGGCTCGCCGAACCGTTCGTTTTCACCATTCGCCCGGGCGATGAGATCGGCAAGTTTCAGCACGACGGCCAGGAGTTCATCTACGTGCTCTCCGGCCATGTGGAAATCACGGTCGGCTCCGACGCTTTTGAAATGAAAGAGGGCGACTTCATTTACTTCGACCCGACGCAGACCCACCAGACCCGGCTGCTCGGTGACGAACCCGCCCGGTTTCTCTGCTGCTTCATCGAAAAACACTAGTCTCGTTCAATCCTTCGTTTATGACCTCCCCCACCCTGTTTGTCGCCGGAGCCGGTTTCATGGGCCACGGCATTGCCCAGACAGCCGCCAGCGCGGGCTGTTCCGTGATCCTCTACGATCTCACGATTGAGAACGCCGCCAAAGGCATTGACCGCATTCGTGGCTCCCTGGAGAAGCTGAAAACCAAAGCGCCGGATACCGCTCCCGAGCCCGCCACGGTGTTGGCCCGCATTCGCCCCTCTGCCGATTTGGCGGACGCCGCCGAGGCCGCCTTCGTGATCGAAGCCATCGCGGAAAACGCCACGCTCAAGGAGGAGCTCTTTTGTCGTCTCGATAAGGTTTCCCCTGATGAAACGGTGTTTTGTTCAAACAGCTCCGCCATCCCGATCAGCCGCCTCGCCGCCGCGACGCGACGCCCCGATCGCTTCTGCGGGATGCACTTCTTCAGCCCCGTGGTTCTGATGAAACTGGTGGAAGTCATTCGCGGGCTCGCTACCAGCGATGAAACGATTGCCCGCGTGATGGCGCTCGCCCGCCAATTCGGCAAGGAGCCGGTGGAAGTCCGCCGCGACATCGCCGGGTTTGTCGTCAACCGCATCCTGATTGCCGCCATTCTGGAGGCCGTCCGCGTGGTGGAGTCGGGGACCGCCGATGCCGCATCCATCGATCTGGCAATGCGCCTCGGGTGCGGTCACAAAATGGGGCCGCTCGAAACCGCCGACCTCTCCGGGCTCGATGTGTTTCTCAACGCCTCCAACGCGATCTACGAAGACACCGGCGACGCGAAATACAAACCGCCCACGCTCCTCGCCCGTCTTGTTGCATCCGGTCATCTCGGCAGGAAGAGCGGCAGGGGGTTCTATGACTATTCACAGAATCACGCGAAATGAAAGCCATCGACCTTTCCGGAAAAGTCGCCCTGGTCACCGGCTCCAGCCAGGGCCTGGGAGCCGCCATCGCCCGTGCGCTGCACGAAGCGGGGGCTTCACTAGCGATCAACTACTTCCCCGATTCGGCGGGCATCAATGAAGCCAATGCCCGGCGCCTCGCCGACAGTCTTGATACCGATTGCAAGCGGGCGGCCATTTTTGCGGGCGACGTTAGCGATCCCGCGTCGGCGGAGGGTCTCTGCCGCGAGGCTCATGGGCATTTCGGCGCGCTCGACATCGCGGTCAACAACGCGGGAATCGCGCGTGACCGCACGCTGGCGAAGATGAGCGACGAGGATTGGCACGCGGTCATTGGCACCAATCTGACCGGCACGTTCCATATCTGCCGTGCCGCCGCGCCGCTGCTTCGCGAAGGGGGACGCATCGTCAACGTCGCGTCGATCTCCGCGCTGGTGGGCCTCTTCGGCCAAGCCAACTACGCCGCCGCCAAGGCAGGCGTCATCGGCCTCACCCGGACATTGAGCCGCGAACTGGCGCGCCGGGCGATCACGGTCAATGCCGTCGCCCCCGGTCTCGTTCTCACCGAACTTGGGAAAACCGTTCCGGAAACCATCCGCGAACAATGGATCCCATCCATCCCCCTCGGCCGCTTCGGCGAGCCGGAGGAAATCGCAAATGCGGTCCTCTTCCTCTCCAGCCCTCTTGCTTCCTATATCACAGGCCAGACGTTGCAGGTCAACGGCGGCTGGCATGCCTAGTCCTTTTTTCAACCTTCTTTTATTTATGAGCACCTCCCCTGATCCCATCGTCATCGTCGGCGCCAAGCGGACCCCCCAAGGCCGTCTGCTCGGCAAACTGGCGAACTATTCTGCCCTCGATCTCGCCGTGGCCGCCGGCAAGGCTGCGCTGGGAGAAATTCCCGCCTCGGCAATCGACATGACGATTGTCGGCAACGTGCTTCCGCCGATCATCAACGTCAGCCGCCAGATGAGCCTGCTGCTGGGCATCCGCGAAGAAGCCGTCTCCTTTACCGTCAATATGGCATGCGCTTCGGGCCTCAAAGCAACCACCCTCGCCGCCAACGCCCTGCAACTCGGCGAAGCGGAAGTGGTGCTCTGCGGCGGGACGGAGTCGATGTCCAATGCGCCGCACTTCCTGCCGCGCGCCCGGGCAGGCTATCGCCTTGGCGACGCGACCGTTGTCGATTCGCTGATGCTGGGATTGTCCGACCCGAGCATCGGCGAAAGTATGCCGCAGACGGCCCAACGGCTTGCGGAGCGTTTTCAGATTTCCCGCGAAGATCAGGATCGGTTCGCTCTCGCCAGCCAGCAGAAAGCGGTGACGGCACAGAATGAAAATCTCTTCGCAGATGAATTGGTCGCGCTTCCGGAACTGGACCGCGATGAGCATCCCCGGGCGGACACCACGCTGGAACGCCTCGCCTCACTCAAGCCCGTGCTCGGCGCAGGGACCAGCGTGACGGCGGGGAACGCCTCCGGCATCAACGATGGCGCGGCCATGCTGGTGCTCTGCAAACTAAGCACAGCCGCCCGCAACGGCTGGAAACCTCTGGCCCGACTCTCAGGCTATACCGACATCGGATGCGACCCCAAAGTCATGGGCGAAGGCCCGGTGCATGCCATCCGCAAGTTGCTCGCACGGCAACGCCGGGAGCTGACACAATTCGACGCCATCGAAATCAACGAAGCGTTTGCCGCCCAGGCGCTCGCCTGCCTGCGACAGTTGGAGATCGACGACTGCGACCCCCGCGTCAACCGGCATGGCAGCGGCATCGCCCTCGGCCATCCGATCGGCGCAAGCGGCGCGCGTCTCGCCGTGCATCTCGCGCATCGGGCCGCGCAGGGACGCATCGAAAGCGGCATTGCCTCCCTCTGCGTCGGAGGGGGAATGGGGATCGCGGCCATCATCGAACCCGTTCGCTAGTCATCCAGTTACCCCGATCTAGTCATTTCATTCGGACTCCCCCATTATGACTGCATCCGTTCATCCAGGCATCCCCAAGGTCCTTTCGCCCTCCGACGCCGCCGCGCTGATCTTTGATGGCGCAAAAATCGCCGTCACCGGCTTCGGCTCCGTCGGGCTGGCCCAAGCCGTGATGGAAGCGATGATCGCCCGCCATCGCACCGATGGTTCCCCTTCGAACCTGACGCTCTATCATGCCGCAGGCCATGCCACAAACTGGGGGTGCGACCTCATGGCCCAGGCCGGTTTGATCAGCAAGGTCGTCGGCGGCCATTGGGGGATGATGCACGAGTTGCGGCGCAAGATGATGGATAACGAGATCGAAGCGCACAACTGGCCGCAAGGGATGATCGTGCGCGCGTTCCGCGAAATGGCGCGCGGCGTCAAATGGGGCTTCACCAGTACTGTCGGGCTTGGCACCTACATCGACCCGCGCGGCTGGGGTGGTTGCATGAATGAGAAGGCGAGGGCCACCGGCAGCATGATTCGGCTGGAGACCGCCCCCGACGGTTCCGAAGTGCTGCGCTACGCGCCTCTTCCCATCGATTTCTCGCTCATCCGGGGGTGGACGGCCGATGCCTACGGCAACGTCAGCATGGGTAAGGAGGCGCTCAGCCTCTCCCCCCTCGAGATCGCGCTTGCCGCGCGGGCGCAAGGCGGGAAGGTGATCTGCCAGGTGCGCCACCACGAGCCGAACCGCCGCTTTTCCGCCAACGAAATCGCGATCCCCGGGTTCCTGATCGATCATCTCGTCGTCGCCGACAACCCCTCGCGCAATCATCGGCAGTGTGAACACTATGATGAAGACCCGATCCTCCTTGGCGGGGTAGCCACCGACGAAACCAATGCGCTCCCTCCGGTTCCCGAAGGCCCTCGCGGCTGGATCGGGAGACGGGCCGCGCTGGAGATTCGCCCGGGGGATGTTTTCAACCTGGGCATCGGGATTCCCGGCGACTCGGTCACGCCCGCGCTTGCGGAGTCAGGCCGTCTGCAGGAGGCAATCCCCACCCTGGAATCCGGCGTGGTCGGCGGCGTGGGGGTGGCCGGCAACAGCTTTGGCGTCGCGGTCTGCCCGCTTTCGCGAATAGATCAAGCCGCCATGTTCGACTTCTACCATGGCGGAGGACTCGACATCACCGTCATGGGCGCGGCGGAGATCGGTGCGAACGGCGACATCAACGTCAGCCTCTTCAATGGCAGGCCGACCGGCTGCGGCGGCTTTATCGACATCACCCAGAACGCACGGCGCATCGTCTTTTGCAGCACGCTCACCGCCGGTTCGCTGGAGATCGTTTACGAAGCGGGACGCGTTCGCGTTCTTGCGGAAGGCAAGCATCGCAAGTTCGTTTCCGAGGTCCAACAGGTTACCTTCGGCGCGCGGCAAGCACTGGCGCGCGGCCTGGAGGTGATGCTGGTCACGGAACGTTGCGTCCTAAAGCTGGAAGAAGGCGGCTGGGTGCTCACCGAAGTGGCTCCGGGGATTGACCTGGAGACGGAAATCCTTTCTCAAATGGAATTCCGCCCCCGGATCTCTCCCGAGCTTCGCGAGATGAATCCCTGCTGCTTCCGGTAGCTTTAGAAAGGAAATGGTGCGCCAGCACCGGTAGCCCGCTCGCGCCGTCGAGCGCGGGTATCGGCTCCCGTGGCTTTACAAGGGCGCATCCCAGCACCAGCGGCCCGTCTTGGGGGGATGAGCGCCAAGCGCGACTCTTCACTAATCCCGCGCTCTCGGCGAGAGCGGGCTACCTTGGTCACTTTTCCGTCACACGATTCACCGTTCTCCGGCAAGGATCGGCGCGGCGTTGAGCAGGAAGTTCGCTCCCATGGCGATACAACCGTCGCCATCGGGATGGAGCTGGTCGGGCATGCGATCATGCAAGGTGTGATCGGCGATCTTCAACCCGCTCAGGTAATGGACGTTCCTGTCGCCGTTCTCCCGGAGAAGCTGGACCGCCTCTTCAACTGCGGTGCGGTAGTCGCCCAGCGTCCACCCTTGGGGGTTGGGCGTTTCTTCGCGCGGGGCGCTGTAGATGGGCGAAATCAGCAGCAGCGGCGTTTCCCGATGCTTCTCCCGAAGGATCTGGACGAACCCGATCAACGAGGAACGAAAGGTGCGTTCGTTCAGGGTAGGCTTTCCGTAAATATTGATCCCGGCGCAGATTGAAAGGTAGTCGGCAGGCATGTCCCGCATCATTCGTGCAATCTGAATATCAAGATGGCATTGCCCGCCATAGCCGAGACAGGTCAGGTTCCAGCTCCGCTCGCGGGCCACGATGGCGGGCCAGGTTTTCGAAGGGGAATGAGCGCTGCCGCAATGGGTGATCGAACTGCCGTAAGTGATCCACTTGGGGCGCCGGTCTTCATAAGGCCGCAAGGTGGCGTCATCATCGATCTGAAGATGCTCCAGGGCAAAATCACCCCGCTGCGGCAACCAGAGTTCAATCAGTTTCTCCTCCCTGCCCAAACCTTCGAAACGGAACTCCGTCTGATTCGCCAGATCTGCCGTCGCCACGAAGCAGCCATCCACGAACAAGTCCAGATTCTGGTTCTCGGCAAGCGGTAAAATCCGCCCCGCCACCTGCCCGGTGGAACTATGAAACGCCAGCCGTACGCCGGCCTGGGTGGCACCCCTGGCGGCCAGCATCGGGTAATACAGAGAGCGCTGCTCGAAGAGAATTCGCCATGGCCGACTATAAGTGGCCGTCTGCTCCATCGAAACCGCCCCATGCCAGGAAAGGCGGGGGTCCGCGTGAGAAATAAGCGTCATCGCTGTTTTATCGGGTCTGAAAATGAATGGGTAAAGAATTGTGTCGTAAAAAATTACAGAGGGAAAGGTGCTCCCGCCCGTTGAAGGCGGCGAAACTCCAGCGGAGAGTGATCGCTATTCTTTTTGAACCAGTGGGTAAAATGCTCGGGGGCGGAAAATCCGAAGTGATACGCAATCGCCTTGATACTCTCATTGCTGTTAAGCAACTGCGACTTGGCGGCCCCAAGCTTGCGGCGATTCCATAAGGAGGCGGGCGTGGAACCCGTCTGCGCGGCAAAGAGCTTGTTCAACTGGCTGACACTGCACCCGGAGGCACGGGCCAGTTCGCTTTCCCTGAAAGGAACTGCAAGTGACTGGGTTTCAATGATCTGAAGCGCGAGACGGACCTTGTCATCGAGTTGTTCAAGGGTGTTCACCGGCACTCCGTGCGCGGATAGCGCGGCATAATAGGCCGCAATCCATCGCATGAACACCGGTTGAAGGCCGAGGTATTGATCGAAGCCGCCCTCCATCTCCTGCGAGAGCAAGATCCCGGGGAACTGTTCCTGCACATGCGCAACGAGGGCCTCCGCGCACGCCGTCAGTTCCCGAGTGTCCTTTTGAGGCAGGACCACGGTTTTCGAACGGTCGAAGAGAGGCGTTCCATAAGACCATTCCGCCTGAAAACGGAGGGAGATGATCCGGGTTCCGCTGGAAAATTCCTGCATTCCCTCCTCCTCCCGGGGGAAGATCCAGGAACCGGGGCCGAATTGTTCCGAGCCGGATGCAAACCGAAGCGTGACCGAGCCGCTGCGAATCAGCCAGGCGGCGGCTGGATAAATCACATAAGGCCATGCCTTTGGACCGCTCTCCACAAGCAGGCGATCGTAAGCCCATCTCAACTGGGAACGAAAGAGACTCCAGTGAGCCAGAGGAATGGTCTGTTTGAGGTTCATAGCCGGAGGGCTTATTTGAGCGGATTGCACAGGATTTCGAGCAAATCGCGCAAGCCTATTCCTTTGAGCCAAAGCGCAGGAAGGGGGAAGCTGACGCCTTACTCACCCCATTCTATGTCAGACCTCTTCGAGACTCAAACCCTGCAATGCGACATCCTCATCGCGGGAGGCGGCCCTGCGGGCGTCCCCGCCGCCATCGCGGCCGCGCGCGCGGGCTCCAAGGTAATTCTCTGCCACGACCGCCCCGTGCTTGGAGGCAACGCCAGCAGCGAAGTGCGGATGCACGTGGTCGGCGCCAACGCAGGACGGCAAACCGAGACATGGTTTCTCGAAGCTCGCGAAACCGGCATCATCGAAGAAATCCGGCTGGAGAATGCCGTGCGCAATCCGCAGCGCTCCCCCTCCATGTTCGACCTGATTCTCTACGAGAAATGCCGGGCCGAAGCGAACTTGCAGCTCTTCCTCAATACGAGCGTCATCGGCGCGAAGGTCGAGAACAACACCATCACGGAGGCTCACGCCATCAGAGCCTCGACTGAAGACCGCTTCACGATCCATGCCAGGATCTATCTGGATTGCACCGGCGATGGCACCCTGGGCGCGGCAGCCGGGGCCGAATTTGTCCGGGGCCGTGAAGCCGGCGAAACCTATGGCGAAACGTTGGCTCCCGAGTTGGCCGACGGGAAGACCCTCGGCTCGACGCTCCTGTTCATGGCGCGGAGGCACGACCGCCCGATGCCATTCTCCGCACCGCCCTGGGCGCGCCGCTTTACCCGCGAGAGCTTTCGCAATCGCGCTGCCTTCTGGTCAGGGAGCGAACAAGAGTATGAATATGGTTACTGGTGGCTCGAATGGGGCGGCCAACTCGACACCATCAAGGATAACGAAGAGATTCGCGATGAACTCCTCGCCATCCTGCTTGGCGTGTGGGACTTCATCAAGAACGAGGGCGAGCACGGCGCCGACCACTGGGCGCTGGACTGGTTCGGTTTCCTCCCCGGCAAGCGGGAGAGCCGCCGCTTTGTCGGGCAGCATCTTCTCACCGAGGGCGACCTGATGGAGGCAAGGCCGTTCCCGGACGCCATTGCCTACGGAGGCTGGCCAATCGATACCCATCCCCCCGAGGGCATCGACCGACCGGAGGAAAAGCCGTGCGTTCAGACTCCCGTTCCATTCCTGTTCGAGATTCCGTTGCGGTCGTGCGTGTCGAAGAACATCACCAACCTGATGTTCGCCGGGCGGAATATCTCGGCGACCCATATCGCCTTTGCCTCCACCCGGGTAATGGCGACCTGCGCTCTGATAGGCGAAGGCGTGGGTGTCGCGGCGGCCTATGCAGTGCGGGACCACCTCTCGCCGCAAGAGCTGGCTGGAAACCCCGAGGTGATGGAGCAGATTCGGCAGCATCTCCTGCGCGAAGACGCCTTCCTGATCGGAGCCACGGAACGCAGCGAATGTGACCTCGCCCGTGCGGCCCGCGTCAGCGCGTCGAGCGAACAACCCGAAGGCCCCGCCATTAACGTCCTGTCGGGCCAGAATCGGAGCGCCCAAGGCGAACGCGGTGTCCGCCCCGACCGTCTCATTCCGGGCTCCCACCGTTGGATGAGCGATCCCGCCCAAGGTCTTCCGGCCTGGCTGGAACTCCGGTGGGACACCCCCGTTACGATCGGGAAGCTGGAGTTGACCTTCGACACCGGACTTTCCCGTTACCTCACCCTGACCAATTCCGATGCCTATCACAGCAGGATGATCTGGGGCTGCCAGCCCGAGACCGTCAAAGCATTCTCCGTCGAGATCGAAACGGAGGAAGGATGGCGCGAAGTTGAGCGGGTAACCGATAACTGGCGGCGGAGGCATAGCACGACCCTCTCCGCGGGAACCACCGCCCGCGCTTTGAGAATCAAGGTGGATGAGACCTGCGGCCTCGATCACGCGAGGATCGTTCGGGTAGCGGTCTATTAACGCCAGGAATCGAAGGTAGGGCGCTCACCCTCAAGCGCCTTTTTTCCTCGTTACCAATCTCCAGATTGGTAATGCCCCTGCCCCCGAATCTCTGATTCGAAAAACTTCCAATTCCGTGCAGGGTGCCGGTACGGACAAGGGCTGCGAAACTGGAGTTTCGAAGACACAGGCGTCCCCAAACAGAGTTTGGGGATTGCCGTTCTACGGTTTGTCGGGGTCCGAAAGAATCCGATGAACGGCGGCTTCCAGATCGGCAACGACGGGAAATTGTCGGGAACACTCAGCGGCGCTTGCCTCTTTCCCGAGCCCGGTAAGGACCAGCATTCCGCGGATTCCAGCCTGCTCTCCGGCTTCGATGTCACTCACCCGGTCTCCCACGATCCACGCGCCGGAGAGATCGAGCGCCAATTCCCGGGCAGCTTTTAAAATCAGCCCGGACTTTGCGGTGGGCAGCGATTTCATCGAAGGGATCACGGATGCCTCACCTGCCCCGGAAGTATAGTAGACGGCATCAACGCAAGCGCCCTCTCTCGCCAAAAGCTCGCTCATCCGCTCAATCACCATCCGGACTACCTCTTCGGGGACGTACCCCAGGCCAATGGCTGATTGCGAAGTGACGACAACGACACGAACTCCCCGGTCGTTCAACATGCGAATGGCTCGGGCAGCCCCCGGGATCAACCGCATTTCCTCGGGCCCGCTGGTGTAGCTGGCGAGATCATTGATCACTCCGTCACGATCAAGAAAAACCACCGGCGAGGGATCGACGTCGGAAGGAGCGGCAGAGCGCTCATCCGATAGAATCTCCGATCCGTTGATCGTGTAGATTCTCCAGCGGTAGGGTGCCTCACAGAAAGCAGGACCGGCTGTATACGCGGTGCCATCCTGCGTGACAAGCGGCGTCCCGGCGTGATAATGGCCGCTCAAGGAAAGAACGACTTTACCGGCTTCCGCTATTTTCGCCCGCAAGAACTCGCACTCTTCGTAATGAAAAGGATAGCTTGCATGATCGACAGGATGCAGCAAGTAGTGCTGAAGATGAATCTGGGGAGTGGGATCGGAATCGGAGAGGACTTGCTCGAAACTGTCACGCGACGGGACGAAGCGGCGCGGCACATTCCCCTGATGCTCGAAATCCACAAACTCGACAATCCGGAAGTCTTGGTGCCGCCGATCCGGGTTCTCTGATCCAAAGACTTCGGCGAAGAGGCCTGCATCGTCATGATTCCCGGGAACAACCCTGTACGGGAGGCCACAATGCTCCAATGCCTGCTTGATCTTCGCATAGTCGGCCCGGATGGCCTTCATCCAATAATTCGCCGGATCAGCGCGATCGAACTCCGGCATCGTGAACCCTTTGGGAACCCCATCGACGACAAACGAGGGGACGTCAAGGAGATCCCCTGTAATGACAACCAGATCAACCTCGGCTGCCTTGGCTTGGACGAGCGCCTTCTCAAAGAAGGAGAAGATTTCCCGGGCTCGCCGCAATTCGTGCGATGCCGTGCCAGGAATGGCGTGCCTAAGGTGAAGATCCGTAAAATGAGCAATTTTCATAAAAAGTCGTCCCGAGGACCATACTTAACACTTGATCAAAAGTTCCAATGGCAAAATGAAAAGCCCTCCGCCGCGAAAAAAACGGCTATAGATGGCAGTCAACACGCGGATTTCCCCCCTCAGATTGAGCTTGAGACGGGTCTTTCCTGCGCCGTAATTTACCCAGCTCTGGGGTGAACCCTGGAATTCTATGAAGGTGGTGATCAACCTTTCTGCCAAAGAACCCGTCTTGCCTCAGTTTCCCTCTTACGGGATCTGCATCCTGGAGAGTCGCCATCTTCCGGGTTTCCAGATGCCTCGCAGCCGCTACGATTTCTCCGAGGTGATGCTGATTCTCGATGGGGAAGGATGGGTGATCACCGGGGATGTTAGACACCCTGTGTGCAAAGGAGATTTGGTGATCGTGCCGGCCCAAGAACCGTATTCCTTTGAGGATAACCCGGGATCGCCCCTGGCGATGTTTTGCCTTTGCATCAAGCCGCAAAAAGAGCAGCGAGAGATCTTCGCCCCGGTGCTCCCCACACGCTTTGCGGTAATTCGGAACTTCGGGCTGTCCCGAGAAGTCTCGTCTCATTTGCGGACGATCTTTCATGAACAATCCCAGGTTCGCCTCGGAACTCCCAGCGTTGTGATCGGGCAGACTCTGCTCCTTTTGAGTAAAATTGCCCGACGCCAGGAACCGTCGGGTGAGGAAAAAACCTCCAACGAAGTCGAACTTCTCGTACGAGTGCGGGATTATGTCGCGAAATTGGAAACGACCTTTCATGAAATGGAAACCATCGCTTCAGCCGCCAGTCGGCTCGGGATGAGTTCGCGCAGCCTCACGCATCATTTCCGGGCCGTCACCGGGGTGTCGAGGCAACAGTACCTCCAGGATCTACGATTGGGGGAGGCGCGGCGTCTGCTTGCGGAGTCAGAAGAATCGATCACCTCCATTGCATTCGCCTGCGGGTTCGAAGATTTATCCAACTTCTTCCGCGCTTTTCGCGCACAGGAAAAAGTCAGTCCCACTCAATGGAGGAAAAACAACGCCCCACAAGGACCTCACTAGCGTTGTCTTTCGAAGAATTTAATATTAAGACGGAAATATATGGCAGCCTCCCCTTCTCGAATTATCGATTCCCACCAACATGTCTTCTGGCATGGCCGCGATGATCGTGGCTTGATCGCGGATATGGATGATCACGCCATCGAAACCGCGTGGCTTCTTTCCTGGGAAATTCCTCCCTTTGAGGATAACAAGGCGTATCATGGAATCCTTAATCCGATTCACCTCCGGCCTGACGGGACCCATGGAGGGATTCCCTTGAGCGACTTGATCTTGACAAGAGATCGCTATCCTGACCGCTTTGTCCTCGGGTATTGCCCTCACCCTGCCTTGGGCAATGCTCCGGAGGTTCTCCGCTCAGCGGTGAAAATTCATGGAGTGCGCGTCTGCGGCGAATGGAAATTCCGCATCCCGTTTGATGATCCCCGCTCTCTGGAGGTCTTCCACGTGGCCGGAGAACTCGGCCTGCCCGTGGTGCTTCATCTCGATGTCCCTTACCTGATACAGGAGAATCGGCGAACCTACCAACCGGCTTGGTATGGAGGGACGGTTGAAAATCTTGAGAGGGCGCTGAAGGCTTGCCCCGAGACGATATTCATCGGTCACGCGCCTGGATTCTGGCGGGAAATCAGTGCAGATGCGCAGAATGATCCCTCGCTCTATCCGCGTGGGCCGCTCGCAGAGGGAAAAGGGCGTCTTTATCAACTCTTCCACGATCACCCAAACCTGATGGCGGATCTCAGCGCCGGCTCCGGTCTCGCGGCGTTACGACGCGATCCTGCTCATGCTGTTTGTTTCCTCACCGAATTTTCCGACCGCCTTCTTTTTGCCCGGGATTATTACGGGCGAGAACTGCATGAGTTTCTGCAAACCCTGGATCTTAGCCAGGAGGTGGTGGATCGAATCTACTACCGCAATGCGGAGCGGCTGCTAACCGGGCGATAGCCGAAAATCGTTATGATTTCGGGAGGTCTCAGCGTTTCAGCCTTCCCCCAATTGCTTATCGCCAAAAGGTCCAAAAAGGCGAAGCCTTCTCGCCCAGCAATTTTCCGATTACACAGAACGAAAGCACCATCTTTCAAGTTGAGCGAAATCGCCTTTTCAGATCCCCCGAATACATCCAACACAGCTCAGTTCGTCAGGCTCGTCCTGGGCGTCTTTCTTCGCCCGGAACGGTGGCCGAATAAGATTGCGAGGGCGATCAAACCCAGAGCATAGGTGGAGGGTTCAGGAATAACAGAGAGGAGTGTGAATTGGAGGACGTCGCCATTGTATAAAAACTCTCCGTTGAAACCGCCGCCATTCGTGAACCCAAAATGATCGAGTTCGACCGTCCCGGAAGTGAAACTGAGAAGGCTGTAGGTCTTTCCTTCAACCCAGCCGTTATCGACGAAGGTGAATCGAAGCAGGTCGCTGGTGGCGATCAGTTCACCAAGTTCCAGAAAATCTGAGGAGGCGTCATCGGCTCCCAGATCGAAGGCGATCACGCCATCGCCCCAGGCGAGGCTGTTCGCGCGCAACCGTCCGGGCGAATTCCCCGGCGCGAGCATCCCGCCACTGAGCTTGATCGACCCGAAGACCCCCTTTCCCCCGAGGGTGCCGCCCTCGACAGTGACCTCTCCGGTAAGATATCCGTCGACGATCAGATTGCCAGCCCGCACGAACGTTCCCCCTGTGTGGGTGTTGTTGCCACTGAGAATGGTGGTTCCCGTCCCTCGTTGTATGACGCTGCCCTTGCCACTGATGTACGCTGCAAACGTGGTGGTATCGGTCTGGTTGAAATTGATGGTACCGCTCCCGGTTCCGAACACGACGGTACTGGCTTCGAGCTTTCCTGCTTTGGTTGCGTGCCCGAGATCATACGCCCCTATATTGAGAATGCCCCGGGAACCGGCTTCCGTGCCGATGTATAGCGTCCCCACTCCGTTGCGGACCCGGGCAATCCCTCCTTCTTCAAGGGTCAGTGTGCCACTGCCTCTCTGGCCGATGGTGATTTTGCTATCCGGGTTCTGGCCAGCTTCCAAAAGTGAAGCGACGCTGCCTTCCGCGTGAACGCCCGTGACGGTAATGCTTCCCTCGGAGCCGGCTTCCAGCCCGATGGTAGTCGTTTTGCTTTGGGATACGCCACCATTCGAAACCAACAGCGCGCCGCTTCCGCTGTACCCCACTGTCAGAGTGCCGGGTGTTGAGGTGAGATATCCGCTAAGCAGCAGGGCGCCCGTTCCCGTGACAACTGCAGACCCGTGCGCTCCGGCTGCGTTCCCGATGATCGTTTGGTCCGATTTGAACTTTCCGCCAGCCTCCAGGCGGAAGGTTGCTTCATCGCCCGCGGCATCGCCGACCCTTAGCACCCCATAGTCGCTATAGAAATTGCCTCCTTCAACGGTGAGAGTTCCTTCTTTGACGATGGTTCCCCCGGTATAGTTGCCAGTTCCTGAGAGGGTAAGGGTGCCCTCTCCGATTTTGGTGAGAGCTCCGCCGCCGTAGAGTAAGACCGAGCTGGTGATGCCGACATCAAATCCGTTGGTATCAATGAAAGCGCCGCCGGCACGGAGGTCCAGATACCCCGGCGTGAAGTTCCTCAGGAAATCGCTCTCGTTGCCCTTGGCGCGCAAGATTCCTCCGTCGATATAAAGCCGGACGTTCGTGCTGCTTCCCTGTTCAATGTGCCCGGCCTCCAGGACCCCTCTGTTCCCCTCAACCCCATTCAGATAAATTCCTCCATACCCATTTGATTGCGCACCCAGGACGACCGTGTCGAAAGAGACGGTGGCACTATTGTGAATGAGGACTTCTCCCACGCCGTTGTCTCCCAAAACCAGACTGGCCCCGGAAAGGCCACTTACCGATGATGAGGAGCCTGAAACTTCCAGAAATCCTCCATCGTAGTATAAGGGCCCTGAAGTACTCCCCAAGGTGAGACGGCTACCGACTGTCAGTGACCCGCTGGTGACGTTCAGTATAACCGGGTCATCTCCATCGGGGGTGTATTTTCCGTCGAGTGTCAGGGAAAGAGCCTCTGCCGCTTCGCCTGTAGCGATCTCGATGACCGCGCCAGGCTCCGTGATGGAGATGTCATCCATACCCGATGGCGCGTTGTTGGTCGACCAGTTGCCGGGGGCAAACCAGTTCCCCGTGCCGCCGCCGGTCCATGAGGGGCTCTGTGCCTGGGCAAGGAGGGGAAGGCCAACGATGGTCGCACCGACAAGCCTTGAAAAGCAACGCAGAGAAGCGAAGGCTTTAATCAGCGGTTCCTTAAGAGTCATGGGATTAAGAAGATTTGGAAGACGCAGGAACCCGGTTGTGAACCGTTTCGGCGCAAAGGCAAAAACTCTGTGACCAAGCGGTCTGAATCTGTGATCAAGCAGCTCTCCGGAAAATTTTTCCTGATCAATTTCTTCGCTTGTCGGCATTCGCCCGTCTAGATTCTACTTCGCCACTGCCGAACCCCGGAACCTGTCGATCGGAAAGAAAGAGCGCTTGCCAAACTCTGCCCCATCCATTCCTTTTTTTCAGCGCTTCTGGCTATTGCAGTGCGTCGGCTGGGGTTTAACCGCTTTTGCCTCGTTTCCCTTGAAACTCTACTTTCTGGGGAGTTGGCAGTCGGCGTTCATCGCCACCCTCGTCCGTGAAACCGTTGGCTTTTTGCTGACCATTGGGCTGCGTTCAATTTACCGGCGCTTTTCTCATCGTGCCCCCACACCGCGGAGCACATGGAAGATGGCTCTGCTCATCCTTACAGCCTCCCTCTCGGCAACATTGATCGACTCTTTCTGCATCCTGGGCGTCGATTGCTACGCCCAATCTCCAGTCCTGCGGGACACATCCTTGCTGATCAGCACCTTTTGCTACCGCTTTTTGATCTTCTGCTTTTGGAGCCTGCTTTACTTCGGAATCAAGGAAATGCAGGAAAACCAAAAGCGGGCTCTGGCCTTGCGTGATGCCGAACTGAAGATGTTGCGGGCACAGATCTATCCGCACTTCTTCTTCAACGCCCTGAATACGATTCAAGCCGGGATTGGCAAGGATCCACACGCCCTTACCGAGTTGGTGCAAAACCTCGCGGGTTATCTTCGTTACACTTTGAAGTTCCGGACTTCCACGCTCGTCCCTTTGGTTGAGGAGTATGAGGCAGCGCTCAACTATCTTGCTGTGGAGAAGGCCCGTTTTCGGGATGGTATCGAGATCGAAAGTTGTCTGGACCCTGCGGCCAACCATGTGCTAGTGCCTGGAGTGATCCTCCAGCCGCTTTTGGAAAATGCCGTTAAACATGGGTACCGCACCTCTCCCCGGCCGCTTCGCGTCAGCCTTCGGGTTGAATGCCCGTCGCCAAAGTTGTTGGAGGTCGTCGTTGTCAATACAGGGCGCTGGGAGCCGGTCCCGCGCGAAAGCGACCCGGCGGCCGGGGTCGGGCTGGAAAACCTGCGCCACCGGCTCGGTCTCATCTATCCCAGGGGCGAATGTATCACCACCTGCGAACGGGACGGGCGGGTGATCGTTTCATTGCGAATCCCGGTTTGAGGCAGATATAGTGGCCATATTATTTGAAACGCTCTTATGCGAGTGCTCATCATCGACGACGAACCTCCCGCCCGGGAACTGCTTGCCTTCATGCTGGGAGCGCACCGGCAGGTTGAAATCGTGGGCGAAGCCGGCCATCTTGAAGAAGCGCGCGCCCTTTGTCAGAAGCATCACCCTGCCGTCTTGTTTCTCGACATCGAGATGGGTGTGGAAAACGGCTTCTCCCTGCTTGATGGATTGGAATCGCCGCGGCCGGTGGTGGTCTTTGTGACCGCTCACGATGATTTCACCATCGCGGCGTTTGACGCTGATGCTGTGGATTACCTGCTCAAACCCGTCAACCCTGCGCGGTTGGCCCAGACCATTGAGAAGCTGAAACGTTATCTCGGATTGGAGCAGGCGGATGAAACCCTCTCCGTTCGTACCGACAAAGGTTTCGCTACTTTTTCTCTACGTTCGATCACTCACATCGAAGCGGATGAAAACTATACCCGCGTCTATTTGGGGAACGGCGAGACTCTTTACGTTCGGCGAACGGTGCAAACCTGGGAATCCCTGCTGCCGCCCGAACGCTTCGTACGGGTGCATCGTTCGTTGATCATCAATCTGAACGCGGTGGCAACCTTGCGCAATGACTCCCGGGATATAGGAGAAGTGGCGTTGGCGGGATGCGATACCCCAATCCCCCTGGCGCGACGGGCGCTGCAGAGGCTGCGGCGATTGTTGTCGTAGGCCTGGCTTCTGCTATTGGGTGGGTTACATTCGCTCTTCCAAAAACTTCCCCCCTCGCCTGACGGAGTGTTTTTTATGAAATGTTAGACGGCTCATCCTTCTGTTGAAGGAGGACCGGAGTTCGTCACGTAGAGAGCGGGGATCTCAAGCCGACACTTTATACCTTGCTCAAGATGGCGGACGCCTTGAACCTGGATTTGGGCTTTCTGATTTGGGAGGCTCAAAATTGCCCCAAAAGATAGAGCCGGTTGGAAAAATAGGCATGATCTTTGCCGCGTATATCAACCGATTGCGCTTCTGCCTACATGGGAAGCTTTGAGATCTTCTACCGAGCTGTTAGCTCAAATCTGTCACTCACAACAAAAGGCAGCTTCTTCAAGACAGCGGCTCTACCGATGTCTCATCAAAGTATTCCAGATGGCCTTTGCTGATAACTGATGGCCTCGGAGGTCGGGGTGATTCAACCCGTTTGCGAGCCAACTGTTCAGATCCACTCCATCTTTATCAAGGCGCTCCCACTCGGCATAGATATCGGCAAGGAGGACGCCTTCATAGGCGGCAACCTCCCGAAGCCGTTGGGCGTAAGCAGCCAGGGTGCCGCTGGTTTGCGTACGAATAATGAGATCAGCCACTTCGGCATGCTGCTGATGAATGCGAGCCGTTCTCGCCGTCGCCATGAACGGGGGAGTTAAAACGATGATCGTTGTATTCCCAAGCGCTTTCACACCGCCAATTACTTTACGAATCGCTTTATCAAACTCCGGCAACCCTTCTTCGCCGAGGGTAGAGTCATTCAGGCCAAAAGCGATCAACAGCAGGTCGGGATGATAGTTCAAAACATCCCTTTCCAAGCGATTGAGGCCCTGCGGCGCCGTGTCCCCGGAGATTCCCGAGTTGATGACATTGATCGTGGATGTCGGATAGAATGCTTCGAGATCTTTCTGAAGCAAGCGATGATAAGTTTCGTCCGGGTTCATTCGCCCGAGTTCCATTACTCCTTGAGTAACGCTGTCTCCAAAGGCCACGATCTGAATCGCCCTGCGCCCCGGATTCCTGTCGTTCAACCGCTGGAAAAAGTGATTTCTCCCTTCAGGCATGGCGACCTCCGAAGATCAATTCCCTCATCCAACGGTTTGAACAGGTAGCATCTCCAGATGCGATCAGGGTACGCATTTCCTGTTTCCTTTGATCTGTCATCAGTCGCTCCACGCTCTGCAGGAACGCCACGCTCTCCCCAACAGCGGCGGCACCATCCTCGCGATAGGGATATTGATCCATCGAGTACCAGCCCGCGTAACCTGTCTCGGAGAGCCAGAAAAGAAGCTCAAAATATTCAACGGTGTGAAGGGAACCTACAATCATGTCATCATCCCAAGAGCGATAATTGTCATTGAAGTGCATATGGAAGAGACGATTCTCTTCCTGAAGAATCACCGCTGCTTCCGCAACGTTCTCACCGGCCATAAACGAGTGTCCGACATCAATGCAAACGCCCACATTGTCGCACTTCGTTGCAAGCGCCATCAAAAGGGTATCCGCTGCCCTCGCTTGGAAGGAATGCGTGCGAGGCTCCTTTGGCTTGTATTCGAGCGCGAACTTCAGCTCGGGGAACTCCTGTGCAATCTTCTGGATTCCTTCAACCATGTAGCCACGCTGACGGCGATAGTCAGCAGTCAGCGGATAGTCATAGCCATCCTGTCCAAGCCAAAGATTAATGAGAGGACACCCGAGATAGCGGGCAATCCGAGCGGCTCTCCGGGTTTCCTCCAGAGCTTCATACCGAATGCCGGAATCCTTTGCACTAAAGCTTCCGTCCCTCCACCGCTTCTGGGAGAAGAGATCAGGGATGAGCGAGACGCACTCCAGCCGATTGTCCAAAAGCGCCTGCCGCATCTCCTGTTGGTTTTCTTCAGTGATATCCCAAGTGCCCACCAGTTCCACTCCCGCCACTCCTGGGATAGCGGCGGCTTGGCGCAGAAGCTCCGGTTTCGGAAGATTCTCCTTGTAACCGGTTGGCAAAAACCGGTCACACGTATTGCCCAGGTTTCCTAGAATAACGGAGTAACGAAGCGAAGCGCGGTTGCTCATAGGGCATGCATCCCAAATCTGACCATTTCAGTTCTCAGGAAGCGGAATTCAACTCCACCGCCCGTCTGTAAAGAATCGCTGATCTACTTGGTGCCACTCTGGCTCCCAGCGCCGATTTTGCTGCCGAGCTTCGCAATCCCGAAGGATAGCAACGTGACCCCCGCAAGGCTGGCGATGGACGGTTCGGGAATGGCCGAGGCTTCCATTGTAAAGCCCTGCATTGCAAATCGCGCCCAGCCGTCGCCGTCGTAGGCACGGGACTCCAAACCGTAGGAATCAAAAAACATTCCCACCGCCTGGATGTTGGAGAAGGTATGAGTCGCGTATCCCTCGTCAGGGGCGGCATTATAAGTACCGTCAGAGTAAGGGTCAAAACTGGCCCAGAGGGCACTGTTAGGATTCGCCAGAGACATGGTGAACACGGTGTTGTAGGTGCCTACACCTTGGACACTGGAAACGTACCAAGTGTCGCCATCCTGAATCACCCAACGTACGTTGGGACCAAAGTTCCCATCGGAAATCCCGGAAAACGAGAGCGAGGAGTTTTCGTCAAACGCGACCGTCGCGCTGTTCAAGTCGTTCAGGAAATCACTCTTCGAGAAATAAACCATTCCCCGAAGACGGGCCTGATATCTCGAGACTGCGATGTTGATCCGGTTCGACCAGATGGCGCGGCTATTCAGCGAACCTTCGAGCGGGGAGTCGATACCGGGATGCACACTGCCCGGGATGGTGACCGACGACGTAGCATCGGGGGTGCTGGCCATCCAGCCGCCCCAGAAGGTTGCGCTTTTTCCCTCCGGAGCGGTGTATCCCGATGTAGGGGTCAGGTTTCTGGGGCCATCGTTGAGGATGCTGGCGCTTGCGTAGATTCCGCTACCATAAGTGGTTGTAAAATCCTCGGCGGCCGCATTGCCGAAAGCTTGCCCCTCTCCATAGTCACCGCCCCAGTCTACGGCAACTGCGGCACCGGACTTCCCAGTCGTGAAAGATACCAGGGTCATGCACGACAAAACGCAAACCAATGCTCGCTTGTGAGATAGTAATCTATTCATAATTTTAATTTATCTTAATCGCAGTTTCCCAAACAATTTAGCTCCGGCAGTTATAATCCCGTTCCATCGGAATAGCCCAATCTATATATTCCCGCGTTCCAGTCTCGCGAGCAGACTCTCGCAGTTGAGAATCTTCTCGGCCAGGTCAAACCGGATAAATCCATAGTGATTGGTGGCCTCAAACCCAAGGCGCGAGTCGACGGCGGCGAGATCGAAGAGCTCCCGCGCCAGATTCATCTCGCTTCGTACGATTGCGGCCGCAGCGGCATGATCGGAACCGCGAGCACGGACGAAGCGAATCTGATTGATCGCGCTTTCGAAGAGGAGGAGCGCGGCTTTGCTATTGCGCCACTCGTCCTCAATCGCGCTGGAGGGATTGGCGTGGCGTAAGGTATCAAGGAGTTCGACTCCAGGTTTCCAGAGCTGCGCAAGTTTTTCAAACTGGCCCTGCAATGTTTCCACTGAATAGGGGCCTCGCCATTTCTCCAGATCGTCAAAGGGAAAAGTAACCATAGTGGCCCGGAATCCGGACGGCTCCAGATATAGCAGATTCGCCGGGCCTAGTGCCTGAGGGCCGTTGTAACAGACGGCGGCATCAAAGGGATACTCTTCAAAGGCATCACTAAAGTGGTTCCATGCCTTCACGATTTCTTCAGATACGGCGACACCAAACCGGCGCCGTGCGACCGCGTGCATTGCCTCGTCGACGCTTTGTCCCGGATTGCAGACAAACTCTGCGACCAGTTCCAAGTTCGGAGAGGGCGATCCGCCGTTGGTCCACCCCAGCAGAAGGGCATCAATGCCCTCTGCGGCGACATTAAAAAGATGCTCACCGACTAGACGCAAAGCGGGGATATATGGAATGGTAGGGAGTTCCCATGTGCTAACGGCAGCAATCTTAGCCGCTGTTTTTAAGCCGCGCCGACGCGCCGACGCCCACTGCCTGCGACTCTTCTCGCTCGGCCCCACAGCGGAGATCGAGTATTCGTTAACCGTTCCCGAATAATCGCCTCGTGTGAACGGGAGGCCAAACTCGCTAACGCACAGAACCGACGCACGCTCTGTAATTTCTTCAATGATCCCCGGAATCCATTGCTCCAGGGTAGTCCAGACGTAGGACAACAGCTTTCCATCGGAACCCGCCAGGCGCATTCCCTGTTCAAGCAGGGTGTAGACCTCTGCATGAACAGATTCCGCGCTGCGCTTTTGGCAACGAGGGCATGTATTCCCGTTGCGCCCCCTTGAATAACAGTTCGTCAGATTTTCGCTGAAGGTAATGCTGAAGATCCCCCCAAGATCGGGGACATTTTCAAAGACATGACGGACAGAGTTAACGAGGAAGGCCTGCCCGGCAGGAGTGCTTGTGCAAAGCCCAACGACATCGGGCAAGTGATCCTTGCCCTCGGGGATCTCATCGATCCCGCGTAATTCAGGATATTTCTCATAGAACGACCGCGACAGGGCTCGCGGCTCGTTCAGGTAAAGGAAAACGTCGATGCCGTACGCGCGACACCGCTTGACAAGCCTGCGCAAATTCGCCAATCGCTCCTCCCATCCGACGGAAAGCTCGGGCGCGAGATCCCAGGGGGCCAAAGTGTTGAGCAACCCTTGAAGCCAGACGGCATTGACGCCGCTGGCGGCAAGCTCCGCAAGATAGCCCTCGGGGATATCGTCGATCCCCTCCCCCCTCAAAGGATCGCCATACCGGAGAAAGTATGGATAGACCATGCGAATCTGAAACCCTCCAGACGCCGGTGCGATAGCCTCAACCTTGGTTTCCCTGAATCGGTCGATAAAGCCAAACAACGGCTCGCTCGGAAGATGAAGCGCATTGCCAAACTTCTCCTCCATGATCCGCGCGATCTCCCTGGCCCGGGCCTGGGTCGCCGCATTGGGAGTACAATAATGAACAGGCGGGCATTCGGGTTTATAGCCGCCCAGCTTGCTCCACATGAAATCGTCTTCATTCAAGTAGAACTGCATGGTCGGCACATCCCAGCCCAGAAGCTGGCAAAGTTGCGGATAGGAAAGCAAATGCCAATTGCGGTGAAGCACGGTCATATAGTTCCTCCTCAGTTCCCCTGGGGGAATAGTGCGTTGAGCAGGGAGGCCCATCGACACGGCAATCGCCGTAATCTGCTCCGGGGTGCCGTGCAAGACTTCCGCCAACCGGTTCACCGAGATGACGTCCCAGTTCCGCCAGATGATCGTGTGTAAAGTATCGGGGAAATGCGGCACCGCAACGGGTTGCGGTGCGCATCCCACCGGGAGCGAGCGATAACTTTCGTCCGTATTGATCATCTTCAGCTTTCTACCGGTTGCCGTCACCCCGTCTAATCAACCTTCAGGAGAACGCCTTCAATGTAGGTATTATTCGCGGTCCCGAGCTTGGCGTCGGCTCCATAATAGGTCAGATAGGCGTGATTCTCATCAATCACCACGAGGGAATGGGAGCCACCATTATTACCATCGGGAACGCCATTGGTCCGGGTATAGGGGGCGGTCCCGCCAAACTTGAAGTCGTATCCGTCGCGACTGGTGTAATAGTAGGTTGTCCGGGAGGGCTTCGAATGCCGATTGCCACAGACCATCAGGTAGCGATCGTCCGCAAGCCGTACAATGGCAGGAAAAAGCCCGCCTATATTGGTCTCCTTCGGTTCGCTCCACGTGGCTCCATGATCAGTGGACTCCACTACCCAAAGGTTGTTCCCGTCGACCGGCCAGACTGCCTTCTGATTTCCCACGTCCAACGCTGTATCCTTCCTTTCGGAATCGATGCGGGCATAGGCAATCACCGTTCCATTCTTGTTCAGAAAATAGGCAGCCTCATTGAATCCGAGTGGATTCTCCCGTCCTTCGACCGGGTCCTTAAAGGCAACCTCCATGCGCCCCCACGTCTTGCCCCCGTCCCGGCTTCTGAAAAAGCCGCTCCCATACTGAAATCCCTCTTCTCTCGGGGAAACACCAGGATACTGGAACCCGGGCATGATCAAGTCGCCATTGGCCAGCACCACCACCGTCCCCATGATTCCGGCGGAACACTTCTTCGGAAGCGGAAGCACGCCGTCATCCACAAAGGTCTTCCCGCCATCAGTGCTTCGCTCCAGCTTAAACTGGGTGGTGTGCCCCTTGAACACCGCATCCCAGGTGGGATCATCACTAAGATAGGTTTCCACCATTTTCGTCAGCAAGAGATCTCCATTCGGAAGGGAGGCAATAGCGATCGCCGTTCCGACATTGGGCAAATCCGACTTCATGGTATGAAACGGCTTGGACCAAGTTTTCCCCAGATCCGTACTCCGCACCAGATACCCTGCGCTTCCGGGCTTTATGTCGACCCCGTCAATAAAGGCGGCTATCAGTTCCTTCTCACCCACCCGCACAACTCCCATTGGGAGCATTGAGTTTGGGATAAAGGTATTAACAATGGCGGTACGCACTGCCCGAACCTTGGGTGCCTCCGACTCATTAGCTGTTCCTTGGGCGGCGAATGCAATCGCGGCCATCGTGGTGAGGATTAGTAGTTTCATGCGCAAAAGTTTTACAGAAGAGAAAAGAAAGGGCAGCGGGAATCCGGCGCTGTTCTTGTTTGTCCAGCAGTTCGGAATGACTAAGGGGGGCTGACGGCTAAGGTATGTCCGATGCCATGGTTCTCAATTAATTTATACTGGTAATAATTTATGACATCAGACTTCCCGCCCGTTTCGGAGTTCCTGACAGAGGGAGGGGCCTTGACTCCAAAACCTTACCCGGATAAAATCGGTCAGTTTCAGTTGTGGAAGCCTCGCTTGTAGTGCGTGATCATCATTGCTCCGGTTGAGAGCGAAACCGACAAAGATAGCTTATGAAAAGACGCACACCAAAGCCAAAGGCCTCGCCCTCACCGCGGGCGCAAGACAAGGAGCATCGGGCGTCTTCATCCCAGACGCTCATGCCAGCCCCCCCCGCCTTTCCAACGCCGGAACGTCGCTCTCTCATCGATCAGACGCTACAAGCCATTCGAAGCCGAATCGAGGCCAGGGTTTGGGATGACAAACTGCCGGGCGAACGATATTTTTGTGAGCTCCTTCAAGTGAGCCGGCCAACCGTCCGCTCGGCTCTGGCAATTCTCGAGAAAGAGGGAGTGATCTCCGTCGCCCGAGGAACGAATCGGGCTCTTAATCACGTGGCACCGTCCTCCAAACGGCGCCTTGAAAGCGATCGTCACGTCATTGTTTTGAGCCCGGATTCCCGCCACCAAATGCATCCGACGGCAATCTATCTTGTAGATGAGATTCATACCCATCTCGAAAAGGTAGGTTTCAGGCTCTCCGTCGAATCACCCGCCTGGCTCAGCTATCAGGACCCCACGCCATACCTTGAGAAATACGTGGCCGAAAACCCTGCGGCTTGCTGGGCCCTGTTCTCAGTCTCGGAAGCGGTGCAGAGGTGGTTCTCGAAGAAGCGGGTGCCCGCATTAGTCTCGGGCTCATGTTATGAATTTGTCGCGCTCCCTAGTTTGGACTTCGACTATGTCCCCGTCACCAATCATGCCGTGGCTACGTTCCTGAACAAAGGCTGCAAAAGCATCTCGCTGCTTGTTGGAGGAAAACTTCGTCCGGGAGACATTGCCACGATGACGGCGTTTAATGAGGCTATGCTGCGCCACTCGGAGACCAGCTCCTCCATTATACGGGTGGCCGCAGAAAAGATCGCGTTCGAGCAACAACTCGACGCCACAATGCGCGCCTCCAGCGGAAAGCAGGGGCTCTTCGTGTTTGACGCCTTGGTTACGCTCCATACTGTCACCTATCTGCTCCAGAAGAACTGCCGAATCGGCACCGATTTCGCGATCATTTCACGCGATGAAGACTTCTACCTCGATCATCTGGTCCCATCGCCAGCCCGTTACCGGATCGATAAGAAGAATTTCGCCAGCAAGTTCTGCAGAAAGCTCCTCCAACTTGCCCAAACGGGAAATCTGGGCACCAAGAACACACTCATCATTCCCGACTTTTACCCTGGAGAAACGCTCTGAATGCTAGTGTCCTGTCAGATAAATCCTTTAAACAAGTCCGAGGCGATTTTTCGAATCTCCAAGGCGCGAGCAAGGGCGATATCCAAAGATACCGGCCGCGCGAGCAACGCCGGAGATTCGGAAAAGCGCCCGGAATTATGACAAGGATTTGGCTGACAGGACACTAGGTCACTTCGGAGTCAACCTTGTCTTGGGCCAAGTATTCAACCCGGTGCACGCCCGCCCCATAACTGCGTCCGTCGGGTGCCTCGGCACACACGCCCGGAGGAATTCGCATCTTCAGAGTCATCCCCGCTCCCTCCCGACTCCACTCGATCTCCAGGTTTCCACCCGGTGTCGGCACGGCGCCCTTGGCATAAGACAAACCAAGCGAATGAGGCAGCACTCTACAGCGCGCGAAGCCCGGGCTTGTAGGCCGCACTCCCAGGATCGTGCCTTGAAGAAAATCAATGGGCGCTGTGGAAAAGCCGTGACAGATGCTCCCGGCTCCATTGTAGGCGGACTTTCCATGCTGATGCACCCCGCATTCCCAGATCGTCCTGGAGCCAGAAAGAACGATTCTTCCCCATAGCTTCCTCACCGACTCAAGCGCCTCTTCAGGTTTCCCAGCCTCAACCAGCGCGCGGAGAATGAAATGCTGCATGTAGAGCTCCGGCGCGAGTAGATCCTCTCTCGATAGCGCTTCCCGGAGCCGCGCAAATCGTGCTTCCGGGAACCGCTTGGATAGCAAGGCGGCCGCGTGAGAAAGCTGACTCGATAGCCCTTTCTGGCCCTCTCCAAGCACTTCTTTATCGGTCCACTCCCTGTAACACGCCTGCGAATCATTCCAGAAAACGCGGTCCACCGACTGCGATACCGACCGCGCCTTGGTAGCCCAATCCGCCTGCCCCTCGCTGGAGCCGCCCAAATGCTGGTAGAGACGGACGAGGCTATCAATCGCCTGAACATAGAACCAGTTAAAGACTGCGGTGTTGCGCCCCGTTAACGAAATGTCATTAAGTTCATAGGACCAATCGATGAAATTCCAGAATTTCGCCGGGGGATGGACAAGACCATTCCCATCCTCCCATTGGCAAAAACGCTTCACCCCCCCTTCTGCAATCGCGATCAGTTCGGCGACCAACTCCCCATCGCCGGTGTAGAGCAGGTATTCCTCCAGCATCTGGGGGAGGAACAAGCTGGCGGAAGGCAAGGTCAACGTGTCGACGGACTCTTCCTCTTCTTTTCCCGGCAAAAGCCCGGCAGGCACTGGAGCGGGAATCAGTCCATCCGCACGCACCTGAGATGCCGCAAGACGAAAGCACCGCGCATTGAATCTGGGATCCCCAAACGCCTGCAGGGAAGTCACATTCTCGACCACCAAATCGTTCACGTAGAACGCGTTTTCACGCCACGGACAATCGACAAAGGTATCCGTCGAACAAGCATTGATGGTGTCTGCACACACCTTCCAGATCCCGTTGAGAAGAGCGTCGGAACTGTAAAATGTCCCTCTGCCGATAAAGGGATAAGTGCGATCAACAGCACGAGCCGAAACAATCTTCACCGGCCGATCAAAATTCCTGATTACAACCTGAACCATTCTGAATCCGCGCTCCGCAAAGACATTCCCGACGAGCTGTCTGCCACTCCCCAGAACGTATCGATCGGCAAAGCCGTACGAGTTAACAATCACAGGCAGCCGTTCGTTCCCCAGACCTTCATCATAAGCAATATCAACAATGGCACCCTCCACCCCTTCGAGATCAAGCTCGATCGCCCCGTTGATCTCCCGGCCGAAGTCAAAAATGATCGCCACCCCGTTGCCATCATCTGAAGGATCCAAAACAGCCGCTTGCCCCCCTCCCATCAAAAGCCGGGAGATGGAGGCACTCCCCATAAACGGCGCATGAGATTCCTCATTCATCCTTTTGGCGACGAGAGGGTTGGCTGGATCATCCAGCTTTGGAACCAGCGCCATGACCGGGATTGCTACCGGATCAACCCTCTCCTCCCTCAAGCCCGGAATATCACGGGCCCGCAATTCTCTTCCATCAAGGTTCTCGTCAACGCTGATGACGCACGCCTTTTGCCATTCAGACGCATCGCCGCCAACCTGCCAGCGGAGGGGCTCCCGCGAAAGATCCTGCCACTCCATAAATCCAATCTGGAAAGTGTATAAACCAACATCCTGCCGCCAGGACGATGCAACCTGCACCTGCCAGAAATCGCCGCTAGCAACCTGACCGCCACCATCCAACTGCACAAGAACGCCCGGTTGCGAGGGAGCAGCCTTGAAGGTAGGCACATTAGCGCATTGGACAGCTACCGCGATCCAGTTATCGCCCGGCGTGAGCAGCCGTGCGATCTCATAGCTATCGAAGAACAGAACCGCCCGCGTTCCGCGAACCGGCCCCAGGCCCACCTCCACCCCGTTGACGTAGAGTCGATACCGGCTCTCAGCGGCGACATGCAGGATGCTGGTGTGGGGGACTTCATCCAGACGCCATCTGTATCTGGCCCGAAAGAAGACATTCTTCTGAGCGGCAACTCCGCCCGGAGCGATCCAACGCGCCTGCCAACCGGGGATTTCATCCAGCGGCCATTTCCTGAAATCTTCGCTTCTCATAAAGTCTTATTTCTCAACCGGGATGACGATGCCTTTCATAATCACATTCTGGCACAGAATAAACACGACAAGGGTCGGGATTGCCGCAATCACCAGTGCGGCGAAAACGATTGGTGCGTTATAATCTTGTTGCATCTGATAGATATAAACCATCAGCGTCCACATCGATTCATCCTGACAAACAAGTAGGGCAAACATGAACGACCCATAAGCCGCAGTAAATGCGCCAAGGGCAATGACGGCCAGAATCGGCGCAGAAAGAGGCATCGTGATACTGAAGAAAGTGCGCAACTCTCCGCAGCCATCGATGGTTGCAGCCTCATAAAGTTCGGACGGCAAGCTATCGAAGAACCCCTTCAGTAGAAAGATCGAATAGCCATTCGCGGCAGCAGGGATAACGAGTGCGGCAAAGGTATTGAGCATGTTGAGATCCCGCAGGAGAAGAAAGGAAGGAATCTGGGTAACTTCCCCGGGGAACGCCATGGTCGCCATCAAAACAAAGAGGGCACCCTGGCCCCACCCCGGCTGGAACCGGGAAAGGGCGTACGCGGCCAGAGGATTGACGATCAGCGCTGTGACCACATTGAGCAGACAGAAGATCGTTGTATTCTTAAGGCCATGGCCGTTGGAAACAATCTGCCCCCAGGCAAAGCGGTAGTTACGCGTTAAAAAATCAGAAATAATCGCGGCCTTGTTCTGCTTCATGAGCAAGTAGTCATGAGCAAGCGTCGGCATCAAGATTTCATCAAAATCTGAATATTGACTTTCCCAGGCGTCGTTCAGCCTGCCGATATCGGCGTAATCAGCGCGAAGGGCTTCACGCCACTCGAAATCGGGGGAATGAATGGTCACCCCTGATAGGTCGGAGAGAGACCGGATATAGAGATCGGCATCGGCAAAAGCCGAAGCTGAGGCAGCACCCGAGGGGAACGGCACGCCCGCCCAGGAGTCAAAACGAGTCCCATAAACCTTATTGAGCGAGGCGATGTTGGTATACTTTTCCTCCAGAAAAGTCCGGTAGCCTGGCAACCGGATTTCATCCAGGGAAATGAACCGGGAGGAGAGGTAATTACGGACAAAGTCGCTCCAACTCGCGCGTTCAGCCGCGTTTTCCGGCAGAGTTGGGCTCAGGCGAACATCCAACGTTGAACGGTAATCAGTAGACCACTCGCGATTCAACCGCTCAACGGCGGAAGCATCGGTGCCGTAACTGATCCCGATCGTCTTCACGGCATAAGTTCCTTCGATAGAGATCGGGTAGAAATACCGCGGGGAGATGGACCCGCGCAAATCCCGGTAGACCCCTGCGTAAGGCCCTTGGGGAAGTTGATAATAGCGGTTGTTCCATTCCTCGGGCACGATGGGCGCGACTGTCTCTTGGGCGGAGACATTGGGAAACGCCTCGCGGATGGCGTGGCTAAACTTAAAGCCAATTTCGGTAACGCTTCTGTGCCCGTAGGCGTGCCCCATCGAAAGATAATGGGCAGGCCATTTATGACGGACAGCCTCCAGAAAGGATTGCCAATCTTTCATCTCGCGGTCCGACGGCATTTGCGGCGTGGCCATATCCCCGAACGAGTAGTAGCGATCCCCCTTCTCGTCCCGGGCGCGCGTCATGGCGGTGGCCAAGTCAACCTTGCCGTAGCGCTCCTGGCTGAACTTCCTGAAGAGCGCCGTCTCGTCAAAAAGATAGCTGGGGATGATATCCATCTGCCGGGAGTCAACCTCAGACTTGACCGAACCGCTAACCATGAGGAGAAACGGATAGACCATCCAGACCGCTCCGAAGGATAGGATGACATAGAAAAAAAGAAGAAGAATCCGGCCAGGAAGCGAGCGTTGCTGAATGCGGTTGAGAATGGCCATGGCGTTTACTTCTGGGTGGTGCGGAACTCCACCCGTGCGAGAATGCGCATTTGATACGCGGTGAACGAAAGCAGGATGAGGCCCAGAATCCAGGCCATCGCGGTTCCCTGCCCGAATTTAAGGAAAAGGAAAGTCCGCTGCCATATCTCGTAGCCGACGACCTGAGTCGCGCCATTCGGGCCGCCCCCCGTCATGGCCAGGATAGCGTCGCCCGACTTGAACCCATAGATCGTAGCGCCGACGGCGTTGATGACCAGAAGAGGCTTCATGTAGGGAAGGACGACATAACGCAGCTTATCGAAGAACGCTGCTCCATCAATGTCGGAGGCTTCGTAAAGCTCATCCGGGATGCCCTTGAGCGCGGCGAGATAAATAATACTGGAAGGCCCAAGCCCCGCCCATGCAAGCGGGAAAACAACGCAGATCATCGCCAGGTTCGGGTCTTGGAGCCACTGCTGGGCGGATCCGCCGAAGAATGAAATGATCCGGTTGAGGATGCCATCGGGCGAAGGATCATAGATTGCCCGCCACATGAAGAGAATGACGACCCCGGACACGACCGCGGGGATGTAAAACAGGACTCGAAACATCACCCGGCCAAGCGGGATTTCCTGGAGGATAACCGCCAGCGCCACCGGCGGGGCAAAGCCAAAAATCATCCAGAGGGCGCAAAAATAGAAGGCATTCTTAAGCGAACTCCAAAACTGGATGTCAAAAAGAACGTCGGCAAAGTTATTGATCCCCACCCATTGCGAAGCCCCCATCAAGTTGTAGTCCTGAAATGCCATCAGCGAGCCGCGTGCAAGCGGGTAATACTGCCAGACTAGAATGAGAAACAGCGCCGGTAGAATGAAGATGCCAGCCAGCACGGATTGGTGCCGGTTTCTCCCGGATGAGGCCGTTAGCTCCTTGGACATCCACTTGAATACAAACCCGATGAAGACCACGAAAACGGTGCCGGTGATTGCCGCGATGGCCCAAGCCGTTGTGTTGCGCTTCGTCCTCGCTTCGGGCGGGATGTGGCCAAGCATGCGCTCATTCGTCTTCTGCACCGCCTCGACAAGCGTCCTCTTGATGATGGCATCGCGCTCGGCATCGCTCACGCCGTTAAACTTCGTGTAGGACAACCTTTCGAGCGGGGCGCTCATATAGGTATAAACGAACTGACAGTTCCTCCCGAATGGCTCGAGGATCCCGTCCCTGACTGCGGCGCGATAGATATCAATCAGCCCAACCGGGGCCAGACGCGCGAGTTCCGGATAGCCAAACTCCTCCAGCCAGACGGGATTGATCATGTGGGCGGCGCCGAGTTCGACCATCGTTCGGGTATAGATGCGATGAGCCTCCTCACTATTGGAGAACTTGATATACTTCCACGCCGCGTCCCGTGTCCGCTTATCCTTAACGCCAGCATAAATTCCGAGCATCCGGGCATTGATCTGGGGAATGGAGCGGCCCGTCGGCCCTTTGGGGATAGGAGCGGTACCGAGCACCTCGGGGTCAAACGCTGTCAGGTTAGATTCACTTAATTCTGTGAAGAACATGCCTACTTTGCCCGCCAATATCTTGCTCCAGCCATCGGCCCCAACATAGGCGAGAGCCCCCGTCACTCCCCCCTTGGTGACGGTGGACTGCATCAAACGGATGGCAAACCCATAGCCGGCGATGGCTTCAGGCGTATCAAAGTGAGCTTTCCACCGGCCATCCGGCAATTGCACCACCGCCTTGGCCCCAGCGCTGGAGAGATAAGGAGAGATACCGTGGGAGGCATTCGCCCCCGTGTGAAACACCAGACCGTAAACACCGGCCCCCGGATCGGCGATCTTCCGCGCAGCCTCCTCCAACTCCTTCCAATCCGTGGGCGGCTTTCGCGGGTCAAGCCCGGCCCTCGCAAAAAGATCTTTGCGAAAGAGGAGAACCGGAGCGACAATCTCCTTCGGCATCGCCCAATAATGACTCTGCCCGTCAGGCCCCTCACGATAGATGACTGGCTTAATGGATGGGGGAATCCGCTCGACCAGCTCCTCGGGGGAGAGTTCGTTGATGTACTCGTCGAGCGGATAAAGAAATCCCTGGCTTATATAGGTATCGGACTGGCGGAAATTGACATAAATAATGTCCGGCGAAGTCCCCGCCGCGATCGCCATGAGAGGGGCCGCATCCATCACATCGCCCTCTATCTTCAGCGTGGTCGAGCTCTCCAATCGGACATCGGGGTGGAGTTCCAGAAAGCGTTGCATGACCTTGTAAGCCGCAACGTTGGAGGCCTCCGTATTCCCTTTCTGCGGAAGCGAGAAAACCTTAACAGTAACAACCGCGTCAGCCCTTTCGACGCCAACGGAATGCTCCGGCACGAGCCAGAGGATGACCGCAGCCACCATGAAGATGAACCGGAGCATCGTCACTTTTGCCGGGTTATAAAATGCGGATTTCATCGTGTGGGCGGACAAACCCTGAAAACAACGCGCTGCGCTACGGATCTTCATGCGTGTCTCAAGGAACAGTCTGATAAGATTGCTCACATCGTTTGCTTTCCGGTCTCCATCTGCAAGCTCCCAACCCGATTTACACAACTTCCGACACTTGTTCCACCAGTTTCAGCCCTTCATCTTCACCAAAGATCTCGCGCCGCATCGCGACAACATCCACGGGCGTCCCCAACCGTTTCGATTGCTCCACTGCAATCCCGACCAACGAAGCCTCGATGCCTTCCCTGATACCGGCCATACTCCGGACTTCACCCCCACTTGCCGCGTCCCAGAATGCGTCATTTAAGACACTATCAGCCCCGTGATGCCCGCTGTCATCAGCACAAATATTGTGGATGATCGTTTCGGCCCCCAGATGTTTCTCAAATGGAATGTCCTGAATGATCGTCCCCCGATCGATGTCGCCCTCCAGGGAGCCATTGGAGCCGAAAAGCCGAATCCGACGGGTCGCACGAGGCTGGGCGAGGCAGGCCATAAAGTTTACCAGCGTTCCATCCTCAAACTCGATCATGACCGCCTGATGATCCGGCACATCGCCGATGTCTGTGTAGACCGACTCATCGGAAGTCTCCTCGAAGATCTTCTTGATATGAATATCTCCATAGTCGAGGGCAATCTCCCTGATATATTCCGGATCAAAGCGCCGATGTTGCTCCTCCCGCGGGCGGCCAATGAAATGAGTCCGCTTGGCCATCGAAAAGACGCGCGTCACCCGGGAGCCGGTCAACATATGGAGAATGTCAAAATCATGGCAGCACTTCTCAACCATAAATCCTCCCGTTACTCTGTCATCACGCCGCCATGCGCGGAGAAAGAGCGAGGAAAGCGATTGGGATAGATTCTCATCGGCATCAATGGCTAATAACTGGCCAATCGTCTTCCGGTCAAGGAACTCCCGGAGCTGACGATAGAACGGCGCATAGCGTAAAACAAAGCCGATGAATACCCGTTCATTTCCGGCCTTCTTGAATTCCTGCCATAACCGGCGGCATTGCTCAACCGATGTGGCCACCGGCTTTTCGAGGAGAATGGCCGCGCCGGTCTTGAAAGCCTTTATCGCATAATCCGCATGCGTGGTATTGTAGGAACCGATAATTAAAACATCAAATGACGCCTTCTCCAGTAGTTCGTCTCCGTCCTCATACTGATCGGGCGCTCCCCATTGGGCGAACCGTTCCATTAGCATCTTACGTCTCTTCTCGTTTGGGTCCGCAACTGCGACGAGCTGGATACGCGAACGGATCGCCTCAGGCACATTGGTCAGGTAGGAAACGGCGCGGATTCCTGCCCCGATCACTGCAACGCGAATCTCATCGGCCCCAGCCTGATTCAATAGGGAATTTCTCATGCCGGAGACCATTGAATGAGCCGCACCCAACCTGAAGCATAATCCAGATGTAATAATTTATTGCCACTAGAATCAAATTGTCGCATTCATGGGCCGATGAGACAGCTTCTGCCATGACAAACGTGCTAACTTCTGAAAAGCCCCCCCTCAGGAAAAGCATGGCGTGCGGCGGTTCCTCTATCTTTCCTCAGCTGGCATTCACGCTGGTGGAACTCCTCATCACCATTGCCATCATTGCGGTTCTTGTCGCCTTCGCTCTGCCTACTTTGGGACGAGTTCGTGCATCGGCTGCGAGCACCAGGTGTATGGCGCAAATCAAACAGGTTGGTAGCGCCTTTTTCGCCTATGCCGCCGATCATCATGGGGTTCTTCCAACAGCCTGGAAAAACGACACGGGATATCGGGAAAACTGGAACTATTATCTCGCGCCGTACCTCGGCCTCCAGGAAGGCGAAGAAATTAGCCTGAGTCCAACCGCGTTGTCTTGCCCGGCCCCGAGCAGCTTCGGCCTTCCCTATTCCGCTTATTGTGTGAATTACAATATTGTGATCAGTTTGGAGCCTGGGACGTCCGGCATCCCGTGGATCGATACCGGCGCGAGGCGTCTTACTAGTGACATCGATCCGGGAACGTTTATCCTGGCGGATGGGCAGGGCCTCCTAATCAATTCTCCGATCCATTGGAAGATGACGACTGATCACGATGGAGATGGGGTCGTGGACTCCTTCGCCGGAGTTCCCTTTAATGGCGTCGATTTCCGGCACGCGGGAAAAGCGAACTTCTTTCTTCGCGATGGCTCGGTAGTCGCTCTCTCTTCCCGTCAATGGGCGACGAACCATAATAACGTCTGGGGAGCAAGCATAGATTAGCAACGGGAAGTGCGCAAACCATTCCGCCCAAGCGGAAATCCGAACCCTTCGTTGGCAGCATTCGGCTTTTAATTGAGGAGCACAGCCAATGGCATGACTGGAGCGTCCAGCATGCCCGCTCGTATTCTGATTCCATTCCCCAACGAACCATAGGGCAGTTTGGACGGCGAAAAAAATATGGCTGGGAGCACCATCCTGAAGCGTATCACATCTACAAAATCGATTGTGATATTATCAGTTTTTTTACTTTCGAACATGAAAGAATCGACCCTGAGGATGCCAAGAAGATGTTCACCACGATTCTCCGAAGGACGTTTGATCTGAACATCCTCTATTTCCCGAATGCCGTCTCGCTCCGGTGTTTCGAGTACGGAGCCCGGCATGACATTCCTCCTCACATTCACTTTCTAATCGCAGACATCCGGCATTGTTGGACAGGATTTCTGCGATCCTACGTGCTCTACGGCGGCCCAAAAACGACTTATGCGGCGCGTTAGAAGAGAAATGGGCGTTTAGCATCCGGACTCGATATCCGAGCGGCGTGAAATTCAGTCATCAAATTTTTCGTTTGCTCATCTACCACAGATAACTATAGGCGTATCCGCAGAACGTCGGAACTTTGAGTTTCCTTGCAGGCTGGAATTCAGCCGCCCGCACCAAGGGTGCGCAGCAGCTGAAACCACCTGGCGAATTTACCATTCTCGAATACGCCCTTGATTCGAGCGTAGCCCCAACCCGTTCGGCTTCCAGCGAAACGCCCTGTCCGCCGCCCTCCTGCAGGGCTCTGTCAAAAGCCCGGCGACTGCAGGCCGCGCATGCGGTCAGAACACCGGGCCCGGGACGAAGTTCCCTCCCCGGCACCGTTGCAGGTAGTGAAGGGCGTGAACCTGCCCTGTCATCTCCAGCTCCCCCTTGTAAACCGGGTCGTGCCACCCTTCGATGTCGATCGTTCCGGAGTAGTTCGCAGCGCGGAGGATGGAGATGATGTCCGTCCAGTTGGAATCTCCGAACCCGGGATGGCGGTGCTCCGCGATCGGCTTGTTTGAATGGATACCGTGTCTCGCGATCACATCGCGGTAAACACTCGCATCCTTGCCGTGAAGGTGAAAGATCTTGTGAACCCATTGGCGAAGCTGCGGGATCGGGTCAATGAGCTGGCAGAGTTGATGGCACGGCTCCCACTCCAGCCCGACGTTCGGCGCCGGGAGAACATCGAACAGAAGCTCCCAGGCATCGGGGTTGAAGGCGAGATTCCAATCGCCCGAGTTCCAATCGCCATTCATTGGGCAGTTTTCAAAGGCAATCCGAACTCCGCGCGCCGCCGCCCGCTCAGCCAGCGGCTCCCAGACCTCCTTGAAGCGAGGGAGGGAACTGGGAACCGGCTCGCCCCGGACCCGTCCGGTGAACCCACAGACCAAGTCACACCCAAAGTGCGGCGCGGCATCAATCGCTTTCTGCAACGCCTCCCGGGTGGCCTTGTCGGCTTCCTCTTCTCCGAGCGGATTCCCAAACACCCCGAGCGAAGAGACGATGGGGCGCTCCGCGGTTTCCCCCGCCTCCACCAGAACCGCCGCCACTTCATCTGCCAAACGGCAAAGGTCGACTCCCTCCAATGTACGCCAAAACTGAATCTGGAACGACTCGAAACCGAGCGGAATCAGGTAACGAAGATAGTCGGGCGTCCGATTTCCTTTTCCGGCCATCGTCCCGATCCGAATCATATGATCTAAATGACTATTCATAAAAAAAAGATTGTACCAAAACCGGGCAGCCTTCGTTCTCGGCGCTCTGTACCGCGCCCGCCACCATCACCAGACTTTGAAGGTTATCCTCGGCGCAAGTCTGAGGCACGCTGGCGGCATCAAGCGCATCCAGAAACTCGCCGATGTTTCCGGCATGGCCAAGCTGCGCCTCAGTGAGAAGCTCGAGCGGAATCTCGAGCCGTTCCACCGGTTGAGAGAAAGCCGTGCCATCCCAGGAACCCAGCACCCGCTCCACGGTGACGATTTGATCCCCGTCCCACAAAAGCGTCCCGCTTTCCCCGATAATGCGCCACGAAGCATTCCAGTTCGTCGGGTGCCCCTGCGCGCACCAGCTTCCCCGGTAGGTAAACAGTGTCTCATTCGTCATCTCGAACAGCGCCACAGCGCTTGCCCCTTGGGAGAACCAAGATCCGGGCGGGTTGAACTCGTGGCAACTCACCCGAACGGGGTCGAAGCCGCTCAGAAACCGGGCTTCATCAAAGGTATGAATCGCCATGTCGAGAAGGAGCGGGTGCTCCATCGTTGCCCGGAACCCGCCGAAGCGCGGCCCGAGAAAAAAATCCGCATGGATCGTATGGATACGGCCAATCGCACCGCCCGCAAGAGCATTCTTGGTGGCAACCGCCCCAGGATGATAACGCCGGTTCTGGATAACCGCCAGCCGCTTTCCCGTTCTGGCGGCCAATGCCGCCAGTTCCCGAGCTTCGGCTAAGTTGGATGCGAGCGGCTTTTCCACCAGCACATCGCATCCCGCGCGCAGGGCTGCCCCGCAGGTGGAAGCGTGCGCCTCGGGGATGGTACAGTTGAACACGATGTCGGGCCGGATCTCGGCCAGCATAGCTTCCAGCGAGGTGCCGGTTGGAAGATCAGACCCGGGGTAGAACTTGCCAGCAACGGCGCGGGCATTCTCCTCGCGAAGATCGACAAACCCTGCGGGTTCAAGGCGGTCGGCGAAGTGATCCTGGATGGCGGCAAGCCAGCTATGACTGATCCCTCCACATCCGGCTAACACAAAACGGCGTTTCTTTGGCATGAAATATAAAAAGGAATAAAAAGCGATCTCGACGAGCCCAAAATGGGATCCGATAATGGTCCGACGGTAAAATATGAAGCGCGACACGACAATTCATCGCCGTAGCAGGAAACCGGCATTAATAAGACAAAACCGGCTTGATCGGATGTTGTCCTGCGCTGATCTTCGCGTGGCCCATTATCTTCGCATCGTGGAACGTCGGATCGGGGAAGTGGAGGCGGGAGAGTTCAGCCTCAAGGTGCCGCGCCTTCGTGGGCTCCGTCTCCGTCTGCCAGGCAAACCGTTTCATGCCACGCCTGAGCTGTTTCTTCAGGAGCAGGGGGACCTGGACTTCGAGTTCCCGGAAGAGCGTCTTTCCCTGTTGGCCGGAGAGACGTGCATCGTCCCGAGCGGGATGCCACACCTCGAACGATGGCATGCGAGAGGCGCGCCCTTTCTCAACATGATCGTCATGTTCCAGCGAGATGGAATCGCCATTCACCACGGTTACGGGGGCGGGTGCATCCGGGTGGGGCCGCTTGATCGTTTTACGCTCCCCGGCCACCTCAAAATCGTGGAGCATGCTGACGAAATCAGCGGACGACTTGACGGCGGCATGACCCCCAGAGAGCCTGTGACAAGGGGGCTCTACCTCGCGCTACTGGGACGACTCAGGGAGGGACTCCTTTCGCGTCCGGTCGATTCGCCCGAGATTCACCCGGTGTTGCGCCGCTGCCATGCGTTGCTCGAAACCGACTTCACACGGCCCGACTTTTCGGTCGAGGGAGTGGCCGCGAAGCTCGGTTGTTCGGCCGATCACCTTTCACGGACCTTCCGCAAACACTCCGGGCGGCGGCTGATCGAATATGTGCTTCAAAAACGGATCGACTACGCAAGGCACCTGCTCAAAGAGTCCCGCTTCAACATCGCCGAGGTTGCGTGGGCGTGCGGCTTTGCCAACACCTCATATTTCAACCGCGTCTTTCGTTCATTGACTGCAATGACTCCAGGAGCGTTCCGGAAAAAGCAGGGGATGCTGTAGGAGCCGCTCCATCAGCAAATCACTAGTCGCGCGAACTGCTTGGCTACGCGGTGCACGGATTCTCCCTTAGGCGACAGGAGGGCATTGTGCGGCCCTTCAAGCCGGGCGGTATTGGCACCCATCCAGCCGCGCCGCTTAAAAAAGACGCCCACCAGCCCCGGAGCGCTCGCAAAATCAACGGCTACATCGATCTTTCAAACGCTCTAATATCGACGCTCTTACCGGAGGCCAGGCTCTCTGTTGCGGCGATACACACTTCAAGGCTTTGAGTTGCATCGGCATAGCTAGATCGCAGCAGACCTTGATCCCCGCACTGCACCGCGTTTACGAACCCTTTCAGTTCTTCGAGATAGGAATTTGCCTTGGCGCTTTCGTCAATCACCGCGTCTCCGACTGTCCCAAACAGCCGCGCCTTCCCGATCTGCCAGGTAAGATCGAGATCTTCCCCCACAACCTGAATCTCAAGCAGATGCTTCTTATGCGACCAATTATGGAGATGGGTGGACAGCATTCCAGACTCGTGTTGCAACAGATATCCCGTTGTTTCTTCGCAATCTCTCCCCGGAACGGCAACAAGGCTGCCCAGATCGGCGATGGTCTGCACCTTAACCGGTTCGTCTCCTGTAATATATCGCAACACGTCCTGGAAGTGAATCGCCTGCTCAATTAATGGGCCACCGCATCCATCCTTCCTGTAAAGCCATTTTGAAGCCCAGCCTTTGGCCACCCAATCGAATACGGGCCATGCGACGACCGATCTTGCCAACAAACGATGATGGCCTTCCAGCAGTTGCCGCATTCGGCTGGCCAAGGGATCCCAGCGATACATGAAGCCGGTCGTATTGAGGATTCCGGCCCGTTCAATCATTGTCCGAATCTCCCCGGCAGATTCGCGCGTCATGGCCGGCGGCTTCTCGCAGAACAGGGCAATACCCCGCTCGCAAACGGCGGCAATCGGGTCGCGACGCACCATGGCCGGGGTCGCGAGAATGAGTGCATCCAACTCGCGTTCCCCCTCCAGCAGTTCTTTCCAACCCGAATAAGGCCGCGCCCCATAGTTACCGGCCGCTTTGGCAACCAGCGCCGGGTCCAGATCGGCAACCGCCACCACGCTTGCATCCGGAATGGAAGCAAGATTCTTGAGATGCATTGCTCCAACACCGAGCCCCACCACGGCAATTTTTACAGACATGTAATTTCCCCCAGTTGTTTTTCTAGTTCTTTCAAAGAGCAGGAGAGCCGCGACATCACCTCGCTGGCGTCCATTTTCCAAATGCCCCGGTCGTAAAGCTCGACGCTGTAATATCCTCTATACCCGAACCGATGAAGGGCTCTCATCATGTTTGGGACATCGATGCGCCCTTCGCCGGGGAAACAGCGGCGCTCGCTCGAAAGCCTCTCCATGGGCAAACGAGATGAATCATCGATATGAACCATGAATAGCTTCTCTGAAGGCAAAAGCGTCAATTCCTCCAGATGACTCGCCGATGTATAATAGTGGCAGAGATCAAACAGTAATCCACACGCAGGGTGATCGACTTGATTGATCAGTTCAATGCAAGATCCCAGCGTTCCATTGATGCCATACCCGCCGAGAAATTCCAGACACAGCCGGATGTCGCGGGAAGCGGCCATCTCAGAGGCTTTGCGAAGCTTCTCCGCCACACAAGCGTAATCTTTTGCAATATCCTCCTGCACCTCGCCAAGAATGATCACCGCGAGGGCGGGAGCGCCGAGGGCTACCGCCATCTCCAGCCTCTTGCCGAGGGCATCCATCTCCCTCTGGGTTTGTTCGGGATCATTGGAGGTAGATAGGCTTGCGAACGCCAAGCCGACAACCGTCACTCCGGCCTCCCCCAGTTGCCGCCTCATCTGCTCATACGTCCCGCCTGTTGCCAGGAAAGCGTCGACCTTCGAGGCCCAAACTTCGACGTGACTGATCTTGAATTCCTTCCAGAGGTCAAGCTCTTCACTCCACGAAGAGTTCATCACCGTCGCACTATTTAATGCCCATTTGATGCTCATAAATGATGTCTGAAATGCCCCTTTGTCCCACCGATACAATGGTTACTTCGGATGCAGGGCGGCAAGTCTCAATGACGAAAGCAAGCTATCAAGATCCGGCTTGTGGAGTAATAGCGCGGAATGCTAGAAACATGGAATATCGCGCTATGCCGCTTCCACGCACTGAGTCCCCCCAGCCGCCTTCCCAACCGATCACTATTGGTTCCTTCTCGTGCAAGAGCAGACACTTTGCATGGAGAACCAATGGAACCGGCGATTGGCAGATTCTCTACACCGAGAGCGGCTATGGCCGCTTTGGAACCTGCCAAGGAGATCTGCAATCGAAGAAAGGAGATCTGGTGCTTCTTTGTCCTCGTACCCCCCATGACTATGGTGCCTCCTCCCCGAACCGGAGCTGGAAAGTTCGGTGGGCTCATTTCATCCCCGATGACCGATGGCTACCATGGCTGCGCTGGCCCGAATTTTCACCCGGCGTTCTCCGGCTCGAACTGGATGACCTGCAGTTGCACCGCACGATGGTGGAGAGGTTTGCGGTGATGGAGCAGTATTCGAGAAGCCCGGCTCGCCATGGAGAGGCCCTCGCGCAAACGGTTCTTCAGGAAATCCTCCTTCACTGCGATGCCCACAATCCCCACACGCGGGAGTCCTTGATGGACGCCCGGATCAGGAAGGTTGTCGAGTCCATGGCAGGAAGTCTCGCCCAGCGGATAAAACTCGAAAGAATGGCCGCTTCCTGTGGACTCTCCGCTTCGCGGTTCTCCCATCTTTTCCAAAAAGAAATCGGAAAGAGCCCCCTGCACTATCTTGAAGATCGCCGCATGCTGCGCGCCCGGCAAATGATGGAGAGTACAGGCCATTCCATTTCGGAGATCGCCTACGATCTGGGCTACGATGATCCTTTGTATTTCAGCAAGCGATTCAAGGCTTACACCGGTTTCAGCCCGCGCGATTTTCGCAGGAAGCTGAGCGTGGAACCTCGCCGCCTTTAGAGCAGTTCAACTAATTCTGTAGCCAAGACGAATACGCATATTCACTTTTCCGTGGGAATAATCGTCCCCCGCAGGATCAATCGCTGGCAAAAGACAAAAACCAACAAGGTGGGGACGGAGGCGATTACGAATGCCGCCATGCCGAGCCATGGCCTGGCGGAGTAATTCATCTGAAACTGAAATAGCCACACCATCAGCGTCCACATTTTCGAGTCCTGACAGACAAGCAACGCCCACATGTAGCCGCTGTAGGCCGCGGTAAACGAGCCCAGCGCAGTCACGGCAAGAATCGGAGCGGAAAGGGGCAATGCGACATGCCAGAACATTTGAGCATCCCCGGCACCATCGACCTTTGCAGACTCGAAGAGCTCTTCGGGAAGTCCATCGAAGAAGCCTTTCAACAGAAAAATGCTGAAGCCCGATGCCGCGCCGGGAAGCACCAGGGCGGCGAATGTATTCAGCATATTCAAGTCCCTCAACAGGAGGAAACTGGGAATCATGGCCACCTCGGCCGGGAAGGCGATGGTCAAGACGAGAAACATCAAGGTAAGGCGGCCATGCCTGCCTTGATATCGGCTGATACCATAGGCTGCGAGAGGGTTGATGATGAGGGCCACCAATATAGATAATATGACCAAGATGACAGTATTGAATACCGCATCGCTTTGCTGGGTGAGGAATTTTCCGACAATGCGGTAGTTCGCCACCATCATTTCCAGACGAAGCGAGGTTTCGTTTCCGACAAACAGGGCTGAGTCTTCAGTGCGATAAAGCAAGGGGGCTGTGTTCAGTTTGAGGGTGGGATCGCCCCAGGCGGAGGTCAGCGCTGTATCCGATCCATACTTAGCCGAAAGAAAGTCTCGCCACTCAGATTCCGCGCAGATCAACTCGTTGCCCTTCGTCAAACTCTCGGGCCAAGTCGTGCTCAAAAATCTCTCCCATAGCTCCTTCGCCTTTGGATCTGTCGGCCCTTCGGGGCGAAACTCTTCTCTATTTGGCAGCTCTCCTTCGGAGACCTGATTCTTTAGCCACTCCCTCCAAATGAAGTCCCCGCTCACGGGCAAAAGGCTTTGCGGCGGAAGCAGCAAAAGGAACTCTTGATAGTCGGAATAAATGGGATCGTCGGGGTCATCAAGCTGGCGCCCGAGCTTCCATGGCGGCAGGGGCACGAAGCTCATCTCTTGCTCAGCCAGATGATAAGTGCGGTTGAGGCGCTCGATTGGTTTGAGTTCGGCCCATTCGGCGATCTTCGTTCCCCGGACCACCGCTCCGTCAAACCGGAGGGCCAGGAAATCATGATAACGAGACTCTGCATCCGCTTCGTCAGCCACACGCAGGTAGGTACGATTTGCCTTGGTGCTTAAGAATTGGCGCCAATCCCTGAGGGGCTGCAAGGGTGGCTGACCGGTTGGGGCGGAAATCCGCCCCTTCAGATCAGACGCACGAACGACTCCCTCCACTTCATAGATATCGGCAAGCAGGCGAAAGTCGCCGTATCTTTTGAGAAGGAATTTCTCAAAAAGAGCATCTCGCTCAAAAAGATAACGCGGAACCAGCCCTCTGTTCCTGAAGTCGTGATCGTCGGACAAGGAACCCGTCAACATCATCCAGAATGGATAGATCATCGTCAACCCGCCGAGGGTCAGGAGGATGTAGAAGCCCGTCAGCAGCCAACGCGCTTCTCGATACATTTTGGGGTTACCTACTAAACCAGCGCTCACTTGTCCCCTCCTTTCCTGAAGTCCACGCTCCGCATCAACTTGATCTGCCAGACCACAAAACCGATCAGCATTGCGCCCAACATCCACGCCTGCGCGGTCGCCATTCCAAATCGCAAAAAGACGAATGAGTTCATCCAAATTTCAAGCGCGGCGACTTGCGTTGAGAGATCCGGCCCTCCTCCCGTCATAATAAAAATATTAGTCCATCCATGGGCGGAACCGATAAGAGCTCCAACCAGATTGATCATCAGAAGAGGCTTGAGATAGGGGAGGGTGACGTTCCATAGCTTTCTCCAGAATCCGGCGCCGTCGATCTCCGACGCTTCGTAAAGATCGGGGCTCACGCTCTGCAAGGCGGCGAGATAGATCAGGCACCCTGTTCCCATTGCCGCCCAAATGCCAGGAATGATGACGCAAAGCATCGCTAACCTTGGGTCCTGGAGCCACCGTATCGGCCACTCCACGCGAAGAACCGCGGGAGCAATGCTGTTCCATAGCCCGATGAGGGGATCGAGAATTTGGTTGAGAACTCCATCTGGCGTCGGTTCGTAAAGAGTCACCCAGAGCAGCATGATCACCAACCCGCTGGTAACCGCGGGGAGAAAGAAAAGGGTGCGAAAGAGGTATTTGCCTCGCGGGATTTCGTGCAACAGAACGGCCAGCGCGATTGGCGCAAAGAAGCCCAACGCCACGGTCATTCCGATAAACTTGAAGCTATTCCAGAGCGTGTACCAAAATCGGGGGCTCCACACCCCCTCCACAAAGTTAGCCAGCCCGACCCATTTAACCTCGCCGCTGAGCCGATAATCTTGAAAGGCCAGGAGGAGCCCGCGAACTGCCGGATAGTAACTCCAGAGCAATACACTCAACAGCGCAGGCAGGACCAAAAGCCAGAATCCCAACTTCAGACCCGTGGCACGTTGCCGCCCTATCGAAGGATTAAGAGATCCTTTGGGCACCCCGATAGCGGCACGGATCCCCCACCCCATCGCGATCACAGACCCAACAATGACCAACGACGCGACCCCCTTCTCCAACCACCCCTTGCCCGTTCCCGGTGCGCGCAAGATCCGTTGCTCGATGTCGCGCTGTACAAAATTCATCGCGGCGGGGATGTCGATCTCCGGACTTTCGGAGATTTTCCGAACCGTCCGGGCAAAAAACTCCGTCTGCGCCTGATGAAAGCCGGAAAAGTAAGGAATGACCCGCGGATTCCTTGTCGCCAGCCTGCTTAAGTTCACCCAGTTCGGCGACATCTTTGCCAATGCGTCAACATGCCCAAAGCGCTCCACATCGACGGGAGAAGCAACATCAAGATGGCGATGCTGAACGAGGTAGTCGGTGCAAATCCGCGCCCAATCGGGACCGCATTGGAAAGCGAGAAAATCCCATCCCGCCTTGAGTTTTTCTCCGTTCAGATCGTTGTTCAACCCGAAAAGCATTGGAATGCAGCCCAAGCCTGGCTCGCTACCGGGGTCAAGCGCGGGCGGCGGCGCAAAGTCGTAGAACCCAGAAGATCGACCGAAGGCGGCGGCATTGTTGTTCTGAAGCATCATGAAGGCCAATTCACCGCTCATCAATTTGTCGATATTATCTCTATCTCCGGACAAATTCTGGGATGGCTGACAAATCCCTCTTTGGATCCCTCCAGGCACCGTCGTCAGGTCGATCAGCTTTCCTGTACCGGGAGAGCGGATAGAGGCCCCTTTGACTTCAGCTTCGCTGAGATTGAGCGGTTCCCCCGTATGGGGATCTACAATCCACGGCTGCCAGCAGAGCTTCCAGATGGCCTCGAGAGCCCTCCGGGTGGGCTCTCCGTCGAACACGGTCCTCCACTTGACGGTGACTTCGCCTGGTTTGACGCCTAGTTCGCGGATCCGTTCGGCGACTTGATCTTCGGGTAGCACGCTGCCGAGGGTAACGCCATCGGAAGATCTGACGAGATCGCCCACTCCCGGCGTCCCTCCGGCCGACCAAAGAAAAGAGAAAAAGAGGGCATCCAGCTCCCGCGGCATGGCATAGATCCGCCTGCCATTGCTATTCCCACGGGTCTCACGATTCTTAAGGGAGAGCGCGCAAATCTTCTGCCCGGCGTACAGAAATGACGCAAAGTCCTTCGGAAAATCATGCGGGGCCAGCCCAGCGGCCAAGAGGATATCGGGCCGGTAGACCATGACGCTAAACCAGTTACCCATGGGCAATGCATAGATATCGCTGCCTCGCATGCCCATCTGTCTAGACAAAGGAGGAATATCGAGCCACGGCTTCCAGCGGATTTCCTCCGGATCGAGCACCCCATCTCCATTCTCATCCTCGCCAATGAATTCATTCAGGCGCTTCAGAAAACCCTGGTCGACGAGAAACTGAAGCCGATGAACATAGGTAAAAGTCACATCCGGCGCCGACTTGGCCGCAAACGACATCAACTCCGAAGCGACGTCAAAGTCTCCCGGGACCCTGAAGCGGGACCACGGTTCAACGCCGATATTGGGATGCTGCTGCTGAAATGCAGCCAGCGCCTTGCCATTCGCCAGGCCCTCCGGCCACATTCCTACATCGAGCTTCTTGACTTTGAGCGTCGTCCGTCCGCTTCCCTCCTTTGCCGGCTTTGATCTTCCAAACATGAGCCATACGACGACAAACAAGAAGATCAGTGCCCCCGCTATTCTCAATGAACTCAACAGATTTCGCATTTTGATAATCGCCGCAAATCCACGCCGAACAGCCTTACCGGCGGAGCGGCTCACAAACCGCTTTGCGCTTTCTGCGACAGTGGGCCCTTAACGCCCGCGCCTTCGCTAAAAGATAGCGAAGACGCAGGGAATACAGCGCCCCGATATTGATTGGCGTGTGAGAACGAGCCTCCGAAAATACCGGTCACGCATCCATCCTGAAACGTCGGCGGCCCGGCCAATGATAAGCTTATAGTTTCTCCACCGCAGCCTTGTCGGACTTCAAAGTGCGATCCTTCAAGGAAATGCTCCCGGCGGCCCCCAGGCAAAGCACCTTTCGATTGCCCCGCATCTGAATAGATCCCACGGTCCCCGAGAAGGAAACATCGCCTTCCTTAAACTCAAAGGCATCGTTACTTAAAAAGACATAGTCGGTGCCTGCGGCGCTTTCCACCTTCACTCCCCTGCCATCTGCCAGTGAGGTAATCACGGGTGGATTCTCCGACTTAAGACGAGGATAGATGAGCGCACTAAACACTCGCCCCTTTCGCGCGGAAGCGATCACCCCCGTCTGGGTAAACGACGCCCCGGGAATTCCTCTTCCGCTCGGGTTCAACTCCGTGGCATGCCTTGTCTTGCTTTCGGTCGTCAGTTCCACGTTGCCCGGCAACAGGAACTGGATATCGGTATCGACATCATCAGCACCATGGACCAAGGCCCCTTTGGGAATGAGATCGACATTCTGACTAGCCAGCCACAATCTCCAGGTCGCCCGCTGGGTGGGGACGTCCGCCAGGGTGTCACAGATCAGAAAGTAATTCGGAGCGAGAGGATCTTCGTCCTTCACGAAAGTGATTTGACGGGTCCACCCCCCACATTCGCCGCGCAAGGCATCGAATGCCTCGCTGGTGAAGAACTCTTTCACATGCATCAGAGGCCCGTTCAGGATAGACTCCAGCATGCTGTGGTCGCTGACCGGCTCTCGGCTTTCATACCCAAAGTCATCCGCTACGATTCGCCCCTTGCCCCAAATGGTGATACTTCCGGAATCGAAATCGTAGTGCTCAAAGTGTTTTCCCGCGATGAGGTGCAAGGATGTTTCCCTATCAGACGGGTATTTGTTCCGAAGAATCACGCCGGTTTCGGGAAACAACTCGCTCGTATAGGCAGGTGCCTTTTCCGGGATGCCGGGATCGATCAGCAGCTTCCTAAAGCCGTTAAGCCCTCCTGAGGCTTCCCTGGTGGAGGAGCCTTGCTGTCGAAACATCCATTGCATCTGCGATGCAAACTCCGGATCCTTTTCCTTCCACAGACTGGCAACAAGGCCGAATTGACCGAACGTTTCGTTGCGAAGAGTATTGCCTATCGGGGGCATATGCCGCAGACCGTAAAAACGGACATTGGGAGGAGTGGAAATTTTCGCAAACCACTCGATGACTTTCTTCATTTGTGGGTGGAGCACATACTCATCGAACCCGGCGTTGCGCGCCATCAGAAAGCTACTGAGGATCAGTTCATAGGAAAACATGGCGTAGTGAGGCGCTTCCAACCATCCACCATTTACATCCGACCATTCAACGAGTTGCCTTTTGAGTTCAGCCAAGCCCGTTTCAACCCACTGGCGGGACAATGGATGAGAAGAGATCAAAAGACCCATGCCCACTTGATGCATGCTCACCACGGAGGTCATGTTTGGGTTGGCACGAAAACCGCGCTCCGGCGACCAGTAATCCTTCCTTGCCAAAGTATATCCAAGAAACGCGGCTTGAGCCCGGACCTGTTCAATTCGCTCCTTCGGAACATCGCTGCTCACTGAAAGGTAAGCGTCCAGGTGATTCGGCAGATCCTGAAACGGATATTGACGATGCGGCATGGATCCAAACGAATAATGACTCTCCTGCTGAAAGAACTGATTGACCAGGTTCTGAAGACCTGTAACGGCCATGTTCAGATGACCTTGAAGGTACTGCGGATCAGCCCCGCTCAAGGCGTATCTCATCCTGCCATCAAGATCCAGCTTATGAGATTCGTCCTTGGGAAGAGCTGCCGGGAACTCCTCCTTCACGCGCTGAATGGCGGCAGTCGTCAGCAACATGTTCGGGCGCCGGTCTTCCCCCTCCCATTCCAGTACGTAGTCTTTGATCCGATTAAGAGGAAACTCGTACTTGATCACATATTTCTGAGGCAACGGCGCCTTACCTTTGTGTTCTTCCTTGAGAAGCGCCATACTCTCCTCCTTATCCAATGCGCCAATCATCCAGCGCCTCTCATTCTTTTGCAGCGGCAGTTCGACGAGAAGGTCATTGTCCCGATTAAGCACTTTAAGGGTGGCCCATTTAGGACGGAGGTTGGCAGGGTCCACCCAGACATCGGCATCCCGCGCCCCCAACATAACCAGATCCGAGTCGCGATCGTTGAAAACGGAGAACCATTTTCCGTTCCTGTTCTCCCACCAATGGGTCCATGGCGCCCAGGTAAAGACAGGTTCGTTCTGAGGAATCGATCCTATTTCCTCTCTGACAACAGTCCTGCGTTTCGGTCCACTCCGATAAAAAACAGCCCCTGGCTCGAAGTTGCGCTTAAAGGAAAACATCCACTTTTTCTCCTCGGCCAGAGAGGAAGTTTCATCCACAAGCATAACGGGTTCACCCGCCTGAAGGCGGAACTTCATCTTCCACTCTTCACCCGCGGCAAATTTTCCGACACATTCAACCTCTGCAAATACCGGGCCGCGCGTCACAACAGCAGCCCTCCATCCGCTAGGCGTCAAGCCCTCACTGAGTTGCGATCCTCCAATCCATTTCCCGGACTTAAGAAGAATCCCTTCAATCGGACCCTGCCTGCCGGAAACGTGCTTTCGCAAGCTGACGCCAGTGAGGCCATTGGTTAGCCGGATACTATCGGGCGTCTCTTCGATTTTGATTCCATTCTCATTGTTTGCTGCTTTCTGCGGATCAAACTTATAAGATCTTTTCTCAAAAGGCCCCAAGTTGGCAATGAAAGCGATTCTAGCTGGGTTCTTGTCGTTTCCTTCGATCAACTGATAGGGAATCCCATTCCCCTCGGGATCAACGAGAGCTTTGTTTCCCTTGGCAAGCGCCAACTGATCTTTGGAAAGAGGAAACTCGACCAGTTCATTACGCCACTCTTGCTTCAGGTAGTCCTTCAATTGGAAGGCGGCTTCGTCCTTGGCGGCCAGTCGGGAAGGCTGCGCCAATAGCAAACTTAGAGGCAGAAAAAAAATCCAACACCGTATCTTCATATTCAATCGTCCAATCTGTAAGCTCTATCGCAAAACCACCCAATCAGCCGTTGACTCGCCTGGTTCTTCCAATCCATCCCAGCGTCAGCCCGAGTCCGGCGATCCATAGCACAGCAGAACCAGGTTCCGGCACCACGGTGAATTCACTCACATATCCATAAACAGGGCCTCCGTCAAAATTCGCCATCTCGCGGACGGTATCAATCTTGAATGTAAGGAGACCGCCGTAGAGATCGTAGTTAACCTCATTATAGGTCACTTCACCTTCTGGATTGAAGAGATAGAATGTGAACGCAGCGTTTTCGATCTGATCGAAGAAGGAGGCGTCGTTATCGGTGTAGAACCCACCCCTGAACGAATCTCCAAGACTCAAAGAACCGACGTTCAGATAGATGGCGACCGAGTTATTGGCACCCAGCGCGGTGGTGAATGGGGTTTCTCCCGTCAGTCGAAGAATATCGTTCACACTAGCGCTGCTATTACCGTAATTCGGGGAACCTGTGCCTGTGAACTCAAATGCATAGTCGAGGCCATCTTTCGAATCCGTCGCCGTCGCCGTCAGGATGCCAGGACTGTTGCCAGGACCGACAAGACCGCTTCCGCCGATCGTGCCAAGCCGCCCGCGCCCATTCAAAACACCGTTAACGGTGACGTTCGCCGACGTATTAATGAATCCGTCGACCGTCAGAGTGGCTCCAGATGCCACTGAGACGCCCAAGGTCTGAGTTAAAGATCCGCTCACAAGCAACCGCCCCATCGTGACCGTCGTGGTTCCGGTATAGTTATTGTTGTTGCCCGCGATGGAGAGTGTTCCGCTACCCGTCTTGACAAGACCACCCGCTCCACTCCCCAGATCAGATTTCATCACTGTGTTACCCGCCCCACCCACGGTCAACGTCCCGGTAAGCGCGACGGTGTTTCCTGCGGTTGCGATCGTGAGTGTCTGGCCCGCGGTCACCGTATCGATACGCCCTCCACCTTCCTTTACAGAAAGCGCTCCATTGAGAGTCCCCGACAATCCCACGTAGTCGAGTCGCCCGGAACTGGAGGTAGTGCCCAACTGCACATTCCCACTGCTGCCGATATTGCTGCTTCCTCCACTAATGTCTACCGAAGAAACCCTCAAGACACCTTCCTCGATCAGAGTCGCCCCGATGTAGGTGTTTGCGCCGCTCAGTTCCAAAGTCCCCGCGCCTACCTTCTGCAGGGCGCTTCCCGCACGACCGGTGATAACTCCCGAGACATCGGCGTCCACAAGGGCGCTTCCGTTACTAACCTCCAACGTGCGTTGTAAGCCATTAAGATCAATCCCATTAACCCAGGTCACCTTGTGATCTGAGGTCACGGAACTTAAAAGCAAACGTTGATAGGTCCGCAGAAAATTCGTTGTAGAACCCCAGATGTAACTGGCACCTGCCCCCCCTATATTGACGGTAGCATCAGCTCCATAGGCCCCAAAACCTCCAGAGGCCTCTTCCCATGCAACCTGCCCTTGTCCCGTACCCAAGGCGCGGGTAAACAGGGAATTCCCGGCACTGAGTTCCACCAAGCCTCTTCCTCCGAGACCGAAAATCAAGCTACCGGTGCCCAAGGCGTTGCTCCCAGCAAGCCGTAGCGTATTCTGACCAGCAAGAGTTGTGGCTCCGCTATAGCTGTTACTCCCTGAGAGCACCGTGATTCCAGTACCGATCAGTCTCAATCTGGTGTTCGTCCCCCCGCCGTTAGAGATATCACCAGTGATCCAAGTTTCTCCACTACCACCGATCGTCAAGGTATTATCATTCCCTGATGCGGACGCGCTAATAGGCCCACTGATGGTCAGCCTCTTTCCGGGTACTATATCATTGGTCAAGGCAACCTGCTTACTTCCTGTTGCCCCTGTGACAGTCATTCCGTTAGTAAACGTCAAACTGTGGCTTCCACTGAATGCTGCAATGATCGTGCCACCAGCGCTGGTGGCAAGATCAATAGTATTTGCAAAGGCTCGGTCTCCACCGCCTGCCTGAACAATGCCTCTATTGAATACCAGCAGCCCTCCCCCAGCCAGGGCATGATCGCTGGCTAGGACAAGGGTCGGCGCTGCTCCTCCGGCACCTACGGTTGTAGCGCCGGTGTAGCTATTACTCCCGGAAAACGTGACAATCCCGGCCCCCTGATGAAATGTTACGCTGCTGTTAAGTCCACCGATGATGTTACCGCTTATCAAAGAATCACCAATGGCAGTTATCCTGAAGTCATTTGCGGCAGCGCCATTGGACATATTGATGGTGCCGGAGATGGTCAGCAGTTTCCCCGGATCCAGCCTGTTGTTAAATCCTCCGGAGGTAGTGCCGGCGTCGAAGTTCACGCCGCCAGTGAAGGTCAGGCTGTTACTTCCACTAAACGTCGTACTGAATCCGCTACCGAAATCCAGGCCATTACTGAAGACACGATCAGCCCCGCCAGCCTGAACCACATTACCAGCACCCTGAAGGGAAAGACGAGCGTTTTTGCCAAGAGCATTATCACTGTTCAAGACTACCGTTCCCGCCCTCACGGTTAGAGAACCGGCGGAGGTGTCTCCGCTAAAAGCATTACTGCCAGACAGCGTTAGCGTTCCCGTTCCACTCTTAGCGAGGTTCTTAACTTGAATGCTGGAGGTGACGTCGATATTTCCGGCCCCGGTGAAGCTCAACACGTTGGTGGAATCAGGCCCCACAATATTTCCGCCGGCAATGGTTAGCGTCTGCCCCTCGGTCGTGACCTCGATAGTCTGGTCGCCGCTCCAGGCCATCGTGAATCCTCGGGTGAAAGTTGCGCTACTTCCAGTATAAGAAAAGGTTGCACGCCCGCCGCCGCCAAGAGTAACGGCGCTCGTTCCGCCTCCCAGGCTGGCGAGATTGGATAGTTCCAACTTGCCGGTCTTGATGTCTACATCCCCTGTGAAAGTATTGTTTCCAGAGAGAATCCATTTTCCACCGTTCGTTTTTACCAGCGAAGTCACATACCCGACGCCATCCGCTATGGTGCCCGCTACGGTGTTTTCGCCCGTGTTGCCGCCGCGCAGAGTAACCACCGTATTCGCTGTACTGGAGCCGGTGATATCACCCAAGGTAAGGGTGGCCGATGCGGTGCTGCTCGAACTGTCAAAAAACAGCGCATTCCCGCCAGCCTTGATCGCGCTATTAAAGCGTTGCGCCGCAGTCACGCCGCTGGCAATCGTAATGCCAGCATTTGCGGCCGTCGTATTGCTCAGATATAGCGGCCCTCCTCCAAAGATAAAAGCCCCTGCTCCTGCATCGAACCTAATCGCGCCCAGAGCGCGATTTCCATCAATCGTGATGGCGGTATTGGTGCCGTTGGCAAAGGTCGCCACGTCAGCGGTGGCTGAGGGTGTAAGATTCCCCGGAGTAGCGACATTCCAGTTAGAAGCTACGCCGAAGGTTCCGTCCGTTACACCTGTCCATGTCGCGCTTGCAGCATGCAGATGCGACTGTGATGAAATCACGGGCAGTGCCAAAAGCAACGCCATGAATAGCTTGGAAGATGAACGACCTAAATGGTGGGGGGAAACGCCATGAATAGGAGTCATGCCTTCTTTTTTATTATGATTACACATTCGGTCAAGAAAATTTGTTCCCATTTATTTTAAACCTGCCGAATTTTTGAACCTTCATATCAATGCAGCCCGCCCTTCTCAAAGATCACGGAACTGGGATTCACCGGGAACGAGAGTCACCCCCCCCCGGCCAACCTCCGGACTCTATCTCCAATTTGCGCAAGACTTAGGGCAACTTCTTGATGATCGGCCATCTCGGGCCGATCCAGCGTTTTGAATTTCAAAGCCCTCATTCAACCTGTTTCATCAAAAGTATTGACAGAATTTATACCCTATTGTTCCATACCCTAATGCCACGATCTCCATTCCCCCTCACGATCTCCCTTCTTTTACTCGCCCTCTTCGGATCGCAGTCATGGGCCGCGGAAAACCTCTTCGAAATTGGCCTCGACGCCCCTGCCCAGACACTGATAGACGGCGTTCCTTTGGGCTGGATAGCGCGGCCCGCTGTTCCAGGATACATACCCGCCAAGGAGTTTACGTTTACGGAGGATGCTGAAAAGTCAAAGGACAGCAAAAAGCCTTTCACGCGTCTAAACATCAAGGGCGAGGAAGGGTTCTTTGTTCTTGAGTCACACAAGATCGTGATTCCTGAACCCGGTGACTATCGGTTCTCAATGGAGCTCGATAGCGCATTTTCGACCTCTCTTGGCATCAATTTTCGTCGGCAGCCCCACGCTCAGGAAGAGCCCGTGATCATCTACGAGGCTCCCCGGGGAGTGAATGTTTATAAGTCGAAGTTTTCTGCCGAAATCATGAGATCAAGTTTTCCTCCCGGGGATTATCACGAGGTCGTTCTACACCTCACAGTGCCGCCTGGGGTGGAGTCGATCGTCATCAATCTCCGTTGCAGGGTCACCGAAACGGATGGCAATACCCTCGCGTTCGGAAACGTCAAGTTGGAAAAGGAGACCGAAGAGGGACACTAGGGCACCACAGATTAAAGCAAGCGATGCCCCAAGCTGGTTATGCTCCATTCAGTCAGCGATTCCCTAGTGTCGTGTCAGGCTAATCCCTTAGCACGACACTAGCAGAAGCTATCCATAATCCTTCCCGCGACCAATTCGGGCTCACTCAGGAGGGAGTCTTGCGTGATTTTCTTCGTAAAACGGCTCACCAGCTTTTTCGCGATCTCTTCCGAAGAGATTGCATATCGCGCGACTGGCAGCGCATAAAAGTGATCGAGCCCTTCGGTCGTCAGAACGATCATTTTTGGAGGTGCTTCTTTTGGACCCAGAGCCGTCTGGATGGCAGCCACAATGCCTCGGGTCATAATATCATCCTGCAAAATGATTCCGTCCGGAAAGTGCCGTTTGCGTCTCCACTGTTTAATGATAGGCACCATCGCTTGGTAAGCAGCGCGATCGACGTGATGCCCGGAGAACTTCGGGTTGCTTGCCAGGTGACTGCCATTAACGATGGCACTGGCTGGAACGCGCAGCCCGGCATTGGAAACCACCTTTCGAAACTCTCCCAAATGGGCATCATAAGAACCTGCGTAGGAGAAATCACTATAGATAAATGCCAGCTTCTTCGCTCTTTGACGTAAAAGCCACTCAGCCGATTCGCGGACAAACCGGGCATGATCAATCTGAACATCGATATCAGGTCGGGGAAAGCTGAATGTTACGTATGGCAGCGCCTGGTCGGCCCCAACTGAGGCAGGCACCTGGCCGCTGATGACAACGAAACCAATAAAACGCTGATAGCGGAGATCGTAGCTAAGTTCATTGATCGATCGTTCGCCCTCCCCGGATTTTAGGTCGACCAGACAATGATAAGTCCTGGGATTCAGTCCTGCGTCATTGACCTCATTCTTCACCGCCGTCGCAATGTAACGCGAGGCGTGGCTCTGCTCGGAGAGCAAGTTGGGTCCGACAAGGATACCCACTGAAGGCCTGGCTGACTTCAGCATTACAAAAGTCCCCCGCCGCGGGTGCCTGCTCACAAGGCCCTGTCCATCGAGAATCTCCATGGTTCTCTGAACACAGGTAATCGAGACCCCCAAAAGGCGCACCAAGTCCAAGGTCGGTGGCAACCGCTCCCCGTCACTGAACTTTCCCGCCCGGATAGCCCTTTCAATTTGCAGCGCGATCTGCTTGTGCAGAGGGACTGCAGAGCCGTTCGAAAGTTGAATATCTCGAAAAACTTTCTGAATCATCTGCCCCATCTTCGAGCAATCTGTCCGTTTTAGCAACATCGAACCGACTGAACCAAACCCTTAATTCGGCAAAAATTATCGTTCGTTAACCCTTCGGCCTTTAGACGCGCATCGGCCATCGGCCCCAGTCAAGACTTCTATGAAGAAGCCGAGGCCCTCATCGAAGCCCCGGCACACATGAACGGCCCGATTTTGATTACGGTGCCGGTGCGTGATGCCTTCTCCGCGGCAAACACGGCAGCCACCGCCATCGCACCGTCAAAAAGCGAAGGACAGCGCATTTCCCCCGTGCGAACAGCCTCGTAGAAAGCCTTGATGTTTCCGGCATCATCGTTCGGCTCGAGAACTTCGACGGCCTCCCGAAATTCGACGCTGCCTTCAAAACCAACCCTCTGCTTCATTATCCTAAACTCCCTATCGGGATGAAAGTCATCGCGATAAACGTTCATGCGCGTCCCATAAACGGAAAGTGTGTGCCGATAGGGAGTCACATGATACGCGCAGAGCATTCCAATCACCCCGGATTCGAAGGCTAGGTGACAGGTCGCCGCATCCGCCGTCCCTGTAGAATGCACGTCATAACGCAACCGGGCGGAAACCTCCGTCACCGGTCCGAAATAGTACATGAGTTCGTGAAGCGCATGGACCCCGCAATGAAAAAGCATCCCGCCGGGATTCTTGTCCGGATCCCCCCGCCAGTCGCCCGGGGCAATATTGAACCCTCCCGAATGGGCGGTGGTCTTTTCGAAAGCCACAATGTCACCCAACTCTCCTTTGTCGATCATCTGCTTGAGCGTTCTAGGCAACGCTTGCCGGCTCAAGTCCTCGTGCCCCACTCCTACGGGAAGCCCGGTCTCGCGCTGGAGTGCGAGAATTTCCATCAACTCTTCGTTCGTCGCACACAATGGCTTCTCAACGAATACCGGAAGCCCATGTTTCAGTGCCTGGATAATCTGCTCCGCATGGAACTTTGCACCGGTCGAAATAAAAACCGCCTCCAAGCCGGGGGTTTCAAGCAGTTCCTGATAGGATCTGCATGCCCGCGCGGATTCTTCAACCGCCGCCTTCTTCAATTGAGATTCATTCCAATCGTAAAGCGCTACGATATCGTATAGCCCCGAGTTCCGGAGGGTCGTGCGCCTCCAGCCTCCGAAGTTACCAACGCCGATCTGCCCCACCCGCAGAGGGGATGGCCTATTCATTGTTCACCTTCCGAAAAAAGTTCGTCATCCCGTTATCGCTCCGCACCTTCGTCGAGGCAAGCCAACATCCATTCCTTAAAACAGGCTTCTTCTCAGGGAAAATCCCGTCGGGGTTCATAGTTTTCAACATTGAGCTTCACCATTCCCATTTATTCTACCTCCTGACAAGCACCAAAAATAGCAAAACTCTTTTTTGCTCCTCTCCTCTCATTTCGTTAACACGACCTAGTCAAATTTCCATCTCACGCCGCAGGCGGCGGGAGATCCGACTGAAAGAACTTTTATTGACAAAGCCGCATCGAGCCGCCACCCTCACGCATAGCGAGCACCCTTTCTTGAGGTCCATTTTCAGTTATTCTAGGTTGTGTTTAGGAAGATGAAGCCGAGTCGTGATCGGCGGATACGTTTTGGACGGCGAAATGGTGAGCTGTTAAAATTTCAGATCCGAGGAGGTCGCAAATAGTGATCACTAGGCGACGTCGAAAGATTGCATTACCCGAATGGAGCCAGTAGCCAACATGATCCATCATTACACAATTGCACAGCACAAGGGGCGCCCGCTCCTCTTTGAGAACGACCAGCCACGCTCTTTGGTCATGTATTGTCCCGGCAACGCTATCGGCAATCAGTCGCGGGAGGACGTGGATCGGTTCCTTGATGCTGGCATCACGGATTTCTATTTATGGATGGGGCGTCACGAGAAAGAACCCGATGGAATGACGACGCCGTTCTGGAAAGGGGCCGATGAACTTGGGGAACCTGTTTTTATCTCTCCGGAACGATTCTATTCTCTGCCCGAGAAAATCGCCTATATTGTGGAACGCTGCCCGGAAGCTCGATTTTTGCTCCGTTACTATGCGCATCCTACCAAACAGTGGAAGGCAAAGTACCGGGAAGAGATGGCAGTCGATGAAACAGGATCGATTCTCGATGAGACATCGCTAGCCAGCGAAAGGTACGAGGATGATCACCGGCGTGTTCTGCTGCACATGATTCATTGGGTCGAGCAGCAGCCGTGGGCATGGCGCATCCTTGGATATATCTCCCTGCATGAGTTTGAAGGCACCACGGAAAATGGCTGTAAGGGGATGCTTTTCGATTACAGCGAACCGATGCAGGCGGCCTTTCGCGAGTTTGCTCCGCAATGGGAGGGCGTCCCGCTCAACCGATTCGCCAGGCGCGATAAGGAGGAACTCAAACATTGGCCCGATCCCGCAACCACATCGGCAGAGCGGGACTATTTCGAATTGCAGCGCCAGCTGTTTTTCCGGCGCTGTCAGCGGTTTTTGAGTACGGCCAGGGAAGCGCTCAACGGTCGCAGAGTCTTGCTGGGAATGGATGCATTGAAGCAGGGGATGCAGGGGTGGATCTGCTATCCCTTTTTCTCGGGTAAAGCACCGAGGGTACATTATGGGCATATACTTGCGGCATCCGGTTCGATCGGGGTGGATAAAGTCTTCGAAATTCCCGGGTTCAATACTCTCAACACACCGTATGATTATACCTTCCGCCATATGGGAGGCTCGCCCGAACCGGAAGGGATTGTCGATAGCTGCGTGCTTCGCGGAAGAATGTTTCTGGTCGAGGATGACTGCCGCAGTTTCACGGCTAGCGAAAATGAAAGCTATGGCTACTTCCGGAACCAACAGGAAGCAGAAGCCGGTTTGTGGCGCAATGCGGCAGCAGCCATCGCGCGCGGCTATCAGGCCTATTGGATGGACGTCACAGGTTTTCCTTCTCCCCGGGGCGGATATTTCCGCGATCCTGCGATCATGAATGTCATCAAGTCGATTGCGCCTGTCATGAGGGCGAGTATCGACTGGGAACATGCAGAGGTGCCGGGCATTGCGGTGGTGCTCGACGACCGAGCGGCGTTGTCGGAAAATTTTTCCGCGGATTTTCAAAATCTATCGGTGATGTGGCAGAGGTTGACAGGGCTGGCCCAGGCTGGCGTGCCCTATCGTGTTTATCTCTGGGAAGATCTTCTTATGGACAGCTTTCCCGACCATCGGCTCTTTATCTTTCCAAATCTTTTCCGGGTGGATCAGGAGCGATTCGACATCCTACGGGAGCGGGTCTGTCGCGATGGACGTGTGGTGCTTTGGGGACCGGGGACCGCAATCAGCGATGGGTGTCAGCTCGGCGCCGAGTGGGCCAGCAGGGTGACAGGAATACCGATGACCCTGTTTGGGGATTGTTTTTCGCGGCGCGTGGTATTGACGAAATTCGACCACCCAATTACCGAGCGATTGCACGGCTCGCTCTCTTATGGCGACGGCACTCCCTACGGGCCAACGCTGCTTCCGGAATGGGACCCTTCCCTCTCCGAACAAGGCATCGTGCTAACCGCGCGCGGAGTAAACCGTCCCGGTCTGGTCATCAAGGAACTGGGCGAAGGGAACCAGCGCTGGACGAGCGTGTTTACAGCGGCGGTTCCGGTTCCCGCAGTCCTGATCCGAGAGATGGCACGTCATGCCGGCGCCAACATCTATTCAGAGGAAAATGACGTGATCCTCGCCTCCCGAAATTTCCTAGGTGTGCATTCTGTTCGTGCCGGACGGCGACGGATCAAGCTGCCGGAGGTTTCCGAAATCAGGGATGCCCTCTCGGGAGAGTTGATCAGCCCTGCCGCCGATGAGATCGAACTGGTGGTCACCCCGCCACAGACCCGTCTTTTCCGCATCAATCCGAAAGGGTAAGGCCTCGACGTAAGGCATGCCGCTGAGCAAACGCTTGACGTTTTGCAATGTATCCATTTATTCTACCCCTCCAGCCATGATTTATTTTAGGCAAGCTACTGCGACATGGAGGCGTTTTGTCCGAAGGAATCCCGCGCATCATAGACGACCGACTTTTCGCCAAAGAAAGAACCAGAAAGGTTGGGCGCTCTTTCTCATTCTGGTGGTACTTGCGATCCTCTCCGTGGTGATTCTCGCTTTCCTATCTTCGACGAGAACCGACCTCGCCATGAGTTCGGCTTATAACTACTCGAACCAATCACGCATGACCGCCGAGAGCATCGGCAATCTTATTGTCGGACAGATTCGGCAGGCCACCTCCCAGCCCAAAGCGACGTGGATCACCCAACCCGGCCTCATCAGGACATTTCTGGAGGACGGTTCTGTAGGCCCTGCCTACAAGCTCTACTCTTCGAACGTCATGATCGCCGCGGGAGGCTTTGACCCCGAAGCAGCCCTCAACACAGAGGTTCCAGGCGATTGGCCTTCAAGGCCGGACCAGTTTTTTGATCTCAATCGGCCGATAAAGAATGCGACCGGCCAATGGATTTATCCCATTCTCAATCCTGCGGCGGAAGGCGTGATCGAAGGGTTCAAGAATCTTAGCGCCGAAAAACAAATCGCTGCGGGCACGGCGCCCGCCTACACAGCTCCCAGTGCAAAGCCTTTGCCCATGCCAGTCCGGTGGCTCTATGAATTGGAAGACGGAACACTGGCCGCCCAAGGGGACGATGGCAAGATCCCAGGAACAAGCGCGTCCAATCCGCCGGTTGCCCGGTTGGCTTTTTGGACGGATGATGAAACCTGCAAGATCAACCTGAATACCGCATCCTCGGGCATGTATTGGGACGCCCCGCGCGGGAGGGGGAACAACTTCGAAAAGGGGGACTTCGCTACCGGCGCGGCGGGAAGCGATCCCATTGTCGCCAAGACGGGGCTGGCCGCTTCTCCGCCCGGGCAGGGGGAATATAATCGCTATCCCGGGCACCCCGCGACCACTTCGCTCGACGTCGTCCTTTCCAATACCGCCTTCTTCACGACTATTCTTGACGATACAGAGAGGCGAAAAAAGATCCTCTCCTACTCTCCTCGGATCAGGTTTGGGGGTTCCAAGTTCGGATCGGCCTTCCCGCAGAAGAAAGACGCCATCGTACCGGGAAGCGAGAGACTCTACGCCACCATCGACGAGTACTTTTACTCGCCAAACCGATCGCCCAACAACGATGGAAAAAACGGCATCCTTGCGGACAAGCTCGATCTCGCCCGTTTCTTCCTGACGACCAATAGCCGCTCCCCGGAAGCGACGGTCTTTAATACCCCACGGGTCACCATCTGGCCCATGCCCCGCAACAAGGCAGATAGGACCCCCTATGACACAACCATCGCCTTCTGCTCGAGCATCGGCGGACGGGAATACTTGTTCACCCGGGGAAAGTTTTTGGACGGCGCCTTTAGTCTGTCCAGCAACAACACCCTCACCGGCGCCAGCACCATTCCCGCTCTAAATCCCACCATGGATTTCACTACAACAAATAGTGAAATTTATGACTACCTATATCATGAGATGCAGCGTTCCATTCCGGGTTACGGCGCCTCGCTGCAAGACAAATTCCAGGGCGATACTTCCTCAATATTGACCCTCATCTACGATTACATCCGCTCGACCAATCTCTACGACTTGAGCGCGCCAAATTCCGCTCCGTACACATCCCGGCCGTTCCTGCAAAATGAACTGGTCAAGTATCTCGGCGTGCCGACGGCAGGTGCGAGCCACTCCTCAACGGATATTGCTTCACTGGCAAGGCCCAGTTATAGCGATTCAAGTCCAGCAACCTATTATCATCACATCGGCAGCGCCTATGTCGGCCAGGTTGTCCCGATCAACATCACGCGCAACGGTAATACCACCCGCGGGTTGGGACGTTTTCCGGTCATCACCGGAGCCACCCTGGTCCTTTTCGCTACTGATCCCGTCGACATGACCTTGAAATATGAAGACTGGAAGGACCCTCAAGATGAAACTTACGCCAAACACAAAGCTCCAACTGCCGTCCCCGAATTCGCCTCCTTTTCTCCGTCGCAAACGCCTCCCGTCCCTGCTCACCCGGCCTCAAAAATCCAGGCATTTCTGCTATTTTCTGTAGCCACCCCAAGCGCGGGCGCTTTAGGGCACGCATTCAGTTACGATCTGGAAGTCACAGGGCTCGATGGTGCCCAATTAACGACGGTGAACGAATTGGGGTCCCCGACAACCGTCCCGATGGGATTCCCACCGCTCGCGATCAATCGAGTTGCTTCCGGAATCCAAGGCACGATCGGACTGAGCGCCAACTTCGTGCAAATGAAGGGGGTTCCAAATTGGGGGAACCCCTTCACTTACGCCGCGATGAAAACACTGGGAGAGCCTTCCCTCTATAACATCAGATCAAAAACTGCCATTACCCCTGCCACGGGAGATAACGCCCACGTCTATCCATTTGTCAGCGCAATTCTCCCGATTAATGGCAGCCCTACCGTCAGCTTTGGCGACGTGACCATGAACGTTACCATCAAGGTCGACAACAACTCACTCCAAACCTACACCATCAAACTCCCTGCCTTTACCGCACCCGCGCCGAAATGGGCCCTATTGGGAAAAGAAAAGATAAACTCAGATAACACAGTTATTCATCATTGGTACGACTCTCTCGTCTCGGGGCGAGACGCCAAGGAAAGGGGCCGTCTGCTCGGCCTCGGCGGCGATACGCGTTATAGCAACGGCATGAATATCCCGTTTGCCGGCGAGGAGAGGAATCTTCCTACGTTAATCTTGCCCTATGACCTAGACGTGGTGCGTGGAGTCGAGCTTGTCCACGGCGACTTTCGTTTGATCGGAGGCACGCCCATCGTACCCGAAACTGAATACCAAAAGTGCGATGGCTATGATGACTCCTCCCGCTTCCAGGCCTGCAATCTTATTCTGCATCCAAAGAGCAGCTTTGGGCGGTTAACCCCAGGCAATGCCCCTGAGGATATCCTACCCAAGCTGGGCCTGCCCAGCCGCTTGACTGCTGCCCTGCGTAAGGACGGAAAGCCGGGGGATTGGGATGCAGGCATGCCCTTTGTGAACGGCTATGGAGACGGATGGGCCGATTCCGGGCCCTATATCAACAAGGCCGACGACGGAGCATTTGGCTACAGGGCAAATTCCACGGGCACGCCCGTTGTTCCCTATTTTCGCTCCGCAGCCTCGCTCGTCATGGAGCAGAACGCCTATACACCCAATCGAATTCTGCCATCTGCCGTGATGTTCGGCTCGCTACCCGTTGGAGTGGTACGAGGTCTCCCCTGGCAGACCCTCCTCTTCCGGCCCGATTACCCGTCCCATCCCGGCGCGAGTTCTCCCCCCGATCATTTGGTGCTCGACCTCTTTGCAATGCCTACAGTCGAGCCCTACCCCATTAGCGAACCATTCTCTACCGATGGCAAAGTCAACCTGAACTTTCAGATCGCTCCTTTTACCTACATCAAGCGGGACACCGCGCTCCGGGCCGTGCTGCACGCCACGCGCCTTTTTGCCGTCCCCGCAACGAACGCTTACCTGAATGTCTTTGATTACGCGGGCACTACAGCAGCCGCAGGAGTGAGATACAACTATCGCTATCCCATCAACAGGGACGCGACTATGAAACTCTTCGAGGATCGCCTAGCCTCCAACAAGCCCTTCCTCACCGCCTCCGCCATTTGTGAGATGCCCCTCGTGCCTAAGCCCGAAAGCTTGGTGGCATCAGGAATCCAGCCACAATCCGATACTCCGTTTCAAGCAACCCTTTCCGACTCCGCATCGGTTTCGGTGATCGATACCTACCTCAAAAATTTCTGGGACACTTGGGGTAACGGCACGGCTGACAACCTTCGGGAGCGGCCGTACACCACCATCTACCCTCGTGTCACCGCCCGATCGAATACCTTCACCGTGCACATGTGTGTTCAGCGGCTGAAAAGATCACCAAGCTCGGAGGCTGATACTTTCAACAGCTCCAAAGGCGGCCAAATCACCAGCGAGTACCGCGGTTCAGTCAGCATCGAGCGTTTCCTTGACGCCAACAACACCGATTTCGAAATTGACCAGGCAGGCAGCCAACTCGGGCCCTATTTGTTTAGAGTCACCAACTTCAGAGAGTTCTCCCCCTGATCTCCCAAGCGCCCCTCTACTCCTCCCCCCCATGACTCCAAAGCACTTTGCCGAATATCAGCCCCCACCAGGCCGCTCTGCACACCGGGCGTCGGCCTTCTCATTGGTCGAAATCGTCCTCGCCCTCTCGATTCTTTCATTTGGACTAGTTGCCCTGCTGGGGCTCTTCCCGGTCGGGCTCGGAGCGTTCCGCAATTCCAAGGAGAAGGTCACTCATGGAGAAATCATCAAACTGCTTGCTTCCGAGCTCTCCTCCATGAGGTTTGATCAACTCGCTAGTGTCCGGGGCAAACCCTACTATTTTGCAGAGGATGGTTCCCCTGTGATCGATACCAACGAGTCATTCGTTTATCGCGTCGAGATCGACGTAGTTCAGCCGAACACCCCCCTGCCGACAGGCACCACGTCCCCAGCGTCTCTGTCCGATTGCAGCACCGTGCAGATCCGCATCGCTCACGCTCGGCCCGAGAACGCAACACCGTGGCGCTACAATCTCATCATCGCCAACCGAGGCTTATGACCCGCCTGCCTACCATTTCGACATCGAGGAACAGGGCTTTCACGCTTGTGGAGTTGCTGGTCTCCCTGACCGTGATGGTACTGCTCGCTGTCATTCTCGTTGGAATTCTCGATTCTGCCTCGCGCATCACCCAACAGACCCGAAATTCCATCGAATCGTTTCAAGCCGCACGCGCGGCGTTTGAAACCATCACCAGCCGTCTGGCTCAAGCGACCCTCAACACCTACTATAGCTACGACGATCTGGCCAACCCCACTCTTTACCGCCGCCAATCCGAACTGCACTTTTTGACGGGCCAGGCGAAGGATATTTTGCCTTCCGACGTTTTGCAGAACCAACGTTTCGGACACGCCATTTTCTTCCAATACCCAGGTGGCTTCAACCCGGACCTGACGGGCCCTCTCCGCGAGTTGTTGAACGGATGTGGCTATTTCATCTCTTTCTGCAAGGAAGATGATGAGCGCCTTGGCCTGGTTCCCGAGATACCCGGCCTCAACATTTCGGAAGACAAATATCGCTACCGGTTGATCGAAGTATTGCAGCCCGCCGCCAACCTCGGTGTTTATAAGGATCCGACCGCACACCAGTGGATCGTCGAGCTCTGCAAAATGAAGGAAACCCAGTTCGGGGTCTTGGCCGACAACGTGTTCCTGCTTGCCATCCTGCCGAGGCTCTCTCCCAGCGACGACGTGATGAGAACCTCGCTAGCGCCAGAGTATACCTACGATTCAAGAGCGGACCGCGCCTTCTCCTCAACCACCGCGACCGGCGATAAAATCACCTCCTCGACTCTCCATCAACTCCCTCCGCAAGTGGAAGTCGTGATGATTGCGCTGGATCGGCCTTCCGCTCAACGTCTCGCTGCTAAAAACGGCGACAGCCCTCCCGATTTGGGAGTCGGCGAGGAGGCCAGCCGTTTTGTCGAGGCGAGCAAGCTCGACGAAGATCTGGCGGAACTGCTTAAGCTCCTGAACGGGAATCATCTCAGATATCGTGTCTTCAGGACAGTCGTCCCCATCAAAGGCGCAAAATGGAGCCCGGAAAGAAAGAAACCGTGAACGCCCTTCTCCAACGCCGATCTGGCATGACGTTGATCGAACTTCTTCTCGTCATCGCCATCGTCCTCACGCTGCTATGCTTCGCGCTTCCCTCCGTCACCGGTATTACCGGCGCCTCCAAGCTCACCAAAGCCGGACAGTTAGTCGGGGATCAGTTCCAACTCGCGCGCCAATACGCCGTCACAAAAAACCAGAATATCCAGGTAAGGATTTACAAGACCCATCGCACCGATGAAGCGGCCGACAGTTACTGTGCCACGGCGATTTTCCAGCTACCTTCCGACGGCAGTTCCCCCCAGATCCTGGAGCCCGTGGCCTATTTGCCTTCCGGAATCGCGATCGCACAGAATGACGTGCTCTCCTCCCTGCTCGATCAATTCGAACCGACCGAACTCGACCCCAAATTCGGGAAAAATTATCGTTCGCTAACCTTCCGACCCAACGGATCTGTCGAAATCATTAACGCCAAATCCTGGTTGACGATCGTAAAGGCCCATGAAATTGACGTGGCCAGCCTCCCCAAGAATTACTACACCATAAAAGTCGTCCCCGCCAACGGGATCGTAAAAACGTTTCGGCCTTAGCCTAAAGCGTTTACATTCAATTCGCCGCTTCCTGGGAGGTATTCGCGTTTGACCTCAAAAAATCAGCGTACAAATTGCATATAGATTGAGGCCGTTTCTTAGCGATTCCGAACGGCTACACCCAGTCGCGGGTCTGCTGCGAGATCATAGGTCAAGAGATATTCAATGTTACCGGCGGAGTGCGTTACAAGGTCGACAATAAGCGGCTTTAGGGAGGACATACTCCTCGTGCTTGATCTTTCAAGATGCTCAAATGCTGTTTTCTTTCATATCTGAAAGCCGTGCGGTGGCCCCATGAAAGAGCGAAGAGTCACTAGAAATCAACCACTTAAAACCAATCATGTCCCCATTCTTTGGGGAAGAGCCAAAGGATTGGAGCGGGTGAAGGGAATCGAACCCTCGTGTCCATTCAGACCCCAGACAGCCACGTAAGTTACTCATAATCAACACAACAAAATCTCTTCGACATAGGCGAATGTTGTTACTATTGTTGTTACCTCATGGCCAGCATTCGCAAGCACCCCAACAGCCCTTTCTGGTTCGCCTGCTTCAGGGATTCCAATGGTACCCGCACGACGCGCTCGACCAAAACCAGGGATCGGAACCAAGCCCTTAAAATGGCGGTCGAGTGGGAGTTGGCAGCCGAGCGTGCAGCCAAAGGGCATCTAATTGAAGCACAGGCAAGAAATGTCATCAATTCAATCCTGGAACACTCCGGCCAAGAGGCGATCACGTTCTACAAGACGAAGGATTGGCTAACCGAATGGCTGAAAGATAAGAGCCTTTCCCGGGAAGCAACCACAACGGCCAAGTATAAGCCGGTCATCGAACGGTTCCTGAAACATCTTGGCCCACGTGCCAAGATGGGGCTCGCGCACATCAAACCGGCAGATATCCGCTCATTCCGTGATCTACTGCACTGCGAGGGACGGGCAGCGTCGACGGTGAACCAGATCATTGCAAAAGTCCTCTCCGCCCCTCTCAACAAAGCCGTCCGCCTCGGTTACATCCCAATCAACCCGTGCGCCTCAGTCGAACCGCTTAAAAAAGAAGAAGCTGAAGCCGGGGTCTTTACCCTGGAACAGATGAAAGCCCTTCTGGACGCTGCCCCTTCCCAAGATTGGCGCGGTCTTATCCTTGCTGGCTTCTTCACCGGCCAACGGTTGCGCGACTTGGCAGACCTCATCTGGAAGCAAGTCGACCTCCCAAAGCGGATGATCTTCATCAACAGCCAGAAGAAGACGAAGGTCGGCGTGGCCATTCCGATCCACGAAGACCTTTTAGCCCACCTGTTGAAATTCCCCTCTCCCGACGACGAGGACGCTCCCGTCTTCTCCTCCCTCCACGGTAAAGCCGGAGGCGGCAAGAGTGGACTAAGCGAGGCTTTCAAGCGGATCATGGTCAAGTCCGGCATTGCTCTTAAGAAGCGTCTGGAAGCAGGTGGAGATGCAGGCCGGGGACGCAACGAATTGAGCTTCGACAGTCTACGCCATTCGTTCAACTCGGTCTTGGCGAACGCTGGCATTTCACAAGAAATCCGCCAAAAGCTAACCGGGCACCGGGATTCAAACACCAACAAGATTTATACGCATTTTGATTTTCCCTCTCTCGAAGGAGCTGTTAGGGCAGTTCCTTCCCTCGGCAGAAAAAATGGGAAAGCCCGACCTGAGAGTGAGTAGATCAAAGTTCCACGATATGATTGAGGTCTTCCCCCCGTACTACTTTGCCAGGACCGACCCTTCCTCGGTTCACGTTGACGACTAAGGATGGTGGCTCAGTCAAGCGGGACGGAAGGCGGCGAATCGGGGGTTGGCAACGTTAGAGTGACCAAATGAGTTGCAGGTTCACTGGCGCAGTAGTGCAGTTTCCCGCTGGAGACCATCCGCTCGATTTCGCGGCGAAAGCCCTCCCGATCGGGAAGCCATGGATATGCTTCCCTGTGGTCAGCAGCAAAATTGTATAATTTCCACGGATCCGCACCGACCAAGGATTCATCAGGGCCAAAATCAAAATCTAGTTCGAGTTCAGCAGCCAAGAACCGACACCCGATTCCATGGAAGAAGTATTCACCTCCACCGAAGCTTTTGCTGTATCCATTTCTCGGCACATCGCCTGCATTTACTGACTTTAGCAAGCATTCAACACCCAGCAACTCCCTCAACTCGCTGGTAACCTGATTGGCTAAAGCGAGGTAGTCATGGATTAAAGTTTTGATTTGTTCTTCCATTATCGAACCCTCAGTTTTACCGGGCCAGCTTCAGCAGCCGCTTGAACCACGTCATCTGCGGTGTTGTAAAAATATTTCCCAAGCTCGCTTTCAGGCACGCTGTTGTAGGGAACTTCGATTCCGACTCTTCCCGCAGCCTGGCGCGGATTTGGGGTCATGGCGCGGATTTGGGGTCAGGCGACATATTTTGACAAACGAGGATGATTTTCGGTTTCCAGTCAAGAAATGTCGCCTGACCCTCCTCTGCGTTTGACCCTCCTCTGCGTTGTCTACTCCTCGCCATTGAGGAACGCTGGTAACTTCTGAATCCAATCCGCAAACGAGTCTGTGTAGCGACGAATACTCCCGTCTCCATGGTCGCGAAAATAGACCGCAGACTCTCTGCCCTCATTGGTATCGAGCGCAAAATAGTCTCCATTTCCAATTCCGTAGAATGGGATGAGATTGGAAGGCCACCCACCAAGCTCTCTCTCGCTGTTGTAGACGCTTGGGATCGTGTCATTACCGTTGGTCTTGGCACCCGGCGACTGAGGAACATTGTAAATATCCCCCGGAAACGAATAGGCACTCATTAACTCGATAAAAGCCTTAAACTCTCCGGGAAAAGTCGTTCCAAAGAGAGCTTCCAAACTTCGCCAATCAGCATCAGTTGGAACATCGTACGGTGGCGTTTCGGGCTCCAGAATAGTCTGAAGAATTACTTCGATTTCTTGTGTTGTCATCAGATTCCTTCTCCGGGGAGTATGTATTCAGAGCCTCTCTGCTTCCAATGTTCTCGAACCTCTTTCGATCGTTGGGAAGGCGTGAGGCTAGACGGTTGATTGTGCCTCGTGTGATTTCCGGCACCTCGATGTGTCTTCTGGGTGAGTTCATCGACAACACCACCTTGCGATGTGGGCACTTGCTGACGGTGGTGAGCTTCGATGTTCCCGGTTCCATGCGTGGCTCGCGTCGTAGGACCTTTTCCCTGCCGCATGCGCATAACCTCATCAATAGTGGCAGGTTCATGCTGCACCGCTGGAGCCGACATTGGCGGATCGGGATTGGGATAGTTGGTCGATGATAGCTTATTGGTCCCTTCACCGTTGTTTTCTTTTGTAGCATTTTCGGCCTTCGCTTTTGTTTCTTTATCGCTCTCGGTAGGCGAGCTTTTTTCATCGCTGGGCCTCGGGTCGTTTGCTCCCTTGGATACAACAATAGTAGGAGTTGCAACGTCTCTCATCTCCAAGGCTGCATGTCCAGCAGCATTCAGGGCGGCATGTGCCGAAATCCCTGCAGCACCCTTTAGAGCTAAAGCACCTCCTCTGACAACAAGTCCTCCTCCCATACCCCCAGTACCCAAATCGGCAACGAGCGATACTCCATTCAGGGCGCTTCTTGTAGCGAATTCCGCTCCTCCTATCTGGCCGGTGGCATACTGGTAACTATCATAAACCTGGAAGCCCATCGTCACCGCAATACTCCAGAATAGCCCCTCGGGATCAAACTTGGTCCAGGGATTCTGCCGGACATACGCATACAAATTCGGTCCATCCACAAATCCTGCCGGATCACGGGTCAACCACGTGTCGGTCTCCAAATCAAAGTACCGGAAACCATGGTTCACCAATCCCGTTGGGTCTTCCTCCTTGGTGTTCATCTTCTGCCGGTCAGGCGTTGAGCCTTCCTCCTGAGTCCGGCTTCCAAATGCTTCGTACTGCGCTTGATACGTCAACGCACCGCTACCATTGGTCTTTGCAACCACGTCGCCACGGTTGTTATAATGGCTGTAGCTCGGTGTGTTGTTTCGTAGCGTGTACAGAATTCCTCCGACGCCTCCGCCGTAGTTCGAACCGCGGATGTACTCGACGGTTCTCGTGCCGCCCTCCTGTTCGAAGCATGAGAGGCCGCCAGAGAAGACGACTTTTGTGGTGTTTCCTCCGGCTTGGGATTCGTCCCGTTCCACTCTCCGCGTCCGGTAGTCGTAGACGTAGCCAAAGGTACCGGTGGTCAGGCCGGCGTCGGGCACGATCTTGATCAGTTCGATCAGGCGGTTTTCGACGTCGTAGGTGTAGGTGTCGGTTTGCGATCCCTTGGTCCGAGTTTTGCGGTTGCCGTTGGCGTCGTAGGTGTAGGTAATGTTCCCGCCGAGGCCGTTTGCCGCTACGACCTGATTGAGGTTGTTGACCGTGTAGTTGGTGACTCCGGCATTGGCTCCGCCTGTGACAGTCTTCTGCTTCCGGTTGTTTCCGGCGTCGTAGACGTAGCTTGTGGTGATGTCTGCCGGTCCGTTGGAATCGAGGTCGATGACTTCCTCGGTCAACCGGTTTGCATTATCGTAAGTGTTTCGGACGGTGCGGTTGGACAGGGTGCCCAGCGAGTATTGTTCCTCGACGACTCTGACGTTACTCGCGAGGTCGTACTCGTTGAGCGTCAGGCTCAGGTCGTTGCCTCCCGTTTTTTCCAGGATCGTTTGGATTCGGCCCAGAGCGTCGTAGGTGGTCGCGGTGACGGTGTTGCCGGGAAGTTGCTTTTCCCGTGCTTTGCCGCTGAGGTCGTAGCGGTAGGTGGTGATCCGGCCGCCTTCAGTCATGGTGCTCAGTCGGTTGAGCGCGTCGTAGGTGGAGACGATTTGCAGGCCGCTGCCGCCGTAGGTGGTTTTCAGGCGGTTGCCGGCGAGGTCGTATTTGTACTGGTGGGTGTGGCCCCCGCTGGTTTCGGTGAAGATCCGGTTAAGCGCGTCGTAGCTGTAGCTGACGTTGGCTTTTCCTGATTTTCCGGCTTCGGTGACGCTTAACAGATTGCCGACGGCGTCGTAGGTGTGGGTTCGAGTCGGATCTGAAGGGCCTCCATTGGCGTAGATGACGCTCTTGAGGCGGTTGCGGGTGTCGTAGGTGGTGACTTGGCCCAGGGAGTCGATCCGCTGAGTTTTATTGATGGCGTCGTATCGATAGGTGGTAGCCCGGCCCGCCGGGTCGACGACTTTGGTGTTTCGGTTTTGTCCATCGTATTCAAACCGGGTCTGACGGCTGTCCGGTTTCCGGCAGCGTCGTATTGGTTGACGACGGTGATTCCGGCGGCGTCGGTGGTGCTCAGCAGCCGGTTCAGTTTGTCGTAGGTGTTGGTGGTGGTATGGTTATTGGGATCCGTGACCCTCAGGATGTTCCCATTGGCGTCGTAGACGGTCTGTGTGTGGGGGCGGCTTGGGCTGCCGCCTGCGACGGGAACGGTGGGGGCGTAGATGGTGGAGTTTCCATCCGCATCACGCATCTTCTTCTGCCTCTGCAAGGCGTCGTATTCGTGAATGGTGGTGTTGCCGCGCGGATCGGTTTCGCTAAGCTTGGAGCCGGCGTCGTTGTAGGTAAACGAGGTAACGAGATCAATTCCCCGGCCGTCGTTCTCGCCATTGCCGTTCATGTCGCGCACCTGTTTGGCAACGCGGCTCATCGAGTCGTATTCGAAAAGAGTGATGTGACCGTTCTCGTCGTATTCTTTGATTTTATTGCCGCGAGCGTCGTAGACCAGGTACTTCGTTCCGCCGTCAGGGTAGCTGACAGCTGTCAGGCGGTTACGTTTGTCATAGCTGAACGTCGTCGTGTTTCCGCGCGGATCGGTGGTCGTTTTGCGATTGCCATTGGCGTCGTAGGTGTGTTTCGCAGTGATATTGAGCGATCCCGGCGCGGTGATTTCGCTGGCGACGTTCCCGTTTGTGTCGGGGACGTATTCGATGACAAGGCTTGTGGTCGGCGATGAATCACCCGCCTGTTTCTCGACCGCCTTGCGCGTGATGAAACCGGGGTATTTGGCGCTCCCGTAGGTGAAAGTCGTCACCTGGGTGACGCCGTCGCCGTTGATCGTCTCTTTGGTGCGGCGCCCCCGGCTGTCCATGACGTAGGTCGTGGTTCGGCCCGCCTCGTCGGTGATGGACTGCATCAACCGGGAGTCGGGGGTGTAGGTGAACGATTTGACACCGCCCAGGGCGTTCGTCTGGCTGGTGGGGTCGGAATGGTGGCCGTAAGCGCCAGTGTTGAGGATCCGGCTGAAATCCGCCGGAGCGTTCCATGCATCCTGATAGGCAAACGTGGTGGTGTTTCCGCTGAGGTCGGTAACGCGCTTGAGCGCCATCGCTGCGTTTATGTCGAATTCGAAAGTTTCCGCCCCCTGGTGCGCGCTTCCTCAACTGTTTGCGGGGGGCTTGTTTCTTCAATAGCCCCTCCAGCCTACGATAGGCGGGATAAACCTCTTTAACGACATTGGTTTTAGCTAGGTCACACAAGTGATAGTTCTCGCGAGCGAAAGCCATATACTCACGCGCCCTCGAAGGAGAAATGCTCGGGAGATTGTCTTTCAACCACCTTTCCAAACCTCTGCGAGTTTTATAATATTCCACCTCAATAAGCGCTTGACCAACATTGGCCATAGCCGCAAGAGTAACGAATCCCGCCTTGGACGTTAACTCACCCGCCCTCGTAACAACCTTCTCCCCAACTCGGATCTCGGCGTAAAACGCCATCAGAGTACCTTTGCTGACTTTCCGTTCGTCGGGGAACATATCTTTTTGCTTCCTCATTGGGCGCTCCCTTCCCCTGGGCCGTTTGACTGCCGTGGGTCATATCCAGCCTCCGGATCGTGTTCATGGCTCTCAACGAAATCCAGGACGGATTGAAGGTGAAACAGCCTCGTTCCTTTGACTTGTCCCGGCTCTCGTATTGAGACGCTCCGGAAATAACCCTTCGCGGCGCCCTCATAGAGTTTTGCCCGGGAAAATCCCGAATAGAACTCGGTGCCGGATTTCGGGGCTCGGATCCATACCGGAAGATTTCCCTGCCGATCGGCAAGCAGATCAGCGGTTCGCGGTGAGACTCGAGGTCTCGTGTTGTTTGATTTCATGCCCCAATGATCAGGCACAAAATGAACGCCACAACGTGCGACATTTTTCATGGATCGATGTCGCAGCGCATCCCGAAAGGGCCGCTTCCCCGCGCGATATTCAGATCGCGCTCATGCTATCAAAGGCATCTTTCAAAATCTGTGCCCCGTCTTCTCTCAATTCAGAAAGATTGAAAATTTCGACCTCCCTCAAAAATCTTCGTCCCAGAAGTTCCTCCGGCGAATCTCGCCAGTCCTTTCCAAATAAGTAGAGACATCCCCGTTCAAAGCCGCCTCGGAGACGCATCTCCTCTTGTTCCTTAAAAGCCTCTCTTTCGCTATCTCCGCTGCAGTTCAAAATCCTACTTTGAACGGAGTCTCTCGTAAAATCGTACCTGGGACAATATCCGGCTATGACCGCCCGGAACTCTGCGAAGAAGGCCTTTTTATCGCCCTCAGTATAAACGCATTGGACAGATTCGAGCAGATCCGTGATCTCGCTCCATTGATGGCATTCAGTAAGCCTTTGCAAATGCCCCTTGAATCTCGTGTGATTTCGTTGCTCCACGATGCCGTGGTTAGTCCTCCCGCAACCAAACGTCAAGCATCCCTGCACGTCTCCAAACACTACCGAAATTGACGGTTGTGTTGTTATTTTGGTTGTTACTTCTGAATCTGAAAAAACCTCAATAACCGTAAGTCATTGAGGTTCAAGGATTGGAGCGGGTGAAGGGAATCGAACCCTCGTATGCAGCTTGGGAAGCTGCCGTTCTACCATTGAACTACACCCGCGAAATTGAAAATACCGCCCCGTGCAGGCGGGATATTACATCCCAACTGGGACGATGCCAGATATTTTTCCAGCTATTTCCATGAACAAACGGGATCATCTTTCCCACTCGTGCCTTCTTTGGGTTTTCCAAGAGAAGCGGCAATTACCCCGGTCTGGATATCGGTTTCAACAGCCCCAGCCACATCCGACGAAACCTTGCCGTCGTAATTCATATCAACGAAAATCACATAGGGCCGTGCCCACGGGTCATTCCAAACCCCTGAAGACTTAATGATAGCAGACTTCACATCAGCCGCCACTGCGCCTACAGCCGATTCCTTCACTTCCAGAAAACGGATTTGCCGCGCATTCTCAGTTGTTGTGATACCTCTTAAAATGTTAAAAAGAGTCGGATTATCCGCCTTCTCAGTCGTGCCATTACTAGTGGGATACTTCCCATACTCCACATAGTAATTCCTCACCGCGTTAACGATCTGCACGACGTCGTTTTTTGCCGAGGTCTTTCTAGCCGCGTTGCGCACGCCCCCCATTGCCGGGAACAGCATGCCGGCCAGGACGGCGATGATGGCGATCACCACCAGAAGTTCGATCAGCGTGAAGCCGATGTTCTTGGCGGCGATTTGGGAAATCCGATGGCGGAGGGTGGGAGAGATTTTCATTGGGAGGCAAAACGAAAATAAGCCATTTCAGGCAGGATGACAATGGGATTCTGTTCGAATAGAATACGGGGAGGCATCCTTCCCTCGATGGCCTTTTTGAATCGTCCCAGCCTGAGGGGACGGGGGCACCGAGAAACCATCCTTGACGATGACTGAACAACACCGGCTTTCCACTCGCGATGGCGTTTCCCTGCACTTCCGGTGGATTCCCGCACAGGGGGAGATTTCGATGGCGCACCGCCCCACGGTGTTGCTGACCCATGGCTTGGGAGAGCACTCCGCACGGTACTGGCATGTTGAAGAACGGCTGGCCTCTCACGGGTATGACGTCGCCAGCTATGACCTTCGCGGACACGGGCGCTCCGGCGGACGGCGCGGTGACGCCCCGGGCTTCCAAGCTTTCCTGGACGACCTGGCCCAGATTGTGGCGACGGTCAACGAACGGCGCGCCCTTGCATCCCCCGCTCCGGGGCCGCTTTTCCTCTACGGGCACAGCCTTGGCGGGTTGATCACGCTCCGCTTTTTGCAGGACCGGAGAGACCCGTCGGTCAGCGGGGCGATTGCCGCTTCGCCCTGGCTGCAGCTCGCCTTTGCGCCGCAACGGTGGAAACTCCTTCTCGCCGCCATTACGCGATGGGTCTGCCCGGGGTACCGACAGATCACCGGGCTCGACCCCTCCCGACTCTCGCGCGACGCAGAATTTCTCGCCGCCATGCCCGATCTGCACCTAAGCCATCACCAGCTCTCGGCGCGACTTTTCTACGAGATCCGGCAATCATGCACGGCGCTCCTCACCGGCGCGGCCAAAATCCCCTACCCGCTCCTCCTGCTGCACGGGCAAGCCGACCCGGTCACCTCATGGATGGCCACAAATGATTTTTTTCAAGCCGCGGTTTCTCCCGACAAAACGCTGAAACTCTACCCTGGGGTCTTCCACGAAACGCACAATGACCTCGACCGCGAAGAGGTCCTTACCGACATTGTCTCATGGCTCCGGCTGCGGACGCACCCCTCGCATCCCGAAAGCCGCTTCCCCTGAAATATCCGACTTCCAGGCGCCCAAGCCTGCGTCACCACTTCGCGCGGAGCTCGCGCCGATCCCGCATGATCCGCGCCACCAGAAGGCCGAGCAACGCCAACCCGGCAATGACATAAAGCGATGGATGCTCGCGAACGTTGCGAACCATCGATCGTTCCAAGGAAACAAGCGCAACCCGCCCGCGCTCAAGCCCATCGCGAGCCTGATCCCGCACCTTGCCAAGCTGGTCCTCAATTTGACCGGCCGTGTGTTGCAGCCGGTCCATGCGCGTGTCGAAACGTCGGCGGAAAATTCTGCCTCTATTCATGGTGTCGCCCTTTCCTTATACAGGAATCGGGCATCCCCACCGCCCTGGCCGCGCCAACTGTGCCCTCTTCCCTCTAACGGCCCGGGGCCAGCTCGAAAAGAAAGCCACGCAGGTATTCCGTCTCCGGCAGGTTGAGCAAAACCGGATGATCCGCAGCCTGCCCAAAGCGGGTCAGCAAACGGAGCGTCCGCTTGGCGTCCACCGCCGCGTCGGCCACCACTTCGCGGAAAAGCTCGTCGCCCACATGATGGGAACACGAGAAAGTCGCCAGCAACCCACCCGGTGCGAGGAGCTTGAGCGCGCGAAGATGGATCTCCTTATACCCGCGCATCGCGTCGTGGAGCTTCTCCTTCGACTTCGTGAACGAAGGGGGATCGAGCACGATGAGGTCGTACTGAGCTCCCGCGCGTTCCTCGTCTTTGAGGAAATCGAATACATTTGCCGCAATCGCCTCCAACTCGACGCCGTTGGCAATGGCGTTGGCTCGGATTGACTCCACACAGTCGGCGCTGATCTCCACGGCCCGCACCGACTTAGCCCCCGCCTTGGCGCAGGCCAGCGCGAACGCCCCCTGGTTGGAAAAACAATCGAGCACCTTCTTGCCCGCCGCCCATGCGGCCACCCCGGCGTAATTGTCAATCTGGTCGAGATAAAAGCCGGTCTTCTGCCCCTGCATCAGATCGACCTCGAAACGCAGCCCCGCCGCCTCGATTGGCACTTTACCGGGCGTTTCCCCCCAAAGCACCCCGACCATGCTCTCCATCCCCTCGGCCCGGCGGATCGGCGCGTCGTTGCGCTCCAAAATGGTGCGAGGGGAGCACAGTTCGCGTAGCGCCGCCACCAGTAGATCTTTCCGCTGGTCCATCGCCAGCGTCAGTGTCTGAAGCACGAGGCAGTCGTTGTAACGGTCCACGATCACGCCCGGGAGCCCATCGCTCTCGCTCCAGACAAGGCGGCAAAGGCGGAGATTCACGCCGCGCCGCTCCCGGTATTCCATCGCCTGACGGATCCTGCGGAGAAAAAAATCAGCGTCCAGTTCCTGCCGCTGCCGGGAGAAGCGACGCGCCACGATCTGGGATTTCGAGTTGTAGATCGCCGAACCGAGCAGTCGGTCCTTGCCGTCCTTGAGAGAAACCACGTCGCCATCCGCAGGCGTGCCGAAGGTTTTGAGCACTTCGCTGAAGTAAACCCAATCGTGGCCGTGAAGAATGCGTGAACGGGGACGGATAACAATGCCTGCCATAAACGCCATTCCTTAAGTCCACAGGCGCAGAGATGCGAGCAAGTTCTGCCGATTGCCGAAGTTGAGGGAAACCTTGACGCCCCGGCGGGCTCGGCGCGAACCTCCCTGAAGGCCATGAAGTTCTTCACCTCGGAGTTCACCCCCTTTATCCCGACCGGTTCCCGACGCCGGAATGTCATGCTGCTGCTTCGTTTTCTCGCGGTGCTGTTGCTGCTGATGTCGACCTACACCGTGCTCTTTCACGTCCTCATGGCCGCCGAAGGGCAGGAGCACAGCTGGATCACCGGGCTTTACTGGACGCTCACGGTCATGAGCACGCTCGGGTTTGGCGACATCACGTTCCACTCCGACATCGGCCGGGCGTTCTCCATCGTGGTGCTGCTCTCGGGGATGGTCTTCCTGCTGATCCTGCTCCCGTTCACCTTCATCGAGTTTTTCTACGCACCCTGGATGCAGGCCCAATCGGAAGCGCGCGCGCCGCGCTCCCTCCCCCCGGGAACAAAAGACCATATCATTCTCACCAGCTACGACCCGGTCTCGATGCTCCTGATCCAACGGCTGGAACAATACGGCTACCAGTACGCGCTGCTGGTGGGCGATCTCCAGGAAGCGCTCCGGCTGCACGATCTGGGCATCAAGGTCGTCTTCGGCGCGGTGGACCGGCCGGAGACCTACCAGGCGGTCCAGGTGACCCAGGCCGCTATGGTCGCCGCGACCGGCAACGACATGGTGAACACCAACATCGCGTTCACGGTGCGCGAGATCAGCGCCTCCGTGCCGATTGTGACCACGGCGGATTCCGTCGAGTCGGTCGACATCCTCAACCTCGCGGGAAGCACGAACGTCCTCCGGCTCCCGGAGCTGATGGGGGAAGCCAACGCCCGCCGGATCAGCGGGGTGGACGCGCGCACCCATGTCATCGGGCAGTTTGACAACCTCTTCATCGCCGAAGCCACCGCCTCGGGAACTCCGCTCGTCGGCAAGACCCTCGCCCAAAGCCGCTTGCGGGAGTACGCGGGCGTCAGCGTCATCGGCCTCTGGAAACGGGGCCAGTTTGAAGCCGCCACGCGCGACAGCCTGATCGATGCCAACACCATTCTCGTGCTGGCCGGAACCAAGGACCAGCTCAGCCGCTACGACGAGCTTTTTTGCATCTACCATGTCAGCGGAGGACGCGTCATCATTATCGGAGCCGGGCGGGTCGGCCGGGCCACGGCTCGCGCGTTGGAAAAGCGGGAGGTCGACTACCGGATCGTGGAGCAGGTGCCGAGCCGCATTCGCAACTCGGAGAAATACATCCTCGGCAGCGCTGCCGACGTCGCCACGCTGGAGCAGGCCGGAATTCAGGACGCCCCTGCCATCCTGATCACCGTCCATGATGACGACACCAATATCTATCTTACTCTCTACTGCCGGAGGCTGCGCCCCGATGTCCAAATCATCAGCCGGTCCACCCTGGAGCGCAACGTCTCCACGCTGAACCGCGCCGGCGCGGATTTCGTGCTCTCCTACGCCTCCATGGGGGCCGGTGCGATCCTCGAAAGCCTGCAGGGCTCCGGCGTTCTCATGCTGGCGGAGGGGTTGAACATCTGCGAAACGGAAGTCTCGCCCATCCTCGCGGGAAAGCGACTCGGCGAAACCGACATCACCCGGCGCACCGGCTGCAATATTATCGCCCTGCGGGAGAACGGAAGCCTCATTCTGAACCCCGATGCCTCCACCGTTATTCCGAAGGAAGGGCAGGTGATCTTTATCGCCAGCACCGAGGGAGAAAAGCGGTTTCTTGATGAGTACAAAGTGCGGCTCGTCACCCGCAAAGCCGTCTCGCCGCTCCACGCCCCGCGCCCTCGTCGCCGCTGGCTCGAACCAAAAAACCATCCTCTGAGTTGAACAAACCCCCACGCCGCCTGTCATATATTCCACTCTTTATGGTCTCTACACGCGTTCTTCCACTGCTTGGATGTGCCCTGATGACGCTGCCTGCCTGGGGTGCCGGGGACAAACCCGCTATGGCTCCTGCGGCTCCCAGGGACCCGACCTCCCTGCTGCGGGCGCTTGACGATGGCTTCGTCGCGGTGTTCGAAAAAGTCGCCCCGGCGGTCGTGGTCATCGAAAATACCAAATCGAGCCGGTCCGAGAGCGACAGCAGCGCCAACGAAGCCTACGACTTCTTCTTCCGGTCTCCCGATGACGACTCCTCTTCCCGTCGTTCCTTCCGGATGCCCGAGCCCTCCAACCGCAGCGAAGGCTCGGGGCTCATCCTGCGCGAAGACGGCATCATCGCCACCAACAACCATGTCATCGAGGGCGCGGAAAAACTCACCGTCCGCCTCAAGGATGGCCGCAAATTCACCGCCAAAGTCCTCGGCACCGACGCGCAGACCGACCTCGCCGTCATCAAGATCGAGGCCAAGGGACTCCCCGTCGCCAACCTCGCCGACAGCGAGACCGTGCGCGTCGGGCAGCTTGTCTGCGCCATCGGCGTCCCCTTCAAGCTCGACTACTCCTTCAGCATCGGTTGCGTGAGCGGCAAGGGGCGCACCGATTTGAGCAATCTCACCTACGAGGATTACATCCAGACCGACTCGCTCATTAACCCGGGCAACTCCGGCGGCCCGCTCTTCGACGTCGAGGGGAACGTCATCGGGATGAACACCCTCATCAACGGCATCGGCCGCGGGCTCGCCTTTGCCATTCCCTCCAACATGATCAAGGAGGTGACCGGGCAACTCATCGCGACCGGCAAAATCCGCCGCCCCGCGCTCGGCATCCGCATCGAAACGCTCCGGGACGATAGCAGCCTGCGCGAGCAGATCCAGGGGATCGACAAGGGAGTCGTCGTCAACACCATCGAACCCGACACCGCCGCCTACCGGAGCGATCTCCGCCCCGCCGACGTCATCACCAGCGTTGACGGTGTGCCGGTCGAAACCGCGCGGGAACTCCAGAAGCAGGTGCTCTCGAAAAAGATCGGCCAGACGATCTCGCTCTCCGTGTGGCGCAGCGGCAAAACGCTCACCATTCCGGTCACCGCGGGGGAACTTCCCTCCATGGGAACCGCCGCCGCCCGGGAACCGCTTCAAGAAGAGACCGAGGGAGAAAGCGGCGCACCCATTCACGGATTGCTCTTGGAAAACGTCACCCGTAAAACCGCTGATCGCCTCAAGCTAAAGGAAAAATCGGGCGCGCTCGTCACCGCCGTCACCCCCAATTCCCCCGCCGCAGCCGCCAGCCTGCAGGTGGATGACGTGATCACGGAGATCGACTCCAAGCCGGTCACCGGAGCCGCCGCCGCGCAAAAACTTTTTACAGGGCGCGACAACAAAAAAGCCTTTCTTTTGATGGTGGAACGCAACGGTCAGAAGACCTATGCGCTCCTCAAAATCGAAAAATAGAGAGTCCAGGTTTTAGTGAATTGTTCCTTGGTTGGGCGGCCGGCGCTGGAGGGATGGTTCTGGCGCCGGCCGTTTTCCCGTTGCCTTCCCCCGGTTTCGATGTAAACGTCCATCGTGAACCAGCGGCTCATCGCAGAGATCGGCAAAAGCCAGCGGCTTCGCATCGTCAACCAACTCAAGCGGACCCAGGGGATGAGCGTCGGCGAGCTGTCGGAGGCGCTTGGCATGAGTTACATGGGGGTCAAACAGCATTGCATCGACCTCGAAAAGCGCAGCTACCTCGACACCGTGCGGCGGCCCAACCCCAAGAACCGCATCGGGCGACCCGAACTGATCTACCGCCTCACCTCCAAAGCGCACGAACTTTTCCCAACCGCCAGCAATGAGGTCACGCTGGAAGTCCTCACCTCCGCCCAGGCCCTCTACGGCCCGGCGGCTCCCGAAAAGCTGCTCTTCCTCGCTTTCCAGCGCAAGGCGGAGCAATATCTGGAAAAAGTAAAGGGGGAGACGCTCGCCGAGCGCGCCAAATCATTCGCCAAGCTGCGCGATACCGAAGGCTCGATGGCAGACTTCGAAGAATCGCCGGAAGGGGGAATGCGGATCGTCGAGCACCACTCCCCCATCGCCGGGCTCCTTGCCGCCTACCCCACGCTCCTCAACCGGCTGGAACAGGAGCTTTTCTCCCGCGTGCTCAAGGTTCCCGTGAAGCGGGAGCAGACGGAAGCGGGCGGGCTGTACGCCTGCGTGTTTGCGTTGGGCGGGTGAAGGCGGCACGAGCAGACTGCCGCCGGTGCTACCGCACCGTTTCGACGGGACAGTGCCAGGTCGAAAGACCAAAATTCTTTCGCTTTCCGTTTTTCTTCTCTTTTGTAACTCCCGTCATGCACCCGGCCCGAAGCCGGAAGACAATAAGCTTGTCTCGACATGCGGACAACGAACATAATAGTCATCAAGCTCATTAAGCAATGAATGCAAAACTATTGTGGCTGATCTTTTTACTATGGAGCGCGTCATGGGCGATGGCGGAACCCTTCCAAGTGTCATCGCTCAACTCCAGCTTCTCCATTGTGGGAACGTTTTCAGGCGACTACCGCACGAACTGGCAACAAACCAACGGGCTCACAAGGGAGGTCTTGAGAGTTTCACTGGATAAGGGGGAAATTTTTCGTTCACCACATTGCACCAACTTTCCCAAACGTCGCGTCCTTTACTTTTACGCCTTCCTCGGCACACGCGAACCGGAGCAAAAGAACTTCACGATCCTTGCTTCGAGCCAAAAAATTGAGATCGACGAAATTCTCGATCTGGGCGAATCGGTGATCCATTCCGACAAATTGATACTGGAGATCCTCATCGATGAAATTTCTCCCGATCAATTGCAGAAAGCATGGTTGGGATTCTCCATTGCATCCCTTGTCGAAGACGATCCAAAAGACAGGATGGGCACGTGCTATGCGCACATGGACACGCTCCTTTTTAGCACCGAGAGTTCAAATATCAATGTCCGCCGCCGAGCGCGGGTATCGGCTCCCGTCGCTCCTTAAAGCCACCTCGTTCCGGGGGTAGATTCCCTTCTTGCCAAAAAGAATTTCATCGCATATCCTAACGATGAAATGGCAAGACCTCGCTCCACTCACCTTTCCTCCACTCACGACAAGATTGCCAGGGCAATTTCCGGCATTGAGCGGGCGGGCTTTCCCGCTTTGGTCAGCGAACTGGTTCACAAGCTCGGGCTGGCGGGAAGCTCCAGCCTTGTGCCGACGCTCAAGATCATGCAGCGGAACGGCTTTGTCGCCATCAGCGGCGGTGGCGGCCAGGGGCGTGATCATCTGGTGAAGCTGACCCCAAAGGGGCGATTTGCCATCGCGGAAGGCGGACTGCCGGTTCTCGGTGTCATCCGCGCCGGACCGCTGGAGGAAGCGGTTGCGGAGCCCGATACGATTTTGGAAGACGCCGATCTGCTGCCGCATCGCCCCGGCGATTTTCTGCTCCGGGTACGGGGCGACTCCATGCTGGGTGACGGCATCCTGCCGGGCGACCACGTGCTGCTTCGCCCCAATGTGGAAGCGGCACAGGGAGAGATCGCGGCAGTGCTCACCGGGGAAGAAAGCGGCGATTACGAGGCAACGCTGAAACGGGTCTACCGGGAGGGCTCCCGGGTGAGGCTCAAGGCTGGCAACCCGGCGTATGCCGATATGGTGCTCCCGGCAAGCGACATAAAGATCGCGGGCGTTTTTCGGGGGTTGATCCGACATGCAGAATCGCGCTGACATCCCGGGAGGCAAAGCCGCCACACTGGCGGGATTGCGGGCCGTGCTGGCGGAGAAATTTCCGCAGCCACCCGTCCGTACCGGCAATGCGTTTCCGGTGCCGCTCAACTCCAGTCCCAGCCAGCCGAAGGTAGAGCTTCGACGTGGAGCCGTCACGGAAGCCTCGGGTTCCAGCGGCTCGGGCGCGCTTTTTCTGGAGGCGCTGCTCGGCGCGACGGAATCCGCCCGGACGCTAATGGCGCTGGTGGATGGCACAAGCGGGTTCGACCCGGAGCCCGAAGACACGCGGCTCAAGCGGCTGCTCTGGGTGCTCTGCAAGGAGGCTCAGGCGGCGATCAAGGTTGCAGACCTCCTCCTGCGCGATGGGAACCTGCCGCTGGTCGTACTCGACCTCCAGATGACCCCGGCAGCGGAGCTTCGCCGCATCCCCGCTTCCACATGGTACCGTTTCCAACGGATCATGGAGCAATCCACCGCATCGTTTGTAGTGCTGACCGCCAAGCCGATGGTCAGCAGCGCGGCGGAACGCCTTTGGCTGCGCAACCGCTGGAGCCTGCGCGCCATGCGGCAACGGCGTTGCGAACTCCCCCTGCATGTGGAACAGGCCCAACGCGGCTTTAGTATAGTTTCAACCGATCGACAAATCGCATGAAGATAAAAACAGGATTCGCAGTCTTAGTGCTAAAACGCCGAGTACGAAGCGTCGTCCAACGCATCAATGCGGCCCTTGCTCGAAAACGCCAACCAAATGGCTATTCTTCAGCTCCGGGCACTACCCATGCAATTCAAATGCATTTCGATCTAGAGTCCTAAGTCATTGAATATTTAAAGAATCAAGGGGTGAGCCTTCGGCTGCAAGGAGTACGGCGTCGCGGAGCTCCGCCCTCCGATATCCCTCTGCATTCCAAGAAAATTGGCGCGGAAGCGCCCTCGTCGGAGGGTGGAGTTCCACGACGCCGCTTATGCCCAAAGGCCCTCTATTTCTTCTTCTCAACAACTCGTGCCTGTGAGGCCTTTCCCCTCGTTACCAATCTCCAGATTGGTAATGCCCTTGTCCCCGAATCTCTGATTCGAAAGCCTTCTTATCTCGTGCAGGGTGCCAGAACAGACAGGGTTTGGCGTTCCCAAACAAAGTTTGGGAACGAGGAAAATATGACGAGATTTTTCTAACTCATGACACTAGGGAACCACTAGGGACACGCTACCACACACGAGCACGCCAAGGAGGGCCTCCCCCTCTTTTTTCCCATCGCCGTTTTGGATGATGTTTTGCGCCTTGCTCATTCCCGACTTCCGCCTCCAGGCGGCGCTTCGCCATCGCTCCCCGCTTTGGCGGGAGCCGGTGGCCGTGGTCGATTCCGACACCTCCGTACTCGTTGAATTAACGCCCGCCGCCGCCGCATCCGGGGTGTGCGCGGGGATGAGCCCGCCACAAGGGCTCGCGCGTTGCCTGGAATTACAGATCCTCCAGCGCGTCCCCCTCTCGGAGCGGGCCCTTTCGGGCATCCTGCTGGAACAGGCATGCGCCGCCTCCGCGCTGGTGGAACAAACGGCGGAGAATCTATGCACTTTCGACTTGAAAGGGACACCCCTCGCCGCGCAGGCCGATCTCCCCGGGTGGAGCTCAGCGTTACTCCGGCAGTTTGAGCCGCTGGAAATGAGTGTCCGCGCGGGAATCGCGGCAAACCCCGACCTCGCGCGACTCGCGACCCGCTCCACCACGATACAGGAACCGGTGCGAATCGTGAGCGACTCCCACGCATTCCTCACCACGCTCCCGCTGGAAGCACTGGAGCCGACAATCGCCGCCTTGGCAGTGCTGCACGGCTGGGGGATCACCACGCTCGGCGGGCTGACCCGGCTGGCCCGAACGGAAATCGCAGCCCGGCTCGGCCCCGATGGCGTCCAACTTTGGGACCACGCGCAAGGCCGCTCCACACGCCTGCTCCGACTGGTGCGCGCGCCGGAACATTTTGAAGAGGCGTTTGATTTCGAGCACGAACTCGACACCGCCCAGCCGCTGCTCTTTTTGCTGCGGCGGTTTGTGGATCAACTGACCTTCCGCCTTGAATCGCAGGGGCTGGTGGCGGCAGAGATGCGGCTTCACCTCCCCCTCAGCAATGGCGAGCCCTACGAACGGCAGTTCCGGATCCCCTCGCCCACCGCCGATCCCGATGTCCTCTTTCGCGTGTTCGAAACCCACTTTGACAATCTGCGGCTGAAGTCCGCCCCCACCGGCGTGCGGCTTGCGCTGCAAGCGGCCAAGCCGGAGCCCCGGCAGTTCCGGTTGTTTGAAAACGCGGTGCGCGATCCTAACCGCTTTGCGGAAACACTAGCGAACATCCTCGCCGTGGTCGGCAGCGGCAACGCCGGAAGCCCGGAGAGGATACCGACTCACAAGCCCGATCAGTTCACCCTCCATGTGCCGGACTTCGCCGCGTCGTTTCCGGCAAACCGGCATCAACGCTTGAGCGAAACCGGGCTCCCCCTGCGCCGTTACCGCCCCCCGCTTCCGGCGCGAGTCCACCTTGAAAACGCGCACCCCCGCTACATCGTCTCCGAGCAGGCGCATGGCGAAGTGGCCGACTGCCTCGGCCCGTACCGCCTTTCCGGGGAGTGGTGGGAGAATGGCTGGAGCACGGAGGAATGGGACGTGCAGATGAGCGACGGCGCACTCTACCGAATTTCCCGGCAAGGCGGCAACGAACCAACATGGCTGGTGGAGGGATGCTATGACAAGTAATGCTCCGCAATTCATCGAGCTTCACGCCCGGAGCGCTTTCAGCTTTCTCCGCGCGGCTTCGCAGCCTGAAAAACTGGCGGAGCGAGCCGCTTCACTAGGCATGCCCGCGATGGCGCTTTGCGACCGCGACGGCGTTTACGGCGCGCCCCGGTTCTATGCCGCCGCGCGGGAACGTGGCGTGCGGGCCATTGTCGGCGCGGAGCTGACAATGGAGGACGCCACGGTGCTCCCCGTGCTGGTCAATAGCCGCGAGGGATACCAGAATCTTTGCCGGCTCATCACCAAAGCCAAACTGCGCGGCACCAAGGCCGATGCACCCGTGGCGTGGAGCGATCTGCCGGAGTTCGCGCAAGGGCTCGTCTGCCTGACCGGCGACGAGGAAGGCGCATTGCGGCAGGCTCTGGAGCGGGGCGACACGGCCGCCGCGCAACAGGGCGTGGGACAACTAAGGGAGATCTTCGGGCCGAAGAATGTCTATATCGAGATCCAGCGGCATCTCGTCCGGGGGGAAGAACGAATTAACGACCGCCTTGTGCAACTGGCGGCAAGCGAAAAGCTCCCTCTTCTGGCAACCAATGGCGTTCTCTATGCAGAGCGCGAGCAACGCCGTGCGTTCGACGTGCTCACCTGCATCCGAAATCACACGCACCTCGACGCCGCCGGGTTACTCTTGAGCCGCAACGGCGAGCGAGCCCTCAAGGAAGCGCGCCGGATGCACGCGCTCTTTGCCGATCTCCCCGAGGCCGTTCACAACACAGCCATTCTCGCGGAGCGTCTCGACTTTTCGATGGAAAACCTCGGGTACGAATTCCCCCGCTATCCGGTGCCGGAGGGGGAGAGCATGGACTCGTTCCTCCGCAAGGTAACAATGGCTGGCGCACGCGCGCGATATACGCATCTCGGCAAAAAGGTGATGGATCAACTCAACCGCGAACTGGCGCTGATCGAAAAACTAGGCTTCGCAGGCTACTTTCTCATTGTCTGGGACATCGCGAACTTCTGCACCTCGCGCGACATCCTCATGCAGGGGCGAGGCAGCGCGGCCAACAGCGCGGTTTGCTATTCACTAGGCATCACCGCCTGCGATCCGGTCTCCAACAACCTGCTCTTCGAGCGCTTCCTAAGCGAAGGACGCAAAAGTTGGCCCGATATCGACCTTGATCTCCCCAGCGGGGAGCGGCGTGAATCGGTAATCCAGGAACTCTACCGCCGCTACGGCAAGCACGGCGCGGCAATGACAGCCAACGTCATCAGCTACCGGGGCAAGAGCGCGATGCGAGAGATCGGCAAAGCGCTCAATCTCTCGCCGGATATCATCGGACGCTTCTCGAGCCTCTACGGCGGGGGCGACTATCCGCACACGCTCGATCTTCAGACGCATCTGCAAAAAGCGGGCCTGCCTATGGAACACCCACGCGCCGCCGCGTTCATCCCGCTCTACCGGCAGATCTACGGACTGCCGCGCCATCTCGGCCAACACTCCGGCGGGATGATTATCTGCCAGGGAAAGCTCGATTCCATCGTCCCGCTGGAAAACGCCTCCATGCCCGGTCGCGTCGTGGCGCAATGGGACAAGGACGACTGCGAAGATCTAGGCATCATCAAGGTTGATCTGCTTGGGCTCGGGATGATGGCGGTGTTGCAGGAGAGCCTGGAACTGTGCCGCGAGCAGGGGGACGCCGTGGAAATCGCCACCCTCCCCAAAGACGACCCCGCTGTTTTCGAGCTGATGCAGAACGCCGACACCATCGGCGTCTTCCAGATCGAAAGCCGCGCGCAGATGGCCACGTTGCCCCGGCTTAAACCAGCTTGCTTCTACGACGTGGTGATCGAAGTCGCCATCATCCGCCCCGGGCCGATCCAGGGTGATCTCGTCCATCCCTACCTCAACCGCCGAGCCGGTCGCGAACCGCTTGACTATATCCACCCGCTGCTGAAGCCGGTGCTCGAGCGCACGCTCGGAGTCCCGCTCTTTCAGGAACAGATTTTAAAAATGGCAATGGTGATCGCCGATTTCACCGGCTCCGAGGCCGAGGAACTTCGGCGCGCGCTCAGCTTCCATCGTTCGCAGGAGCGGATGGAGAAAGTTACCGTAAAGCTGCGCACCGCCATGGAGCGCAAGGGGATCGAGCCTGCGGCCATCGAAAAATTCCTGCACGGGGTCTCGTCTTTTGCGCTCTACGGCTTTCCGGAGAGCCATGCGATCTCGTTCGCCAATCTCGTCTGGGCAAGCGCATGGCTGAAGGTCCACCGCCCGCTGGAGTTCTTCGCGGGGCTCTTCAACAATCAGCCGATGGGATTCTACTCTCCCGCCACGCTGCTGCGCGACGCCCGACGGCGGGGGTTGCGGTTCAAGCCGGTCTCCGTCCTGCAGTCCGACTTCAAATGCACCATTGAAGATAAGCAAACGCTCAGGCTCGGGCTCTGCACGGTGCGCGGGCTCAACGCCGTACGCGCCATGGAGATTGTGGAAGTCCGCACGCAGCAGCCCTTCGCCTCGCTGCACGACTTCCGCACGCGCACGCGGCTCGACAAGGATGAACTCCGCACGCTGGCCAGCATCGGCGCGCTCAACGGTCTCGCCGATCACCGCCGCGCCGCGCTCTGGTCCGTGGAGGAAACGATCGACCCTGACGACCTCTTCTCCTGGAGCCGCGCGGAGAACAAGGATAGCGAACCGCCCTCCCCGCTGGAACCGATGACGCCGCCGGAACGGCTCGGGGCGGATTACGAAGGCACGGGCCTCACCGTCGGCCCACACCCGATGGCGCTCGTGCGCGGGGAGCTCCCGCACGTCTGGCGCGCCGCCGATCTCCCACAAGTACGTCATGGCGACTGGATCACCATCGCGGGCAACGTCATTTGCCGCCAGCGGCCCGGCACCGCCAAGGGATTCGTCTTCATCAGCCTGGAGGACGAAAGCGGCATCGCCAACGCCATCGTCCCTCCCAAGCTCTTCGAAAAACTCCGCCTTCTCATTACGCAGGAAAGCTTCCTCATCATCTCAGGCCGGGCGCAGAACTGGGATAAAGTGATCCTCATCCGCGCCGCCGAAGTCGAGTCGCTGGAAACCGGGCGACTGCGCGGGGCGGAATCGCATGACTTTCACTAGTCATTAGTCATTGAGTGACGAAAGAGCGCAAGGTAGCCCGCTCGCGCCATCGAGCGCGGGATTCGATGAAGAGCCGCGTTTGATGCCCATCCCCGCAGGACGGGCTGCCGGTGTCGGGTTGCGACCTCAATAAAGCCACGGGAGCCAATACCCGCGCTCGACGGCGCGAGCGGGCTACCGGTGCTGCCGCACCGACTAGCTTCCAAACCGTTCCACTAAAAACAATGAAACCCGATCATCCTTTGGCTTCAAGGCATAGGGACAATCCGCCGTCCTGCAAGAGGGTAGTACCAGTGATCTGACTGGCGACATCACTGCATAAATAGAAAATCTGTGAGGCGACGTCCTTCGCGGTGAGAAGTCGGTTGATCGGCACACGTGCCTGCGCCTTGATGCGATTCTCGGGCTCAGCCTCGAAGATCCGCCCCGACAACCCGGCATCGACATAGCCCGGGGCGATTTCATTGACCAGAATGCCGTGAGGCGCGAGTTCGAGCGCGAGAGTTTGATTGAGCATCCGCATCCCAGCCTTGGCGACGCTGTAGGCCGGGATGACGCGGTGCGGCGCGTGCCCCGCCCAACTGCCGACAAAGACCACCCGTCCGGGCCGACCTGCTTTGACGAGGCGGGTTACCCCCGCGTTGGCGAAATAGAACGCGCCGTTGAGATTCACGTCGATTTCCCGCTTCCACTGCGCGGGAGTAACCTCCAGGTGCGGAGCCATGGTCACCATCGCCGCATTCGGGATGATGTAGGCGGGCGTTTCCCCAAAATGGGAAACAGCGCTCGCATACCAGGCTTCCACGGCGTCGGCATCGGAAACATCGACCTTTTGGTAAAACCAGCCGGCGTCAAGACAGACAGGCCGTTCGGTCATATCTCCAAGGGCGACCCGGCAGCCCGCCTCGGCAAAGAGCCTTGACGTGGCGAGCCCGATGTCGCCGAGGCCGCCACTGATGGCGACGATTCCAGGCGCAATCTCGAGTTTCATTGTTTACCAGTCTGTAACAGCGCCATCCGGAGAGAAAGACCTTTGAAGGACTTCCTGCTGGAACGGATGCTTGGCAATCTCTTTTTCGTTAATCTCGATCCCGAGCCCCGGCTTGTTGGAAGGACGGACAATGCGGCCTTTCTTCTCCACAGTGAACGACTCGGAGACCACATCATCTCTCCACGGAACGTCGCTATGAACCGACTCGCAGATAATGTAAGAAGGCATCGAAAAGCCGAGCTCCAGAGAGGCAGCGGTGCTCACCGGCCCCTGCGGATTATGCGGAGCCACCGAGACACGATAGGCCTCAGCCATCGCGCCGATGCGCCGCGCTTCGCTCAAACCGCCGCAATGGGTGATGTCGGGCTGGATAACGCTGGCGGCGCGCTTCTCGAAAAGCTCACGAAAGGCATGCTGCGAGATCAGCCGCTCCCCGGTCGCGATCGGCGTGGTCACGGCATCCTGGATCCGCGCGATTTCGTCCATCGCCTCCGGCCAGCACGGTTCCTCAAAGAAATAGAGTCCGTACGGTTCGAGGGCTTTTGCAAAGCGCATCCCCATGCGTGGCGAAGGACGGGCGTGGCAATCGACCATGATGTCGATGTCCGGCCCGACGGCTTCGCGCATCGCCTTGACGCACGCTTCCGCGTAGCGGATGGGCCGCAGCCCTTCCAACGGCGCGGTTTCCGGCACGGCCATGCACTTGAAGGCGGTGAAACCTTCCGCGACGGCAGCCTGGGCGAGATCCGCAAAACAACGGGCATCGGACGGGTCGGTTTCATAAAACGCCTCCATCTTTCCACCTCCCAGATGACAATACAGGCGGACATAGTCACGGACCGCGCCGCCCCAGAGCTGATGGCACGGTACGCCGTGAACCTTGCCGAAAATATCCCAGAGGGCGATGTCGATCCCGCTGATCGCCGTTCCCCGGACGATTCCGTTGCCGTGCCAGAAGTGCTGGCGATACATCATCTGCCAAAGGTGCTCGATGCGGCGAGGGTCTTCGCCGATCAGGAGTTGGGAGATATCCTCGATGGCGCCCACGACCGAGCGTGTATGCCACTCCAGCGTCGCTTCGCCCCATCCCCAAAGACCGGGCTGATCCGTGACGACCTTGACAAAAATCCAGTTCCGCATCCGCGCATGGCAGACGTGGGTTTCAATCGCGGTGATCTTCATCGGCAATTTCCTTTAAAGTCCGGGACCGCCACCGAATTGTTGCCCCCGGCGATCGACTGAATGCTGAGCGGCGTGATGCTCGACCACGTCACGGCATCATAAACGTCGATCATCGGAGCGCGCCCCTCCCGGATTGCAGCGCAGAACTCACGCAGGACAAAATAATCGCCGCCGCCGTGGCCCGCCTTCATGGCGGCTTCACCGTGCTCACGCCAAAGGGGATGGATGAATTCATCCCGGTACTTGGAAAGCGGTTCCCATTCGGTCGCCGTTCCCTTGGCGTTTTGCGGGCTGCGATCCTGAATCCAGATCAAGGGTTCCGATTTTCCGGGACTATCGGGCCAACAGAACGACGCCTTGGTTCCCTGAAGTTCATGCCGGGCCATCCAATGCGGACGGGCGGAAGCCCAGTCGACACGAATATCGATAAGCACCCCCTTTTCCGTATGGATAGAGGTACTGGTGGTATCGGGATGGCTCCAGAAGCCGGGTTCGGCGTATTCCGGACGATCAACATGATGACGCCCGACATAGTGATTTACCGCGACGGTCCGGCTCTCCCGCGTAGAGAGGCTTTTCAGGCGGTCGCTCCGATTGATATCAAGCCAGCGAGCCACCGGCCCCAGGGAATGGGTAGGGTATGCATTGCCGAACGCTTTCCTGCGCAGATTGCCACGCCAGGTCAAATCACCCTTTTCATCAAACAGGAGTTCGCGGCAATCGTGAATATAGCTACCGGAGGCGAACGTAATTTCACCGAATACCCCTTCCTCCACCATGCGCTGCACCTGAAGCACCGGCTCCATGAAGCAGTAGTTTTCGGCCATCATGTAAGTGCGGCCGCTCCGTTTGACGGCGTCAATGAGCGCCCACCCGTCTTCCAGAGTCATGACTGCGGTGACTTCGCTCAGGACATGCTTTCCGGCGTCGAGCGCCGCAATCGCCTGCGCCGCATGCAGCGGGACGGGGGTGGCAATGCAGACAGCGTCGATCTCCGGATCGTTCAAGACCTGCTCATAATTCGAATAGAGCTTTACCCCGGAGTCCCCCTCCCATTCCTTCAGCCCCTTGGGGGAAGTATCGCAAATCGCGACGAGTTGAATTCCGTCTTCCTTCAAGGTTTCAGCCGAGTGAATAAAAGAGCGACCGCGGCGTGATCCGATCACCGCGAAGCGTAAGGTGTTTTTTGAGGACATAATGATTCGTTAAATTAATTTCTCCGCGACTGCCGTTCCGATCCCGGTCCGGCCATATCCGTTGCCGCAATAGAAGAGCCGAAGGCGGCCATTTTCTTCGATGACATTCGGGTATTCCGTCATCTCGCTCTCCCAGCCGTATCCCTGGGGCGCCAGGGAAAGGTTTTCTCCCGGTTCGCCACGGTTCCAGGTGATCCCATCTTCGCTCTCGGCTTCGCAGATCGAATACGCACCAAAGCGAGTTCCAATCCCGGCATAGATTGCCCGCCATCCGGAGGCGGTCTTCCAGACGTTCAAGGCGATGGCGGCCGCGTTTTCGTAGTCCGCATCCAGCCGGGGAGAAAGCACCACCTGTTTGTTGAACCACGAAATGCCGTCGTAAGAATCCGCTGTCACGGCAGTTTTAGCCTGCCCGATCAGCAAATCCTCGCTGGGGGTTCCGGTCGCCAGGGTATAGTACATCCGGTAGAAAGTGCGGCCCTCTTTATCGCATTGATTCACGATCCGGCCACCGCCTGCGATGCCCCGGTTGTCAGGCCATTGCGAAAATCCGTCTCCCCGTAGCACCGGCTCCGTCGAAGCCCGCTCCCAATGCAGCAAATCATCGCTGACCGCCAGGCCGATGCCCGTAAACTCCTGCAATCCGGCCTTCAATGCCTGGTTCCGCCCGGTATAATAGAGATGCCATTTATCGCCGACCCGATGAACACACGGCAGGACGCACCAGGTGGCGTCGAAGCTTCCCTCCGCCCCGAGGTCGAACAATGGCCCGAGCCGCCTCCATGCGGAAAGGTCGTTAACAGGGCAGATCGCCAGGCAGATCCGACGCTTACCGGCGCTATTGCCACCCGCGTAAAATAGATAATATTCATCAGCCACCCGCAGCACGAACGGATTCATGCAGGCACTGACGTCAAACGAAGACGGCCCCGGGGGGAGGATCGGATTGCGCTCATCTCGCTGCCAGGCATGAATCGCGAAGCCCCCCTGCCGGACAAGCGGCTTCTCCGACGGAATTTCTTGTCTCATTGAAAGGACAATCTAGAGCGTCCAATCCAAGGCGTCTTGGCGTTTTGAGAAATACGCACTGGAAGATTGGGCAATCGGAAGCGCCAGAGATCTTTTTACCATCTTTTCTTTTGGCCAACTCCCGCCGGTTCGGTTTTATTCTCCGCACCCATGAAATCCGCATTGATCGGCTATACCGGCTTTGTTGGCGGCAATCTTGAGCAGCAACACTCGTTTTCCGCACGTTTCAACTCAAAGAACATCGAGGAGATTTGCGGCCAGAAGTTCGATCTCGTGGTAACGGCGGGGGTCCAGGCCAAAAAATGGTGGGCCAACCAGAATCCCGAAGCGGATTGGGCGCAAATCGAGCGGCTTCTCAATGCCCTCTCCTCCGTTCAGGCGGAGCGGTTTGTGCTCATCAGCACCATCGATGTTTACCCTAAGCCGTCCGGGGTGGATGAAGCCTCCGAGGTCGCAGAAAATCCCCAGAACGCTTACGGCACCCATCGGCTGCGCGTTGAAAAAGCGGTGCAGAGCCAGTTCGGCCCGGCCGAGACCTGCGTGATCCGGCTCCCCGGTCTTTTCGGCAACGGGCTCAAGAAGAACGTCATTTTCGATCTCCTCCACGACAATATTCTGGAGACGATCAATCCGGCCAGCCGCTTTCAGTATTACTTTCTCGACCGGCTCTGGAACGACATCTCCCGGTGCCTCGAAGCCCGCCTGCCGCTGGTCAACTACGCGACGGAGCCGGTCGCCACCGCCACGATCCTCGAACGCTTCTTCCCGGGCAAAATCGTCGGCGGCAATCCTGCCGCCCCGGCCGCGTATGATTTCCGCACCCGCTTCAATGCGGAGCTTGGGGGTGCCAATGGCTATCTCTACGACGCTAAAACGGTTCTGGGAGATATCGCCACCTACATTCAACGCGTCACGAAGGCTTAACGATGAAACTGGCCGTCTCCAACATCGCCTGGAATACGGAAGAAGACTCCGCCGCGTTTGAACGGCTCCGCTACCAGGGCATCACAGGGCTGGAGATCGCCCCACCCCGCGTCTGGCCGGAGCCTGCCGCCGTTTCTACAGAAGCCGCCTTGGCCTATCGCAAGGAGATGGCCGCCCTCGGGTTCGACCTTGTCGCTTTTCAGTCGCTTCTCTTCGGGAAGAATCACTGGAACCTTTTCCAGGAGGATTCCGCACCGGAGTGCCACGATTACCTGATCGAACTGGGAAGGCTAGCCTCCCGACTGGGAGTACGCGTTCTCGTTTTTGGTTCGCCGCGCAACCGCGCCGTCCCCGAAACAATGACGGCGGAAAAAGCGGAACAAAAGGCGGTGGAGTTCTTCCATTCACTCGGCTGCGCCTATGCCGAAATGGGAGTCATCCTCGGGCTGGAACCCAACCCCGCCGCCTACGCCTGCAATTTCATTCAAACCATCGACGAAGCCGCCTCGCTAATTCGGAAGGTCGACAGCCCGGGGTTCCGCCTGCATCTCGACGCGGGCGAAATGCAGATGAACGATGAAGTGATCGAATCGGTCGTTCCTCGGCACATCGATCTGGTGGCTCATGTCCACGCAAGCGAACCGATGCTGGCCCCATTGTCCGCCTCATGGGCGGGGCATAAACGGCTGGCTGCGGTGCTGAAAGCCAACGGCTACAACGGCTGGGTTTCGCTTGAAATGAAGCGCCCTCCCGGCGGCCTCACGGAATTGAAAGATCCGCTTGGCCACCTCAAGGAAATTTACGCATGAGCGCGTCCTCGCCGTCCTCCCCCTCCTCGTCATGGGACGCCATTGTGGTCGGCGGCGGGTTCTTTGGCGCTTCGATCGCCCTTCTTCTTCGGGAGCAGGGGCTCTCCGTCCTCGTGGTCGAGCGAGGGAAAGAACTGATGACCCGAGCCTCGTACAACAATCAGGCGCGGGTCCACGGCGGTTATCATTACCCGCGGAGCCTGATGACCGCGATCCGCTCCCGCATCAACTTCCCCCGTTTCGCGGCGGAGTACGCGACGTGCATCCATAGCGATTTCGAAAAGTATTACGCAGTAGGAAAAACCGGTTCGAAGGTCTCGGCCCGGCAGTTTGTCAGTTTCATGCAGAGGATCGGCGCACCGCTCGACAAGCCGCCCGCGCACATTACCAAACTCTTCAACCCCAATCTGATCGAGGCGGTCTTTACCGCCCGCGAGTATGCCTTCGACGCTACCAAACTGGCGGCCTTGACGGCATGCCGCCTTCACGAGGCCAAAGTCCCCGTCTGGTTTGAGACCGAGGCCGACGCCGTGCGAAGGGCGCCCTCGGGAAGACTCGCGCTGGATCTCCACCAGAAAGGCAGTCGCGAAACACAGGAACCACGCTGGGTCTTCAACTGCACCTACAGCCAGATCAATCGCATCAACGTCAACTCCTGCCTCCCCATCGTCCCCCTGCGCCACGAATTGACGGAGTTGGCCCTCGTAGAGCCGCCTCCCGTTCTGGCCAACGTGGGGATCACCGTGATGTGCGGCCCCTTCTTTTCGTTGATGCCCTTCCCCGCCCGCAGGCTGCACACGCTCAGCCACGTCCGCTATACACCTCACTGCGCGTGGGCGGATGAATCGGACTCCCCCTACACGCCCCCCTTCGAGCGGTTCGATGGCATGGAAAAGAAAACCGCGTTCCATTACATGGTGCGGGATTCGATGCGGCTCATGCCGTGCCTCTCCGAATGCGTCTATAAAGATTCCCTTTGGGAGGTGAAGACCACGCTCCCCCTGAGCGACACTGACGACGGACGCCCCATCCTTTTCCGCCCCAGCGAAGAACTTCCCGGCTTGGTTCACGTGATGGGCGGAAAAATTGACAACATCTACGATCTCCCCCAAGAATTGGAAGCCCTTATCAACAGGTAAAAAGCGTTGGACCCCAATCTCGTCATCTCCGTTGTCGCGCCTGTTTATAACATGGCGGGAATCCTCGAACCCTTTTTGGAGGATGTCGTCCGCGCACTGGAACCCAATTACAAGTTCTACGAGATCATCCTCATCGATGACGGGTCATCCGACTCAACCCCGGCGGTTGTGGAGCAACTGCTGAAGCGGTTTCAACGCGTCCGGTATCTCCGGCTTTCCCGGCATTTCGGTTCGGAAGTGGCCATCTCGGCCGGGCTCGACTCCTCCATTGGCGACTTTACCGTGGTGGCTTCGCCGGAATCCGACCCGTGCGGCATGATCCCCGACCTGGTCACGGCGGTCCGGCGTTCGGGCGGAATCCTCACCGGCGTAACGACGGGGCGCAAGAACCGAAGCCTTCCCGCGCGGCTCGCAGCATCGGCCTTTCATACCTATTGCCGAAGGTATCTGGGCCTTGATTTCAAGGAGAACTCCACCGATTTCCGGGTGCTGAGCCGCCAGGCCGTCAATGCCATCACCCAGATCAAGGACCGCCGCCGCCATCTCAGGCTGTTCACCAACACGGTAGGGTACGATTTGCAGTATTTCGAGTACACGCCGATCCAACGCTCCGGGGCGAGTACCCGCACCGGTTTTTTCAAGGAGGCGAATCAGGCCATCGATCTTGTGATCGCAAGCAGCCCGCATCCGTTGCGTTTTGCAAGCCGCCTGGGGCTGATCGCCAGCATGCTCAATGCCTTCTATATCGCCTATATCGTGGGCGTCTATCTCTTCAAAGCGCATGTCGCCGAAGGGTGGGTCACCACCTCAATGAGCATCAGCGTGATGTTCTTCTTCCTTTTTGTACTGCTGGCGATTCTCTGCGAATACGTCGGCAGACTCCTGGAAGAAGTGCAGGGGCGGCCCCTCTATTTCATCGGCCAGGAAAAGAACAGCTCCGTCCTGCTGGAGCATCAGGTAAAAGGGAACGTCGTCAATGTCTCAACCGAACGGGTTTGATTTTCCTGCCGGGTGGCAGGTCCCCACCTTCGAAGTCCCCTTCTGCCGGAAGAAACGCAACCGCCATGCGGTTTGCATCTTCGTCATCAACGAAGGCGAAAAAGTTCGCAAACAGTTGCGGGCCATGGCTTCGCTTTCCGAGAGCGTCGATATCATCGTGGCGGACGGCGGCAGCATGGACGGTTCTTTCGACGGAGGCATTCTGGCGGACTGCGGAGCCCGCGCGCTCCTCGTCAAAACCGGCGAAGGTAAACTGAGCGCCCAGATGCGGATGGCCCTCGCCTTTGCCATGCAAGACGGATACGAGGGAGTGATCACCATCGACGGCAACGGCAAGGACGGCATCGAGGCGATTCCCGAATTCAGCCGGCAGCTCGACGCCGGTTACGACCACATCCAGGGATCGCGCTTCATCAAGGGGGGCCGCCATGAAAACACTCCCCTCTCCCGACTTCTCGGGGTGAAGCTTCTCCACGCCCCCCTGATCAGCCTCTCGGCGGGCTTCCGATACACCGATACAACCAACGGCTTCAGGGGTTACAGCCGGAGATTTCTGCTTCACGATCACGTCCAGCCTTTTCGAGACGTCTTCTCGCGCTACGAACTGCACTACTATCTGGCCATCCGGGCCGCGCAGCTTGGCTTCCGCGTCTGCGAGTTGCCCGTAAGCCGCTGTTATCCCGGCAACGGGCCGGTGCCCACCAAGATCAAGGGGCTCGCAGGGAACTCCCTTGTCCTCAAGACGTTGTTCCGGGCGGTATTCCGCCGGTACGACCCGCCCCGCGCAACATGAACCGGCCGGATGCGAGCCAAGCGATTTCCGGGCAAAACTGGGCCATGTTCGAGTTGGAATCCGAAACGGTTTGAGGCAATCTATGGCACCCCCCAATTTTACTTCGGATGTCTGAGCCCCTGACCAGCCCGTCTATCCCTCTCCCAGCCCACACCCTGAGCACGTGGCGGCTTTTCAGGCTGATGATGTGGGTGCACTGGAGGACCTTCATGGCCCAGGTGCGAAGCGTCCGCAAGAAGTCGCCCATGCTTCTCACCGTTCTGGCCGGGTTCATCCTCGGCTATCTGGTGATGGGGTACTGGCTCTTCAAGGCCGGGCTCGGCTACCTCTACAATTTTCCGCTGATCGGCGCGCTTCTCTCGCAACGGATCGTCTTCCTGGTCTTCAGTTGCTTTTTCGTAATGCTGATTTTCTCGAATTTGATCATCGGCTACTCGACCCTCTTCAAAAACCGGGAAACCGCCTGGCTGCTCACGCTCCCGCTGCGGCACCGGGATGTTTACCGGTGGAAATTCCTGGAAGGCCTCGTCGTTTCCAGTTGGGCGCTGATCTTCCTGAGCGCGCCGATGATGCTCGCCTACGGAAGGGTGCACTCGGTCTCGCCCCTGTTCTACGGGCAGGTCGCGGCCGCCTATGTCCCCTTCGTGATCATCCCGGGCATGCTCGGTTCGTGGCTGATCCTCGCCTTCGTGCATGTCATCACGCGCGTTTGGGTCAAGCGGGTATTGATGATTCTGGGGGCATGCCTGCTGGCGTGGATGATCGTGGAGATCAAGCCGGTGGACGGAGCCGACGCCGTCTCCGCCTACGAGGTGCTCTCCTTCGACAAGCTGCTCCAGCATACGCGAATCAGCCAGCACATGCTCCTGCCCAGCTCCTGGCTGGCGCAGACCGTCCTGGCGTGCAGCGACGAATTGACCCGCCAGGGGGCGTTCTTCTTCTGCGTCCTCCTGAGCAACGCGCTGATGGGAATGCTGATCTCCTTCGGCATTACCGACCGTTTCTTTTATTCGAGCTGGTCCACCGCGTTGAGTTCCCGCGCCGAGCGATTCCTGCGCGAAGCGGAATCAAAGCGCCGCCGCTACACCCGGCCGACCGTCCTGGAATGGATGGTCAATCACGTCCCCGGCCTCTCCCAGCCGATGAAAGCCCTCGTGCTCAAGGATGCCCGGCTTTTCTGGCGCGACCCCGCCCAATGGACCCAGTTCATGATCTTTTTCGGGCTGCTCTGCATCTACGTCATCAACCTGCGCAACGTCGCCTTCAATTTCCAGAACCTCTACTGGGAAACGCTCATCTCCTACCTGAACCTCGCCGCCTCCGCGCTCACCCTCTCCACCCTGACCACCCGGTTTGTCTTCCCCCAGTTCAGCCTCGAAGGACGGCGGCTCTGGATTGTCGGCCTCGCCCCCGTGGGATTGCGAAAGGTGATCCTGCAGAAATTCTGGAGCAGCGTCATCGTCTCCAGCAGCATGACCGTCACCCTCATGGTCTCCAGCAGCCTGATGCTTAATCTCGCCTGGTCCAAGGTGCTATTCTTCGCTCTGGCGATCACCCTGCTGAGCGCCTCTCTCTCCGGGCTGGCGGTTGGCCTCGGGGCTGTTTTCCCCAATATGAAGGAGGATAACCCGAGCAAAATCGTCAGCGGCTTCGGGGGCACCCTCTGTCTGGCGGTGAGTTTCATCTACATCACCGGCTTCGTGACGCTCACCGCGATCCCTGCATTGGAGGAGGTCATGAACACCCCGCTCCCCATCCGGGGCGACATTGCCCTGGCCAGCGCATTTGTCATGAGCGTCGTAATTCTCTTTGCGCCGATGATTCTAGCGCTACGGCGTGTGAAAAATCTGGAGTTTTAGCCTCGGCCCCGTAGAATCGGCGACGCTTCCTCCGCGCCACCTTTTCTCTCGCACGTGAAACCATCCGAGCCTTACCTCGATCTTCCTGAAGACGATCTCTCCACTGAGCAACTGGACATGCAGGTCCAGAAAGCTCAGGACCAATTGCTGTCGCTCAAGCGTCAGCAGGAGTTGATCGAAAAGCAGAAGCGGGAACTCGAAGAACTCAGTCGTCGGCAGGATCAGCTCCAGCAGGGCCGCGCAGAGATGATCGAAAAGTTTACCCGCACGGCGGTCGTGCTCGAACGGGAAACTTTCGAGGCACAAAAGCGTGTCGAACAGCTTCGCGACATCCAGGACGCCTTCTCGCAGCACTACCATGTCATGGAGTCCATCAACCCCAAGAGCTGGGAAGGGAGCGATCTGAACCGTGAATTGAGCAAGGCTTTGAGCGCCGTGGACGATGCCCGCGCTGAATACGCCAAGTGCCTCCCGAAGATTCAACCCGAAGCGCCCATCGAGGCCGCCACGGGCTCCGACGACGGGGCCTATGGAACCGTTGCGGAACACGACTTTGCCTATTGGCTCAAAAGCGGCTTCGCTTTCACCCTCCCGTTAACCCTCCTCGGTGTGATCTTCTTGTTGGTTTCTCTCCTGCGCTGATATGTTTAACCCGCGCAAAAATTCTTCCAGATCGGCAAGATCGGCAACGCCTCTCGACCGCAAGCAAGAAGCCTTGCGCGAAAAGGAAGAGCAGCTCAAGCAAGCCGCTGAGCAGCTCCAAAAGCTGATCTCGGAAGCGCCGCGCCTTCGCGAGGAGCAAACCCGCCGCCGCCGCGCGCAACTTGCCAGCGATACGCGCCTATCGAAGACCGCCTTGGTGGATATCCGCTACAATGCCTCCGCGACGGCGAACCCCTCCTTTGGGCAACGCCGCCTGCGCTCCGAGAAGCGGGACGGAAAGTTCCTCTTCATCTTTCTCTGCATTGTCTTCCTCGTCCTGATCGCCTGGGTCTCCAGGCTGGTGATGGCGCATCTTTAGGATGCCATTGAAAACCTCCGGCGAAGCCAGAGGCTTCAAAACGAACCCTTCGTTTTCTCCAGAACGTAGGCCATCATGTCGAACGGAGTTTTCACTGGAATTCGAAGGCACTCCCTGCGCGTCAAAGCGGCGGAAACCGCCGCACTCCACGACGCTGCCGCGTTCCATCATGCGCGATGCAGTCGCGACAGCGTCTTGGACTGCTGCGGTTCTCCGCAGCTTTCAAGCTTGGATCGCTTCCCCCTTCAACTCCCCTGTCTACGAGAGGCGTCCATCCGAACCAACCTCTCTACGCAGAGGGCAACTCCGAGGTGCAATGCGGGCAACGGGTCGCCTTGGGCGAAATGGCCGTTATGCAATAAGGACACTCCCGGGTTGGGACTACCGGAGCCGGCTGCCGGAGGCGATTTACGGCACGCACAACCAGAAAGATCGCAAAGGCGACGATCGTGAACTGGATGACGTGATTAATGAAAGAACCGAGCTTGATGACCGTCCCCCCACCCAAGGCGAGGTTGAAATCATCGAACGTCTTGGCATCCGGCTGAATCAGAGCCAGAGGCGGGGTGATCACATCGGCCACCAGTGAGTTAACCACGGCGGTGAAGGCGGCACCGATCACGATACCGACCGCCATATCGAGAACGTTTCCTTTGAGGGCGAATTCTTTGAAATCCTTGAGCATGGCGCTTTCTACCATGCCCAAGGAAAATCAAACAATCTTAAAGGGCTTTGCACCCCTTGGGGAGTAAACCTACTCGCGACCAACCGCTTTCGCCACCGCGCGGACGCGGGTCACGAGATCGGCGAATTCGCCCGGCAGAAGCGCCTGTTCACCGTCGCTCTTTGCGAGCTCGGGCGAATTATGGACTTCCACCATCAACGCGTCAGCCCCGGCTGCGACGGACGCGAGCGCCATGGCGGCGACGTGTTCCCGCAGGCCGACCCCGTGCGTCGGATCCACGACGATCGGGAGGTGCGTCTCGGCCCTGAGCACCGGGACGGCGTTCAGGTCGAGGGTGTTGCGCGTGTAGGTCTCAAACGTCCGGATGCCGCGTTCGCAGAGCATCACGTTGAAATTGCCTTCGCTGAGAATGTACTCGGCGCTCATGAGCAGATCCTTGATGGTCGCGCTCATACCGCGCTTGAGCATGACGGGGAGCTTGCTGCGCCCGACATCCTTGAGCAGCGAGAAGTTCTGCATGTTGCGCGCGCCGATCTGCAAACAGTCGGCGTACTGCTCGACGGCGGCGAGATCCTTCGAGTCCATGATCTCGGTAATGATGGGAAGCCCCGTCGCCTCGCGGGCTTCAGCCAGCAGCTTGAGCCCGTCGACGCCCAACCCCTGGAAGGAGTAAGGTGACGTGCGGGGTTTGAAAGCGCCGCCACGCAGGATGGTGGCCCCTGCTTTCTTCACCTCGCAGGCAATGGAAATGATCTGCTCGCGGCTTTCGACGGAACAAGGGCCGCTCATCACCACGATCTCCGGACCCCCGACGGACACGCCGCCGATGTTGACTGGGCTCCGGGTGCCACGGAATTCATGAGCGACCAATTTATACGGCTTGAGCACGGGAGTGACCGACTCGACGCCAGGAATGGCGGCCAGCGGTTTTTCACGAATCAAGTCTTCGGGCCCAATCACACCGATGACGACGCGGACTGCCCCGCGGCTCACCTCGGTACGCAGGCCCCACTCATGGATGCGATCGACGATATGATCGATCTGCTCGTCGGTGGCATCTGGTTTGGTGATGATGATCATAACTGAAAGGGTGTCGAACTTACGTGGGACTGTTTTGGCGGCAAAGCTTTTTTCCCCGGTTTTTTTCAAACCCGGCAAATTGCCCCGGATCGCCGCAAGTTCAGGTTAAAAATCCGGGCAATCCGCGTTCCCCCGAGCTCCTCAACGGGGTTTTTGCGTGACAGGAACAGGGGGATTCTGTTCCGATCTGCCCCCGTGAAAATTGCCCTCCTGCTCTTCCTCCCCATCGTCGCCGTGACGTTCTCCTCGTGCAATACCCTCGCCAACCGCCGGGACATGTTTGTCCCGGACGTTCACGAAGGTCCTTACACGAAGCAATTGCGCGGACGGGAGTAATCCTCCTCTAAATCCCTCATAGGGTCTTTAGGCCCCTTAACCCTTCAAGGCGGCGACCGCCGCCTGAAGGCTCGGGACGTCGGACACGGAAAGGATCGGCGTCCCTTTACGCGTGCGGTTGAGCAGCCCGGCAAGGACCCCGCCGGGGCCGAACTCGATAAACTGATCGACTTTCTCCACGTCGATCAGCCTCTCCAGGCTCTGCGCCCAGAGGACAGTCCCCGTCACCTGCTCGCGCAAAGCGTTGCGGATCGCATCCGGGTCGGAGACCGGCTCGGCGTCGATGTTGGAGATTACCGTGAAACCCGGGGTTTGGATCTCGGTACGGTCCAGCACCTCGCCCAGCTTGAGATACGCGGAATTCATCAGCCGCGAGTGATAGGCTCCGGCGACGTTGAGCAACGTGGCGCGGCGGATGTTGAAATCTTTCGCCACTCCGACGGCGACCGCCACTTTCGCCTCTTCCCCGGAAATCACGATCTGCCCGGGGGCATTGACATTGGCGACGTCCACATCCGTCTCCGCCGCCAATTCGCGTACATCGGCGATATCCCCGCCGATCATCGCCGCCATCGCCCCAACTGTAGAGTCACACGCCTCCTGCATGAAGGTGGCTCGTTGAGCGACGAGCGAAAGCCCGGTTTCGAAAGAAAACGTCCCGGCCGAAGCGTGGGCGGTGAATTCACCCAGGGAAAGCCCCGCAGCCGCGCAAGCAGGAAGCCCGCCCAACTCCTGCCGCAGCACTTCCAGACAGGCGTACCCATGGACAAACAGGGCGGGCTGGCAGTTGACGGTCCGGGTCAATTCCTCCGTGGGGCCTTCAAAGGCAATTTGGCTAAGAGTCCGCCCCAAAAGGGCGTCGGCGCGCTGGAATAACTCGGCGGCGACAGGATACTGCGCGGCAAGATCCTTGCCCATCCCGACCACTTGTGCGCCCTGACCGGCAAAAAGGAATGCGATACGTTTGCTCATAAAGAAGAAAATCTCCCGCAAGTTTTGCCGAATGCCGAAGCCGGGGGCAATGGCAATATCGTCGGATTGACGGCAACCACGCGTTACAGAGTGTTCCCCAGGACGAAAACCACGCGCCGCTCGCCCGGTTTTTAGGGTTGAAACACCCCCCTCCTAAAGCGCATTCTGTCATCATCAGTACGCCGATTTCCATTTCACTCGCGGATCACCTCACCCCCGAAGAGCGGGAGCAGATCCTTCAAACCATCGAGATGTTTGAATCGATCGCGCAAACCAATCCCGACGACTATCAGTCCCTGGAGATCCTGAAGGAGGCCTACTGGAAAATCGGCAGACAGGCGGAATCGCTCACCGTCACGCGGCGGCTCGCCGATACCTACATGAGGCTCGGCCAGTACTCCTCGGCCTTGCTCGAATACGAGGGGATCCTGCAGCAGAATGGCGATGCGGCGGAAGCGGAGGCGATCCAGGCCATTCTTGTCGACCTGGAAGCCAAACTTCACCCCGGGAAGCATATTGCGACCAAAACCGCCGCCATCGCCCTTGATTTCGGTGTGGATGAAGCCTTGATCGCCCTTGAAGAAACGCCCATCGGCTTGGCTGAGGACGGATCGACGGCGGCTCCCGGCCTGGAGCCGTGGCCACCCGCCGGCGAAGCTTCCAATCTGATTGCGACCTCGGCCACGAAGATGCCGAAGAACCTTGGCCGCAGACAGCTCAACGTCTCGCTGGAAACCGATGGCAACGAACCCCTCGCCAAATTTCTGATTCAGCACCGGCTGGTCACCCACGAGATCGTCAACGCCGCTCTCGCGCGTGTCCGGCAGCGGAACAGCTCCCCGGAAGTCAAGGAGGGCCAGGCCGTCGCCGCCTCCCTCCTCAACGAAATCGCCCTCGCGGGCGTCGAAATTCAAGGGCTCCTTTCCGGAATCATCGACCGCACCAAGTTTGCCTACGCGCCGCTGGAATACTACGACGTCGACCGGCAGATCGTCAAAATGCTCCCCGAACACCTCACGCTGGGCCGCCTGATGGTTCCCTTCGACATCGTGAGCCGAACGATGATGGTCGCCGTGGACAACCCGTTTGACGCGGGCGCGAAAACCGCCGTCCAGCAATCGGTGGACTACCACATCCAGTGGCACCTTGCTCAACCGCAGATCCTCCAGAAGATCCTGCGCGACGTCTACCGGCTCGCGGAATAGTTTTTAAGATCGACCAACCCCTGCCATGGCCAAATCTTTCGGAGAACGGATCGCGGACATCCTCATTGAGGATGGACTGCTCCTGCCCGCCCAGCTTGAGGAGGCGATTGCGCTCCAGAAAGAACAGGGCGGCCGCCTCGTCAAGCTCCTGACGGAAAAAGGGTTTGTCACCGAGCAGGACATGGTGATCTCGATGGGGCGCTGCCTCGACGTCCCTCCCATCAACGTCTCGAAGCTCCGCATCCCGGAGACCGTCTCCAGCCTGATTCCCAAGGAGATCGCGCGCAACTACAAGCTCGCGCCCGTCTGCAAGCTGGGCAACAAGCTCTTCGTGGCGATGGCGGACCCGATGAACGTCCTTGCCATCGACGACATCCGCCAGCGGACCAAGCTGGAGATCGTCCCGATGATCGCCACGGAAAAAGGGGTCCAGGATGCGCTCTCCGGCGTCTCGCACGGCGGGGCGAGCATGGCGCAGGTCATGAAAGACGCCGCCGAACAAGCGGCGGGCGCAGCCTCCACCGATGGCCCCAAGGAGACGCGGGGCAACCTCGATCTCGACCAGGCGCAGACCGGCGGCGACGACGGCCCGGTCGTCAAGATCGTCAACATGATCCTGGTGCAGGCGCTCAAGGAAAAGGCGTCGGACATTCACATCGAACCGTTCGAAAAGGGGATCAAGCTTCGGTACCGCGTCGACGGCAACCTCATCGAAGCCAGCTCGCCCCCCAAGGCGCTGCAACTGCCGATGGCTTCGCGCATCAAGATTCTCGCCGGGCTCGACATCGCCGAGCGGCGCCTCCCGCAGGACGGCCGCTTCCGAATCCGCGTTTCCGGCAAGGAGATCGATCTTCGTATCTCCATGCTCCCGACCGTGCACGGAGAGAAGATCGTCATCCGTATTCTCGACAAGAGCGCCCTCTCCGGGTCGATTCATCAGCTCGGGCTCGATGAGCAGACCTTTGTTAATTTCAAGAAAGCCATCGACGCGCCGCACGGCATGATCCTCGTCACAGGCCCCACCGGCTCGGGCAAGACGACGACACTTTATTCCGTCCTCCAGGAACTCAACAACCCGGAGTACAACATCGTCACCGTCGAAGACCCGGTGGAATACCAGCTCGTCGGCGTCAACCAGGTGGCGGTGAAGACCGAGATCGGCCTCACCTTTGCCGCCGCGCTCCGTTCCATCCTGCGTCAGGACCCCGACATCGTCATGATCGGTGAAATTCGAGACCAGGAGACCGCCGACATCGCCGTCAAGGCGGCGCTCACCGGCCACCAGGTCTTGAGCACCCTGCACACCAACGACGCCGCCGGGGCCATCAGCCGTCTTGATGACATGGGCATCGAGCCCTTCCTCATCTCCTCCTCGGTCCTCCTGACATGCGCTCAGCGTCTCGTCCGGCGCGTCTGCTCCAACTGCAAGGAAGAGTTCACGCCGGAGCCCGAAGTCTTCCAGGAGTTGGGAATCGAAGACATGATCGGCGAAACCTTCTACCGGGGCGCGGGATGCGACCGATGCAGCGGGCGCGGCTACTCGGGCCGTGCCGCCATTCTGGAAATTCTTCCCGTCACCGAACCGATCCGCCGTCTCATCATCAAACGCGCCTCCGCCTCGGTCATCAAAAACCAGGCCGTCGCGGAAGGAATGAAAACCCTCCGCATGGCAGGCATCGACAAGGCCCGCGAGGGAGTCACGACGCTGGAAGAGGTGCTGCGCATCACTTCAGAGGATCATTGACCATCTCAACGCCTTCCGGATAGAGGCGTGGAAAATAGTAACCGACCAGTGAGGCAGGGAAGCCCATGCGCAGCGGTGCTCCGGGAGCATTGGATACAACCAACCCCTCATCAAGCAACGTGCTGACAATGCGACGTGCGGTGCGCTCCGGTTTGTGCAGGATCCGAGTCGCGTCGCCTCGGGTGATTTCACCACGCAGGAAAATATCGCGCAACAAATGGGGAATCTCTTCGGAAGAACGGGTATTCATCGCCCAGCGCTTCGAGACGAGGAGAATACGATCCTGCATCGAATCGAGATCCAGCAGTTTGGCCATGAACTCCACCTGATCGATGGCCGCACCAAGGAAGAACCGACAGAATCGCGCGAGTCCTTCGTCTGAAAGGTTGCCGCGCCCGTCCAGATCTCCGCGCCGCGAAGAATCCGCTGCAGCCAAAGCCGCCATATAGTCGTCCCGGCGGCGGGCGAGCCCCCGCGATACCATCCACAAGCGATGCCCATCAACCTTTGCGCGGATCAAATAGGCGTGCGTAAAAAGTCGCGTGACCCGACCATTCCCATCCAGATAAGGGTGAATCCATGCAAGCCGATGGTGAGACGCGGCGGCGGCAACAATCTGCTGAATCGGATCGAGATGATCCGGTCGGTAGGCTTCGGCAAACCTGGCAAGAAAGCGAGGCAGACTGGAAAATGTCGGTGGCACATGCCGCCCCACTTCGACTTCGCACGATCGCAACTCGCCAGGGATCACTTGATCCACACCGCCACTACGCGTCTTCACGATGCGAAACGCCTCGGGAAGCCGTTCATAAAACTCCTTGTGAATCCAATTCACAAACTCGGGTGAACAAACATTCGTATCCGGTGCACCCTCCAGTCGACGCTCCACCAGAATCTGCGTTTCAATGTGGGCCTTGCTTTCAAGTTGAAGCGCTCGAAGGGCAGGGTCTGAGGCATAATCGTTGCGCAAGGCCTTTTCAATGGCGAGCGGGTGGGTGTTATGACCCTCGATGAGGTTCGAATAATAACTATTCATCGAGCGCAGCAGCTCCACGACTCGGTCCCGAGTTACAGGATGTAACGCCGCACTCAGTTGCGCCGACTTCCGGAGCAACTCGATGGACAACGCTTTCAGCTCCCTTGCCGTGTCACGCGGGAAGAGTGGCTCCAGAGCTGCCGGATTAGAGTAAAGCTCGCGCGTTCCATCCATCATTTCAGCCGGTAAAATGGCCGGTGCTTTGGCCGATGTCAACAGAAGGATTTTCTGGGAATTTTCAAAAATTTGGCCGGTTACTTGGCCGGCGACCAGCACGGAATAAAAGATGCTTCGCGATACCCCGAAAAATCACTACCCCAATCTCTCTTGCCGACTGCCCGATCCCGAGGCAACGTTTCCTTCGTGATCGAGCCCGAACTGCTTTTGAACGCCTACGCCCAGGGAGTCTTCCCGATGGCGATGCCCGAGGGCGACATCGGCTGGTTTTCGCCCGATCCTCGCGGGGTCATTCCTCTGGATCAGTTTCACGTGCCGCATGGGCTGGCGCGCCGCCTTCGCAATCACCCGTTTGAAATCCGCTTCAACACCGCCTTTGCCGAAGTGATGAGCGGGTGCGCCGAACGGGAGGAAACATGGATCGACCCCCAGATCACCGCCTCCTACCACCGCCTGCATCAGCTTGGGTTCGCTTATTCGGTGGAAACCTGGCGGGAAAACCGGCTGGTCGGCGGCCTCTACGGCGTAACGCTGGGGGGAGTGTTTTTTGGAGAATCGATGTTCCATCGGGAGACCGACGCCTCCAAAATCGCCCTCCATGCCCTGGTGCAACGCTTGAGGGAGCGCGGCTTCGCCCTTCTCGACATCCAATGGATCACCCCGCATCTCGCCACTTTTGGAGCGATCGAGATTCCCCGGCGCCTTTACCTCCGGCAACTCCGGGCGGCTTTGCGCCTCGAATGCGTTTTCGAATAACGAAGTCGGGCTTTACCCCCACTCTCCTCGTGGTATCGTTCGCGGGCTTATGCGATTTCAAACACTTTGGGAAGCTCGCTGGATTTTTGCGGTAGAGCTGGCACTCACGGCAGGATTTTACTGGATTACCCCCCTGCTCGCGATCCTCGGGCTGCTCATCATTCTTTATACCTTCTACTTCTTTCGGGACCCGGATCGGGCCACGCCCTCGGACGCGGACGCGGTGATCTCCGCCGCCGACGGGGTGATCTCCGACATCGTGGAAATCGATGAAGCGCAGGTGACGCAGACGAAGATGAAGCGGGTGGCGATCTTTCTTTCCGTTTTCGACGTCCACACCAATCGTGCCCCCATCGACGGCAAGGTGATCTACACCCAGCACTACGTCGGCAAGTACCTCGACGCCCGCAACCCGGAGGCCACCCGCCTCAACGCCTACCGGACGTGGGGCTTCTGCAATGACCGCGTCACCATCGTGGTGCGGCAGATTACCGGCGCGATCGCGCGGCGGATTGTCGCCTGGTCGAAAGTCGGCGACACCGTGCAGCAGGGCGAACGTTTCGGGATGATCCGCTTCGGCTCCCGCACGGAAGTCTACGTGCCCCTGGACGCGGAAATCCTCGTCAAAGTGGGAGACCGTGTGCAAGGGGGCGCGACCATCATCGCGCGCCTCCGCAAGCCTTAATACCCTATGAGCGAACAGGAAGACCTTCCAAAAATCTACCTCCTGCCGAACCTGATGACGGCAGGCAATCTTTTCTGCGGATTCGCCGCCACCCTGCGGATTTTGGAAGGAGCGCTCCTGCGCGATAACGGGCTCAACCCGATCAGCAAATTTCACGAGGCGATCTGGCTCATTCTCGGTGCGTGCATCTTCGACCTTCTCGACGGGCGGCTCGCCCGCATGGGCGGCAGCGAGAGCGAATTCGGGCGGGAGTTCGATTCGCTTGCCGACATCGTCTCTTTCGGCGTCGCCCCGGCGTTGCTCATCTACCAGATCGTTCTGCGGGACTTCGAACAAGGGTGGCTCGCGGCGTTTCTTTACCTTCTCTGCGGGGGAATGCGGCTCGCGCGTTTCAACTGCATCGCCGCCAAGGGAGGCGGCGCGGACAAGGACTTCCGGGGCTTCCCGATTCCCGCCGCCGCCGGTGTCATCTCCTCGGTCACGCTTTTCATCCTTTGGTTCGAGCAAGGCTCCCGGGAACTAGGCAACTGGAAATATCTCCTGCTAGCACTGATGGTTTTCCTCTCCTTCATGATGTTCTCGCGGTTCAAATACCCGAGCTTCAAGGCGCTGAACTGGAAGACGAAGAAGTCGATTCCCCGCTTCCTCGCCATCATGATCCTGCTGGTCTTCACGGTCATCAACTACAACTGGATGCCCGCCGTTATCTTCATCTGCTATCTCCTCTACGGATTCCTGAGGCCATCGCTCTCCATCCGGATGCGCGGTGAGTTCGAGGATATCGACGAAGAGGAACCCGAAGAGACGAAGACTACCCAATCGCTGCCGCCAACGAAGACCCCGTAGCCAAAGAATCGGGCGACCGGGACATCGCCGCCAGATCCCGTCGTGAAGGCGTGGCATCGGCGTTGACGGTGGCGTGAGAGAGGCTTACATCCAGGCCGCAGCCGGAATCCAAAATTAATTTCTTTAATCCCCCTTTCGCACGGCAAAAGGAGTGCTACTATTCGGGCGTTCCCTCATGGAATCCCCCGTCATCGCCCCACTTCCTGCTTCCGTTTTCCCCGACTTTCCTTCCGGCCATGCCTTTGCCCCGGTTGGAGAATCGCTTCTTAATCCGCTGCTCACGGCTCCCGCCGCCGACCCATGGATCGTGCGTCATGATGGGGTCTGGTATTCGCTTCAAGCCGTTGCCCGGCGATTGGAACTACGCAGCGCCTGCCGCCTCGCCGATCTGGGACGCGCGGAGCCGGTCATTATCTGGCACGCCGCGCCGCGCGGCGGATGCTCGCGGAATCTCTGGGCGCCGGAGCTTCACCGGCTCGAAGGGCGCTGGTTCATCTACCTTGCGGCGGATGACGGGCGCAATGAAAACCACCGGATGTGGGTCCTCGAAGGCGACACTCCCTTCGGTCCATGGCACAACCGGGGGAAGCTGGACACCGGCGGCTGGGCCATCGACGGCAGTGTGATGGAAGAAGGCGGCAACCGTTACTTTGTCTGGAGCGGCTGGCCGGGCCGCCGCAACGGACAGCAGAATCTCTATATCGCCAGGATGCTCGATCCGTGGACCCTCGCCGGTCCGCGCATCCTGCTGACCGAGCCTCGGGAGCCGTGGGAGCGGATGGCGTTGCCGCTTTGTGAAGGCCCGCAATGGCTCCGGCGCGGCGGCAAGACATTTCTGGTCTACTCCGCCAGCGGCTCATGGACACCCGATTACTGCCTTGGGATGCTCGTGAATGACGACGGCGATCTGCTCAACCCCCTTTCATGGGCGAAACACGGACCTGTCTTCCAAAAAACCGAGCAGGTCTGGGGAGTCGGCCATTGCTGTTTTGCGCACGACCCGATGGCGGGCGATCTCCTCTTCTACCACGCCAAGACCGAGCAAACCCACGGCTGGGATGACCGAAACGTCCGAGTGCAACCGTTCGGCTGGTCCGCCGACGGATTGCCTCACTTTGGAACTCCCGTGGAGATCGTCACTCCCCGGCCTTCAATGGCTGAAACACCGCTTTTCTCTCCTTAAAGGAGATATGCTCGCGGACGAACAAACGGCGAACCGACGCGGAATCCGCGACCCGGATCGTGCCGTTCTTCACCTCGATCGGAAAATGATGACTCCCGATCAGCCATGCGACCCTGGCCGCGTTTGCAGCAGCCCCCAGCGGCACTTCGATGATCCGCTCCGGCTCCTGCAGCAGCACGTAAAACGCCGTCCTGGTGGCATGAAATACCGCGCCGTGAACCAGCGGCTCCTCGAGAACGAAGCTGAACTCGCGGCCATCCGCCGCCACCCCGCGCCAGCGCCGCTTCCCCAGGGTATGACGATCCGATAGCAGGGCGACCCGGTTCAAATTCGCCGGGATGGCCTCAAGGGCATGATGCACGTAAATCATTGAGGGGAAATCCTTAGTAAAACACCGAATGGGCCACTACCGCGAGCGCCCAGCCAAGCCGCCTCCTTTCCAGCCTGTTTTTCCGAAAAAATCAAGCTTGGAGCGGAATCAAGGAGAGTTTGAGCAAACTCCGTTCGTCGCGCCCATCGCTCAACGAAACACAACACTGATAAAAATTTAGTGTAAAACCCTGTTGGGTTTGTCATCCTTTCCCCGAGAAAATGCGCTACCTCTCGAGGTTTGGACCGCATTTTCTCTCCTCGCATGGAGCGCACCAGAATTTCAGGACGAATTTATTTGAATCATGACTTTGGGAGAGAATGCCACATCAAAAAATTGCTACGGGCAAACGCTCGTCTGCCTGGACGCTGGTTGAAATGCTGGCGGTCCTCGGGATTCTTGCCCTGTTGACAGCAGCCACGGTCCCCGCCCTGCAGGGAATGAGCCGTTCGGGGAGGACCGCCGCCATAGGCCAGATCATGGGGCTCTTTGATCAGGCCCGCTCTCTGGCCCTCGCCCAGGGACGCCCCGTTTACGTTGTCATTGCCGACCGCACCGTCGGGGGAGAACAGGCCTGCCGCGCTATCGGCATTTATCAGGAGCAGGAAGACACCTCCCTGTCGCCCGCGCTCACTTCTCGTTGGCACGTGTTGCCCGTGGGATGCCGTTTCCTGGATGATGCCGGGACTCCCTCGCTATTGACCGCGCCCCAATCGGACGCCGAGGCCCCCCGCTTTGTCCTTCCCGGGGAAAGTGCATCAAGAGCCCTCCCCTACCTCAAGTTCAACCCGACAGGCGGGGTTGACCATCCGGCGCAATCGCTATGGACGCGGCTCTTTCTCTCCGCCCGCCAAGGGAATGCCGACATCCCCGCCGATCAAATTTCCATCGCCCGCTTTACCGGGCGGCCAAAATGCGAATCCGCCCAATGAACAGGAGGTTGAACCTGAATTCCGATGTTGGAGCGGATGAGCTTGTGCAAAATCTTTGCACAAGAGGTTGTGCAAGATCGCCGCGAGCAACTTCGGAATTCAGGTTGAAGCCAACCGCCCAAGCCGCGTTTTCATTGATCGAAGCCGTGATCTCGCTGGCCATCATCGCCTTCTCCGTGGTGGGGATGCTGGGTCTCTTTCCCATCGGGCTCAAACAAGCCTCCGCCACCATTCTGGAGACGCACGGAACCCAACTGGCCCAGGAGATCTTTGCGACTCTCCGCACTCCGCCGTTCGAGAAAGTGAATTGCTTTGGGACGGAACTCGATCTTGCCAGTCTTAATGAAGGAGCTGCCCCGGTGCTCCTTTACGCCACATTCCCTGCCTACGGCGCGCCCTCCATCGGCACGGAGGAGACGGACGACTCGCTTTACACCGTGGAGCTTCGCTTCGACAAAATCACGGCGGTGGCCGCAAACCAGGTGACGCTCATTCTCTCCCCGTGCCGCCAGTCTTCGGAGCGGCTGATCTTCCAGTCGATCGTGGGCACCTTCTAGCGAACGATGAAGACTGACGCCGGACAATCCAGTTGCAAGCGGGAGCAAAGAGCCGCTTTTACCCTGCTCGAATTGCTGGCGGCCTGTTCGGTCACGCTGCTCATTCTGACGATCACCCTGCGCGTTTTCTCGGCGGCCACCGATCTCTGGCGTCACTCCGAAACCCGGGCCGAAACCTACCGGGAAGCCAGGGCAGCCCTCGACATCATGGCGCGCGACCTGCGGATGACCAGCCCCGCCCCCGGCGCCCCAATGCTCCGGCTCGCTTACGATCCCGAGACCTCGCAGGAAGATCGCGTCAACGAAGAGGTCTACGCCATGGCCGCCCTGCCCAACGCGGGAAAAGGCAGCCTTTGTGCCGTCGGCTACCGCTGCGTCTGGAATGAAGAGACGAAATGCTATGTCCTCAAACGCCTCTTTCGGAACAGCAACGACATCTTCAACGGGTTCAAGAAAGCCGGGGGTGTCGACTTTTCCACGCTCTATTCACGGGCCGACGCCCTCACAAACCCGGATAGAGAAGAGGAAGCCGCGCGGTATATATGGGATCTCACCTTCCGGCCCTGTGAAAACGGCGAGGTGGCGACCGCCTATCCTGACAAAACGTACTCCGAAGATTTGCCGCTCTGGATCGAGATCCGCTTCAAAGCCCTTGGCCCCGCTGCAGCGGCAAAACTGAATACCCTCCCGGTCACGCGGGAGACTTGGACCAACCCCGAAGACCCGCTCTTCAAGAGACTGATCCATCCCTTCCAGCAACAGTTCTCGATGCGCGTCCGCCTTTACGCCGCCAGTCCCCAATGAGAGCGACCGCTCCCTGCAAACATAGCGATGGTTATCGCGCCTGCAGGTCGGGCTTCGCGCTCGTCGCAACGCTGGCGATCGTGACCCTGATGGCGATCGTCATTATCGCGTTCCTTGCCAGCCTCATTTCAGAGCGCGCTTCGTCGAGCGCCCTGGCCAACGCCACGAGCGCGGAGTTCGCGGCCCAGGCGGGCGTCGATCTCTGCATTGCCACGCTCAAGGCACAATTCGAAGCGCACCCGGATTCCGCCACCGTCTGGGAAGAGTTGCTCGATGATCAGAAAAATGTACTCACCGGCGCGACGGTCTTTTACTATCGGACCCCTGCCGACCCCGATAACCCTCTGCACCGGCTCCCCCTGATCTCCGGGGCGAAAGCCAGCACCGCGAGCGAGCAGGACGAACTTGCGAAACTCTACGAAGACCCGAACAACAGCGTCGACCTGAACCGCGCTCGCTACCCCAACGATGCCACAGGCTGGATCGGCTCGCCTCCCAAGGGGCTCCGGGCCATCCGGGTCCCGTGGGTGGAAATGAAAAGCCCGGATAATCCGGAAAAAGTCATCGCTCGTTACGCCTTCTACGCCGAGGACGAGAGCTTCAAACTCGACGTCAACACGATGGGCATCGCCCCGAGGGCACAGGGCATTGGCGATACGCCCGACCAAATCCCGCTTCAAGGGCTGCTCCAGTCCATTTTAGATAGTGAAACACTCAATAATATCGCTGGCGGAATCCACAACATGCGGTCGCAGTTCCCCCAGAAACGCCTCCCCGATCTTCAAGCCCTCAACCAAATCCCGCTCGGCTCTCTTCGATTGGGCGAGGCCGTCAAATTCAACGCCACGTTGCATTCTGCCACGCTCAACCTCTCCCGCAGCGGCGCGAAGCGGGTGAACATCAACTCGCTGGTCCAATCCTCGGTCAACCCCACGGTGGTTCGCGGCCAGCTCGATACTATCATCGCCGCCATCCGCCATGAAGCGCCGGGCTTTGGCCAGCGTTTCTATCCGGGGATGGATGAAGAGTCGATTTCGAAAGAAACCCGGACTGAACACGAAGCGATTTATTTGCAGAAAATCGCGGCGAATATTCGTGACTATATCGCGCCCGATTCACAGCCTACCATCGTCAATAGCAACGGCACAGTCGCCCTTGGGTTGAAGCCACAACGAGGCATCGAACCGAACGCAGTGCCCGTGGTGGGAGAGCACCACGGCGGAGTAAACCCTGTCATCGCCGTGGGGAAAAAGAACGTACCTTTTCTTCAGGAGTTCGCCTGCCGAATCACTTTGAAAGATTTTACGCCCAACAAGGGAGGCGCCTCCATCAAGCAAGCGGAGTATGAATTCTATCTCGATTACTACTTCGAGTTCTGGAACCTGACGACCAGGAATATCAGCGTTGCAAACGGCGATCTTGGACCAAATCCGTTCCTTCGAGTTTACGATCAAGCCGCATTCGACACCGACTCCCGCGTTGCCCCAAAAACCTACGGCACCCCTGGAATTCCTGAAGGCCGGCCTTTCGAAATTCCCCTTCCCTCAAACATAGTTTTCCCCGCGGGAAAAGTCACCGTACTCACCACCGATAGCGATCCGTCGCCATTACTTGTTCAAAACGCCGAAAATTTATTCATCCTTACAGAACCAGTGACTCCGCCCGCCACGCCCTCGCGTTGGTATCGAGGCAATACCAAATACAAGACATCGAACAACGAATTCCGTATCAACATCATTCCCCGCAACACGGCCACGACGGATCACGCCACAAAAATGCTCCTTGGCAATGATAACGGAATCATCGAATCGGCCTGCGCGCTTCCGCTGGTCCGAGGCACCAATTCGGGCCTTTTTGCGTTTCAGATCCACAACGACGACAAGGATACCGACGATGACATGATCGATGGCAAATACCGAGGCTACTACCTCATCCGGGGCGGCAGCCTTCACGGCAACGTTGTCTATACCTATCCCGGAAACCCGATTACCGGCGATCCCCGCACCAATAACGAACAACTCTATCTTTGCATCTACAACCCCGGCCCGGAGAGTTCCCCTTCCAATCGAGAGCAGACACGGTATTACGTCAGCGGCCTCGATAACCGGAGCAAAACGAGCGGAAACACCTACGTCCCCGCCCAAAGCACCATCGGCCTTCAAAACTCCAACTTCGTCGATTTCACCAAATGGCCGGATCGCTTCAAACCAAGCCCCGATCATGTCGACACCCCGATGTACATCGCCAACGCGCCGATGAAGTCGATTGGCGAACTGGGCCACATCTTCGATCCCACGCGAAAACTCGGCCCATCCGGCAATATTCTTTATAGCCGGGGCGGAGGCCGGACGTTCACCATCGGCCAGCCCGATCCCCTTTGGGATCAGGAATCATTTTCCGCCAGTCGTGAACGGACGGCCTGGCGGTTGACCGACATCTTCAGCACCACCGACGACATCCGGCTGCCGGGTCGCATCAACCTCAACGGCGCGCTTCGCGACGGGGGCGCTGCTTTGAAAGCGGCGCTTTACGGTTTTGAGTTCACCTCCGGGGACGACGCGGACCCCCGGCTCAAGGGGCGAATGCTTTCGTCCACCGCCATCGACAAGCTCGTCGACAATCTTTGCACCCGGCTCCTCAAGACGCCCACCCTCGGGCCGCTGGCCGAGCGCGGAGAACTATCGGAACTCCTCAACTTTCACCCCAATGCCGACCCTGTCGATGAGAACGCCGACAACCTTTATGACCGGGGACGCGAAGAGCTTTTCCGGCGGCTGGTGGAACTGATCGCCACGCGAGGCAGTGTCTTCTCCGTCTACGCCATCGGTCAATCGATCGCCCATGCGCCCTCCGGCAAAAAGAACGTTACCGCCACGGCGCGCATCAAGATTACCTTCGAGTTAATCCCCGTCTGGGACCCTCCCCTGCCGGAAACACTCGCAAGCGGAACCCCAGCCGACCGCCTGCGGCCACCGAGTTCCTTCAAGGTCAAGATCCTCCAGGCAAGCCCATGAGCAATTCACAATCCGGCTTCCCCACCGAATGGTGCGGCAGCACCGGTAGACCGCTCGCGCCGTCGAGCGCGGGTATCGGCATCCGTATCCCTGGAGACCTCATCCCAGCCCCATCGATTCGTCTTGCAGGGATGAGCGTCAAACGTGTTTGCCGAGTCAATTCCCGCGCTCTCGGCGAGAGCGGACTACCTGTATGTTCACCTACCCACTCAAGCGGGACGGCGTCCGCTTAAAGAATCACTGATTAAATGGAGCATGACGAAAGCGCAGGCACTTTGAAAAACCGCCAAAATGACCAGCTTGCGGCATCGCTCGTATAATCAGCGGTTCCTTAACTCCCGCTTGAGGTGCCTCTCCATCCGCGATAAAGATAACCGCCCTATGCCGCGCCCCTCTCGATCCCTATGTCCGCTCTCCCTGCTTTCGCTCGGGGGAGCGGCAGCGCTTGCCCTCGTCCCGCACCAAGCGCAAGCGCAGGAATCCTTCAAACCCACCTGGGAAACCCAGCGGCTCGCGCGCACCTATGTGCTGGCGGTTCCGGCCCCGCGCGGGCAGATTTCCGACCGCAACGGCGAAGTCATGGCGCAGACACGGCTCTGCCAGAACCTGGGCATCGCATTTCCCACGCCGCCCGATCTCTCCGACGCTCGCGCGCTGGCCTTTGCCCGTGAGCAGATCGCCACGGCGGAACGCCTCACCGGGCGTACCATCTCGATCTCTGACGCGGCCATCCTTCAGCACTACCGCAACCGGGGCGTCCTCCCTCTCGACATCGCGCAGGATCTCTCGGAGAAGGAGCAGGAGGCCATCAAACAAGGCGGGGGCAGCGGATTAACCCTCAGCGCCATCTACGTGCGGCATTATCCCCACGGGAAACTCGCCGCCCATATCATCGGCTACGCCGGGCGGGCAGGCCGCCCGCTCGACACCCCGCTCCAGAACAACGACCTCCTCTGGCCGGAAGCCGAGGGACGCGAGGGGCTGGAACTGACCTTCAACGAACAACTAACCGGCAAGCTCGGCCAGATGACACTGACCGTCGATGCCAAGGGCCGGAAAGTCTCCGAGAAAGTCTCCATCCCGCCGGAGGCCGGTTACAACATCATTACCACGCTCGACCTCAAGCTCCAGCGCCTCTGCGAGAAAGCGCTCTCGGAAGGCGCGAAGCGGGGAGCCATCGTCTTCATCGATCCGAACGACGGCAGCATTCTGGCCATGGCCTCCTGGCCCTCCTACGACCCGAATGCCTTCATCCCGACGATCTCCACCCAAGCTTTCAAGGCGCTCAATGAAGACAAGGATCTCCCGCTGATCCCTCGCGCGTTCCGCTCCGCTTATCCCCCCGGCTCCATCTTCAAAATCTACACCGGCCTCGCCGCCATCGAGAGCGGCAAGATCACCGTCGACCAGCAGTTTTCCGGTCCCGCTTCCATGCAGATCGGCAACATCGTCATGCGCAACTGGAAGAAGAAGGACGCGGGCATGCTCAACTTCGCGGAAGCGATGGAGCAGTCATGCGACACCTGGTTCTACCAGGTCGCCATCAAGACCGGCTCGCAGCCGATGATCGACTGGGCGCTCCGCTACGGGTTCAGCGCCAAAACGGGCATCCCCCTGCGCGCCGAAGCCGAAGGCCGCATCCCGGACAATGACTACATGCGGAAAACCCATGGCCGCCGCCTGCTCGATGGTGACCTTGCAAACTTCTCCATCGGCCAGGGGGATATTCTGGTTACCCCGCTGCAAGCAGCCCAGGCCATGGGCATCGTCGCCAACGGCGGTATCTTCTACCAGACACGGCTCGTCCAGCAGGTGCAAGGCTTGGACGACCGGATCATCGCCGGTTATAACCTGCGCGTCAGGGACGAGATTGAAATCAGCCCGACCACGATGGCGGCGATCAGGAAAGGATTGATCGACGCCACCACCGGAGGCCGGGGCACAGGCGGCAGAGCCGCCGTCCCCAACGTCAAGATAGCCGGCAAGACCGGCACCGCCCAATGGGGTCCCAAGCATAACGAACGTTACGCCGCCTGGTACGCGGGCTTCGCCCCGGCCGACAAACCGAAGTACGCCTTCGCGGTCATCTACGAAAGCGATCCAAAGGAAGAAACCGCCCACGGAGGCACCGTCGCCGCACCGATCATCGGCAAAGTGCTCCGCGAAGTCTTCAAGGAAGAATCAAAACCGGCCAAGCGAAAGAAAGGCCAAAAGGCGGAGCCCACGCCAGCACCCACCCCGCCGCAGGACGGGGAGTCGGATTAGACCAGCAATAGTCTCAGGGCCGATTACGCCTTCTTCACAAAACAGGCCTTCAACCCGATGGCGCTTCCGTCGATTTTGCAGGAAATCTCGTGATCGCCATCAACCAGGCGGATTCCTTTCGCCTTCGTTCCTCCCTTCAGAACCCCGCCGCCGCCTTTGAGCTTGAGATCCTTGATCAGGACGACCGTGTCCCCGTCGGCGAGCACGGTGCCGTGAGCATCCTTGACGATCCGCACTCCGGCGGCCTGTGCTTCGGCTTCCCATTCGTGGCCACACGTCACGCACTCAAAGCGCTCGCTGTGGGCCAGAACGTCATTCATCTCGCACATGGGGCAGATCGTCGGGTTACTCATAGACGCAACACCATAGGATCGGCTCATGCCGGAGATCAACCCCGCTCTTACCTCTACGGCTCCACGGGTACGACCATCTCCGCAGCCTCCGCATAGCATTGCTCCAGCACGTCGATCTGCCGGGTCTGCTCGAAACGATCCGCAGCCGCCTGCGCCGCTGCCGCCCCGAGGGCCGCGTAGCGGGCGGGATCCTCGGCCAGCCGCAGCATCGCCCGCCCCAGCGCCTCATGGTCGCGCTCAGGCACAAGATAGCCTGCGACACCGTCATCCACCGCCTCGGGGATGCCGCCATGCCACGTGGCGAGCACAGGAAGCCCGACAGCCATCGCCTCCAACATGGAGTTCGGCACGCCCTCCTGGTTCCCATCCGCGCCGACCTCGCTCGGGTGAAGGAACGCATGGGCGGCATCGAGCTGCTCCCGCATTGCCGACTGGGAGAGAAACCCGGTGAAGGCCACTTTCTCTGCAATCCCGAGTTCCCGTGCCAGCGCCTCCAGTTCCCCCAACATCGGGCCTTCGCCCGCGATGGTGAACTGCGCCCTCGGGTAACGCTCCGCAAACCGCGCAAACGCGCGCAGACTCGTGGGCAGCCCCTTCTTGGGGATCAGCCGGCAGGCTTGAAAAAACCGCCATGCCCCGTCCTGCGGAGCCGTTCTCTGGACGAACGGAAAACGCTCCAGCGGGATTCCCGTCCTGTGGATCCGGATCTTCCCGGGCGGACAACCGGCTTCCACGATGCGCTCCGCCAGCGAGCGGGAACGCACCAGCACCAGCCGCGCGAGCCTGAACATCTCTCCAGCTGCCTCGCGGTAAGCGGGCTTATCCATGTCCACCATCGCGTCCGCCCCGTGAAAAGAGACCACCACGGGAACGGGCGGCTTGCGCAACAGCGGAAGAAGCTGCACGGCAATGTGGCCGAAGTAAACATGCAGCACGCGCCCGCGAACGCGCGCGATCTCCGCCGCGATCCGCCGCGCCTCGGAGCGATAAATCTGCACGGGCCGCCGCAAAATCTGCCGCACCCAGATGCGCCGCAGCGCATGGGTGGCCGGTTTGGGCAGCCGGATCACCGGCTCGAACGGGAAGCGCTCCGCCTCCTCGCGTTTCTGGCAGATCACCGCCGCGCTCCAACGGCGCAGCCCGGTGATCTGCCGATAGACATGGAGCATCTCCGGCTTGAGAAAGGTAGCGCAATATTGGACGGCCACCGGCTTTGCCGGGTTAATTCGCTCTACTGGGTTTACCAAAGGGGGCGCAGGGTCAAAAACCGGATGCCGTTGGTCTGCAACTTGTTTTTGTTTAAATTATCGGTGCGATAGGGGTCACGCTCGGTGAAAGTGACCAGGCTCCACCCGGAGCCATATTCCAAAGGGGCCAACGGGTTAATCATCTGCGCTGGATCCCGCGACGTCAAGGCGCGCGGGATCACCCCCTCCACCACGTTAACGGGCCGTGCCAGCGACGCCCGGCTCTCGCGCGCGGCGATGACCGGAAGGCTGCCTTCCAAAATTTGCTGCCGAATCACCACCCGGTTCCCTGTGGGCTCCACTGTCACACGCTCGCGAACCGGCTCTGCCCAAAGACGGCGGCGCACGCAAACGGGGTCGCTTGCCATCGCCGCAACTTCCACGAAAAAAAGTGCGAACAAAATTGCTCTCTTCATCGTTATAACCTCCGTGGACAATACGCAAACAGCGCACGCAACGGCCCTCCCCTTCCCGAACGAATCCCTCAACGAAAATGTTGCCCATTCCCGAAGGCACGGTACGTTGCACTCCGAGATGTTGGAACGCGAAGTCACCATTTTAAACCGACTGGGGTTACATGCCCGGCCAGCGGCGGAATTTGTCCGCGCCGCGCGGTCTTTCAAGTGTACCGTCACCATCATCAAAAACAGCGATTCTTATTCCGCCTCCAGCATCCTCGATGTTTTGAGCGCGAACCTCGACTGCGGCTCCATCATGATCCTCCGCGCCGAAGGCCCCGATGCGGACACGGCTCTTGAACGGCTCGCCCAATTGCTGGAGGAGTTCCGGATCCAGGAAGAGGGGGAATAGCGGAGACGGTCGGGCAGAGTCGATTTTCTCGCGCCAGGCATGCAAAGCGCGCCAAGAGAAGCCCCCAGCAAGGCCTCACACGCCGTGCCTTTCCCTCGTTACCAATCTCCAGATTGGTAATGCCATTGTCCCCGAATCTCTGATTCGAAAGCCTTGCTATCTCGTGCAGGGTGTCGGAACAGGCAGAGGTTGCGAAACTGGAGTTTCGAAGACAGGGGCATTCCCAAACAGAGTTTGGGAACGAGGAAAAGCCCCCAACGGCCCCCACGCACCATGCTTTAAAAACTTGGCGCCCTTGGCGTGCTTGGGGCGAGATTCTTCGCCTCAGTCCCAATCTGGAATCAGCTCTTCTCCGCCAACGCCTCCTGCCTGACGATCCGCCTCGGCACGGGAGGATCTTCGGGCTCCGTGTGCAGCAACCGGTAAACCGCCGAAGCGCGGATGCTCCGGTCCAGCAGGGCCGCCTCGACGGTCGATTGACTCAACTGCTCCTCCCGGTGCGCGGCAATCGCCTCCCGCGAAGGGAGTTCTTCCGATTCGTTGGTTAACGCCATATGCCCCACCATCCAGGCGTCGAGCGCGACCGCCTTCGCCTCCGCCACGGGGCTCTGGCTGAAATTCTGCCCACGCAGAAACTTCTCCATCATCGCCATGGCGTGCGCCTTGCCCGCGATCACCGCAAAGGGCTCCGTATTCCGTGCCAGCGGGCCGCCATTGGTGTGGAAGGAGCCGTCGTAATCCAGCCGCACGAAGAGGTCGGGCTCTCCCGGCTTGCCGAGCTCCGCAAAAAGCAGCCGTGCAAGATAGGGCGGGCCGTAGATCTGCTCAAAGGCGGTCTTCAACGCCGGGCTCATCGAATAACTCACCATCCGCCGCAGCGAAACGTCCTGGGAGGAACGGGTAAACCCCTCCGTGCTGGCGACCTCGATGGCCGCCATCCGAAGGCGCTCGATGTCGCCGGGGTGGCCGATGCCCCCCATGGCGATGCGGTCGTAGATCTCGAAGATCTTCTGCCGCTCCCGCCCGACAGTCAGGAGCAGTACCCCGTCGGCGCAACTCAGGCACGCGATCGGGCTGCCTGCGGCAATCTGATGTTCGATGTATTCACGGCGATTCGCGATCGCCTCCACCCAGCGGTATGGTTCTTCGATCATTCGAGTTCGGCAAATTTAGGGGTGTGTTTGGGGAGCGACACGAGGTCGCGCCGGTAAGCTTTGGCCAGGATTCTTTCCGGCAGGGTGACCACGCCGGTCTGGTTGATGATCTTGACGATCGGGTAGACCCGCCCGTGACGATCCACGCCGCCCGTCGCCGTATCGCTCTCTGCGGCGGTATCGAGCGCGCGCAGGGCGAGAAGAAGGGCATCCTCCTCGTTCATCCGCGCCAGAGGGCGGGGCCCAAAAGCATTGGCGTAATAGAGAACGGAGCGGACCGCGGGCGCACCGGAGCCCGACGCGGCAAATTCCGCCGCTTCAAACTGGGCCCCCATGGCGTCGTAAAAATAAAGTCGCGGCTGATTCTCCTCCGCGTCGTAAGTCGCAAAAATGGGAACGACGATTCCCACTCCCTGCATGACCATGCCGAAATTGTCGCGCAACAGCTTGGAGAGCGCGCGCACCTTGCCATCATGGCTCATCTCCTGCAACTGGCTGCGCCGGTAGAACTGGAAGGAATGCTCCAGCATCCGCGCCATCTCCCACGCCGTGGCGGGCACGCCCGCGATGGCCATGAGCGAAAAACGGTCGATCTCCAGCACCTTGTCAGCCCGGTCATAGACGACGACGTTGCCCGCCGTGGCCCGGCGGTCTCCCGCCATCAGCACGCCCCCCTTAAACTTGAAGGCAAGGATGGTGGTCGCCTGGGTTTGCACCGGCGAAGAACCCGCAACGGGGCCTTCCATACCGGCTGAAACCGGGGCAATCACCCCCTGCCGTCGCAGCAGCGAGGGGAAATCTTCGAAATGGGCTGCCGTGAGATCAGTCGCCGCGCGCTGAAAAGGGGCTCCAGAGGGATTCATATCGAGGGAAAAAAGTTGGGTTATTCGCCGGTCCGTTGCCGGTAGCGTTTCGATTGATCGGGATCGACCCGCCGCATCCGCTTGAGCAGGTCTTTCGTGTCGGGCTTCGAGACATCGGGGGCCTTCGGCGCGCCGCTGTCTCCTTCTTTGGGCCCCCACGGAGCGGGAGCCACCGGTTTTTGAGTCCTCTCGGGCATATTTGGAACTAGGGGTTGCCGGTGAACGTGCAAGTTGCGTACCCGCTGGAACACTCCGCGAGCTTGCTTAACCGGGGCTGGCGTGAGAAACGTGTTCGCATGCACCGTTGGTTTCGTTTTTGCGCCGGGTTCGCGCTTATGAGCTTTATCGGCTCGGGTATCCCCCCCATGGCCGTCGCTCAGGATTCCTCCGAAGAAAGCGCCATGCCCACCCCGGGGAAACATCAGCTCCGCCCCACGCCGCTCCAGATCGCCGAACACCGGATCGAGCAGCAGAACAAGCGGATCACGCACCAGAACGAGGAAATCGAACGCCTCACCGCGCTGCTGGAGGAACAGGGCAAGAAAATCGACGCCCAGTCCAAACAGATCGAGGCCCTCACGGAAAAAGCGGAAGTCTCCGGCGCCTCCCTCACCGCGATTGAAGGCCGCCTGATCGAAATGACGGAGCTTCTGGAGAAACTCAGGGCCCGCCCGGCCGCCACCGCGACGGCAGCCGCTCCCACCAGTTCTCCAATTATCCCTTCCGCGCCCCCCGAGGCCGCCACGCCCTCGGAGCCGCCCATCCCCAGGGCCGAACCGGTTTCGCCCGCTGAAGGAGAAATTTATATTATCAAGCGGGGCGACAACCTCACTAACATTGCCAAGCAACACGGCACGACAGTTGCGGAGATCCTTAAACTCAATAAGATTGAAGATGAAAGAAAGTTGCAGATCGGGCAGAAGCTGATCCTCCCGAAACCTTGAGCCCTCTCCTCCAGTCATAACCCCCACCCTCCAAAACAAAATGGACACAACAAAGTGGTTCCTGATGAAACACGATGACGGCACGCTCTTTGGCCCGATGGGCTTCGACGTTCTGCGGCAATGGGCCGTGGATGCCCTCATCTCCCCGTTGGACAAGGTCTCCACCGATTGCCAGACCTGGCAGAAGGCCCCCATGGTCCCCGATCTCCAGATGGACTATCTGCTGGAGCTCAGCCCAAGCTCCTACTACGGCCCCACCACCGTCGGAGCCGTGCGGGAATTCCTCGCCTGCGGCGAGATCACCGCTCAAACGATGATCACCAACTGCAAAACGGGCGAAACGAAGTCACTTGAGGAGTTCGAGATTTTCACACCGCCCCAGAACGACGCTGAAGCCCTCCCCGGCCCGAGCATCCGCGACCATCTCCAGGCGCGAATCCGGGAGCTGGAAGAAGCGATCATGGAGGAGCGGCGGCTCCGGTTTACCGCCGAAGACCTGCGCGCCAAGGCCGAGGCCCGCGCGGCAGAATTAGAAAAACTCCTCTCCTGATCCGGCACGGCGGGCAAAGACAAAACCGTGCTGGCAAGAGGTGCGGCGTTTTAATATTTTTTCCGAGAATGTTTAACCGTCCCATCGTCATGCTGGCCCTTGCGTCGCTTGCCGCCGCCACCCTGGCGGACGCCGAGCCGGCGGGGCCAGCCAGGAGCGCGGAGACTCCCGAAGTTTCCGAGGCTCCGATTGCAACCAAGACAGTCGAGACAACCGAGCCGCTGACCCGGCAGGAGATCGACTCCGCCGCGCGAATCGACGCCGTGACCATTCCCAGCCCGGGAGAGCTGATGGCCGCCCTCGCCAAGGAGGCCAAGCCGAACTGGCAGTCCGAGTACCGCCCGCCGATCCCGACCACCTTTTCCAGCCGCGCGCAAATTGCCCTGAACGTCGGCGGCCTTATCGCGGACGGCTACATCGCCCTGGAGGCGGAAGACAGCCAGCAGATCAAAAACATCGGCAAAGACATCATCGCCCTCGCCAAAAGCCTGGCCGTCAGCGAGAGCGTCATCGCCCGGGGGAGCAGCATTTTCGATTTTGCGGAGAACAACGAGTGGGCCGCCCTCAAAGAGGAACTGGAAGCCACCCAAAACGAGGTCAAGCTCGCCCTGGAAGAACAGCACGACTCGGATCTCGTCAACCTCGTAAGCCTGGGCGGCTGGATCCGCGGCACGGCAGTCCTGAGCAGTTGGATCGCCGAAAACTACACCCCCGCCTCCGCGAAACTGCTGCGCCAGCCCGCCATCGTCGCCCTCATGCGGCAAAAGCTGAAAGACCTGCCCGAAAAAGTGCAGAGCGAATCGCTTATCCGGAACGTCAGCGAAAAATTGGCGGAGATCGAAACCCTCGTCTCTTTCCCGGAAGACAAAACGCCAAGTCTGGACGATGTTAAACGTCTGAAGGAGATCTCCAACAAACTGATGGAGGAAATCTCCCGGAAAAAGGAGGCGAAATGAGATTCCTGCCCGTTTTTGCTGCCGCCCTCGCGCTCCTGCTGTTTCCGTCTCCCAGAGCCTCCGCGCAGGCCCCCGTCCCCCGGGTCACCGACGCCCAGGTGCAGACACGAGCCGCCGCCCTTCAGGTTGCCGGAGCCTTTTCCAACGACGGGTTCAAGATCCGCGACGGCCATTGGTGGGGTTCCCTCACCCCGAAGGAACCCAAGATCATCCAGGTCAATCTCTACGCGGGGAATCAATACTGGTTCGTAGCCGCCGTCTCCCCCGAAACCAAGGGGCTGAAGGTCGCCGTCTATGATGAAACCGGCAAACCGATGGCCACTGAATCGTACCAACAAGATGGCCGGGCGGCGGCCGGGTTTTCTCCAACCGTCAGCGGGCCATACTACGTCAAAGTGACAACCGAGGCAGCCGAGGGCGAACCCGTCACGTTCTGCCTGCTCTACAGCTACAAATAACGCATTCGCCACAACACGATATGGAATCTTCAGCAACACGGATCGCGGAAAAAGTCTCCGGCCCGAGAGTCAAACAATTCTCGATTTTTCTACCCAACAAAGTCGGCGCCCTCTCCGAGGTCGTTAAAGTGCTTCACGACCACAGCGTCCACGTACTCGCGATCAACGTGCAGGACTCCGCGGATTCCGCCATCGTCCGCATCATCGCTAGCGATCCCGAGCAAGTCCACGACCTTCTGGCGATCAATAGCATCCCATTCGCGGAGTCGAATATCGTCGTGGTGGAAATGAAAGAGGGCGCGACGCAACTCCCCAAAGTGCTCACCTCCCTCCTGATGGCCGAAGTAAACATCCACGGCATCTACGCGCTACTCACCCGCCCGAGAGGGAATACCGCCCTAGCCATCCACGTGGAAGACAACGACTGCGCCACCGCCGTGCTCCGCAGCCACGGCTTCCGGCTATTGAGCCAGATGGATATTTCGCGGTAGCGTCTTGGAGACGCGGTTCGGCAAGTTGTCAACGCCGAGAACCGCTAACTTCAAATAACTCGCCTAGTGCGCCCCGAAGGAGGATCGGAGCGAGATGGGTATTGCATTTCCGAGTTGGCGCGATTGCATCAATTGAATGCCTTCTCACCAAAGCAGAGCAAAAAAAAGCCCAAGAGACGATCTTCTAGAAATCGCCTCTTGAGCAACAAATCCTAATTCAAAGGCCCGTCAAACGGCTTTTACGCCCGGAGCCTTGCCCCTTCTTCTACAACCGCGCGCGCCGACGCGAAAGGAACCCGATGGCTCCTGCTGCACCAAGCATCAATAGCACGGAGCTTGGCTCGGGAACGGGATCGGCAGCCTTAAAGAGCATCACCGATTGGAGCCCCAGATCACCTTCCTCCTCGATCTTAACATTGCCGTAGTACACTTGCTTCCCCTGCGCCGCCTCTCCATCGAGTGCTGAGCGCAAGTAGGTGCGCGTCAAATCCATCGAAGGGTCCCCAGGGTAGTACCAATCCACGATTGTCTCGATCTTTTCGGAAGTCAGCTCGCCTTCCCAAAAGCCATGATGAAAGCCCGTTGTCAGCGCCCACACCGCACTCTGGAAAGCATACCCGGCACCATCCCTGCTGAAATCCGAGAGGATATCACTTTCATGATTGTAATAGATATTCGCAACTGCCCCCAGAATCGTTGCCGCATTTGTCTGAAGAGAACGCTCAACGCCAGAGTCCCAAAACCCATTCGTAAGAACTTCCGGGCTCGTACTGATATTAAAGACATGCAACCCGCTCGGGTCATTAAGAGACTGATCCAGACAGACCCAGTAAAAATCGCCTCCCACCAGTTCATTGAAAAGCTCGCCTGTGCCATCTACAATCGTGGTTGGGTTGGTATCTCTTTCGTAGCCGTAGAGATTCCCGAACTCGATCTCGAAGGTGTTTGCCATAGCCAACCCGTGGCCCAGGCAAGTTAAAAGAAGACACGTAAGTCCAAATTTTTTTAACATACAAGTGATTAGAGGGTGATTGAGAGTGAGATCCACTCAGTAAAACGATCTGTGTCAGATTCTAAATTACCCCGCATGTTGTCAACACAACGCCTGTCGCTTTCCATACGCAGGAATACGCATTGAGTATGATTTTGTGATCAATTGTTGCGATAGCGAGCCTCGATTTTGGTTCTTTTGAGAACGAGCCCCATCCTCTTGCTGGCTGCATTCTCTAAAATTCGCGTTTTTTTCGAAATCTTCCAGATTCGGAAGATAATTTCAGCTTCGATCTGCCAAAGTCCCAAGACGCTCGCGATTCGATGACTACGAAGGATGAGGATAAAGAGGCATTTTATTTGCGGCTCTGGGAAGCCGGGGGCGATTTTCACACAAGGTTGAAAATCGCCCCCTTTTCCCTTCAAGTGAATCATCGATTCGTTCAAGAAAAGACCCCAAAGGCACGGGTTATTGAGAAGAAAAAATAGAGGGCCTTTGGCCATCAGCGGCGTCGTGGAACTCCACCCTCCATCTACCGCGCGACAAGCGCGCGCAGGGCGAAATAGCAAC
>JBBCKI010000005.1:0-33869 GCA_037190965.1 Chthoniobacteraceae bacterium
GACTCCGGCGTTTGTCCCGCCGACAACCGTCTTTTTCTCCCGATTATTGCCGCCGTCGTAGACGTAGGTCGTCGTGATGTCGACGCTTTCGTCGGAGCCAAGGTCGACCGCTTCCCTATATAGCCGGTTGGCATTGTCGTAGGTGTTATGAACGGTGCGTGAGGGGAGCGTGCCCGTCAAGTATTGTTCCTCGACGGTCGTTACGTTGCCCGCGAGGTCGTACTTGTTGAGCGTCAGGCTCAGGTCGTTGCCTCCTGCTTTTGCGAGGATGGTCTGTACCCGGCCGAGCGCGTCGTAGGTAAACTCGCTCATTGTATCGGCGGGAAGCTCCTTCTTCCTCACACGGCCGCTCAGATCGTAGCGGTAGGTGGTTGTCCGTCCGCCCTCCGTCATGGTTTTAAGACGGTTGAGGGCATCGTAGGTTGAAACGATGATTCGGCCGCTTCCACCATAGGTGACCTGGAGCCGGTTGCCTGCCAGGTCGTATTCGTACTGGTGGGCGGCTCCTCCGCTTGTTTCGGTGACAACCCGATTGAGGGCGTCGTAGGTGTACGTGACGTTGGCCTTGCCGCTCTTCCCGGGCTCGATGACGGAGAGCAGGTTGCCAGCGGCGTCGTAGCTATAGGTGCGGTTGCCGGCGGATGAGACGCTATAGTTTACGGTCTTCAGTCGGTGCCGGTTGTCGTAGCTATAGGTCGTCAGTTGGCCATTGGCGTCGGTTCGGCTCGTTTTGTTGACGGAATTGTACTGGAAGAGTGTGCTCCGCCCAGCGGCATCGGTGCTCTTTGTGTTCCGATTGAGTCCGTCGTAGTCAAAGCTCGTCGAATGTGCGTTGCCATCGATGACTTTGGTCCGATTGCCGACTTTATCGTATTCGTAGCTGACGGTGTTGTTGGCTCCATCGGTGGTGGTGCGCAGCCAGTTGAGCCCGTCGTAGGTGTTCTGGGTGACGTGTCCATTGGGATCGGTGACGCTCAGGACATTGCCGTTGGCATCGTACGTCGTCGTTGTCGTTGGGCGTTTGCTCTGTCCGTCGGTCGGGTCGATGACCGCCGGGGCTTGTACCGAGATCGGCCGGTTGGCGTGATCGTAGACGGTATTGCTCCGGTTTCCGTTCGGATCGGTGACCGCTACCAGGTTGCCGACGTTATCGTAATCCCAGGTGGTAACCGGTCTTGCCGCGTTACCGGTGACGGCATCGGTGACGCTTGGGCCGGTTTCGGTCCGTTTGCGGTTGCGTTCGTCGAATCCGTAGTTCCATTCGTTGCCAAGCGGGTTGATGACCGCGATGACATTTCCTGCATCGTCGTACGTCGTTTGGGTAACGGGCCGCTGGTTCCCAGGGAGGGTGGGTGCGAGGACTTTAACGGGCCGACCGGCGCGGTCGTACTCGGTTTCCGTCACCCGGTTGAGTTCGTCGACGATTTTCCATTTCAGTCCCGTACTGGTGTAAGAGCTCTGGACTCTCTGGCCGTCAGCATAAGTCACCTGCGTGGGCCGATTGAGTGCGTCGAACGCGATATTTGTGGTTTTTTGCAGCGGATCGGTTTCCCGAATCTGGTTACCTACGCGATCGTAGCCGAACGTGCTCGTGGCGTATTGTCCATTCCCGTATTGAACGGAGCGCGATGCGAGCCGGTACAGCCCGTCGTAAAGGAAGTTGGTCACATACCCGCGCGGGTCGGTGCTCCGGGTCGGCTTGAATCCCGATGAGTCGAAGACGCTCCCACCGGAGTTGACTCCATAGACATAGGTCGTTGTCCCCGCCGGATTGGTGGTGCTCTTGAGCCGCTGGATGGCGTCGTAGTCCATCGTCGTCTGGTTGCCGTTGGGATCGGTGACGGAGGTCTTTGAGTTAACTTTGTTATATCCGTACCGGGTGACGATGTTTTGGCCCGAACCGGATGTTTTCTTAATGGAGCTCAGGCGGCTCAGGTCGTCGTAGCCGAACTCGGTGACGTGACCGTTTTCATCGGTTTCGAAAGTCTTGTTTCCGCGTACATCGTACTCGAGGTGCTTCTCGCTGGCGTCGGCGTAAGTCACCCACGCCAGCCGGTTGCGGCGGTCGTATTCGAAATACGTGGTGTTGCCGTTGGGATCGGTCGTGGAAAGTTTATTGCCATTATGATCGTAGCCGTGGTGCGTGACGAGGTTAAGCCCGGATGGGTCTACCGTTTCGGATGCGATTCTGCCCGAACCATCGAGACCATAGGAAGTCACGAGATTGCCCGCCCAGGCCGGATCGCCGGAAAGACGGTTGACGGTCCTTTGAGTCACGACGCCTGGGTGAGCAGAACTGCCGTAGGTGAAGGTCGTCTGCTGAACGGTCGCGCCACTGCTGTTTTTGATCGTCCCCACCGTGCGGCGCCCCTTGTTGTCGAGAGTGTACTCGGTCTTCCGCCCTTCTTCATCCAGGACGCTCGACATGATGCGCCACTGGGTGCCATAGGTGAACACCTTGGATTCCCCCTGCGCATTGGTCTGGCGGGTGGGATCGTCATAACGGGCATTGAAGCCGCTAACTGGAAAGAGAGGCGTCGGGCTGCCCGAAACTACCCACACATCATCATAGGAGAAGGTGGTCGTGTTGCCGTTCATGTCCTTGGCGCTCTTCAGCGCCATGCCTGCGCCCGGATCGAAATCATAAACTTCCGACCCTCCGATGGGATGATCGATGGTCATCCGGGTGAAATAGACGATTTTGGGCGCAGTGGTTTCAGCGCTGATCGCATCGATATTTGCGCTGACGACCTGTCCATTGCTGAAGCGATAGTCCGTCGTGTGGCCTTCGGCATCGGTCACGCTAGTGATGCAGCGGCTGTCGAAGGTCAACTGGGGAACAGTATTATTGGCGTCAGACCCGTAGGTAATGGCAATGGAACTATTGTTCCGGAAGGTGGCGTAACCGTGGCTACCCGGCAGGGTAACCTTGGCGACATTGCGGGGTAGACCAGTCTGGGTGTAATAGCGACCATGCTTGGCGGTGTAGGTCCGCTTTGTGTGGTCAAACTCGTAGGTGAACGAGTACGTCTTCCCCAGGGGATCGCTAATGCTGCTCAGATCGCAGTGAAACTTTGGAACAGGAGCGTCCCCCGAATTTATTGGGCTCAGGTCGTCTTCCACGGCGAAATCGTAGCCATAGTTTGTGACCCCTCCGTCGGGGGCTGAAACGCTGGCCAATTTCCACGCTTTGAAAGTAGCGCCACCGTAATTGTAGCTGATCTGGTCGTAGGAGTACCGATACAGGTTTCCATTGGGATCCCAAATCTTGGTAATCAACCCCTCGTCATTCTGGGCAATGTAAATCGTCTGGTCGGGATGCCCGGACCGGGAGATCATCATCGGCGTCAGAGTCGATGCGTTGGCATAGGTGTAGACGAGCGAATTACCGAGGCGATCGATGACGCTGGTCGCGCGGGAATACGAACGGTCTTCGTCCGGCCCCCCTTTCTGACGGTCGGTGCTGATACTCAGGTAAATTTGAGTCCACGAAAAAGTAATCTGGTTTCCAAACTTTTGCCTGAAGGTATATCCGTCAAACGAGGTCAGGTAATCAGTCGCCTCCACGTTGGAGGTCGGCATCGGCTGCCATTTGTTGTATTCGGAACGAATGAACCGATGGACCGAACCGTTTTCATCCGTGATATACGCGTAGGAAGGTTGGTCAGGCGCATTAACGTATTCGACATGGGGCGTCACATTTGAACCCCATCCTATGCCGAATGGTCGATTGGGGCGCTCGTGAGGACGCAAACCGCTGCGCATCGTCCAGTTTTCAGAGGCCGCATTCCGACGAACTGAAAGCACGAGCGGACTTCCCGCTACCGGTACATAGACGTCTGTCGTGCTGTGTCGAAGCCCCATGGTCATCGCATCCACATAGGTCTCCTCCTTCTGTTCGTCGGTCTCAGCGGACTGCTGAGGCTTTTCATCCGGGATCGGTCGCCCGTTCAGCGCGATTTTGCGATAGCGCGTTCCGGAAGCATAGTCCGCCGGGACCGTGTAGTCGCGTTTATCATCATCCACTGTATCCGGATCGGGTTGGTAAGTGACTGCGAACTGATCCTGACCCACTGATTGGCCATCAAAAATAGCGTCAAAACGGAACTGCAGGGTATCATCGACTTTAGCTCCGGACGTGGGGACAACGCGGAATGTGGTTCCTTTTGTCCCGGAATTAATCTCTTGCTGCGTAAATGTATGGCCGCTGCTGAGAGTCTGCCCGGTCCTTGTATCGATCACTACAAATCCGGTGCCGGACCAATTCAGCGTATAGGTGGTGCCAGACGGTCCAGTAGCATTCACGGAAAACTGAGAGGTCTGGCCTTTCTTTACAATGGCAGCCGAGTTCCTCTTTTCATCATAATCGAGTTTAATGCCCCCTTGGCTATAATAGACTCCATCATAGACATTGACATAAGGCGCTTGGATGAGGCAATAGTCCCCAGACGCTATTGATGCATCCCCGTCTTCCGGCCCCAAGGCCGCCTTGCGGAGATCAATTTCAAATTCTTCGGTTTCCCCAGGACCAGTAAGAGTAGGACGACGCGATTTTATAACCTGAATTTCAGGAGAATTGCCCTTTGGAACGAAAATTTCGTACCAATCAAGATGATGAACCCCAGGCTTTTTTGTCTTGTATTTGTATTTGTATTGACGCGCATCTATATAATCTCCGTCATGATCTAAATTCACTCCTCCAACCCAAGTGCCGTAGATGTTATGACCAGGGATCCACCAGGGGGATGGAGGGACGCTGCTCCAATCGCTGTACTCCGACATGCTCTCCAGAGCATCAGACACAAACCGGTCGCTCGTGTATTCTTCAGACAGTGTTTCCACTTCTGCGCCCGATATAGAAGCGAGATCTTCGCCGGAACTATGCCAAATCCATCTTTTCTCCGTCGGCTCTACGGTGTAAGTCCAGTCAGCGTCTGGGTCAATGGGATAGATCAACCCAAATGGCGAGCCAAAGTAACTGGGTCTATACACATAATGATTTACATGGCCGTTGGAGTTTGTATCAACAACCCAAGCTCCAGTTTCATCCCGAATAGCATTGCCACTATAGCTGGACGATCTTTCTCCATCATAATAATTTTTCCAATTCGCCCGACTCTGGAAGCGTGCGCTTCCCTCATAAGAGAAAGCGAATTCATATCCCTCACGAAAATATACCAGTGGGTCGATGGTGTCCGACATTGAATAGCTCGAACTTCCGCTGCTGTTCCAGTAATGGTATGAATACCCGTCAATTGGATGATCATTAGTCCATGCCTCTGAAGAGCTAGAATGCCCTGTTGCTGAGTATTTCAGGTAGTACTTCGGGGGCGCTCCGGGAACAAACTCCTGATAGCCGGGATTCCAAGCCCATATCCCCCGCGAGCGGTGCCAAAATTCAATTTCCCCCGGAACCTCGTAAGAAACAACGTTCGTGTAGGCTGTCTTATAAGACCCATTCTCACCGTACGCTCGATATTGATAACGTTTACCAGCAAGCAATCCGGTATCCCAGGTATTTGTCAACCAATAGGATATAGTCCTCAAAGTCTCCCAGGGACCATCGCTCACTTTCCGCTCGATGATGACGTCGGAAACGTTTGGAAACCGGCTTGAGAGTTTAATGTCGATTGTCGAAGAGTTGGTCTTGTTTTCGGGAGCACTCCATTGTGCTGAAACGCTTAACGTCGGCATATATCCCACGGATGATGATGAAGCGGGGTCCGGATCCGTCTGCGGCAACCGTCCTTGGCCCCCTGGCTCTGGTGGTGGGTTCGGACCTGTTCCACCATGGGATGGTCCACCAATCACTCCACCACTAGCGGAGACATTAATCACAAGCACCGCCGAGATCGCTTCGATCCCGTTGCTGTCAGTGACCTTCGCTAAGTACCTGTGCCCACCCGCCGTAATGCTGCCAATAGTCTGACTGTATGAAAGTACGCCTGAGCCGCCTCCGATGTTGAGCGATCCATCAAACAGATCGATTCGAGCAATGGAGCCGGAGACGGATGTAGCACTGGCTGTCAACGTTAAGCTCGAGCCGGGCGTAATCGGTGAAGAACCAGCAGAGGAGGTGAGGGTCACAACGGGAGGGGCTACAGCCGTTACCGTCACAGGAGTGGAAATACCGACGCCGCCGTTGCTGTTGGTTGCTTTTGCGGTAAGGACGTGCTCTCCGAGAGTAATATCCTTCCAGATAAACTTTCCGGCGATTGGCTCACCCAGCTTCGCCTCACCGTCGAAGAGTTCGATTTTGGTGATGCCGCCGGCGTCCGTCTGAGCCGTCGTCTCGATGACCAGTGAACCTCCGGCTGCAATTGTGTCTCCATCGGAGGGAGAGTCGATCACAACCGTTGGCGGAGCATCCGCCATCAGGTTAATCGGGGAGGAGACGGAAACGCCGCCTTTGTCATCCGTTACCTTTGCAATGAACTCGTGACTCCCGGGCGCAAGTGAACTGATCGTATATTCATACGGAGTTGTTGTGACGGTTGTGCGGAAAGAATTGTTGTCGTAAAATTGAACCGAAGCGATGGTTCCGTCGCTATCAGCCACGGTCGCGGTGACAGTCAAAGCCTCATTGGCCGGTACAATACTTCCGCTCGGCGAGGTTGCGATGCTGATAGTCGGATTGGCGTTGATCCGTATCGTCACCGGATCTGAAGTTGCCGTTCCGGCCCCACTATCGGTCACCTTTGCGGTCAGTGTATGCTCTCCCGCCGTCAATCCGGTGAGGTTCACAGAAAATGGACTTTTTGTGGCTTCACCAAGTTTGGTTTCACCTTCGAATATCTCGACACGCGAGATTTGCAGGCCCGTACTCACCGTCGCGTAGGAGCTGACAGGCACATCGGCACCGGAAAGAAATACATACCCATTTCCCGGCGACGTGATTCGAATTGAGGGAGGATCTGCCGCGATCAAGGTGATAGTCTTTGACTGGGTGAAAACGCCCTGAGCATCCGTAGCTTTCGCGGTCAGCGAGTGGACGCCTTGAGAAATAGAAGCGATCTGAACCGTGTAGGGCGGCGTGGAGTCTTCTCCGATCTTCGTCTCTCCATTGAAAAATTCGACAAGGGCGATGCTTCCTCCGGCCATGGGGCTGGCCGTCGCTGTCACGTCGACGGGGGTTCCCGTTACAACGACCGTGCCGGTAATCGGCGCCGTAATTTCCACCATCGAACTATCGGTTACTGTAATCGCGACGGGGGCGGAAGACGCGGTGACTCCTGCGTCATCCGTTGCCTTGGCCGTCAATGAGTGAGATCCCGGCTCGGGGCCCTGCCAAAAAAACGAAAATGGAGCCACAAAACTTTCACCGAGTTTGGTGGTTCCGGTGAAGAACTCAACCTTTGCGATGCTTCCATTGGCCGTTGAGGCTGTGGCTTGGAGGCGAATCATCTCATTGCGGGAGAAGGTCTGGGCTGCCTGGGGATAGGTCAGCGTTACTGTGGGAACAGGCCGAATAGTGACGGAAACCGGCGCTGAAGTTCTAGCGATGCCTCGACTATCCGTGGCTTTCGCGGTAAGGACATGAATCCCCTCGGCCGTCCCGCTAAATGTCAATGACAGAGAAGCTGCCGCAGCTTCATCGAGCATCGTGCCACCGTCGAAGACCTCAATTAAGGTGACCGTTTGTCCACTTGGAGAGACGGCTTCGGCTGCGACGGGTAGTTCAGCATCGATGGCAATCCCTGTATTCCCGCCGGGTGCGGTGATAGCTACATTTGGCGGAGCGTACGCTCGATAGAGATCCTGAACCTCGATTTCGCTCAACGCCTTGTGATAGATACGGAGATCGTCCAATGCGCCGTCGAAATCACGAACCTCTTCGCTCTCTCCCGTCGCCTTTCCGACAAGAATGGAGGCGGTATCCGAAAGGATCGTCCCTGTCGAACTGCCAACAACGACTTCATTGAGGTAGAAGGTCGCCTTGGTTCCATTGTAGACGACCACGGCGTGGTGCCATTCATCGGACGTCACGGAAGCAGGGCTCTGGAAATTAATGGTTCCGCCATTCTGGGTCGAGGAAACGAGGAGACGCGGCGAACCCAACTCCGATGGATGAACCTGGCCATTGTCGACAAGGAGTTGGAATCCACTTGTCGACGCGGTTCCGGTTCTAATCAACGTGAACGCTGTCCCGTCGGGAATCGGATTATACCTAAACCAAACTGAAATGCTGAAAGGCTTGCCGGTAACCGGCACGATTCGATTGCTCGTATTGTCGATCTGCAGCGCCTGAACCGATAGTCCGCCGTCGAAGAGGATCGCTTTCTGAGACTCAATCCCCGTTCCACGGATGACGCCTGAGAGGGAGGCATCGTTGCCAACTCCCGATGAATCGGTCGCGATGTTTCCATCCGTTTCTTCAAAACGCCAGCGCCCCACCAGGGCGGCGGTATTCGCCGTAAAGGTAACCGGTGCGGCATCGCCAGCCGTCACCGAAATCGTGCTAGTCGTTGCTCCATAGAGCGGCTGCTTATAATGGACACGCGCTTTCCCCAAATCGTCGGTGGTGAGGGAAACTGTTTCCAGCAAGGGCGATTCGCCATCACTGGTCAGCGAGAGCTTTCCTCCCCCCTCCGCAACCGTAAAGCTTAGCGGTGCATTTCTCAGCGCTGCCCCGTTGGCATCAGCCAGGGAGACTTCCAGCGCCTGAGGCAGAAAGCAATTGGCCGGCGTTGTTTGATTGTCGCCGCCGCTCGTCTTTGTCACCGTCGGGTTCGCCCCGTTGTAGTAGTCAGTGGGATCGGTTTCGTTTTGGAACTCCTGCAGATTGGTAAGTCCGTCCCCATCGCCATCTCCCGCAGGGTCAATTCCAATTTGGCCGAAGTGCTCGATTTCCCAGGAATCGCGCACGCCGTTCCAATCCTGGTCGCCATTCATGAAGAGCGTGCTCACCTGCACAACTCTCGTCGGGGTGACCACGCCGACAGGGTAAAGATGCGGAACTCCGGTTCCTCCTCCGGGTGGGATCGCGACGATCAGGTTGTGTTCAAGATCGTTTGTGGCGAGGAAACGACCGTCTGCCAACCTGGCCAATCCCGCAAATTGGGTATGCTCTCCGCTGGAGACGGGTGAACTGAACGTGAAGGTTTTGCTGACGTCCGCCAGATCATCAGGGTCCCACATCCGTATCTTGCCGGTACTATCGTGATCGATCGTTGCCAGTTGTGTATCGCTGATCGCGATCGTCTGCCGCCCGTTCCCGAAGCCCGCTGAAGAGCTGACTTCGCGAACCCGCCATCCAAATGGCTTTGTAGGCCGTGCGTTGAGATAGTACGCCGCTGCGGTGCTTCCGCCATATTGAACCCATAGTTCCCGGCTGGCACGGCGATATGCCATTCCATAAACGGGGCTGCTTGAAAGCGCGGGATCATTAGTCCCATCTTCCTTGAGCAATGGAGTCATTTCTGGATTCCAGCTAGCCAGTATGAGGTCGTAGAGCACAAAATAGGGCCGACCATCCGTTTTTCTCACGATCAGATAGATCTTCTGGTCTACACGCTCGATGGCATCGAGAGACTGGATCGCCCCGGAGGCAAATGGCGTCACGTGATCGGTGTAGTCCGCATTGGAACCTGGAGCGTTAAGACGATGATAGTTCCTCAATACCAACTGCTGCGTACCGTCGATATATCCCCACCAGAATCCTCCATGGGGATCGCTCGTAATCACGCCTTCCCCGAGACACGGGAAAGCTCCCAATTTCAAGAGGCTATTATTGAATACGTGAAACTCCGACCCTGCAACGGTGACAATTTGCGACAGAGCGCCCTGGGAAACCGTTGGATCGGTTCCGTTTCGGTATTCCTCAAGATTTGAGCGCCCATCGTCATCCGGGTCCGCGTTGGGATCCGTTCCGGTCTGGCTAAAATATTGCCTCTCCCACGCGTCAGGAAGGCCATTATGATCGGCATCCACCTCGATGGCCTGCGCTGAAAAGCTTACATCGCCAGAGGTGCCCGCCGATACCTGGATCAGGCTATTCGCGCCATCTTGTTGAGGCTGTCGGTAGTAAACGAAAGCTCTTCCGTCGGCTCCAGTCCGCAGCGACAGGGTGACAGGAAGAGGATCCACGTCCGAGGTGGTCATCGCCAGTCCTCCTCCGTTGCCCGTCAGGACGTTGAATGTCACGGGAGCATTGACCAGCACTTCCCCATTCCCATTTCGGACTTCGACTCCCAAAGCATCGGCGAGGAATTCCCCGGGAGGGCCCACCTGGCCGTCGGTTCCGGGAATGGCGACAACAACAGGGGTGACTCCATTGTAAAAGTCAGTCGGATCGCTCCCAGCGTTAGATTCTTGCAGATTCGTTCGGCCATCGCCGTCGGGATCGGCATTTGGATCCACCCCTAACTCTCCGAAGTATTGAACTTCCCACGAATCTGGTAAGCCATTCCAGTTTTGATCGTCTTCAGGCAAAAAGTGCGCGCTGACCTGCGCCATTGACCACGTGACTGTATTCTGCGGATAGATTTTTGGAGTCCCTGGCCCACCCTGCGGTGGGATCACCATCAGCATCGTCTTGATCCCGTTTGTCGCCAGGAAACGTCCATCGGCCAACGGCAGCAATCCGTTGAAGTCGCTATATTCTCCTGTCGAAATCCGCCCCCCCAAGTTTCGTGAAGGCAGGCGATCCGGATCCCAAACTCGGATGAGTCCGATACCGTTGTAATCGAGCGTCGCAAGCTTACTATCGTCGAGGGCTATAATCTGCCTTCCATTTCCAAACCCAAAGGTCTCCCACGTAGCGCGGCGGTTTCGCCATCCCAAAGGTTTACCTGGCTTCTCCTCCGTAAAGAATGAGGAAGCGGCTCCCCCGGTCTGCATCCAAAGCTCGCCGCTTTCCCGCCGGTGTGCCATCCCAAAGATCCAGTACGTCGCAATCGGGGAAGAGTTACCGGCATCATCGCCTCCATTTTCGTCACGCAAAGGCGTCATCGGTCCCCATGTTTGCCGCGCGACGTCATAAGATGTCAGGTAGTTCGAAGAATCGACCTTCCTCACCGCCATGAAGATCTTTTGGTCAACGCGCGTCATGACGTGAACCCTCTCCAACGTACCCGAAGTAACAGCGGGCGCGATCAATTCACCGTAATCTGGCGTTTGGCCCGGCTCGTTCACACTCTGGTAATTCCGCAGCACCAGCCGTTTCGAGCCATTGATGTAACCAAACCAGAACCCGCCATTCGGGTTGGCCACCATTTGTCCAGTCCCAGGGGCTGGAAAACTCCCGAGTACATCAAAATTTGTCCCATCCAGAACGGAAAACTTGCTATCCACCTGGCTCACAACCGGGAATGGAAGCCCCTGAGAAACGACTGGATCCGTTCCATCCCTGTATTCCACCAGATTGCTCCTTCCGTCGTTGTCGGGGTCAGCGTTGGGATCGATCCCGATGTGACCGAAGTAGAACTGTTCCCACCAGTCGGGAAGACCGTTCAGGTCGGTATCATGCGCCGGATCCACACTGGTGAGATCAAACGAGAACAGGTTTTTCACCTGGCCGATATTGGCCATCGCGTAGTCGTTGGCTGGATTTTCCGCCTCACTCCAAGGATATTTATCGGTGTATCCAACCGCAATCAGCCGGTCATAGAACGGTTTGGCAATCGCCTTGAGCTGCCCAAGGTTAACAACTGCGTAGTCGGACGTGGCTGATGTGGGAGTCTTCCAACCATCCACAAGATTTCGAAGATGAACGCCGGCTCCCCCGGGCAACCTTAGATCAAGCTCCGCTGCTGCTGCACGGGCGATGTTCTTAACCTGCCCTTGGTTGACCGCTGCAAAATCCTGAACATTGGTTCCTGAGATCACCGGCGGATTCGACGTCGTCCACCACGATGGCGCGGACGCGATCACCGCGATCGGCAAAATCGCAATAATGAGCAAAAGGGAGTAAAGCCTTACACTTCCGAAGCCTTTTTTGGGGTCAGGAGACGGCCGGTTCATAATAAGTCTGCCAAAGGGGGAGCCCGATGTTTACGGAAGGGGCGTTAAAACGAAGAAATCACAATCACTTGCCTTTTACTCCGGGAGCGGACCCGCAATGAATGATCCCATGGAAAGATCTCCCTGCTCGGGAATCAGCACCAGGTGATTGCTTCCCGAAGAAACAATCTTGGTGGCTGTGGTAGTCCCGGAAGTAACCTGCACCGCCGTCCCCGTTACGATAAAGCCGCCTGCCGCGACTTTCGTTGTTCCAGAGAGAGTAATACCGTTGGCCGTACCGCTGGCCGTCACGTATCCCGCGCCATTCACAAGCTGATTGGTATTCGTAGGGATTGTCGGCAACCCTGATAAAGAAGCGTAGTCACCGCTGGTTGCGACTTCGGACAATCCAGTGACCTGGGTGGCCTGAATTGTCCCGCTCAGGATAGCGGCTGTGCCGCTGGTCTGGGCAAATGCGGCCGTGCCGCTGGCCGTGATATAACCCGCTCCATTGGCCAACTGATCGTTGTCCACCGGGATTGTCGGAAGTCCAGTCAACGAGCTATAAGCCCCAGTGGTTGCGACAGCCGACAACCCGTTCACCTGCGTCGCGGGAATTGTTCCAGATATGGCCAGGGCTGTTCCGCTGGCGACCACAGTCTGGAGGTTGTTACTGGCCGATAATATAGTCCCATCCGGAAGCGTCAGCGAACCGCTACCGGAAATGGCAAGATTTCCCGACACCTTGCCGTCTCCGCTGACATCGAGCGCCGCTTGCGGAGCCGCAGTGCCAATACCGACCTTACCGTCACTCCTCACAAACAGAGCCGACGTCCCCGAATAACCCTGAGCATCAAGCAGTCCGAAGGTTGCAGAGTTCACATTTCCCCTGATAACCAACTGGCTTCCCGGAGCTGGAATATTTCCCTGCACGCCGCCAATTTGAACATTCCCTTGGCTCGTTGCGCCTTGAACACCTGATGATTGAATGAAGACGTTTCGCGAAGCGGAATCCGTTCTCATGTACCAGCCTCCATCAGCCTGGTTCACGAAGAGGTAATTAGTAAAGGAGGGCCCCGAAAGTTCGAGCACCGGGTCCAAACCCGAGGTGCTATCGATCCTCATTCGCGCCCCAGCCCCTCTAATGTGAAGAAGCTGAGCCGGTGTCGTTGTGCCGATACCGACTCTCCCATTCGAAAGGGTCAACCCTGAAGCCGCGGGAAGGTAACGTGTGTCCGCAGCAGTCTGTGTGAGAAGAGCGCTTCCATTTGCCGTTGCAGTTCCGCTGATGGTCAATCCACCGGTGATGACTGTGTTCGCCAAGGTGGTGTTGGCGGTTCCGCTGTTTACGACATAACGTTGATCCGCCGACCCCTGTGTTAGCACGCTGGTGGGACCATCAATTGCATTCGGATCCAAAACAAGCTGCGGGGGATTACTGGCGGCGGTACCCGTCAGGATTAAGCGATTGGAGGAATCAAGCTTCATCGCTGACACCCCAGTCCCCGAAACAGCCCTTCTCCAAACCCACTCCAGGCCCTCCTCTTGCGCCTGAATGGTCAAAGCGGGATTGTTAGCACTCGCTTCATAGCGCATCGAAACCTTGGCTGAACTCGTCTCGGCGTTGTAAACGCCGAGGGAAATCCCGGAGCCCTGAACGTCAGCCGTTCCACTGAGCGTAAGGCTCCCATGAACCACTGTGTTTCCGTTCTTCTTGACAACAAAAGCATTGGACGGCTGGTAAAGAGTATTTCCCGAAGAATCTTTTTGAACAGAAGTTCCGCTCATCAATGGTACACTCCCATTCCCAACTACAAAAAGGTCATCTTCAGGGATCCATTGACTTGAATGTCCTTGAGGAATATTAAACCTTCCAACTACGAACTGTCCCATCCCTTGAGAGACGGTTTTATGTCCAGCAGCTATGGATTCCACCCCAACTGATCGCGAGAATGGCCCGCTAGCAACTGATCGCACTCCATCAGATTGAGAAGAATTACCACTTGCAGTGGAGTTGGCCCCGAAAGCTTTAGAGCCTATTCCCCTAGCAGTAGAAAATTGTCCCGACGCCATTGCATTGGTATTGTAAGCAGTTGCGCCCAATGCACGCCCTTCTGCCGCAATTCCTACAGAGAATGCAATGTTTGCAGTAGCTTTAGCTCCCGATCCGAAAGCTGATGCCTCCTCTCCACGTGCTTCAGCATTGTTTCCAATGGCCACAGTCGAGCCATCCGCTTGCGCACCGGCGCCAAAAGCAATTGAACCGAAACCTGCCGCTTTTGCCTCGGGTCCCGCAATGGTATTTGCACCGCTTGCTGTACCTGTAGTAAAGGCTAACGCTGGGCCATAAGGATGCAAATTAACTTGGAGAATTTCGCTTTTTATATACCTATTATCAGCTGAGTTAATGGTCAGGACATTCGAAGAATTACTGCCTCCCGATGGATCTAGAATAACTGATGGATTCCCCAGGACGTCATAAATTGTCAGCACGTGGTCCGAATCCATCTTCATCATCGGAACCGTAGCGGTCTGATTTTCATTCTCGTGCTCCCAAACCCAGCCATGAAAAGCACGAGTAGCCGTGAACCTTAAAAGCGACGATTCAGACGTGCCCGAAATGACGGCGTCGGCGTAAGTAAGAGTAATACCCGGAATGGCGCTATTTGTCCCCGACGTGCCGAGGGTAAACTCATTTCCTCGAATATCGGCATTTCCGCTCACATCGAGATTACCGGCAACAGCGAGATCGGAGGCACGGACATCCACACCGAGGAGAAACATCGCTCCAATAGCTGCCGGAGCGAGATTCAAGATTGCTCGGCCACCGGTCCATGCTTCGGAAAAGTTCTTACTACGGTTTGATGTCATTTTGTAGTTCCTTTGATCACGCCAATTCAACTGACACGAGTACAGCCTTCGTCGAAGGAATCCAATCACTTTTGCTAAAACAATCTCAGCCCATCATAAAATCCTAATGAAGAGCTGAAAGCAAGAGCACGAATGGATGTGAGCGATTTGAACTCGCCCTGTAATTTTGCTGTCGACCCCGCTCCAATTTGAGATGATTCAGTATCACAAATGAAAACGATCACAACGTGAACATACTCGATGTGAACACCTATGGGCGGGCAGCATCTATGTCATGGATTCGCCGCTATTTCGATTTCGGTCGCCTTCATTGCATCCAGCCCACAGGGTATTCCGACACCGGATGCGCTCGAACGCGTTTGCCTTTGCTTTCTTGGATCTGATGAAAAGATGCCAGATCCATCGATTCAAGAACTCCATGGGAATGATCCATCACTCCCGCTGCATCCTCACCGGTAAAACCCCAACAGAAACAATTACATCACCAAAGGCTCCCATCGTAAGATGGGGCCCCCTTTGGAAGGATTCAAGAGATGGGTTGGCTGGGACTCGAACCCAGAACCAACGCCTTAAAAGGGCGCTGCTCTACCATTGAGCTACCAACCCGTCTTGTCCGACGTTTCCCTCTGAAAAGAGGGACGGACTGTTTACGCGAGGACGGCGCGTAACGCAAGCAAAGAACGTGCAGAAATTTTTGGGACACAGGAATTTCGGTTTTTTTTTCCGCCGGATCCTCCCCCGGATGGCAATTTGCTTGCCGCCCGGGCGGGTGGAGAGAAAATCAGGGCCGATATGCACGGTGTTTTCCCTTCCGCCCTTCTCGGATACCTTTTGGGATCGATTCCCTTCGGCCTTCTGGTCGCCCGGAGTCGCGGTGTCGATATCCGCCAACACGGCAGTGGAAACATCGGCGCCACCAATGTTCTACGAACACTGGGGAAAAAGTGGGGCATTCTTGTCTTCTTCCTCGATGCCTTGAAAGGCGTGGCTGCCGTGCTGCTGGCAGAGCGGCTTTTCGGTCCGATGCTCCCCATGCTCCCGGAAGGCGGCGCGGCCCTCACCCGCGTTCACCTCGGGATCGTGGGCGGGCTGGCGTGCGTGATGGGCCATAACTTCCCCGTATGGCTGAAGTTCAAGGGCGGCAAAGGGGTGGCCACGACGGCGGGCGTGCTGATCGGCCTTTTGCCCGTGGCCGCTGCCGTGGCCTTCGTCGCCTGGGGGGTGGTGTTCTATGCCACCCGTTATGTTTCCATCGCCTCGATCGCCGCCGCCATCGTGATCCCCGTCACGGTCTGGTTCATCGAACGGCAGGCGGACACGCTCTTCTGGTTTTCGGTCGCGGTGGGCGTGCTTGCCATTTGGCGGCATCGCTCGAACATTCAACGGTTGCTGGCAGGAACCGAGGGCCGCTTCGAAAAGAAAAAGAAATGAGCGTCACAAAAATCGGAGTCATCGGCGCGGGGAGTTTCGGCACCGCGCTTGCCCATCTTGCAGCCGCCGCGCCGGAACCGCGCTCCATCGTGCTCTGGGGGCGCGATCCCGAGCAGGTGGACCGAATCCGCAGCACGCGCTTGAATACCCCCTACCTTCCCGGCATCCGGCTTTCGGAGAACATCATCGCCACCCATGACATCGGCGAGGCTGCCGACGCCGAGGTGATCCTCGTGGTGCCCCCCTCCAAGGGAATCCGCGAAGTGGCGAAACGACTCGCAGACGCCAAGGCGCGCGGCATCCTGATCTCCTGCACCAAAGGGATTGAACGCGGTACGGGCCTGCGGATGAGCCAGATTCTGCACGAGGCGCTCCCGGCAAATCCGATCGCGGTCCTCTCCGGGCCCAGCCACGCGGAGGAACTCTCGCGGGGGATCCCCGCCGCCGTGGCGCTCGGGTGCGAGGACGAAGCGCTGGCGGAGAAACTCCAACGCCTGCTGAGCGCGCAGACGCTCCGCATCTACACCAGCACCGATGTCGCGGGGATCGAACTCGGCGGGGCGCTCAAGAACATCTTCGCCATCGCGGCGGGAGTGGCCGATGGCCTCGGCTTTGGCGACAACTCCAAGGCGGCGCTTGTCACCCGCGCCGTCGTGGAGATGGTACGGCTCGGCGTTGCCATGGGAGGCCGCGCGGAGACTTTCTACGGCCTGAGTGGGCTGGGGGACCTGATGGTTACCTGCTTCTCCCGACATAGCCGCAACCGCGCGGTCGGCGAGCGGCTGGGGCACGGAGAAACCCCAGAGGCCGTCTCCGGGTCGATGCAAATGGTCGCCGAAGGGGTGCCGACAACACTAAGCGCCTACGAATGCGCCCGGCGGTTCGGGCTGGAAACGCCGATCATCGACGCCGTCTATGGCCTGATTTACGAGGGCAAGGCACCGAAGACCGTACTGGCGGAGATCCTGGCGCGGCAGCCGAAGGCTGAAGGGCGGTAAGGAGACCGGGGCTTTCAGAAAAGCCAACCGCCAAAGGTTGATGCGCAGTTCCTCAAGCAAAGCGGCTGTATTTTCCATACTGCCCGAGTTGGAAGAACCGCGCGACGGCCCCTCGCCCGCAAGGTAGTGCGATCGCGCCGCGAGCGCAGGGGTTGGACGTTCGATTCGCCTCAACCTCCACTCCCGGACCGCGACGGCGCGCGGTCCCTACCTTTACATCACCGCTCTTCTAAATATCGAAGTTCTCCGGCCCCTCGACACGCAGCTTGGGCCGCAGGAAGTCGAGAATGGTCGCAACCGATTCGCCCAGCGTCTGCACCTCGGTGTCGATGACGAGATCGGGGTCTTCCGGCACTTCGTAAGGAGCGTCGATTCCGGTGAAATCCTTGATCTCTCCGGCGCGCGCCTTTTTGTAGAGCTGCTTGGGATCACGCTGCTCGCAAACTTCCAGCGACGCCTTGACGTGGACGACGTAAAAGTCGAGGCCTCCTTCGAGAGCGATCTCGCGGGCGCGGCGGCGATCGGCCTTGTAGGGCGCGATGAACGCCGTGATGACCACCAGACCTGCGTCAGCCATCAACCGGGCCACCTCGGCCACACGCCGGATGTTCTCAACCCGATCCTCAGGCGAGAAGCCGAGGTTGGAGTTGAGCCCGTGGCGGATATTGTCGCCGTCGAGGATGTAGGTCTGCATCGAGCGATTGAAAAGCTCGCGCTCCAACTCGTGGGCGATGGTCGATTTACCCGAGCCGCTCAGGCCGGTGAGCCAGACAACGGCCCCCTTGTGCCCGTTGCGGATCTCGCGGTGCTCGGGAGTCACGGCTCCTTCGCTCCAGAAAATGTTGCTCGATTTGATCTTGGTGCGGTCCGTGTAGATGCCGCCGAAGACGATGCCGCCCCCGGCGACGTGGTGCCCGTCCATGATGACGAAACGGCCCAGGATGGGGCTGGTGTCATGGTTATCCATGACTAGTGCGGTGCGCGTCTTGAGCGTGACTTCGGCCACGTCGTTGCGGGCGATGAAGTCGCGGTCGGTTACGGCGTCAAGGGTGGAGGCGTCGATCACGCGCTCGATGGAAACGATCTCGGCGTCGACCTCCTGAGTGGTGATCTTGAGCTTGTACCGGCGGCCTTTCTCCAGCGGATTGTGGCCCATCCAGAAGAGGCGCGCCTTGAAACGGTTGCTCTCGATGGGAGTCTCCGTCTCGTGCGAGGCGATGTGCCCGCGCTCGACAAAGATCTGTTCGGTGAGCGTCACACCGATTGATTCTCCCGCGACGGCGAAATCGCGCTCCGGCGCGTGCCACCGCTCGATCGTCTTGACCACCGCCGTCTTGTTATTGGGCGAGAAGACCAGCTTGTCCCCCACGCGCAACGTGCCCGACTCAATGCGGCCCGCAAGGATGCGGCGCTCGTCAAAACGATAGATATCCTGAATCGGGAAGCGGAGGGCCTGCTCTTCGACCGTCTTGGGGAGTTCGAACTGATCAAGCGCCTCCAGGATCGTGGGGCCATCGTACCAGCCGAGTTGCGCGGCATTGCGAGTGGCGATGTTGTCACCGTTGCGGGCGGAGATCGGGATGAAGAGCTTGGCCTCCAGGCCGATCTGGCTCAGAAACTCGGTATACTCGGCCTTCAGTTTTTCGAAGGTCTCCTCGCAGTACCCGGCGAGGTCCATCTTGTTGACCGCGACAACCACCTGCCGGATGCCGAGCAGGCTCAAGAGATAACCGTGGCGTCGGCTCTGTTCGCGCACGCCCTCGTTAGCGGCGATGAGCAACACGGCGGCATCGGCGCTGGCCGCGCCGCTGATCATGTTCTTCAGGAACTCCTTGTGGCCCGGCGCGTCAATGATGACGTAAGGGCGCTTTTCCGTGCGGAACTGAATCTGCGTCGTGTCGATGGTGATGTTCTGCGCCTGCTCTTCGAGCAACGCGTCGAGCAGAAAGGCATACTCGAACTCCATCCCCTCCTCTTTGCACGCTTTCTGAATCTGCTCCACTTTGCCGTCGGGCAGCGAGTGAGTGTCATGAAAGATGCGGCCAATCAGCGTCGATTTACCATGGTCGACATGGCCGACGAATACGATCTTCAAGCGAGCCGTCGACTGAGCGGCGGCGTTTTTGGGTTGGGAAGGAGAAAGCGTGGTGGACATGGTCTGTCAAAAGGAGTGAATCCGGCTGGCGATAAATGCGAAGAGCAAGGGGCGGGGTGGCGCGGCCTACATGAAGCCTTTTGCGCGAAGCTTCTGCATCGCGTTGCGCTCATGGTGATCCTGGGCGCGGCCGGCGCGTTCGCTGGTCTTGGTGCAGGCGAGTTCGTCGATGATCTTGTCGATGGTATCGGCGTTGCTCTCCACGGGGCCGGAGATCGGCCAGCAGCCGAGGGAGCGGAACCGGTAACGGCCTCCGTCCTTCCCGTCGCGGGCAAAATACATTTGGGGGATCGGGATCCCTTCGCGCTGGATGTAGAGCCAGATGTCGCGCTCGCTCCAATCCAGCAGCGCCTGCACGCGGACGTGTTCGCCCGGGCCGCAGGAGGTGGTGAACTGATTCCAGAACTCGGGCGGCTGATCCTTGTAGTCCCACTCGAAGTCCTTCGTGCGCGGGCTGAAGTAACGCTCCTTGGCGCGAGTCGGGTCTTCATCGCGGCGGATGCCGGTGATGAGCGCGTCCCACTGGTGCTCGGCCATCACCTGCTGGAGGGCGACGGTCTTCAATTCATGCGTGACGGTGACGGGATCGGCGGTGTCATAACCGATCGGCCCCGTTGCCTCGTAAGAGCCACATCCGGCGCGGGCGTCCTCGTTGATCTTCACGATCAGGTTGAGGTTATGATGCTTCACCGCCCAGTCGCGGTAGGCAATCATCTCCGGGAATTCGTACGTCGTGTCGATATGCAGGAGCGGGTACGGGATGTGCCCGCCGAATGCCTTCCTGGAAAGCCAGATAAGGACGTTGGAGTCCTTCCCCATCGACCACGGCATGCAGATGTTTTTGAAGTGGTGGTAAGCCTCGCGGATGATGAAAATGCTCTGGGCTTCCAACGCGTCGAGGTGCGCGGCGTCTTCGCGGGAGACGGTCTCCGGGAAAAACGCGGGCGATTCGTCGGGACGCGGCGCGGGATATTTTCCGCCGTAAGCGGGGTGGCTTTCGTAGCTGGTGCTCATCGTGTGTGGGAAAAAAACTAAATATTCGCTCCAAGAAAGGTGTGAATGCCGCACTCGGTCTTGTCAAAACCCGTCCAGCGCCCCGCCCGTTCGTCCTCTCCGGAGCCGGTTGGGCGGGTGCAGGGAATGCAACCGATCGAGCGATAGCCCCGGTCGTGCAATGGGTTATAGGGGATCTTGTGTTCGTGCAGATAAGCCCACACGGCTTCCCGGCTCCAGGCGGCCATCGGGTTAAGTTTCAGGATGTCGAGGTCCCGCAGCTTGTCAAAATTATAGAGCTCCAGAATACCGGTCTTCTCGCGCGTGTCGGCCTGCTGCCGGCGAACCCCGGTGATCCAGACCGCCAGATCGGCAAGCCGCTTTTGCAACGGAAGCACTTTGCGAAGCGTGCAGCAGAGGTCCGGCGCTCTTTCCCACAGCTTTTCCCCGTGCTCGACGGCCTGCTCCTCCGGCGTCTGCTCCGGGTGGGAGCTTTCGATCTCAATGCCGAAGAAATCCTCCAGCCGCTTTTTCAACTCCAGCGTCTCCGGAAAAAGAAACCCGGTATCCAAGGTGAAAATGGGAAAACGGAATCCCGCGCGGACGGCTTGATGAATCATCACCAACCCGGCCCCCTGAAAGCTCGTGCCGATCCCGGCGCGGACTTCAAATCGCTCCCAGGCCCAGCCCAGAATCTGCTCCAGCGAAGCCGATTCGAATCCCTCTGCAAGGGCTCGAACTTCTTCACTGGTGATTTCATTGGGTTGAAGTGACATTTTCTTTCAAAACCCCAATTCCCTACTAGAAATTGGGAGAATTAGGATTCATGCTGCCTTAGCCGCGGCTCCCGTCGCAAGCCAAAAATCGAAAGCCCTTCGGAATAAACCTAAAAACGTCAATGGGAAGGGATGAGGCTGGCGTAAAATGCTGAGTCGCGATGGTTGGAGGTAGTCCGCTCGCGCCGTCGAGCGCGGGATCGACGAAGAGTCGCGTTTGGCGCCCATCCCCACAGGACGGGGCTGCTGGGACGGGGATGCAGCCCTCATGAAGCCAAGAAGTCGATACCCGCGCTCGACGGCGCGAGCGTGCTACCGGTGCTGCCGCACCAGCTACTTCGGCCATGCCAAGCGGTTGCTGACACGCTTGGATTCCACCGGGAAAGCGATGTGTTTCCGCAAAAGAAAGAGACCCGGGAGAGGAAGCCCCCTCCCGGGCCTGAAATCCCTTACGCGAGTTCGCGCGCGGCTTTCACGACGCTCTCGGCGGTCATGCCGAGTTCTTTCATCACGGAGCCGCCCGGTGCGCTGATGCCGAAGCTATCGATCCCGACGACTTTGCCGTCGAGCCCGACCCAGCGGAACCAGAGATCGCTCACGCCCGCTTCAATCGCCACGCGGCGGCGAACGTTGGCCGGGAGAATCGACTCGCGGTATTCCACGCTCTGGCGCTCAAAGCGCTCGAAGGAAGGCATGGAAACCACGCGGGTGCCCGCGCCGAGTTCCTTCGCGGCAGCCACGGCATGCTGCACTTCGCTCCCTGCGGCGAGGAGAATCGTCTCCAGGGGAGCCGTCTCTTTGACGAGAATATACGCCCCCTTGAGGACGCCTTCGCGACGGACTTCCGCCGGAGCGACGGTCAGGTTCGGGACCACTTGCCGGGTGAGCGCGAGGAGCGTCGGGCCGTCATTGCGCTGCTGGGAGGCGACGAAAGCGCCCGCCGTCTCTTCGGGATCGGCAGGACGGATGACGTCCAGATTCGGGATCACGCGGAGACCGCTGACCGTTTCCACCGGCTGGTGGGTCGGGCCGTCTTCACCCACGCCCACGGAGTCGTGCGTAAAGATGTACGTCACCGGGAGGCGCGAGAGCGCCGCGAGGCGGATCGAAGGCCGGGCGTAGTCGGCGAAGACGAGGAACGTCGCACCGGAAGCGCGGAAGATTCCGTCATAGGCGATCCCGTTGAGGATACCCGCCATGGCGTGTTCGCGGATGCCGAAACGGATGTTGCGGCCGCCCCAGTTTTCCGGCGTCCAGTCCTTGCTGGAGTTGATGTAGTTGAGCGTGGAGCCGTAAAGATCCGCCGAACCGCTGATGAGGAGCGGAAGCGCCTCGGCGATTGGCTGGAGCACGTCGCCGCCCGCCTTGCGGGTGGCGATCTTCGCGTCGTCGGGGAATACCGGGATGCGCGAAAGAAGATCGGCCGGCGTCGCATGAGTCACCCCGGAGTCGAGCAAAGCCGCCTTGTCCGGGTTGGCCTCGCGCCATGCGCGGTAGGATGCGTTCCACGCCTCGTAGTCGGCAAGACGGCACTTCTTGTGCTCCGCGAAGTAAGCCTGTGTCTCCGGCGAAACATAAAAATGCGTCTCCGGAAGACCGAGCGCCTTGCGGGCGGCATCGGAGAATTTTGCCCCGCCTTCACCGTGAGCTTTCGCGGTTCCGGCAACCTCGGGGATGCCTTTGCCGATGAGCGTCTTGGCAATGATGAGCTGCGGCTTGCCGCTGGCAGCTTTGGCCTTTTCGTAGGCGGCGAGGAACGCCGTCATGTCGTGGCCGTCCACCGTCTGCACGTCCCAACGCAGCGCCTCGAAGCGACCTGCGGTGTCCTCGTTCTGCGTGGCGTCGGCCATCGCGTCGAGGGTGACATCGTTGGAATCGTAAATGAGGATCAGGTTATCGAGCTTGGCGTGCCCGGCAAACGCAACCGCCTCCTGAGCGACGCCTTCCTGCATGCAGCCATCGCCCGCGAGCACGACGATGTGCTGGTCAAAAATCGCGTGCTCGGGCGTGTTGAAACGCGCCGCCGCCATCTTGGCGGAAACGGCGAACCCGACCGCGTTGGAAATCCCCTGGCCGAGCGGCCCGGTGGTCGCCTCGACGCCCGGGGTTTCAAACGATTCCGGGTGGCCCGGCGTCTTGCTGTGAAGCTGCCGGAAGTTTTCCACCTCCTTGATGGAGAGATCGTACCCGGCAATATGCAGCCAGGAATAAAGGAACATGGAGCCGTGACCTGCGGAGAGAATGAAACGGTCGCGGTTGAGCCATTTTGGGGCTTCAGGATTGTAGCGAAGGGCGCTCCCAAAGAGAACCGCGCCAATCTCGGCGCATCCGAGCGGGAGACCAAGGTGACCGGAGGAACACTTATGCACCGCGTCGATGGCGAGGCCGCGCGCTTCGTCAGCGGCCCGGGAAAGAATATCGAGTTTCAGATTCATGGATTCTTTGTCTTCTTTAAATAGGGCATGGAGCCTAAAAGCTCGTCCCGGGAAGTCAAGAATTGCGGCGTGAAGAGCCGGAGGGGGGGTGCGCGACCGGACTACCGATCTCCGGTTTTTAGCTCAAAGCCGGGCGCGGGAACGGCGAACCATAAAAACAAACCCGGAGGCCGCCACCATCAGAGCCACTGTAGAGGGCTCCGGTATCGCTTCATAATCGAGGAAGAAGACGTTGTCGCTCACACGCAGGGAGAAGAGCCCGTCGTAGAAATACTCGAACCCGCTAAAATCCATTATCAGATCGTCCAACCCCGTGATGCCCGTGGTGGTCGTGGCAACAGCCCAGGAGTAGTCCCGGGCACCGTCGAAATTTTGCAGACCCAGGGAGATGACTCGAAAGGTTGAGCCCAAGGCAAAGGAGATGCCGCCGGTAACCTCCGCAAGATCCCAGCCGGTTCCTGCTTCCCCAAGAGCGTCGGAAAGTTCCCATTCAAAGACACCGGTGCTGTCGAACGCAAGGCTACCACTGGCAAGCTTCCCCACGCTGTTGCCGGGGGCGTAGATCCCCTGGATGGTGGCAACGGTGGTGAAGCTCCCGGAGCCACCAAGCAGAGCTCCAGCCTCGACAGTGATCCCGCCGGTGCCGGCGATCTTCCCGTCCACTCGTAGCTGTCCCTGGTGAATCAAGGTGCTGCCCGTGTAGGTGCTGGTGCCCGAGAGCACCGCCGTGCCGGTGCCGGTTTTCACAAGGCCGCCAGTGCCGGTGATGGCTCCTCCAAAGTTGGAGCCGAGGTGATTGGTCGAGCCAAGGGTAAGCGTGTAGCTGCCGAGTTCCACCGTGCCGCCGGTGCCCTTCAATGCCCCGAGGGTCTGGGAAGCTCCGAGAGCAAAGGTGGTGTTCGTGGAAAGCTCGACTTGAGCAAGCGTCCCGAGCGCGGTGGCGTTGTTGGAGTTCACCCGGCCGCCGGTCACTTTCAGCGTCGTCCCATTGGAAATCATGGTGGCGGCGGCGGAGAGCGTGAGCGTGCCGTTGCCGCTCTTGGTCAGCGTTCGGGCAGCCCCCTGATCGTTCAACGCGTCGAAGGTGGTGACGCCGGTCCCCGTGCCATTGGTATTGTTGAGCGCCACGGTGGCGTCGCCCGCGAGCGTGACGGCCCCGGTGGCCAAACTGCCCGCATTATTCGTATTGAAGTTCGAACCCTGGGCGATCGTAAGGGTATGGCCGCCACCGAGTGTCAGCCCCCGAAGGGTCTGTGTCACCGCGTTGCCATTAGATGTGCGGCTCAACCGGATCGTCGCATTGCCGCCAAGGGTGATCGTCGTGCCGTTGAATGTGGTGGCGGAATTATTGGCGAGTTCAAGGATGCCGCCATTCAAATTGAGCGCCGCCCCGGCACTGTTACCCAGCGCATTGGCTACCTGGAGCCGCAGAATGCCGGCGGTAAGCGTGGTGGTGGCGTTCCGTGTGGAGTTGGAGCCGAGCGTCAATTGACCGTCACCCTCTTTGGTGAAGCGGTAGTTGCCGCTGAGGGCTCCAAGCGTGAGGAGCGTTCCCGCCCCGGTGTCGAAGATCGCATCATGGGCGGTCAGGGCGGTCGCCCCAAAGGTCAACGACGCCGTGCCGGTGACGAGAGAGCCCCGGGCGACGGTGAGCTTGTTGCCGCCAATGGAAAGCGTGCCGAGGGTGTGCGAGACAGTCCCCCCGCTGGTGGTAAGCCGGTTGGCAGTGATGGTGCCATTGGCGGTGATCTCGGTATCCTGGCCAAAATTGAGGCCCGTGTTGTTGGCCAGTTCCAGGCTCCCTCCTTTCAGGTAAACCGTCCCGGAACCCAGCGCGGTGGCGCGGGTGGTGGCGCGGAGCGTCCCGCCATGGATGTAGGTTCCGCCGGTGTAAGTATTATTGCCGGAGAGCGTCGTCGTCCCCGCGCCGGATTTTGTCACAATGCCGCGTCCTGCCTCGTATTCAGAAATGATGTTGTAGGCAAACGTGAGATCGTCGGTATGGTTAAAATTCAGCGTAGCCGCCGTATTGGTATACCGGAAAAGCACGTCCGCCTTGAGCGTACCGGAGAGCCCGCCGCTGCCAATGTTCAAAGACGTCGTTGAGCCGCTTAAAACAACCCCGCCATTCGCGGTAATGACGGCACCGTCAGCCACCGTTACCGACGAGGTGTTGCTGTCGCCGTTGTCGGGATTGTAATGCCCCATCGTCAACTGTTCGGTGATCGTCCATTGCGAACCTGTGCCGGAAACGAGGACGCTGCCTCGCGTATTTTGCCCGTTCACCGAGCCGCCGGCCACATCGCCACCCGTGCTGTCGACATGCGCCCCCGCGAGGATCGACAGGCTCCCCGCGCCGAAGTTTCCAACGACAAGGTTCAATGTGGACATTTGCGACCCGCTGCCCGTCACGGTGACGATCGAGGGGGAAGACGGGCTTGAACTATAGCCGATGATGGTATCGCCCCCGCCCGCGGTATTCTCGAAAGTGCCGCCATTCCGGATGGTTACCGCGGCGACGCCATCGTACCCAAAAATGGCACTCTCCTCGGAATTGACGGAAAGCTTGGAGCCCACGCCGTCGATCGTCAGCGTTCCGGTGATGCCAGGCTCGATCCCCACCCATATGCCTCCCACGGCAGCGGTGCCGCCGCTCTCCAAAATCAACGTGCCGGTGCGGTCTCTGCCGACGTTCAGATAACCGGCAACCTCCAGGCTTCCTCCGCTGCCAACCGTCAACGAACCGCTGCCTCCGGTGGCTCCCGATGTCCGGTAGCCCAACTCAACACTACCCGCCTTCGCAGCCCCGCTCGTGATTGTCGCCGAGCGGTTGGCCGTCGTGGAACCGATATAAACCGTGTCATTAAGGGTCGGAACGTTGCTCGATGACCAGTTCGAAGCGGTAAACCAGCTCCCGCTGGTTTGCGTAAAGGTGCGATTCGCCGCGAAAACCGCCCCTGGGGCAGCCAGCCAGATCGACAAGGCAAAACAAGCGCGAAACCGACGCGGCAAACAGATATTCATAAAAGGGATTCCTAGCAATGCCGGTAAAATGGACAACCGGACAAACCCCGTAGTTCTACGAGGCTGGCGAGGCGGCAAGGCGGCAGGGGGGGCGTTTCCAGAGAGGGCTTGCCACGCAGAAAGATTAGGGCTCAACTGCAAGGCATCATGCAGTTCCGATTGCCATACGGATGCATCCAGGCGGTTTTGCTGGCGCTGGCGGCCATTATCCTTGGATGGCTTCTGATTGGATTATCGGGAGATCGCTCAGGGAGGCAGACCTTGCCGGATGCAAACGGCTCCGCCGTCGCCTTTCTGCCCAATCCCAAGTCAGGATTGACGCCCGCCGAGGCGGCGGCCCTGCCCGATGAAGCCTGGCGCCCCTGGGCCCGTGGCTTTCTCCCATCTTCGCATCGCGAGGCTGCCTGGGTGCGGGTGATCCTGCGGAATCCGGAAGCGACCGTCGCTCACGGCGTCTTGAGCGATGCGCTCGACTACGCGGACAAAGCGGACCTCTTCACGCCGGGAGACGCGCCGGGCAGTTGGCTTCATCTCCGCTCGGGAGAATGGACCCCCGCCGGGAAGAAGGCGCTCTGGGGACGCGAGACGGCATTCCCCCTCACCGTCCCCGCACAGGGAGAACGGAAAGTTTACCTCCGATATGAAGATTCTTTCATGGTCTGGCTGCAACTCGACTGGTGGCCGGACCAGAATGCATTCCATGCGTCCCGGTTGCGCACCGCGCTGGCGGAGGGGTTTTATTTCGGAGGTCTCCTCGCGCTCCTTTTCTACAACGCGACATTGTGGGCCCGCCTCCGCTTTTCCGATACGGGCTACTATCTCCTCTATCTTGGCTCGTTCACGATCTACCTGTTTTTCGCGCGCAGTGAACTGGCGGGTTTGGGTGGGGCACTCGGTTCGCCGTGGCTGGAAACCATCTCGATGGTGGCGCTGGCGTTGAGCGGAGCATTTCTCGCGCAGTTCGTCCGGGTCTTGCTGGAACTTCCGGTTCGCACCCCGACGGCAGACAAGGTCACGAAAGCGATGAGAACCGTCATGGTTCTGCTCGCCCTTGGAGCGGTGGCCGCCCCATGGGTCGGCTATGAAAACTGGCTCTCCTATATCGTGCTCGGGAGCGCGACAGCCCATCTCGTATTACTGGGGGCGGCAGTCGCCGCGTGGCGCGCCGGGGCGCGGCAGGCCCGTTATTTCGTGGTGGCATTTGGGCTTTTGTTCGCGGGGATTGCACCGGTCGCCGCCTCATGGCTCTCCTGGCTGAGCATCTCAAACGTCATCACGGTCGTCATGCTTGCCTCCGCCCTGGAGATGCTGCTCCTCTCTCTCGCCACGGCGGATCGCTTCGCGCAGATCCAACGCGAGAAACTCGACGCCCAGCAAAGCCTGCTCGCGGAGGCGCAACAACGCCAGATCCTGCAGGAAGCCTACGCCGACGAGCTGGCCCTGGAAGTGCGGGAGCAGACGCGGGAGTTGGAGGCCGCCAATCATGACAAAGACCGAATGATCGCCGTGCTCGGCCATGATCTGCGCAGCCCCCTCACGGGGCTCACCCAGGCCGCCGAGCAACTTGTAGCCGCCCCGCCCGGGCGCTCTCTGGAGCAGTTCGCGAGCGACACCGCGCGAACCGGGCGGGAGTTGCTTCTCCTGATCGAAGACCTCGTGCTCTGGACACGGTTGCGAGCCGGGGCGGAAGCCGCTCGGACGGATTCGCTTTCGGTAGGCACGCTGATGGCCCCTGTCGTGGCGCTGCATCGCACCGTGGCGGAGCAAGGCAAGCGCGAACTGGTGATCGAAGTGCCGGAAGACCTTCATGTCGAAACGGACCTCGTGCTGGCGCAGACCTTGCTACGTAATCTCCTCGTCAACGCCTTGAAATTTGCCCGACATAGAGTCGTCGTCAGCGCGGCACTCACGCCAAACGGAGTGAGGCTGGCCGTCCGCGATGACGGCCCGGGCCTGCCCCGGGAAGTAGCGGAGCAACTCGCCGCGGAATCCCCCTGCCCGCCGGCCGCCAGGGGTGGCATGGGCCTGCACCTCTGCGGCGAGATCAGCCGGACCATGGGCATCCGGCTGGAGGCTATCTTGAACCCGGGCGGTCAAGGCGGAACAGAGTTATGGTTTACCCTGCCCGCCGCGGAAGGGCGAGCTTGCGATAAAGGCCTCGCTATCGCCTCATGAATCGGCCACCTCTCCGCGCGTTGATCGTAGAAGACCAGGGGATGTTTCGCTCCTTCCTGGAGCAATGGCTTGAGATACAACCCGGCTTTCTTCCCGTAGGAGCGGCAGGATCAGGGGAGGAAGCCCTTCCTCTGGTTGTATCGGCGCAACCCGATGTCGTGCTGGTGGATCTGCAACTCCCGGGGATGGATGGACTGGAGTTCGTCCGGGCAGCCCGGCTGCTGCGGCGCCATCTTCGGGCTTTGGTCCTCTCCTCAATGGTGGATCCTCTGGCGCTGACGCGGGTCCGCGAAAGTGGCGTGGAGGGGTATATCGAAAAAGATGCCCCTCCCATGGCGCTTGCCGAAGCGCTGAAGACCGTCGCCAACGGACAACCGTATTATTCAGCCCGGTTCAGCGAAACGCTGACCCGCGAACGAGCAAAGAGTCTCTCGGTCGGAAAGATCCTCTCCCGCCGGGAGCAGGAAGTTCTTGGCTACGTTCTCACGGGGCGGACCAGCCGGGAGATCAGCGACATCATTAGCCTGAGCCCCCGCACGGTTGAATTTCACCGCGCCAACATTATCGCCAAACTTGGCGCCAGCAACATGGCGGAGCTTGTGGCCCGCGCGAAGCATTACGGGCTCGGATAAGACACGAGCGGGATGGCGGGAGGGGTGGCTGAAAAATACCCCGGTGAGGTGTTTCCTTTTGCCCAGCATGGATAAAAAGAGACAGATCACTGCCTTTTCGAGGCTGGAATTTGCACCTCCCAATCTCCTTCCTGTCTTAAAAATAAGGGTAAAATATGATGGATCAGAAACGTGGCACGGTCGATGCTAAGGGGAGCGCATCACGAAACGCTGACCATGATGAATCCGGGGTGAGCATTCCGATGCAAACCTCTTAGAACATCCACCGCAACCAAACTTACAATGAGTGCCAGTATCTCTCGCCTTCAGGCGATCAATGCCATCACCAACTTCAAGCCACCGACGACGTCGACCAATTTCCGCGACGTCTTCTCCGCCGACCTCTACGGGGCGAACGTCTTTGGCCCGACGGTGATGAAGCAGCGGCTGCCCAAGAACATCTACAAGAGCGTCATCGAGACGATCGAGAGCGGTGCCAAGCTCGACTCCTCCATCGCTGATGTGGTGGCCGCCGCGATGAAGGACTGGGCCATCGAGAAAGGCGCGACCCACTACGCCCACGTTTTCTATCCGCTTACCGGCCTCTCCGCGGAGAAGCACGACTCCTTCCTCTCGCCCGACGGGCTGGGAAGCACGATCACCGAGTTCTCCGGCAAGACGCTCATCCAGGGCGAGCCCGATGCCTCCAGCTTCCCGAGCGGCGGGATGCGTTCCACTTTTGAAGCGCGCGGCTACACCGTCTGGGATGTCACCAGTCCCGCCTACATCCTGGAGAACCCGAACGGCAGCACCCTCTGCATCCCGACGGCGTTCATCTCCTGGACCGGCGAGGTCCTCGACAACAAGACGCCGCTCCTGCGTGCCATGCAGGAACTCGACGTGCAGGCCCGCCGCGTGCTCAAGCTCTTCGGCCATGAGAAGATCGGCCGCGTGAGCAGCACCGCCGGAGCCGAGCAGGAATACTTCCTGGTCGACCGCAACTTCTTCTACGCCCGCCCCGACCTGCTCAACGCCGGCCGCACCCTCTTCGGCGCGCGTCCGCCGAAAGGCCAGGAATTCGAAGACCACTACTTCGGGGCGATCCCGGAGCGCGTCCTCGCCTACATGATGGAAGTGGAGCGCGAACTCTTCAAACTCGGCATCCCGATCAAGACCCGCCACAACGAAGTGGCCCCCGGCCAGTTTGAAGTCGCGCCGGTTTACGAGACCTCCAACCTTGCCTCAGACCACCAGCAGCTCGTCATGACCCAGCTCCGCACCGTGGCGGAGAAATACGGCATGTCCTGTTTGCTGAACGAAAAACCGTTCGCCGGAGTCAACGGAAGCGGCAAGCACCTCAACTTCTCGCTCGGCAATGCGACGCAGGGGAACCTCCTCGAGCCGGGTGACACGCCGCACGCCAACGCGCAGTTCCTGGTCTTCGCCACGGCGGTCATCCGCGCCGTCAGCATCCACGCCAAACTGCTGCGGGCCGTGGTGGCCAGCGCGGGCAACGATCACCGGCTCGGGGCCAACGAAGCGCCTCCCGCGATCATCTCCATCTTCCTGGGCGACCAGCTCACCGACGTGTTCGACCAGATCTCGCGCGGCGGAGCTAACACCAGCAAGGCCCGCACGACGCTTAACATCGGCGTCGACGTTCTGCCGGCGCTGCCCAAAGACCCGGGCGACCGTAACCGCACGAGCCCCTTTGCCTTCACCGGCAACAAGTTCGAGTTCCGCGCGGTCGGCTCCAGCCAGTCCATCGGGGCGGCCATCCTGGTTCTCAATATCATCGTTGCGGAATCGCTCGATTACCTCGCCACGCAGCTTGAAAAAGCCGAGCCCGGCAAGCTCAACGAGACGATCCAGAAGGTGCTCATGGAGGTCGTCAACGACCACCGCGGCGTCATCTTCAACGGCAACGGATATGGCGAGGAATGGCACGCCGAAGCCGCCCAGCGGGGTCTCGCGAACCTGAAGACCACCGTGGACGCGCTCCCCGCCTACACCGACGAGAGCACCGTCGCCGTCTTCGAGAAATACAGCATTCTCACCCGGCGCGAATTGGAAAGCCGCCGGGAGATCGCCTTCGAACAGTACGCCAAATCGATCAACGTCGAGGCCAACCTCGTCACCGAAATGGCCAAAACGATCATCTACCCGGCCGCCGACCGCTACCAGGGGCAGCTCGCCGACACCGCCGCGAAGCTCAAGGCGGCAGGCATCGAACCCGACACCACGGTGCTCAAGAAAGTCACCGCACTGATCAGCAATCTGGTCGCCGGAATTGAAAAATTGGAAGCCGCTCACGCCGGCTGCAAACACGACAGCGCTGAAGAACACGCCAGCCACTCGCTCAAGGCGATTATCCCCGCCATGCTCGAAGTGCGCGCCGCCGCCGACGCCCTCGAAGGGGTTGTCGCCGACGATCTCTGGCCGCTGCCGACTTACCAGGAGATGCTCTTCATCAAGTAGCGCTTGATGGAGTCAACCAAGAGGTCGCCTTCCGGGGGGGAGGCGGCCTCCTTTTTTTGCCGTTTTTTAACTACCAAGAAGCGGCCTGCAACGGATAGACCTGAAATTCGAGCGATTGCGACGAATTTCCATAGGCGACTTGGAGTTTCAAGTCACCCGGTGTCCGTTCGTAAAACTTGCCAACACGGCTGAAACGCCGTTCATTGGGGGGCTATTTTCTCGAAAAGACAGCCGCGCCCGGGGGAACGCGGCACGCGAGGCGAACCAACCCAGTAAACTCATGACCAACGCCGACTCCAGTTCCAATGACCGCATTCCTCTCTCGCCGTTACACAGCATCGTCATTGCCGAAGGCTTGCGCCATCTGTTGACCCAGCCGCAGGACAAAGATTTTCCCGTTCACTCCATCGCGCGAAAAACGGGCCCGGATGGCCGCGATCTCGTGCACAGCCAGTTGGTCATCGCCGGGCGGCAATCCCGCGCCGCCTTTCCACGCGCCAGCGAATACCCGGTGCATTTTGTCAAACAATACCACCCGTGGAGCTTCCACGGCGACCCGGCGGTGGAATTTGAGAATAGCCTTGCGGCGGCGGAAATCCTCGGCTCGCCCGAGCCGATCGGCTTTGATAACAACTCCTTCCGCTCCGCCTTCATCCCCGGCAAGCCGTTGAGCCGCCTCTCCCCCTTCACCGATGTGGAACCCGCCGAGCGCTGCCTTGGGATCGCTCTTCAGACCGACCCCGCCGTCCTCATCGGGCTTTGGAAGCTGTCCGAAGAGATTTTTGCACAGCTCGAAAAGCTGCATGCCCGCCGCTTTCTCCATCGCGATATGGAGTTGCACAACATCATCGTCTGCACCGCGCCGGTGCAACCGTTTCTGATCGATTTCGAGAGCGCCGAACGCAATTTCAGCGGCTCCGAGGAGGCCTTTGAAGAGGCCCGCTTCCGCGACCTCGCCGAACTCCTACGGTTGGCCATTTTCCTCCAGAGCGGCCTTGGCCGCCAGGAAGGCCCGCTCGCCCGCGCCTCGCTGGACGCACTCCCCCGGCTCTTCCGCTCCAGCGACACCTTCGCCTCCCGCCTCGACGCCGCCGACCGCCGCGCGGTGGGGGGGTGAGAGGGAAAACCGGAACGCGGAAACCGGAAAGAACGCTACCGCGCGAAGGAAAGCCAATCACTCGGTTGCAGAATTCCCTCGTTCCCAAACTCCAGTTTGGGAATGCCCCTGTCTGCGAAACTCCAGTTTCGAAAACCCGCCTATCGCCAATCATCGCAGCGAAACACAGGCTCACCTCCCGGCAGCCATTCATGCGCCGACGAATAGCGCCAATGCTCCGGAGCCGCAACCAAGCCCGCGCGAACCGGGTTGTTATGCAAATATTCCAGCTTCTGGAGCATCATCTCATCATGGGTAATCTCTTGGGGATGAAAACCTTCCTGCCAGATCTGATGAGCGCTGGTCTTATGATTGGCCCGGTAGTAACTGAGTTGATTCAGAAGCCATTCCCGCCTTTCTTCCTCAAGCCGCGCCACGAGCCGCCGCGCAGTGAATTTCTTGAGATCAGCGAGAATTGAGCTGAGGTCGGGCGCTGAAACGATGGCGTGGAAATGGTGATGAAGAATCACCCAGCCATAGATTTTGAGACCTTTGTTCTCGCGGCAAAATTGCAGGGAATCCGCGAGGATGTCGCAGCAGGCTTGCGTGGTGAAGACGGGCAGCCACTCGACGATGGTGGAGGTGATGAAATGCGCCGCGTCGGGTCTGCTGACTCTGTAGCGGCTGCGCATCTTCGGGAGGGTAGCGAAACTGGAGTTTCGAAGACAAGGGCATTCCCAAACTGGAGAGACTGTGTGAAAACTCCAAGTATGCTCGATTCTGAAAAACTCCGACGCTCATATTTGCCCTACACGGCCTGTTTCGAAGGAGGGCAATGATTTATCATTCCCAAAAATCGAGCATTTTACGACGAAATTAGAGTTTT
>JBBCKI010000006.1:0-26953 GCA_037190965.1 Chthoniobacteraceae bacterium
AGACGCCTTTCGGGGCAATCTCAATTACGAATGGATGGTGGGAGGGCATTTTGTGGGCCATCCCCATGTAGGCGACTACACAGTCCGTGTCACGGATCCCTCCAGTCCAATCACCCAGGGCCTTCCCTCCACGTTTGCTTACAAGTCCGAGCAATATTATATGCTGGTGGACCCCGGCGTTCATGTTTTGGCCGATACCGAGTACCTGTATAACGGCCACACTTGCAGGATGCCGGTTGCGTGGACGAGAATGTGGGGCAACGGGCGCGTCTTCTATTCGGCCCTCGGGCATGAGCCCGAAGAATTTTCGCAATATCCCGAAGCTTTGAAACTGACTCTTCAGGGGCTCCTCTGGGCCGCCGGGCAGTGTTGAAATCACTAATATCTTTTCCCAATGAAAACCTCTCCCACTCCTGTCAAGGTCGGCGTTATCGGTTGCGGCGCCATTAGTAATACCTACTTCCAAGGCTGCAAAACATTCCCGATTTTGGAGGTCGTGCACGTGGCCGATCTCGACCTCGCCCGCGCGGAGGCGCAGGCTGTCAAATACGGCATTCCCCGGCACGGAAACGTGGAGGGACTGTTGGCGGACCCGGAGGTCGAACTGGTCGTCAATCTCACCGTCCCGAAGGTCCACGCCGAGGTTAACCTTGCCGCCATTCGCGCCGGGAAGCATGTCTATTGCGAAAAGCCCTTCAGTATCAGCAGGGCCGAGGGAGCGCCGGTCATCAAGGCCGCGAACGAGCGCGGAGTATTGATCGGCAGCGCGCCCGACACCTTCCTGGGTAATTCGCACCAGGCCTGCCGGAAGTTGATCGACGACGGGGCCATCGGCAAGCCGCTCTCCGCAGTCGCTTTCATGACCAGCCCCGGGGTTGAGCGGTGGCACCCGAACCCTGGTTTTTACTACGATATCGGCGGCGGCCCGATGTTCGACATGGGGCCTTACTATCTGACGGCGCTTGTCAATCTGATGGGGCCGATGCGCCGCGTCAGCGGCTCCACAGGCATTGGGTTTGCGGAGCGCCTCATCACCAGCCAACCTTTCGCCGGAACAAAGATCGAAGTCAAAACGCCCACCCATCTCGCGGGCACGGTCGACTTCCAGAGCGGCGCGATTGCCACCGTTGTCATGAGTTTCGACGTCTGGGCGAGCCATCTCCCGCGCATTGAAATTTACGGAACCGAAGGGACGCTCGCGGTGCCCGATCCCAACGGAACCGGGGGGGCGGTGCTCCTGCGCCGGAGCGAACACCGCGAGTGGCGTGACATGCAGGTGACCCATACCGCCATGGCGGGACGCGGAGCCGGGGTCGCCGACATGGCTTACGCGGTTCGTTTTGGCCGTCCTCATCGCACCAACGGGGACCTCGCTTTTCACGTCGTCGATGCGATGCAGGCGTTCGAGGAATCCTCAAACTCCGGCTGTCATATCCCACTGGCGACCACCTGCGCCCAGCCCGCCGCCCTTCCGCCCGAGCTCAAGGCGGGGCACCTGGATGAATAGGCAATAAAGAGCGGTTTGATCAATGATGTAGCCGTTGCAATCAACGGCTACTCTTTGCTTCTCATTCCCAAACTCTGTTTGGGAATGCCCATGTCATCGAAACTCCAGTTTCGTAACCGTGTCCGTTCCGGCACTCTGCATGAGATGACGAGGCTCTCGAATCAGAGATTCGGGGACATTGGCATTTCCAATCTGGAGATTGGTAACGAGGAAAAACGCTCCAAGGTCAGCGCGGAGACGCGACCTCGTCCGTTTTCGCCGCAGTCAGCCATTTAAGCAGAAAGTAGAGCGCCTCCAGACGCCCCGCTTCGACCCCTGCCGCGTGCGCTTGCCGAAGCGGTTCGCCCCAGATCGGCTCCACCTCGACAGGCCGCCCCGCCCAATAATCAATCAGGCTGGACGGCTTGTAGGGTCCCATCGGCGGGGTGCGTTCCATCTGAAAATCGACATAGGAATCAGGGATCGTATGCCCGTGGGCTCTCGCAATGGCAATGGTCTCCCTCATCAAAGCGCGGGCCAGCGCATCAAGATGGCTATCCTCCACGATGCGATCGGTCGTGACGCCTCCCGCCGCGATGGAAAGCCCGTTGAAGGGGATGTTCCAGACGAGCTTGCACCACCGTTCCGTCATCAGGTTCTCCACGACTTTCGCCGTCACGCCCGCCTCCCGTAGCATCGCTGCGAAGGCCAGCGTTCGCGGCTGCGGCTCGCGAAGGTATTCGCCGATCGAGATCGTCCCATGTCCGTAGTGCTCGATGCGCCCGGGTGCCACCCGGTTCAGGCAGACAAAACAGAGCGCGCCCAGCACCCGCTCCGTTCCGAAACGCTCCGCAAGAAACGCCTCGTTGCCAAGGCCGTTCTGGAGCGTCACCAGGGCCGTGGTCTCATGCAGAAGCGGAGGGATCAGCGTCTCCAAAGCCGCGTTCGAAGTTGTCTTGAGGGCGATAATCACCAGATCCACCGGGCCGATTTCCTCGGGCGTGGCGAAACCCTGCGCCGGGATGTGAATTTCGGTCGATTCGGAACTCCAAAGCGTCAAGCCGTGCTCCCGGACTGCCGGGAGATCCGCCCGCATCAGGAAACGGACATCATGCCCGATGGCCGCGAGCTTGCCTCCATAGTAACACCCCACCGCTCCCGATCCGACAACGGCGATACGCGGCTTCTCCGGCAATTGATAGGAATTCACGAAAGAGATGATTCAGCACGAATCGGGAGAGTGTCAATAAACGGGCGCGGGGCCATGCAATTCATTGAACGCGCCTCCGAAGAATTCCAGAAGATCGGTGGCGCAAAGCGATTCCTGGCTTTGCCAGCCGTGGAAAACCGCGATCTCGGCCGCGCGCCCGCATACCCAAGCCCCAAGGTGAGCCGCGTCGGCCAACGGCAAGCCTTGTCCGGCGAGGGCGGCGCAGGTTCCGGTGAGGACGTCGCCCATGCCCCCCGTGGCCATACCAGGGCTGCCGGTGGTGTTGTAAGCGATGTGGAGGTTTTCTCCTGCGGCATGGGCGACCAGCGTTCGTGAGCCCTTGAGCAAAAGCGTGAGGGGCAAGCGGTTCTTCGCAAAGCGGGCGAGGAACTGGCAGGCCGTCTCCTGTCGTGAGAGAGCCTTGGCTTCGGGGAAAAGGCGGAGCATCTCCCCGGGGTGTGGCGTGAGCAGACGTGGCCCGGCGCACCGGTCCAGCGTTTCAAGATTCCCGGAAGAGGCCGCCAGCAGATTGAGGGCGTCGGCATCCACCACCATTGGCCCGGGGAAACCGGCGATCACTGCCAGAAGATCTTCGGCATCCTGATGGCGGGCGTTCGGCCCGAGTCCCGGCCCGATGGCCAGTGCGTCGAACGAGCGGTCGAGCACGTCCCGGTAGCTTTCCACCGCCGTCGTCATTACCTCCGGCATGACGGCGGTGGCAATGACGGGATAGGCATCCGGCGTGACAAAAAGCGAGACCAGCCCCGCGCCGGCGCGTACCGCCGCGTTGGCCGACATCACCGCCGCACCGGTCAGCCCGCGTGAACCGGCGATGATCCCCACCCGCCCGCAGTCCCCCTTGTGCGTGCTGAACCGGCGTCGCGGCAGCCGCGCCTTCAAGGTGGTCGGAGTGGTCACAACCGTTTTCCCTGCGTCTTTTCCGGCGGCTTCCGTCAACTCGGGAAGAGGGAGGACGGCGAGCCGTCCCACAAAATCGATCGCTCCGTCGGCGACCAACCCCTGCTTTGCAAAACCGATCGCGAGAGTAATATCGGCCTCCACCGTGTCCGGTGCCGCCGCGCCGGTGTCTCCGTCGAGCCCGGTTGGGATATCGAGCGCAAAAACGTTCGCGCCGGTTTCGCGCCGTTGCCGGTTGATCTCTGCCGTGGCGTTGCGGATCGGTTCGCGTAACCCGCCGCTGACGTTCGCGCCGATGCCGAGAAGACCGTCGAGAATGACCTTGGGTGCGACGTCATTGGAGCCCTCCACGCGCAGCCCAAACGAGGCGAGGGCGACCAGTTCCTCCAGCTTTCTGGCGGTGAGCGGAGCAAGCGTGTCGCGGGGGAAGACTTCATGGAGCGAGAGGGTCCAGCCCGATTCCGCGAGATGCCGCGCGGCGACGAGGGCATCGCCTCCATTGTGGCCCTTGCCCACGGCCACGCTGCATGCCCCGGGAGTGGGGAAGAACTGTTGCACCGCCTCGGCAATCTGCCTGCCGGCTTCGTTCATGAGTGTTTCGGCGGTAGCCCCCGATGCAAAGGCCCGTTCCTCCAGTTCCCTCATTTTCCGGCACGTCACGATCATGCGCGCATTCAATCATCAAACCCTCGGCGGGCCAAGCCGGGAGAGCCCCCGGATTTGGGGACTGGATTTCCCGAAAAATGCGGCGAGTATATCCCCTACACAACTCCCAACCCCGACTATGAACCCCTCCCGAATTTTCACGGTGCTCGCTTTGACCTCCCTTGCCGCCTGCCAAAAGGCTCCTCTGCTTCCCTCCAACGACCCGAAGTTGGACAGCCGCCTCGCCAAGATCGAGGCGCAGCTCTATCGCGTTGAGGAAGCGCTGGTTCGGCTTTCGGAGGCGGAAGCTTCCCGGGAGGGGAAAGTCGAATCCGCAGCAGTGCCCGCCGCGGCGGAAGAGCCGGCCGCTCTTTCGCGGATCAGCGTCTATGTTTACGGAGAATCCGTCCCGAGGCCCGGCGAACAGGCCGTCGTTCCCGGAGGCACCGTGATGATGGCGCTGGCTTCCGCGGGAGGCCCCGGCGCTTACACCGCCAAGAAGCTGACCGTTGTCAGAAAGGAAAAACCCGACATCGATCTCGAAGGGCAGGAAGAATGGAAGAACTTCACGGTGGAAGAGGGCGACGTCATCGTCGTCAAGGCGTCGGTGTTTTAGAACATTTTCGACATATTTTCTGCTTTTTCCTCGTTACCAATCTCCAGATTGGTAATGCCGTTGTCCTCGAATCTCTGATTCGAAAGCCTTGTCATCTTGTGCAGGAGTCCGAACGGACGGGGTTGCGAAACTGGAGTTTCGTTCATAATCTCCGCACGTCTTGAGGAGATTATGATCCGCTTCCCCGCATTCGCGACAAATCCGCAAATGCTGTGGGGAATGGATGCGCGTTCCAGGCTGCTCAGCAGCGACATCGGGTTTACCTGGACGCCATGATTCCTCGCGCGATGGCTTCCGCGAGTTTCTGGCGATGCGCGGCGGTTAGGCAGAGCGCGGCTTCGCGACGGTTGGTGAGAAAGCCGCATTCCACCAGGACGGCGGGATTGCGTGAATAACGCAGGACGTAGAAGCCACGCTGCTTGACGCCCCGGTTTTCCGTCCTGTGGGTTCTCAGCAGCTGGGATTGAATGCGCGCGGCCGTCTTGCCGGAGGCGCGGGAGTAGTAGAAAGTTTCATACCCGCACGCCCCTTCGCGCGGCGCGGAGTTGAAATGGATGCTCACGAAGAGCGCATTCCGGTGCGAATTGGCGATTGCCACGCGGCGCGGGAGCGGGATGAAGACATCGCTGGTGCGCGTCATCACCGTTCGCACGCCCTTGGCGCGGAGAATGGCGTTTATCCGGAGCGAGACGTCGAGCGTCATCGCTTTTTCCGAAACACGCTGGCCGGGGACGCCGCCCCGGTCGTGACCACCATGCCCGGCGTCGATGACGACGGTGGTGAAGCCCATCGCCTGGCCGACGAGGGCGAGGAAAAGGAAAACGAAAAGCCGCCTCATGCGCTGTATTTGGCTGAAGCGGCCCGTATTAACCCTTCGGCAGGTTGATGGGGCGATCCGAAAGCTTCGGAACGTTCGGCGCTGTCGGGGTGTCGGTCACAGGTTCGTTGGTCTGCAACTGCCCGCCGAGCACGGCGAGATTGCCGTACTTGTTGACGCGCAAGGAGGGGCGGTGTTTGACCGCGAGATAGTTCTCCTGGTTGACCAACTCCCCGTTCAGCCCGACGTGGGTATGCAGGTAAAGTTTTGCCCCCGTCAGGTGCAGCACGTGCAGGTTATTCTGCTCGTCGAGCTTGAACTCGGGGTCAATCCCGGTGATCTGCTTGCCGATCGGGTAGGTGCAATAGACGGTTCCCTGCTCAACGTCCTCAACCCGCACGTAGAGGTAATTGCTGCTGGGCTGCCGGAAGCTCAAGACGGTGTAACGGCGATTGCCGCCGGCGCCTTCAGCCCCATCCGGTACTCCGACCACCTGCTGCCAGAGGACGCGCCCTTCGCTGATTTCGACGTTATGCATCGGCGACTGGAAGAACTGTTCCATCGGGCCGAAGTAGATGGAGGCACGAATCCGGTAGAGACCGAAATCGCGGACCGGGTACAGGCTGTTGATCACGACTTTCCGTTGTACGGTCTGTCCCGGCGGAATGATCAGCGGGGAAAGGCTGTAGTGGATATCGTTGGGGGGGACCGGCTGGCCATCGGCGCGAAGCACCTCAAAGCCAAACCATGGCTGGCCGCCCTTGTCCGCCAGCGGAAGATCCCGACCTGAAAGATTCCGGATGCTGACCGTCGCCACAATCGGCTCATACATCACGAAGAGCCGCCTCTTGATTTGCAGGGCTACTTGGATCTGCGCGTGCAGCGCATCGGCTGCCACGAACAGAATGAGGAGGGAGAGGAGGAGACGGCGCATAGGAGGGGAGGGTAGTCTTTCGATAAACCGAAAATGGCGTCAGTGCATCTTATTTCAAATGACTATTTTACCGGTTTGTCCGAGGCGCACCGGAAACCGACATAGGGAAGGAAGGTTTCCGCATAGATGTTCGGCTCGGTCACCCGATTGGTAAGGGAGACTTTGGGATTGCGGAAGTTGCCGCCACGGATGACGGGGGTTTTGCCGCTTTCGTCAGTGGTCCACTCCGAGACGTTGCCCGCCATGCCGATGACGCCGTAGGGGCTGCTGTCCCCCGAGATCGCGTCCACGGGGTTCCACCAGAAATAACCGTCCACCTTGCCTTCGGAGGCGGGGCCGGGCTTTTCAACATAGTCCGCCCCGTAGTTGACCTTTTTGCCCTTGGGATCGAACTCGTTGCCCCATGGATAGGACTGCCCCTTGAGGCCGCGCGCCGCCTTCTCCCACTCCTGCTCGGTGGGAAGACGCTTGTTGGCCCAGCGGGCATAAGCATAGGCATCCCAGTAATCGACGTCGAAGATTGGGCAGTTCAGGTCGATCGGCACGAAACGCGCCGGTTTTCCCGCCCGGGCGCGGCCATAATAGATATCCCAGTTCATCTTGTTCCCGCCCGGAATATGCGACTTGCCTTTGGGCTGGTTGGGGTGATCGAACTCGGTGGTCGGGTTGGCCTCCAGGAAATCCAGGAAGCGGGCATACTGCCCGATGGTGACTTCGTGTTTGTCGATGTAGAACTCGCCGGTCGTGGCAGTCTTGCCATCCTGGTAAATGAATTCTCCGGCGGGGATCCGCACCATCTGGTCGAGCGACCGCTCGTTGCTATGGAAGAACTTCCACCAGATCAGAAACGACGCCAGCCAGAGGAGAGCGAAGAGGCCGACGCTCGTCAGGATCAGCGTCCGCTTCTGTTGTTTTTTGGCTTCTTCCACGGCGCGGATGGCGGCCTGTTCCTGCGCGGTCAGTTTGATCGCGTCGGCGGGGATCACTTTCGGCTCAAGGGCCTTGACCGCTTGCTGGAGCGCGCTCCAGGAAAGGAAACCGCTGGGCCCGTCGGTGGCCATCCGGGTCAGCAACGACTGGAGGCCGGGGTCTCCCGCAAGGCCATTGGGCAACAGGGCGGTGATGGTTTGGGCAAGCTCGACAATGTCTTTCTGAATCTCGGGCTGTTCCTCCCCGGGGAGGACGGCGATATTGGAAAGATGCGGGCGGTTGTCCTTGCCGAGATAGATCCGGTTGGCCTGCAACGCGGAGTGCAGGATTTTGTGGTGGTGCAGGTAGGAGCAGCCTTCGGCCACGATTTTGATGATGCCGAGCGCGAGCGGATCAGTGAGGGTCCGGCCCTGTTCCCTGGCTTCGGCCAGGTGCATCCCGTCCACATACTCGTAGGTGTAGTAGGTGTGGCCGCTGGCCTCCCCGGCTTCGTAGACCGAAAGGATGGAAGGATGCTTTACGGCAGCCTTGGCGCGGGCTGTGGCGATGAAACGGTCCTTTGAGGTTGGGTCCTTGCGTTGCATCTCCTCGGCCAGCACTTTCATGGCGACAGGGCGCGCCATGGAGGTCTGGACGGCGACGTAAATGGGGCCCCATTCGTCTTCGCCGATCTTCCAAACAATATTGTAGTTGCCGACGCGCTTGTTCAGCAGGTCGTCACTGCCGAAGACTTCGTCCTCGAGCGCATTGGCAGGCACCGCCACAGGAGCTGCGGCGGTGGGAGTGGCCGTGGGCGCTTTGACGGCGGCAACCGCCGTGGGCGCTGAGGGCCGGGCCGTAGGGGCGACAGGGGTAGCGACAGGTCTCGGTCCGGCGACCGGCTGAGCGACCGGCTGAGCGACCGGCTGAGCAACTGGCTGAGCGACCGGCTGAGCGACCGGCTGAGCAACTGGCTGTGCGACCGGCTGTGCGACCGGCTGTGCGACCGGCTGTGCGACCGGCTGTGCGACCGGCTGTGCGACCGGCTGTGCGACCGGCTGTGCGACCGGCTGTGCGACTGGCTGTGCGACCGGCTGTGCGACCGGTCGAGCGACTGGCTGTGCGGTGGGCGATGAAGGAACCGCCACCGGCTTCGCAGTCGGCGTTGCAACTGCCTTTGGCGCGGCGGTTGGTCGGGCGACGGCAGGCACGATGCGCTGGGTGACCGCGGAAGCGGTCGGCTGGGTCGATTCTGCAACCGGCACTGCCTTCGGCGTGAGAACGGCGCGAGGGCGCGCAACCGACTGTGGTTTCGGCACCAGCGGTTCAATCTTTGCGACGGCTTCGAGCAGCGTTTCAGCGGCGATCGGCTTGGTAAGCACGTCGCATCCATAGGTATGCGCCGCGTACTCGCTCAGGTCATAGCCCGAAATGAAGATGGTCTTCATCGCCGGGTAGATCTCCTGCAACTGCTGACGCAGGGTGAACCCGTCGGTCGGCTCCATCACGACGTCGGTGATCAGGAGGTCGACTCCGCCTGCGGATTCCGCGTTTTCAATGGCCAGCGGGCCGTTGGTCCCGATGGTCGTCTGGTAAACCGGGTTCTGCTTGAGAATGGCGAGCAGCACCTGGAGCACGGCGGGATCGTCGTCGACGAGAAGGATTTTCATTGCGGTAAGTCGGAAGTTTGCAGCGTCGCGGGCGGGGGGAACTGGGTAAGGAGTTTTTCCGGCTCCGCATGAGTGGCGTTTAAATCACCCTTATAATAAACGCGCACCACATAGCCAAAGTAATTTCGGCGTTCCGGCGCACGTCGTGCCTTGCCCCGGGTTTTAGGCGCCGGGGTCGGCGCCTGTTCCGATTGGGAGTAGGCCACCTCCAGCACCTCCGGCTCGGGGCTCGTCCAATCGACGCTGGCTTCTCCCCCGTCAACTGCCATCCGCCGCACCCATGAGGAACTGACATTGGCGTTGGTTTCCACCACGCTCCCGTCCTTCAATTCGTCATAGAAATAGACCTGGATGACGACCTCATGCACGTCGATCTTCTTGCCTGCCTTCGCCTGGATGGGGATGCGTACTTTCAGATGGCGCTGTGGCTGGCTGTTGCCGGTATCGTCCGTGGTGCCAACTTTTCCCAGCGAAAGCACTTTTTCCTGCGTTTCCTCTCCCGGCATCAACCACGCCTCGGCGGCAGGATCCGCCACGTAGGCAGTGTTCTCCGCGGGACGTTCCGGAGTGCGTAGTTTGGCTTCGGCGGCGGCGTAATAAATCCCGGCCTGTTCCCCGATGGCGTAGATGCGGCGCCACTGTTCGGCGGCTTTCTCGCCGAGGCCCATTTTTTCGTAGGTCATCGCCATTTCGGAGATGATCTGCGGGTTTTCCGGGGAAATGGCCTGGGCTTCCCGGAGCCGGGTGAGCGCGGTGCTTGTGTCGCCCCGGTCACGGAGGGTTCGGGCGAGATTGACGAGGCCGCTGATCCGCGCCTCTATGAGATTCTCGCGCCGCACCGGCACCGGGGTTGGCTTGGGCAGGCTGGCGATCAACTGTTTTTCTGCCTGGCTGGCAAGAAGCTGCTTTTCCGCCTCGGCGGCCATCTCTTCCTCCCGGGAGGGACCGGCGGGTTCGGCGGTCGGCGTGCTCGCTGCTGCGGTCGCCTCCATGGGAGCCGGCTGCGCCGGGGCTTCGGTTTTTGCCAAGGCGGTTGCTTCCGGAGCGGGAGCCGCAGGGGCCTGGGCCTCCGGAGTGGGAACCGCCGGGGCCGTTGGGACCTCTTGAACGGTCATGGCCTGAGGCGGGGCCTGCGCTTCATCGGCCGAGGGGTGAAAGAGCTGCCAAACCAAGGCCGCGATTTGCAGGGACGCAGCAAGGCCGAGCAGGGACATTGCGACAAGAAACGTCCTGCCCACAGACTGCCGGGTCATTGGGGGAGCAGCTTGCATTGGCGAGAGAATCGTAGACGTTAGGTGCGGCTCTCGCGGCTGTCAACGGGAGGAATCGGGGAAACCCGGAGAGCCAAACCTTTCCGGTCTTTCCCTCAGCCTTTGGGCACAATTTCGCAGAGCACCCGGAAGCCGACGTCGTTCGCGGAGTAGTTCGGGGTGTTGAAGCTCCTCGCGGTGGTCCTCAGGCTGCCGATGCGCGATTTCCAGCTCCCGCCCCGATAGATCCGCTTTGGACCATCGGTGGGTCCGCGCGGGTTTGTCCGTTCCTTGCCGGGGTAGGGGATCATGCCATCGAGGCACCATTCCCAAACATTCCCGGCCATGTCCTCAATGCCGAAAGGGCTGACTCCCTTCGGATAGCTTCCGACGGGCGAAGTCTCCGCAAAACCGTCGTCCACGCTCTGGTCGGCCCAGGGGAAGCGGGTGTTGGCATCGGCGAAGTTGGCGAGATCGCCGCTTTGCAGCGTCTGGCCCCAGGGGAAAATGCGCCCGTCCGTGCCCCGCGCGGCATACTCCCACTCGGCTTCGCTGGGGAGCCTGTAGCGACGGCGTTCGCGTGTTCCCAACCAGTCGCAGAACCGGGCGGCTTCTTGCGCTGAGACGTAAATGACCGGGTGCTGATCGTCCGCCCACGGAGCGCGTTTGGCGCGGTGCGACGGGTCGAACTGTTCATACTGCGCGTTGGTCACCGGCAAGCGGGACAGATGAAACGCGGAGAGATTGGTTTTAGTGACCGGTTGCTCATTCGGCGTCGCGTCAGGTTCGGCGCTCCCCATCAGGAAGGAGCCGGAGGTCACGAGCATCATCGACATCCCGAGGCTGTTGGTGAAGCCGGGATAATTTTCCCGCTCCTGCGAGCGGATCAGCGGGGAGTTGCTGAAAATCGAGACCTTGGGAGCGGCGGGCCGTACCGGCGCGACCGGCTTTGGCGGCGCTTTTGCCGACACCTGGTGGACGGAGGCGCTCGCGATCATCCGTTCTTCCAGATATTCGTCGATAATATCCTCGGCATCGCCACCGGAGAGGCCGATTGCTTCGCCCATGTTGCAAAAGGCATCGCGCTGGTCGTCGGTGATCTCGTCGATCCCTGAAAGGCGGAGCATCCGCAGAAATTCCTCGCGGGGATTCTGGGGTGAAAATCCCCCCGCTGCAACAGGCGCGGCGGCGGCTGGGGCCGGCGCGACCGGTGGCGGCTGGGGGACAAACTTCGGGAGCCGCCGCGCGCCGGATTTCTGGAGACCCGCCTCGATGATCTCCTCCATTTCGCTCTGCTGAAGCCCCAGGTTTTTCCCGGTCACATAGAGGCTCTCCTCCTCCTCTGCGGTCAGCGCGCCGCTGGTAAGGGCAAACGAGAGAAATTTCTGGAACTCCGCCAGGGCGTTCTCCTTGGCCTTGGCGACCAGCCCGGCATCGATCTGCGCCCGCTTTGATTCGTCGAGAAGGAGGGTTCGCGCTTCCGCAAGCCGGGCAGGAGCCTCATCAAGCCCGAGCCTGAGGATTTGCGCCATCGGATTGCTCGGCTGGTTTTTGAGGGGCAGCTTTTTCTGCCACCACATCAAAAGCTGGCGGCAATTATCCTCGATCTGGCCGGAGTGCGGGTGGCTGTCGAAATCAAGGCACAACCGTTCGTAGGGGTTGGGGGAATTGAAATTCTTCCACCCGTCCCACTTGAGAGGGTTGTCGGGAACCGGCGTCGGGAGACCCATTGTGGCGTTCGATCTTTCTGCGGATCGCGTGATTATTCAACGCTGATCCGCATCAAATCCGCCGTTGCCGTTTCCATCTCCGCTTCGGTCAGGCCGATGTTGCGGGCAATCTTGACGCGGTTCTGGTTGCCGTAAGCGTCCACCGTGACTTCCAGCACCTGGTTTTGGTCGTATCGATACGTCAGCTGCACCGGAGAACCTTTCGGCAGGAACGGCGGCAGTTCCACGTCGCAAAGCCCCAGCGGGGTGCATTCCGAAGGCACCGTGCTTTCGCCTTCCACCACGCGCACGATGACGTTCTTCATGTTCGCCTTCGCGGTGCCGAAGGAGTTCTGGATCTCGGCGGGGATGGTGGTCGACTTCTTGATCATCGGGAAGACGTACTCTTCCATCTGGTCGTCGTCCCAGAGAACCACCCCCAGGGTGTGCGTGGTGATGTTGGTCACACGCACGAGCGCGCCGTCGGAGCCGGTCAGCTTGCCGCGCGTCTCTTCGGAGATGAGGCGTTCGCCGCCTTCGTCCTCTTTCCCCAGCAGCACGAGCGTCGCCTGGAGCGCGGCACCCACGGCCACGGCTTCATCCGGGCTGACATCTTCGGCAATGGGCCGCCCGCTGATCTGGCGGAGCATCTCGCGCACGGAGGGCATCCGCGTCATCCCGCCGGTGAGCAGGATGCGGTCGATCTGGTTCCACTGGAGGCACGATTCCGCGAGCGCGATTTCGCAGATCGCCTTGGTGCGCTCGATCAGGTGCTGGGTGCGCCGTTCAAATTCGTCGCGGGTCAGCTCAATCTTGAGGCTATGCCCGGCGTAGCTGTGGACCAGAGTGGTCGAGTTCCGGCTGGAAAGCTGAATCTTTGCGGTCAGCGCGCGGTTGTAGAGATCCTGGTAGCTGTGGAGATCGAGGAGCGGGTTGTCTCCGAACTGGCGGTCGAACTCTTCGCTCACCCAATTGACGATGACATCATCCCAATCCTTGCCGCCCAGCTTGTGGTCGCCGCTGCTGCCGAGCATCTGGATGTGGTGATCGGCAATCCGCATGATGGTGACGTCGAACGTGCCGCCCCCGAGGTCGAAGACAAAGACGGTCTCGTTGCCGTCGTGCCGGTCGATCCCGTAGGCAAGGGCTGCCGCCGTCGGTTCGTTGAGAATCTGCAGGACGTTGAACCCAGCGAGTTGCCCCGCGTGCATCGTCGCGGTCCGCTCCACATCGCTGAAATAAGCGGGTACCGTGATGACGACGTCGGAGATCGCACAACCGAGGAACTTCTCGCCGTCTTTCTTGAGCTTGCGCAGAATCAGGGCGGAAAGCTCCTCCGCCGACCAGGCCTTGCCCGAAAAATCGCGGTGATAGTCCGCCTTGCTCTTGCCGATCTCGCGCTTGATGAAATCGACGATCTTCTCCGGCTCCGCCACCGCGTTCTGCTTGGCGGCGCTGCCGACGACGGCGGTGCTGCCGTCAAAGAGAATCACCGCCGGGGTGATCCGCTCGCTTTCGGCGTTGGGGATGATCTGCGGCTTTCCGTTTTCCTCCACATGCGCCATCGCGCAAAATGTCGTCCCGAGATCAATACCCACCGCCTTTCTTTTGCCCGGGAGAGAGCCTGCGATGCCGGAGGGCGTTGCCAGGGACTCTTCGGAGAGAGGTTCTGAGGGCTTTTTTCTCATAGTGAGGGGGGAAAACAGGGGTTGGGAAACTGCTGCCGATGTTATACTATCAGGCTGCAGGAACAATTTTTTTCAGAGAGCCTTTGGAAAATATCTTGCCGTCAAACGACGGATAAACCTTCGGATTCGGAATTCATAAATTCATATTAGGCCTGGGTGTAGTCGTCGCGGATGGCGGCGGCCAGCCCCTCGATATCGTGCCGTTTCGCCTCGATATCGATGCGAAGCCCCAGCTCGCGCATCGTTTTGGAGGTCACCGGCCCGATGCTCGCGGTCCGCAGGCCTTCCGGCAGCGGCAGGTTGAGCGCCATGAAATTTTCGACCGTCGAGGAGCTGGTGAACGTGATGAGGTTGGCCCCCTCCTCGCGAAAGCGGGCGGCTCCGGCGGTATCCGTTTCCGGCACCGTCCGGTATGCGATGGCTTCATCGACAATCGCGCCCATTTTGGTCAGTTCCTTGGAAAGCAGATCGCGCGCCGTTTCGGGGCGAATGATCAGAATCTTCAGATTTTCCACGGAGCCGTCTTTGACAAAGGCCTTGAGCAGTCCTTCCGCCACCGCCTGCTCGGGTTGCAGATCGACGTGGAGATGGAATTCTTTGATCCGCGCCGCCGTGGCCGCGCCGACGGCGGCGATGCGGCACCCGCCGATCTCGCGGGCATCGTCATAGATCCGGTAGAAGAGGTCAAAAAAGGCGTCGACCCCGTTCGGGCTTGTGAAGACCACCCAGTCATAGGTGTGCGCGTCCCTGACGAGTTGGCCGAATTCCAGAAGCTCGGTGGGCGGTTCGATCCTGATGGTCGGCAGCTCGTAGACATCTGCCCCCAGCGCACGCAGTTGCTCCGAGAGCGCCCCTGCCTGATGGCGGGTCCGCGTGACAACGACCCGTTTTCCAAAGAGCGGCTTGTTCTCGAACCAGTTCAACTTCTCCCCCAACGCCGCGACGCTGCCAAAAACCGCCACGGCAGGCGCGGAAAAGCCGGTTTCCTTCACCTTTTTTGCGATATCGGCGAGGCTGCCCCGCAGCGTCTTTTGGCGGCCGGTGGTTCCCCATTGAACCAGCGCCACCGGAACGGTGGGCGCGGCTCCTTCTTCAAGGAGGCGGGCGGCGATGGCTTCGAGGCGTTCGACCCCCATCAGCATCACTTTGGTACCGGGTTGCCGGGCAAGGGCGGCATAGTCTATATCGTCCTTTTCGCCTGCTTGTTCGTGACCGGTGAAAATCGTCACCTGCGAGTTGTGTTCGCGGTGGGTAATCGGGATTCCGGCATAAGCCGGGGCCGCCAGGGCGGAGGAAACCCCCGGGATGACCTCGAAGCGCAGCCCCGCCTTTGCAAGGGCCTCGGCCTCTTCGCCACCGCGCCCGAAGAGGAACGGGTCGCCCCCTTTGAGGCGAACCACGCGTTTGCCGGCTTTGGTCTTCTTTACCAGAAGGTCGTTGATCTCATCTTGGGAGAGAGTATGCGCGCCCGCCTTCTTCCCTGCATAAACGACCTCGGCCTCCTTGGGAGCCCAGGTCAGCATTTCGGGGTTGCAGAGATAGTCGTAGACGATGACCTCGGCGGCTTCGATCACCTGCCGGGCCTTGAGCGTCACGAGGCCAAGATCTCCCGGGCCTGCGCCCGTGAGGTAACAAATTCCACTCTGATGTTTTGCCATAAAAAGTCGGTTTCCAACGAAGGGGGAGGGGCTTACTCGTTCCCAATCTCCAGATTGGGAATGCTTCTGTCTGCGAATCTCTGATTCGTACGCTCCCGAGCCTGCCAAAAACGGTTCTCCCTGCGGCTCAGGCCCTTATCGCGACGGAGGAGGGCGAAACTGGAGTTTCGAAGACATCGGCATTCCCAAACGGAGTTTGGGAACGAGGTAAACAAGGCCTCGAGAGCGCCGAATATGGGAGTCTGCAGGTTCACGGGATAAAAAAGAGGGGGATTTAATCACTCCCGCCCATCGCGGGCAATGAAATCGGAGCCGGTCAACGGGCTTCCAGCGCTTTAAACGCGACGGCGGCAAGCGCCTCCGGCTCTGCGGCCGCGCCTTCCGCGCTTGCCTCGCGAGGCGGTTCGTCTTCTGCCCCGAAGAGCACGATTTTCATTCGCATCGAGCCGCCGGTCTGCGTGGTCGAAACTCCCACGGGAAGGTTGCAATCCCCCTGCAACAGCCGCATCAGTTCGCGTTCGGCGCGGACGGCCAGCCAGGTCGGCTGGTCGTTGACCGCCTCGGCGGCTTGCCGCGCGAAATCGTTGCCGTTGCGCGTCTGAAGGGCAATCGCTCCCTGGCCGATGGCCGGGAGGAAGTCGAGAATCTCCGTGTAAAAAGTTCCCTCTTCGAACTCAATTCGCCCTTCATCCACGCGGAAGCCGAGCCGTTCCAGCCCGGCTCGCGCCAGAATGGTACCCTCCAGGGTGGCCGAAGCGCGCAGCTTTCGCAGGCGAGTCTGCACATTGCCCCGGATCTCCTCCACCCCCAGGTCGGGCCGTCTCCAAAGCAACTGCCGGGCGCGGCGCACGCTGCTGGTGCCGACCCGAGCTCCGGGGGACAAGGCGGCGAGAGTCGGGCTGTGCTTGGCAATCAAGACGTCTTCGGTGTGGCCTCGCTCCAACACGGCGGCGAGCGTCAATCCGGGAAGCATCTCGCCCGGCATATCCTTGCAGCTATGCACCGCGATATCGATCTCCCCGGAGAGCAGCGCCTCCTCCAGTTCCTTGGTAAAAAGCCCCTTTGCCCCGGCGGGTGTTTTTTTGATCAGGCTGAGGTCGAGCTTCTGGTCGCCGGAGGTGGTGATCTTGCGGATCACGATCTCCACGCCGGGAAACGCACGGGTCAGTGCGGCGGCGGCAAGTTCGGTCTGAGCCAGCGCCAAACCGCTGCCGCGTGTACCCAGGACAAGGGAACGGGAAGGGATCATGCGATCTTATGAATAGCGGGAATACCGCTCCCAAGCCAATGGGCGAATTCGCCGACGTGCCGCGCAATCAACGGCTCGCACAACGCGATCTCCCGTCGCCGTGTCTCCAGCCCCTCGCGGGCGATGGCTTGCAGCGAGTCGATGTCGTAAAGATGCACGTTTTCCAACTCGCTGACCGACGACTCCACGTCGCGAGGGACTGCGAGGTCGATGATGAAAAGCGGGCGCGTCGGACGATCCGCCATCGCCGGTGCAAGTTTGGCGCGGGTGACGACGGCGTGAGGCGCGGAGGTGGATGAGATCAGAATGTCGATTTCATGAAACCGGCGATCCCACTCGTCAAAATGGATCGCCGTGCCACCCATTTCGGTGGCCAGCGCGGCGGCCCGATCGAAGGAGCGATTGGAGACAATGACGCTGCTGACCCCACGTGAGCGGAGGGCGCGCGCGGTCAGTTCGCTGGTTTCCCCCGCGCCGAGGATCATGACGCGGCATCCGTCGAGCTTGCCGAGAATTTTCTCCGCGAGATCGACCGCCGCCGAGCCGACCGAGACGGCCCCCCGGGCGATGCCCGTTGTCGAACGGAGTTCCTTGGCGACATGAAAGGTGCGCTGGAAAAGTTTGTTGAGGTTGCGGGCCGTGGCGTGGGCGGCGGTGGCGGCGGCGTAGGCCTTTTTGAGTTGGCCGAGAATTTCGGTCTCGCCGATCACCATGGAGTCAAGCCCACTGGCGACACGGAAGAGGTGGTCCACCGCCGCCGCGCCGTCGAGCTGGTAAAACGGGCTTTTCTCCGAGGGGAACCCGGTGAAATTCCCCGGGTGCTTTTCAAGATCGGCTCGAAGACGTTCCTGCAAGAGACAATGGATGGCGGCGGCGGCCTGTCGGGGATCGGGGGTCGCCGTGTAGAACTCCACCCGGTTGCAGGTGGAAACAATGACCGCTTCGGTGATTGCGGGGGCTTTTTGTAAACGGCTCGTCACCTCGGCCACCTCAGCGTCGCGCACGGCAAAGCGCTCGCGCACCTCCACGCTGGCCGTCCGGTGGCTCACCCCCAGGCACAACACGTTGGCCGCCGGGATCAGCGGCGGAAACGGGTCGTCAGGGTTGGAAGCGCGGTTCATGGATTGGGCTTCGCCTGGCTCTTAGGCCTGGAAAATGAGCCCAAACTACGGGAGGGTTGCCGCCTTTGCAACCGGCGGTTGTTGGCCTGCTTGTACTTAGCCTAAAAGCGGCCATGGATTGGAGCGATCGCGAGGTAGACCGCTCGCGCCGTCGAGCGCGGGATGGGTGAAGAGTCGAGTATGACGCCCATCCCCGCAGGCCGGGCTGCTGGGATTGGGATGCGGATCTCATGAAGTCACGGGGGCTGATACCCTCGCTCGACGGCGCGAGCGTGCTACCGGTGCTGCCGCACCGCTTCCCTATCGAGCGATTTCCGAGCCCGGCTCAGGAGGCCTGAGGGGCGTAGCCGATTTTCTCCAGCAGCCTATCCACGTTGACATACTGCTCCACGATGGACTGAATTCGCGTGATCTTTTCGTGATCGCCGGGCTGGGTTTTCACCGTCATCGAATGGATCGTGCTGGCCACCGAATAGCTGTCCATTGTGCTGGCGATCACGGGCAGGGACGATTGGGCGATCAAATCCAGCACGGTCGGGTGCGGCAGCAGATCGCCCGAGAGCACGAGCCCCGTGATCATCTTGTCCTGAAGCTCCGGGGCCGTCGTCGTCGAAAGCGCGGCGAGGATGATGTCTTCGCGGTCTCCCGGCGTGATGACGAGCGTGCCGGGGCTGAAATGCTCCATCACGTTCCGGGCGCTCATCGCCCCGACAATAATGCGGCCTACCCGGCGGCGTGATTCCGCCCGGGAGTTGAGAAAACGCCCGCGCACCTGCTTACAGATCTGGTTGAGCGTGTTGCTGGAGAGAAGCGGCTCGGCGGGGATCGCCCCGAGAAGCTCCAGCCCGAGACGGCTCAAACCGCGTTCCGCGAAGTCGCGCACCAGATCGTACTTCTCCGGGAGGACCTTGTTGATGATGACGCCCACCACTTCCACCCCTTCTTTTTCAAAGAGGGCCTGGTTGAGGGCGACTTCATCAATCGGCCTGCCGATGCCGCCCTTGGTGACGATGATCACTTTGCTGGAAAGAAGATGCGCCACGCGGGCGTTGGAGAGATCGAACACCGAGCCGACCCCGGCATGTCCCGTCCCTTCGATGAGGCAGAAGTCTTTCTCCCACGAAGCGCGGTCGAACGAATTTTGCAGTCGCCGAACCAGAAAATCGTTGTTGGCGTTGTCGATATAGCGGCGCGTGAAGTCGGGCTCCACGGCGATGGGGCTCATGTCCTCGATCGGCGTCTGGACCCCGAACGTCTGGTCCATAAGCAGCGAATCTTCGTCGATCCGTTTTCCATCAATCTCCTCGAACCGCTGGCCGACCGGCTTGATGAAGCCGATCCGCCCCAGACGTTTTTTCAGAACGGAGAAAAGGCCGAGCGCTGTCGTCGTTTTCCCGTCGTTCTGTTGCGTTGCCGCGATGAAGACTCGAGGCGTGATGGTATTCACGTTATACTTCTGCTTCGTCCTGTTCCCCGTTCACCGGGTAAAGTTTGCGATATTCAATGGCCTGAAGGCCGACGATGGCTGCGGCCCCCACGATGGTCTCCACGGTGGCCCCGCGCGAAAGATCGGCGCATGGCTTCGAGAGACCGAGGAGAATCTGTCCGTAAGTCTCCGCTCCCGCAAGGTGTTCCACCAGTTTGACCGCAATATTGCCGGAATTGAGGTCGGGGAAAATCAGCACATTGGCCCGGCCTGCCACAAGGCTGCCCGGCGCTTTCAAAGCGGCCAGCTCCGGCAGAAGCGCCGTGTCGGCCTGGAGTTCGCCGTCGATCTCCATCTCCATTTCCGCGCCCTCGGCCTCCTTTTTGGCCTGGGCGGCGGCGGCGGCGGTTTTCTCCGCGGCGGGATGGCGCGAGCTCCCCTTGGAGGAAAAGCTCAGGAACGCCACGCGCGGACGTTCGCCGGTCAACTGCGCGCAGAGGCGGCCCGCCTGCACGCCGATCTGGCCCAACTGGCTCACCGTCGGTTCCGGGATAACCGCGCAATCCGCAAAGAAAAGCACGCCGTTCTCGCCGAAGCGGTTGTTTTCCAGCGCCATCAACATGCAGCTGGAGATAAAGGAGACATCCGGCAATGGCTTGACGAGTTGGAACAACGGGCGCAGGAGCGATCCCGCGTAGCCGCTCACGCCGCCGACCAGCGCATCGGCTTGGCCGTGCTGGATCATCATTGCCGCAAAGTAATTTGGGTTGTGGAGGAAGCTTTCAGCCTCGCCCGGCCCGAGGTTCCGGTAGCGTTGCAGCTTCTGGAGCCACCGGCTGAAGAGGGGGAGGTCGCTTGCTTCGGCGGGGTCGATGATGCCGATGCGGGAAAGGCTCACTTTTTCGCGTTCCGCGAGGCTGGTAATTGCGTCCCGGTTGCCCAGCAGGATCGGCGCGCCGAGCTTGAGTTTCACGAACTCCGCGGCGGCGTGGAGAACACGAGGCTCGGTCCCTTCGGGAAATACGATGCGCTTGGGGTGGCGCTGGAGTTTCTCGTAAACCGTCTCGATGAATTTCATCGCCGCCGAGTATGCCCAAGAGGCGATTGACGGCAATCTTTTCCGACTCTTTGAAGGTGAAAACCGGGCGACCCAAGTTTAGACCTGCATTCGCGGAGCTTTCGGCGTATCAACGGGTTGCGCCATGAACATGCTCACCGATTATCACACGCACACTCCTCTTTGCCGCCATGCCGAGGGGTGGCCCGTCGATTATGCGCGCGCGGCGGTGGAGCGGGGGTTGGCCGAGTTGGGCATCTCCGATCACAGCCCGATGCCGGAAGCCTTTGACGACTGGCGCATGGAGCTCGGGGAACTGCCGCGGTATTTCGACGCTGTCGCCGAGGCGCGCGAGGCATTCCCACAACTCCCGATCCGCCTGGGCCTGGAGGTCGATTACCTCCCGGGGCACGAAGGCTGGATCGAGCAGCTCGCGGGCATGGCCGACTGGGATTACCTGATCGGCAGCGTCCACTACATCGCCCCCGGCTGGGACGTGGATAACCCGAAGTTCATTTCGAGATTTGAAGATCGGCCCGTGGCGGAGATCTGGGGGCTTTACTGGGAGTCCTACGAAAAATGCATTCGAACCGGGTTGTTCGATTTTGTGGCGCACCCGGATCTCCCCAAAAAATTCGGGCACCGCCCCCCCGGCGATCTTTGCCCGTTCTACGAGCCCGTCATTGCCGCCCTCGCGGAGACCGGCACCGCCTTTGAGATCAACACCGCCGGGTTGCGCAAACCGGTGTGCGAATGTTATCCGAGCCTGGAGTTTCTGAAACTCGCGAAGGAGGCCGGGGTGCCGTTGTGCATCAACTCCGACGCCCACGCTCCTCAAGAAGTCGGCGCGGGTTTCGATGCCGGCGTCGCTCTTGCCCTGAAGGCCGGGTATACAGAGGTGCTGCGGTTCGCCAAGCGAAAGAGGCGGGCGGTAAAGCTGGAGGTCTGACAGGGCCGAAACGATCGAAACGGCTGAAGGATTTCGCGCCAGGGACGCAAAGGACGCCAAGTTTTTGAACTTGCTGCCCTTTGTGAGCTTTGCGCCCTTGGCGCGAGAAATTCCTTAACGAATTTCAAATCAAGTCTTTCCTCCGCCCGCCGCACGATTCGGTTGGGCGATGAAGATGCATGCGATGGTCCTCGATCGGCCTGGGGAGCCTTTGCAGGAACGATTCGTCGAGCGGCCAACGCCGGGCGAAGGGGAGATTCTCGTTCGTGTCCTGGCTTGCGCGGTGTGCCGGACCGATTTGCACGTGGTCGATGGGGAATTGCCTGATCCCCGGCTGCCGCTGATCCCCGGGCATGAAATCGTCGGAACGGTGATCGAGAAAAGCAAGGAGGTGAAGAACTTTGCCATCGGCCAGCGCGTCGGAATTCCCTGGCTGGCAGAAACCTGCGGGGTCTGCCGTTATTGCCGCGAGGGACGGGAGAATCTTTGCGACCGCGCCCGCTTTACTGGATATACCCGCGATGGCGGTTACGCGGAGTTTGCGGTAGCTCGCGCCGATTTTTGTTTTGCCTTGCCGGAGGATTACACCGGCGTGGAGGCGGCTCCGCTCCTGTGTGCGGGCCTCATCGGCTACCGGGCGCTTTGCAAGACGGGGGATGCCCAGCGGGTCGGCCTTTATGGCTTCGGCGCGGCGGCTCATCTGGTGGCGCAGGTGGCCCGGTTTCAAGGGAAGGAGGTCTTCGCGTTCACTCGCCCCGGCGACGAGGCGGGGCAGGCCGGCGCGCGGCGGCTTGGCGCGGCATGGGCGGGGGGATCGGACGAAACCCCGCCGAAACCGCTCGACGCGGCGATCATCTTCGCGCCGGTCGGAAGCCTCGTCCCACAAGCACTGCGGGAAGTTCGCAAAGGAGGTATCGTGGTCTGCGCGGGCATCCACATGAGCGAGATTCCCGCGTTTCCCTACGCTATCCTTTGGGGCGAGCGGACGTTGTGTTCGGTGGCAAACCTGACGCGGCAGGATGGCGAGGAATTCCTGCACCTTGCGCCCCGGGCGGGGATTCGCGCGGAGGTGGACCTCTTCCCAATGCGCCGGGCCAACGAGGCGCTGGAGTCTATGCGGAAAGGGAAGCTTCGAGGCAGCACGGCGGTGCTGGTGCCGGACTGGGTGGATCCTTCGGAGCCCATGGAGCCCTGAACTTTTACGGCTTCCGAAGCTCGGCGAAATACATCCGGCCCGATCCCGTCTGGATCATCCCCGCGATGACCACCCTGACCATCTCGCCCACGCACGCTTTGGCGTGGTTGACGACGATCATGCTGCCATCCGGGAGATAGCCCACGGCTTGATGAGGATCTCGCCCGGGCTTGATGAGCATCAATTCCATCTCCTCGCCGGTCGCGATCAGCGGCGCAAGGGCGCGGCTCAATTCCGTGATGCTAAGCACGGAGACTCCCTCCAGCCGGGCAACGCGGGCCAGGTTGGCGTCATTGGTCAGCAGCCGGGCCTTGATCAGTTGCGCCACCTGAATGAGGCGGGTGTCCACGGAGAGATCAGGGTCGGCATCGGATTCATGGATCGTCAGCGTCATGTCGTTGCGCCCCTGGGCGTCGTTGAGAAGATCGAGTCCCCGTTGGCCCCTGTCGCGTTTGATCGTTTCCGCCGAATCGGCCAGAGCCTGAAGCTCGTCCAGAATGAAGCGGGGCACCACCAGCGAGGAACTCAGGAAGCCTGTCTTGCAGATTTCCATAATCCGGCCGTCAATCAAGGCGCTGGTGTCGACCAGCACCGGGACGTCATGGACCGCCGTACGCCGGAACCGCACGTAGGGGATGATGAGCGAGAACTCGTCGCGATTGCTCCGCACCGCGAGCATCATCCCGAGATAGCCAAAAGTGCCGTAAAGGCCGATGCTGATGATCCAGCGCGTCTGCTCCGAGGTATAGAGGAGAATGTCGGAAGCGAAAAGGAGCCGCGTTACCACCAGGCCGAGGATCAGCCCGAAAGTGGCGGCTGAGAAGATCCGAAGCGAAAACCCTTTGAGAAGGCGGTCGATCAGGACCACCGAGAGGCCGAAAATGAGCCCTACGACTCCACCCATCCAGAGCGATCCGAAGGCGACGTCGCCCACACGCATCCCCATGAAAAACCCGAAGGCGATGAAGAGGACCCGGAAAAGGTTGATGGTGCGCATAGGAGTCAAATTTCCTAGCGATGGGCTCGTGTTCGGGCGGGCGGGGTGGGCGCGCTTTCGGCAGTCTTGGCGCTGTCGCGGTAAAACAGAACGCCGTGCCTGCGAATATTGGCAATGAGCGCCCGCAGGTTGTCGGAAACCTCGCGGTTGCTCAGCAGCATGGGAATCGCGCCCGAGCCCGACTGGGCGGACTTCAGGACGGTTTGCACGGAGCTGATCGCCGACCGCGCGTCGCTGATCGCGGCACGGATGTCATTGGCGGCATGGTTGGCGGTTTCCATGGTTCCCTTTGCGGAGGCCATTGTTTCCTTGGCGGTGTTCACGGCTTCCTTGGCTCCGATCACGACGTCGTTGATCTCCTTGGAGGCCTCGGCAAAGTTGTCGCCGGTCGTCTTGATGCTCGCGAAGGCGCTGCGTACGTTTTCGAGATTCTCTTCGCTCAGGAAATTGCCCTGAAGCTTGGTGATGGCGATCTTCATCTCATCGAGGTTCTCGGCCAGTTTTTCCATGGCGATCTCGCCCTTTTTGGTCAGCTCATCGAAGCCGCCCAGCTTGGTTCCCTTGATGGTCTCTCCTTCGGTATAGACCAGCTTGGGATTGTTGGGATCGAAGGTTTTGTCATCAAAGTTTTCGGGGATGACGATGTCGACAAACTTGTCCCCCATCATGCCCGAACTGCTGATCTGGAAAGTGCTATCGCGCGGGATCTTGACGGTGTCGCGGATGAACAGATCCACCGTGACGCTGCCGACGCGCCCCTCGTTGATTGTCGGCTTCCCGCCGACATGACCGACGACCGCGCCTGCCAACTGGATATCGGAGTTCTTCAGCAGTCCGCTGGCGTTGGGGAATTCGACCTTGAGTTGATAGAATTTGTTGAGCCCCTGGCCGAGCCGTCCAAACTGGATCGCCATGATGGCGATGGCCACTAGTCCGATGAAGACGAAGAGGCCGACTTTGATCTCCAGATTTTTTTCGTCGTTATTCATGGGAAGAGGCTTGGTTAGTCTGTCTCGCCGGAACGGCCGTGGATGAAGTCCTGGATCAGAGGGTCTTTGGAGGCCACCAGTTCCTTCGGGTTGCCGGTGAAATAGATCAGCCCTTCATGGATATAGGCGATCTTGTCGGCAATATAAGTGGCGCTTTTCATGTCATGGGTCACAACAATGGATGTCACTCCAAAACGCTTTTGCAAGCGTCGAATCAAGTGGTCGATGGAGTCCGAAACGATCGGGTCGAGCCCCGCTGTCGGCTCATCGTAGAGCACGCAGGCAGGGCGGTTGATGATGACGCGCGCCAGGGCGACTCTCTTTTTCATGCCGCCGCTGATGTTGACCGGCATCTTGTCTTCGTGCCCGGTCAGTTCCACCACGTCGAGCGCCTCGGCCACTTTCTCGCGGATCACCTTGGCATCGGATTCCCCCGCTTCACGGAGGGGGAATGCCACGTTTTCATAGACGGTCATCGAGTCAAAGAGCGCGCCGCTCTGGAACATCATCCCGACGCGTTTGCGGATCGGCAGTAACTCACGCTCCTTGAGGCCGATGATCTGCCGTCCTTCGATCCAGACTTCTCCGGAGGACGGCGTCATCAGCCCGATGAGATGCTTTAACAGCACGCTCTTCCCGCTGCCGGAGCGGCCGATGAGAACAAGCGTCTCGCCTGAGGAGACTTCGAAATCGATCCCCCTCAGGACCATCTGGTCGCCGAACTGCTTCGTCAGGCCGGAGACGAAGATCATCGAATTTTCGGAAGGCTTTTTCATGCTCTAGACGCCCGCCGGGTAGAAGATGTTGAGCACCATCGTGAGAAAGAAGTTAACGATGAGGATCGCCAGCGAGCAGCAGACGACGGCTTCCGTGGTCGCGCGGCCGACGCCGACGGCTCCCGCCCGCGCCTTGAGCCCCTCGTTGCACGCGATGAAGACGATCAGGATGCCGAAGAAGAATCCCTTGGTGAGCGCCATCTTCACGTCGCGCGCGGCGGTGAATTTGAGCATGTAATTGACGTAGTAGACCTGGGAGACGCCCAGCAGGTTTACCGCGACGAACTGCCCGGCCAGAATCCCGATCCCGACGCACTCCGCCACCAGCAGCGGCATCGAGATCATCATGGCGATCAGGCGCGGGACGACGAGATAGTCGATCGGGTGAACGCCCAAGGCCCGGAGGGCGTCGAGCTGTTCGGTGACCTTCATCGAGCCGATTTCCGCCGACATCGCCGCGCCGACTCGGCCTGCCACCATCAACCCGGTCAGCACCGGGCCAAGCTCCCGGAACATCGAGACGGCCACGACAGCGCCGACGGCAGTATCCATGGAGAGCCGGTGAAACTGAAAATAAGTCTGCGCGCCGAAGACGGCCCCCGTGAACGCCCCGGTGACCACCACCACGAGTTGCGAGCGGTAGCCCACCTCCATGATCTGGCGGAGGGCAAGGCGCCAGCGGATTGGCGTCTTGACGATCGAGTTTGCCGTCTCGATGGCCAGCAGAAGGAGCGAGCCGAGATAGCTAAACAGCGAGAGCGAAAACTTGCCTAGAAAACGGATGAACAGCATGCGGAGGAAGAACGAAGCGCGTCGGTATGGGAGACAAAAGAACCACGCTCCGGGCAGAACGCAAGCTGATCAAAGCAACTGCTGGGTTTTCTTTTTCTCCGGGGACTCCAGGCTCCGGGGAATCGCACCGACAATTCGCGGCAGCAGATCAAGGCGCTCGAAGGCGAGGCGGATCTCCTGGACGCTAAAGGTCGGCCCGTCGGCTTCGATGTAAACAATGTCGTGGTTGCTGTCGACTTTGTAGCGAATGCCGGGAATGCCTTCCAGTGCGCGATCCAGTTCCAGAATTTTGTCCAGGCTACGGACACCGGCTGCGTAAATTTCGAGTTCGATCATGGCGCGCTCCCCTCGTTTTTGCTTTCTGGCTTTCTGCTTTTAGCTCTTTTGGAACGCTTCCATCAAACTCCAAAAGTTGTACAAGGTCAAGCGAAGGAATTCAGGGCAAACGCATCAAAATAGCCTAATTTGGCGTCTGCTTTAGCGAATTTTCCCAATCTCCGACAATATTCGCCTGGCGGCAGTTAACGAACGCCTCTCTCTCAGAGGGAGCGGGCGACTATCTGGCAAATTGGCCATTGTTGCTCCAAAAGCCATCGGTTCAATAAATAAAGTTTGACGCAGTGCAAAATCGCGTGCGAAAACCTTAGCTGCAATTCAAGGAAGTCCCGATTGAACCATAAGGGACATATTTACGAAAAAATGAGGTTATGAAGAAAATCTGGATATTTGTACTGGCGGTGTTGGTAGCGATCTTCTTCTTTAACGGCTCAGCCAAAGCGGCATGTGATCCAAGTGTGGAACCGGAAGAGAACACCCGCTTCGAATAATCACAGGTGGACATTAAGGCTGCTTTCAGGATTCTGGCGCTCTTGGCCGTTGGAGTTCCGGTCCT
>JBBCKI010000007.1:0-35074 GCA_037190965.1 Chthoniobacteraceae bacterium
CGTCGCGGAGCTCCGCCCTCCGACGACCGCGCGGCAAGCGCGCGCCGGATGAAGCCGAGGGGCCATTGGACGTTTTAGTGCACCCGGAGGGCGAAGCTCCGCTACGCCGTGGGCGATGGGCGTCGGGACTCCGAAAAGCGGCCTACTCCTTGTTCCGCTTGAACCACTTGGAGATCAGGCTGGCGATGCCGATGACCCCGATCACCACGAATTTTTTACCCGCGATCAACGCCGCAAGCAACGTCTTGAAGAGCCCCATCTTCCCGGCCAGGCCGCCTGCCACCAAGGCCGCGATGCCGTAGGAGGCCACCCTGTCCGTGGTGCTGTTGAAATCGGCATAGCGGTTGCCTTCCGTGAATTCCACATTGCCAAGGAGGGTCGCGGAATGCTCGCGCACCTCGGCCAGCAGGGAAACCGGAGCGACCGTGTTGAGTTCCAGAACCCCGCGCCTCCCGAGAATGCGGATGCAGTAGTTGAGGGTATGCGCTGGATTGCCGCCAAAGGCGAGTTCCTTGGCCCAGTAGATCTTGTGGGTGGCGGCATCGTAATGCGGAGGTTCGGCCCACCCGACCAGTTCGATGGATTCGTACCCGTTTTTGACCCGCTCTTTGCTGCCCTTTAGGGTATCGGCCTTCATCTCCTTGAGCAGCGCGGCATAATCGATCTTCGCCGCGTCGGAATCGTCGATGTGCCCGTCATCGGAGTAGGTGACGATGACGCCCCAGCCTTCTTCGGTGAAGAGCGTTTCGGGCGATTGGACGATCATTCCCAGAACACCCTCGGCAGTCTGGGGAGGGTTACCCCAGAAATCGACGAGGATCGTCCGGCTGTCCCGTTCATTAAGAAAATAGAAACCTTCCGGCAGGGCAATGCGGGCGAGCCCGTTGTGCAGGAGGATTTCTCCCTTTTGCGGGTTAAGCTTGGCGATTGCCGCCTTGAGCGCGGCCAGTTCGGCCTCCTCCGCGGCTTTCTCGGGGGCCGCGTTCTCCGCCTGGGCGGATGGTGTTTGCGATTCCGCCCGGAGCGCAGGGAGTGGAGTTGCAAGCGCCGTAAAGAGGAGGAAGGGGAGGAGAAGGGGTTTCATACGACGATAAATTCTGGGCGTTCCTGCACGTAAAGGCCGCAGAGTAGCGGGAAAACGGCGGGAATGTCCAGCGATCCGCGTCGGGCTGAAATCCGCGCTTTTCATCCGCGCCATTTTCGCCTTCGATGCGCTCTCATGAGTGCACATTCTCTCTGGGATCGGTTTGCGACCTATTTTCTCCGATACGAAGACCTTGGCTTTTCCCTCGATATCAGCCGGATGCGTTTCGGTGACGGCTTTTTTGCCGGAATGGGCTCCAAGGTGGAGAAAGCCTTCGCGGATATGAAGGCGCTGGAAGCGGGGGCCATCGCCAACCCGGACGAAAACCGGATGGTCGGTCACTACTGGCTGCGATCCCCCGAACTGGCTCCGACGCCTGAACTTCGGGCCGAAATCGAGAAGACCCGGGCCGATATCGTGGCTTTCGCGGCGGATGTGCACTCCGGCAAGGTCGCCGCGCCGGGCGGGAAGCGGTTTACCGAGGTGCTCCTCGTCGGGATCGGTGGGTCGGCGCTCGGGCCGCAGTTCATCTCCGACGCCCTCGGCAATCCCGCCGACAAGATGGCGATTCATTTTCTTGATAACACCGATCCGGACGGGTTCGACCGGGTGTTTGCCCATCTTAGCGACCGGCTTTCTCACACTCTGGTGCTTGTCGTCTCAAAGAGCGGCGGCACGAAGGAGACCCGCAACGGCATGGTGGAGACGGCGGCGGCTTTCGAAGAGCGCGGGCTCGACTTTGCCCGGCATGCCGTGGCGATCACCGGGGAAGGGAGCGAACTCGACAAGGTGGCGAGCGAGGGAGGGTGGCTCAAGCGTTTCCCGATGTGGGACTGGGTGGGCGGCCGCACTTCCGTGATGAGTGCGGTGGGCCTCGTACCGATGGCATTGCAGGGGCTCGATATCGATGCGTTCCTTGCCGGAGCCGCCGCGATGGACGCCAAGACCCGTCAGCCCGATGCCCGCGCCAACGCCGCCATGATTCTCGCCCTGATGTGGTATTACGCGGGCGACGGACGCGGCACAAAGGACATGGTGCTGCTGCCATACAAGGACCGGCTCGTGCTTTTCTCGAAGTACCTTCAGCAGCTTGTCATGGAGTCGCTCGGCAAGGAGCGCGATCTCGATGGCAACATCGTCAACCAGGGGATCGCCGTCTACGGCAACAAAGGCTCCACGGATCAACATGCCTACGTGCAGCAACTCCGCGACGGGGTGTCCAATTTTTTTGTGACCTTCGTGGAAGTCCGCAAAGGGCGGGACGGCGATTCGATGCAGGTGGAGCCGGGAGTGGTCAGCGGCGACTACCTGCAGGGCTTCCTGCGCGGTACGCGCACGGCGCTCTACGAGGGCGGGCGTGATTCGATCACGATTTCGATTCCCGAGGTGAACGCTTTCCAGGTGGGGCTGCTGATTGCGCTCTATGAGCGGGCGGTCGGGTTCTACGCCAGCCTCGTCAACATCAACGCCTACCACCAACCGGGCGTGGAAGCCGGAAAGAAGGCCGCAACGGCGGTTCTCGCCTTGCAAGGGAGAGTCAAGGAATCGCTGGGGGCTTCCCCGAAGACCGCGCCGGAGATTGCCGAGGCGCTGGGACTTGGAACCGACCCCGAAGAGGTTTATCATGTTCTGACGCATCTGGCCGCCAACGACTCAAAGATTGTTCGCAGCCCCGGAGCTTCTCTGGACAAAGAGAGATTTTCACGGACCGTATAGGGAATGAAAACGCCGCAGCAACCGGACGACCCGAATCCATCGATACCCCTTGATCGGGTCTCCCGGTTTGTGCGTCAGCTGACCCACGATGTGCGGAATGGGCTGAGCGCGATTGATCTCGAAGCGGCATTTATCGCGGAGCTGGTGAGCGATCCGGAGGCGTCGGAGGAGATTCGGAAGCTGCGCGGCATGGTGGCGAGCAACGCCAAGATGCTGCGGGAGCTTTCGCAGAACTTCCAACCCATCACCCTGCACGAGATGCCGTGGATGGCGGCAACGTTTTTCGACGAACTCCACGCCCGGCTCGCAAAACAGTTTTCCGGGGAGAACCGCCTGGAAGTGGAATCGCGGCTGGGGCCCGAACAGGCCGAGATCGATCTGGAGCAAATGGTGGTGGCGATGACGGCCATTGTCACCAACGCGTTTCAGCTTCGACAGGACGGGGAACCATTGCGGCTCTCCGGCAAAATCGAGGAGGGGAATTTCGTCATGGAGCTCCGAGAGCCGAAGACGGTTTTGAATGGGATCCCCCCGGAGGAATGGGGGCTGGAGCCGCTCAATGGCTCCCGGCCCGGTGGGTACGGCTTGGGGTTATACCGGGCCCGGCGCATTATCGAGGCGCACGGAGGCATGGTGGAAAGACGGCACGAAGGGGGAGAACTGATCACCCGCGTCGTCCTGCCCCTTTGCAACTCGTAGGGGTCTCCGGGCCCGATTGGTGAGGGTTGCTTTTTGTTTGGAGCGCAGCAAATTGCGCGTGGCAAAAGAGGAACGTCCGGAGGTGGGCGGGTGATCGAAGCAAGCGGCACCCGGTTTCTCACGCAGACATGGCCGTCATGCAATCCAACGCGAAAAACATCCTGTTGATCGACGACGACCGTTCGATTCTCGTTACCCTGGGCGGGTTGCTTGAGCGGCATGGATACACCGTGGCGCCGGTGACGACGGCGGCCGCCGGGATGGCCTCCTTGCGCAAGGATGAGCCGCATGCGGTGCTGCTCGATCTCGGGTTGCCCGACGCCGACGGGTTGGAAACGCTCGCCGCCATTCGCACGGAGCGCCCTTCCGCCTCCGTGATTGTTCTGACGGCGCAGGATTCACTCGATAACGCCATCGAATCGATCAAGCGGGGCGCGTTCCATTTCATCAGCAAGCCGTATGTGCCCGAGGAACTGCTTTCGCTGCTCCGGCGGGCGGGCGAACAGCGGGATCTGGTGATCGAGTCCGAACGTCTGCGCAGCAAGACCGCCCAGCTTTCCCGCCGCCTGGAGGCCGTGGAGCGCCACCTCAAGCCACTCTTCGCCAGCCGGAAGATGAAGGAGGTGGAGGAAATGATCCGGCGCGTGGCTCCCACCGACGCCAATGTGCTTCTTTGCGGGGAGAGCGGGGTGGGGAAGGAGGTGATGGCCAACCAGCTTCATCGCCAGAGCCTTCGCGCGGAAGGGCCGATGGTGAAGCTCAACTGCGCGGCGTTTCCGGCACACATGATCGAGGGAGAGCTTTTCGGGTACGTCAAAGGGGCTTTTACCGGGGCGGTCAGCGATTTCCCCGGGATGATCGCGGAGGCGCAGGGCGGCACGCTGTTTCTGGATGAGATTGCCGAGATGCCCGCGGAACTGCAGACCCGCTTCCTCCGGGTGCTTCAGGAACGGGAGTATCGGCCTCTTGGTTGCACCAAGACGATTGAGGCTGATTTCCGGTTGATCGCCGCAACCAATCGGCCGATTGTCTCGGCTGTGCGCGACGGTTTTTTACGGCACGATCTTTTTTACCGGATCAACACGTTCCAGATCGAGATTCCGCCTTTGCGGGAGCGCCGCGAGGAGATTCCATCGCTGGTGGCGACGTTCACCCGCCGCTTTGCCTCGCACCTTGGCAGGCCGGAACCGGCTGTCGCCCCGGGGGCGTTCCGGCTGCTGATGGATTACGACTGGCCGGGAAACATCCGTGAGCTTCAGAACGCCATCGAGTACGGAGTGGTGCTCGCCCGCGAGCATGGGATTACGGAAAAAGAGCTGCCAAGGGAGCTGCATCTTCCCCCCGCGCTGCGAAAAGTCGCCTCCGCCGGGGGAGGAGGGGAGAACGCCGAGAGCCTCAATCTCGACACGCGGGAGCGGGACGCCATTCTTGCCGCGCTGGCAAAATGTCACGGAAATAAAAAGAAAGCAGCGCAACTGCTTGGCATTCATCGCCCAACGCTTTACAGCAAGATGAAACGCTACGGCATTGACCTGTGACACCACTTCGACATCGTGAAAAAGTTCTCGCCCATGCAGAACAACAACTCGCTTCCCAAGGAAAGAAAAACGCGGCGGAACTGCTGACGCTTTACAAGAAATTCCTCAAGATCGAGAACCACCGCCTCCGGCTCAAGCACTACGCCGGGGGAGGCGGACGCGAGATCGCCCAGCAGCGGGCCGATCTCGTCGATGTCGTCCTGCGGCACCTGTACGAGGCGGCGGTTCAGGGGATCGGATGCACCGGGCCATTTTCCGGCATCGCGTTGGTGGCCACCGGAGGGTATGGCCGGGGCGAGCTCAACCCATACAGCGACGTCGACATCATGTTCCTGCACGAGGCGACCAAGGTGCCGGTGCAGATCGGGGAGATCATCGAATCGATCCTCTACACGCTCTGGGATGTCGGCTTCAAGGTGGGGCACGCGTCGCGCTCCATCGCGGGGGCGGTCCAGCAGGCGAACGTGGATATGCTCTCCAAGACGGCCTTGCTGGAGTCCCGCTTCATCGCGGGCGACCGGAAACTCTTCGAGCAGTTCAAGAACGATTTTGAGAAGAAGTGCGTCGCCTCGCACGAGAAGGAGTACATCGCGCAACGCGTGGAAAATCAGGCTGATCGCCATGCCAAATTCGGCTCCACGGTCTACATGCAGGAGCCGAACATCAAGCAGGGGTGCGGCTCCCTGCGCGATTACCAGAATATTCTCTGGATCTCGTTTTTCAAAAAACGCGTCGCTTCCACCAGCAAACTTGTGGAGCTCAAGCTATTACCGGAAAGCGAACGGAGGAAGCTCGATCGCGCCTACGATTTTCTGCTTCGCGTCCGCACGGAGTTGCACTACCTGAACAAGCGGGGCACCGACACGCTCAGCCTTGTTTACCAGCTCCAGGTCGCCACCAAGCTGGGCTATCCGCAGAAGAACCCGCTACGGCGGATCGAGGCGTTCATGCGGGATTACTATCAGCATGCCCGGGTGATCTTCCAGATCACCCAGACGCTCGCCGCGAAGCTATGCGTGAGCGAGGAGGAGTCCGCCCGCTTCGGCCTGATGCGGTTCCTGATGCGCAAAAAGAAGAAGGAACACTTCGACGGGTTTTACATCGCGCAGAATCTTCTCTTCCCCGAGTCCCGCGATATCTTCAAGGAAGACCCGTCCCGCATGATGCGCGCCTTCCAGCACGCCCAGCAGCGGCAGCTCGATTTTGCGCCGGAATTGCAGACGCTGGTACGGCGACGGCTCCCAATGGTGGACCGGACTTACTGTTACGCCCGCTCCGCCCGGGAGACTTTTGCCGCCATTCTGAGCCGCAAGGGGGAGGTGGGGCGTATTCTCAGGATGATGCACGAAAACGATTTCCTCGGGCGTTATATCCCGGAATTCGGCGCATTGACCTGCCTGGTGCAGCATGAGTTTTTCCATCGCTACACGGCAGACGAGCACACGCTGGTTTGCATTGAAAAGCTAGACAGCATCATCGACACCGAAGTGGCGCGTCTGCACGGCTATCGCGATCTTTTCCTGAAGCTGGAAGATCCGTTCGTGCTTTATCTGGCCTTGATTCTTCACGACACCGGCAAGGCTTCCAACGCCCGCTATCATGCCGAGGCGAGCGCGACTTTTGCCAACCGGGTGGCGGCGCGGCTCCAACTGCGCCCCGAGCAACGCAAGACCCTTATCTTTCTGGTCGATAACCATCTGCTTCTCTCCAGCACGGCCCAGCGCCGTAATCTGGAGGATCCCGCGACGATTTCGGAGTTCGCGGGCGTGGTGCGTACCCAGAAGAATCTCGACGCGCTCATGTTGTTGACGCTGGCCGACGGGATGGGGATCGGGGACGACACCTGGTCTGACTGGAAGGAATCACTGGTCTGGCAGCTTTATCTTAATACGACGCATTTCTTCACCGACAGCGATTCGTTCTTCCGCCAGCGCGCGTTCGAGCGCGAGGGGATGCGCATGACGGTGGGCAAGAAACTCCCTGCGGACTTTGCGGAGGAGGTGGAGGCGCACTTCCTCTACATGCCGAATACCTACTTTCAGGCTTTCGACGCCAATGCGATTTCCTCACACATCCGGTTGTTCCGGAGGTTCTTCGAAAAGCGGGTGGCCAGTGACGGCCTGGGGCTTGCCCCTGCCGTCAAATGGATCGCGCATCCCGAGCGAGGGCATAGCGAACTCTGGGTTTGCACCTGGGATCGCAAGCACCTGCTGGCGAAGATCGCCGGTTCGCTCGCCGCCGCGCAGCTCAATATCCTGAGCGCCGATATCTTCACACGGGGTGACAGCCTCGTGCTCGATATCTTCCGGGTTTGCGATACCGATTTCCAGGCGGTGACCGATGCGGCGGACATCGCCCTGGTAGAAAAGATCTTGTCGGAAGCGCTCGCAGGGGATGACTTCGATTTTGCCCCCGTGTTGAGCAAGGCCAAGGATCGCCGCCCCTCGCATCTGGTGCAGGGGTTGGAGTTCCCCACGCGCATCTCCATCGACAACGATGCGCACCCCGTCTACACGCTCATCGACATCCAGACGCCCGACCGGCTCGGCCTTCTCTATCATTTGCTGAAAGCCTTGGGAGAAGCCGGGTTGAACATCGCCCTCTCCCGCATCGCGACCGAGAAGGGGGCCGCCGTCGACAGCTTCTATGTCACCGGTCCCGACGGCAGGAAGGTGAAGGACGGCGCCGGAATTCTCAGGCTCCAGAAGGTGTTGCAGAAGGTGGCGGAACGGGGCGGGGTCTGATGTTGACGGAAGGGCGTTTCCCACAAAGGTCATTCGAGATGAAAGCCATCAGGACTGCGCTCGCGCTATACTATGGGATTTCATGGCTGCCCTTTGCGGTAACGATAGGAGTGGCTGTGATGGTTTTCTGGTTTGTGAGGTTTTTAATGTGGGGCTGGAACGATTGACCTTTTTCATGATTTCAGGATAATTCGGTCATTCGCTACAGAAAGATGCGAATCTTCTCTATCATCTTGCTATCAACTGCCCTGTCGACATTTTCGTTCGCCGAAATCACTCTTGAAGAGGCTAGGAAGAATGGGATGCAGGAAACTTTGGACAATCTTTGGATCATTCAGGCTGCGTTTTGTATCGGCGTTGTAGCACCGGTAGCACGCTCGCGCCGTCGAGCGCGGGTATCGGCTCCACGGCTTTATTAGGGCTGTATTCCAACGCCGGCAGCCGTCCTGCGGGGGGCACCCAATGCGACTCCTCATCGATCCCGCGCTCTCGGCGAGAGCGGGCTACCTTGCCTACGTTTTCACCATAGGCACCCAGGAGACCTTTTTGACTCCGGGAGAATCGGCGAGCTCCGCGAGATAGTCCGGGGGTGTTGTTTCACGAGGGCGGGCGCTCCAAAAGACTTCATACTGCAATTCCTTTCCCTCCTCGGAGTATCTAATGGCGAGGAGCGCGATCTGGTAGCCGTCGGAATCCATGGCCTCGGCAATTTTGTTCGATGAGGGCCCTTCCGGGGAGACCAGAATCGTCAAGGTTGCCCGCTTCTGTTGTCTTAAACAGGTCTCAAACCATTCCAACCCCCAAAGCACGAAAACGCCCAAAGCCAGCAGGCCCAAGCCCAGTCCGATTTCGCCCGCGCCGAAGCAGAAGCCCATGAGCGTGGAAAACCAGAGCGTGGCTGCCGTCGTGACCCCCAGGACCAGGTTTCCCTTGTGAAGGATCGCTCCGGCTCCGATAAAGCCGACCCCCGTCAAAACGCCCAACGGAAGACGCATCACATCCATGATCACGAAGGAATCGGGAGCCTTTCCGACCGTCCCCAGCAACAGGTTCGCCAGAATGAGGCTGGCTGACGCGGTCAGCCCCACAAGTTCAGTGGTGCGCAATCCGGCAGGACGGCCATGTTCACCCCGATTGGCGCCGATAATCCCGCTCGCGATCAGCGTCAGGACCAGCCGCAAGGTGATTTCCTGCCAGGTAATCTCGGTGTGCATTGTCCGCTCCATTGAACAGGCTCCCGTTACTGTCGCGCCGCCACGGCTCCCAGCCGGTTTGCGAGGTCCGTCAGCTCGGAGGCGTTCTCCAGCCCGTCGAGAAAGCGCCGGGGAATCCCGGAAAAGCCCACCTGCGCTCCGACAAGCGCGCCGGTAAGGATGGAGCGGGCCTGGTTCTGCCCGCCACCGTTGAGGGCGTGCAGCACTGCCGACTCGAAGTCATTGGGAAAACGCGCTGCCAGATAGTAGGCGGCCGGAAGCTGGTGATAAATCGCACACGGCATGCCGTAAACGATGGAGACCTTCCAGGCAGGCTCAATCCTGACGCCGGGGTCGAGTGTCGCTTCCGCCATGTAGGAGGGGGTAAGCAACGCGTCGGGAGAGGAAAAGTGCCCGGCTTGGGGCGGGGTGGAGGCGCCTTGTCCAGGAGGCTGGCGATCGCCGCTTGTCACCGCGTAAAAGGGGAGTTCTCCTCTTTTTACCAAGGCCATTAGTTTGTCGGATAGCGCCGGATCGAGCTTCTCTCCGCTGACCAGCAGGGCCAGCACGCAACAATAGGCGGTCGTCATGGCGACGATCGCTTCATCGGCCTGCGTGAGAATACAATTCGAACTGACGGTCTGCGCGACTTTCGCCGGAGTTTTTGCGTAGAGCGCCGCCAGCACCAGCGCGCGTTCGGCTGCCTCCGTGGTGTCGGCGTGACCGCCGGTTTCCCGCCATGATTTTCCCTCCATAACGCGCCTGCGCCACGCCTCGCGGATCGACTGGCTTGTGTAGCCGCCCGGCCCGTTCATTGGGGTGCCATCGAGTTGCGGAAAAAGGTCCTCGTCCAGGCGATGGCAAAAGTCGGCTTCGTCGTACCCTTCCTTTTCCACAACGGAGCGCAGGAGCAGGGTCAGGATGATCCCGGCTTGGGAAAGCTGGCCCGCCTGGAGCCCGGCGTGATAGCGATGCGATTTGGGAGCGGTGTAACCGGTGACCCAATCTCCGTAATCGCGCCTCATTTGATCGAGGTCGTAATACCAGTGAGGGCCGACGCCCAAAGCATCGCCGATCAACGCTCCCATTACAGCCCCAGCCGCACGATCTTGAATAGACATACAGGCTTGGAATCGTCCGATCAGCCGGACTTACGCTTTTGAAGTCAACGCTCCCCAAGAAGCCGTTCGACTTCGGTGGCAACGGCGGGGCGAAGTTCAAGATCACGCAGTTCGGCGGGAACGCGTTCTGTGGAGTCTCGTCCCGAGCGGCGAAGGTATTCGACGATCGCCCGCGCATCCTTGTTCCCCGGATTGCGGAAGGCCTGCCCGAGCACCCGTTTGGCGGCGGGAAAATCGCCGTCTGCCAGCAACAGGCGCGCGTAGCCGAGGAAAACCGGGGTTTGCTGCGCGGCGGGATCCGCGGCGACGGCTTGCTCGAAAAGATCGCGAGCGAGTACCGGGTCGCCAATTTCCTGCGCGGTCAGGGCGAGACGCCCGCCTACCGTGAAGTCGGTGGTGAAAACCAATCGGAGGGCGGTACGTTCCAGAATGGCCGAGGCCTCCGGATCGCGGCTCAGCGCATGAAGGCTGAGGGCGCGACGGATGGCGTGGTCGGCGTTCTCGGGAGAGCGGCTGAGAAGGACGCCGCTGATCTTCAGGGAAAGATCATGTCGGTTGCTCCGCTTGCATCGCTCATCGAGCCAAGTCAATAACGGTTCCTGAACGTCGCGCCGCTCGAGCAATAGGGAGAGCGCGGCGGCGGGAGCCTCCTTGTCCGGGGTATCGAGCAGCGCGGAGACGAGCCATGCCCCTGCCACGGGGGAGCCCTTTCCGTCATCCCACACTTCCAGGAGCTCGTCCATTCTCTGGCCGGACGATTGCCATCGGGAGTCGGCGGTCAGCTCAAAGTAGGCTGAGAGAAGCTCGGGCCAGCCCATCGCCAGCTCCCGAAGCCGGCGCAGGCCGCGTGCAGTGTTTGTCGACGGGGCGGATTGATCGCTCCCGGCCAACAGGACCAGTTCCCGCTGATAGTTGAAGGCAGCGCGAGGCTTTCTCGCTTCCGCCGCATTCTCCACGCCGGATGCCAGGAGCGCCAGCCCGTCATTCCTGCGGCCGTGTTTTGAAAAGGCGTCCGCCAGTTGTCTGGCACGAGTGGCGTCTTCCCCACGCACCAGGTCCGAGGCGATGATTCGCGCCTGGGCATAAGCCCCGGATTCAATCAGCAAGGTTGCTCTTTTTGTGGCTGCCTCGGGACTGCGTGGAGAGGCGATTTCCAGGAATTTAAGAGCTTCCTTGTGACGATCCGGTCCCTGAGCGGCGAGGACGTCGGCAAGATTGAGAAGATAGGCTGGGTTATTCCTCTGCATGGTCACCAGTCGGGCATAGCTCCCCTCGGCTTCCTTCCATTGTTTTTGCTTTGCCTGGAATCTGGCCAGCGCCTCCAGCAAGCGCGGATCGCCGGGGGATTTTTCAACCAGCGCGGCGGCAAGCCGGGCGGCACGCGGGAGATCCCTGGCAGCCATGAATTCGAGCGCGGCGGGGGCCGAGTTCGGGTCTCTCTCCGGGTGGGCGGCCCAGCGCTCCACGAGCGCCTCGGCCTCGGCAGTTTCATCCGCCGCGATGTAAGCGCTCAACAGGCGATGGATGGGGGTGAGCGGTTCCATTTCGGCGATAGTTTCGAGCACCCGTGCCGCCGCCACCTTGAAGCCGCCGCTTTCAAGCAACGAAACAAGCTGGTTGAGCGGGGTGACGGAAACCTGGGTTGCCAGGGCGTCGAGTTGTCGCCTCGCTTCGCGGCCGTCGGCCGCAAGCAGCTTGATAGCAGCCAGCCGCATCCTGATCTCGCTGGCAAAAGCGGTCACTCGTTCGCCCTGCAGCTGGATGGAGGCTTCATCCCTCAAAGCACGCTCCCAAAGAAGGATGGCCGCTTCATTGAGCTGCCACGTTTGAAATTGAATTCCCGCAATGAGCAGGAAATTCCAGACCCGCTCCGTGGCAGGGGCGTCGCTTACCGATCCCGGTCGGAGGGTTACCAGTTTTTCCAGAGCTTGGCGCGATGCCTCATTCGCTCCGGAGAGCGTCTGCACGAGAGCGGCGGTCAGGGTGGCATGGACCGGGGAGGCAAAGCGCCCGTTCTGCTCCGCTGCCGCCACGAGGGTCTGCTCGGCCCAGGCCTTGCGTTCGAAATGGGGCAACAAAAGGCAGAGTGCGCGTTGCGCGGCATAGGTGGGGGCGTCGAGCGAGTCGGCGGGTTCCGCCGCCACGCTACGCAGCAATGGCTCCGCCTCCGCCAGATTTCCCAAAACTAAATGCCATTGGGCGAGGGCCAGCCCGGCACGGCTTCCGAGTTGGGTGACCGGCGAGGGAAGTTCTTTGAAGACTCGGTTACCCACCTCGGCGGCCTCGCGAAGCCGCCCGTGGGTGGCCAGCGTTTCCGCGCAGAGCCAGACTTGCGAGAGCGGCGCTTTGTCAAAAAGGGTCTCGATGTCGAGAGGGGCGTCCAGCATGCACCATTCGCCAAGCAGCGTGCGGAAGATCTCGAAGTCGTCGGCGTTGCGTCCCGGGCTCCAGAGCCACGCGGCGAGATCGGCCCAGTTGGCGCTCTGGAGTCCGCTCCACAGCAACGCCCCACGCCGAGCCGCGCCCGCCTGCGGCTGCTCGGCCAGCTCAATGAGGCGGGGAAAGTCCTCTTTTTCCGCCCCCGCGTAATGAAGAGCCCAGAGTCTTTCGGAAGGGAGAGGCTCCGCGCTTCGACGTGTCTGCCACCGGGCGATCCACCGTTCGCGCTCCGTTTCGTCCTGCCTTGCTTCCAGGGCGAGAAGACGAATGGCCTCCAGTCGCCATTCGCGCTCCGTCGCGCCGTGCGCCCGTTCGTTGAAGAGGGTGACGGATGCCGAGGGCGCAGGGCTCGGCGACGGGGTGCCGAAAGTGGAAAAATGGGCGCGCAGCCGGTTGCCCAGCGGCGGCTGCGCCGGGGGAAGCAGGAGCGATTCCTCCGTCTGCAGGCTTCTGGCGTGATTCAGGACGGCCTCGGCCGCTTCCCGGTTTTCGCTTTGATCTTCGCTTCCGGTCGCCAGCCTTACCAGTCCCGCAGCCGCCGGAACATTGCCGGGGTCAAACGCCCGTACCGCGCGCAAGATCTCGCGGGCGCGTGAGGTGTTTCCCCATTTTTCAAAATACCGGGCACAAAGAAGAAGCGCCTCGGAATCGCGGGGGAAACGTCGGACAATCCCATCGCGGGTCTCGTCTGCCCCGGCATAGTCGAGGGCGGCCTCTTGAAGGTACGCCAGCCTTTCCCAATCTGTCGCCGAGGGAGAGGGGAGGAAGGTGAGCCGAAGCTTCTGATGCCGGGCGGCTTCGGCAAAATCACGCAGCGTTTCTGCTTCCTTGGTCAGCGATTCTTCCGCGACGGCACGGTCGGGCGCGCCGAGCGAAGCATTCTGGAGCTGCCGGTAAGCCTCGTCCATTTGTCCGTCAGCTTTGAGTGCGAGAGCCAGCGCGTTGGTGTCGAAGGAACTGCTCCCGGGTTTCTCCGCGCCCGCCCGAAGTTTTTCCAGAAGCCATGACATCGTTTGGCGGCTTTGGCATTGGGCGATGAGATCATGCAGAATCGCGGAACGAACCGACTCGTCGGTCTGCTCCTGGTAGGCGCTCCACAGGAGATCCGCCACGCGGGCATGCATGTTCAGCCGTTGCATCACCCTGACGAGTGGCTGCAAAAAATCGTATCGTCGCGCATGTTTTGCCGAGGCGTAGAGACTTTCCCAGGTGGCGAGGGCGTCGTACCAGCGGTCGGCTTGCTGCTGGCCTTGCGCGAGATCCGCCAGCGCGGCGGAGTCGCCGGAGGCGGCCAGTCCCTGGAGAATCTCCAACGACTCCTCGGGCTGCCCCATTTGGAGCTTAAGCTGCGCGAGTTGTTTGAGCCACGGCTCCGGGTGCCCGCCATTGAGTTTGCTGAGCTCGGCAAGTTGTTCAAGGTACGTGGCGGCGGATTTGCGATCATTGGAGGCCATCGCCAGCGCAACCGCGAGTTCCCGCGCGGGGATCGTCTTTGGATCGAGCGCGATGGCCCGGGTGACGGCGGCGCGAGCCAGCTCCAGATCGCGTTTCCAGAAGTGCCAGCGAGCCAGCCGCAACCACGCCTTGGCATCGTTCGCGCCCTCCGCTGTCCGTGTTTTGGCCTGGAGGGTGGCGATGAACTCCCTCAACGCCGCGTCGGAGGAAGGCGAGGGCGACGGATGACCGGAAGGCGGCGTGCCGGGGGCGGTGAGAAGGGCGGTGGCGGCGCGGCTGGCTGCCGTTTTCAGAGAGGGAGGCTCCTTTGCGGGTGAAGAAGGTTTTGCAAACGGCTGGGCGCCTCCTTCGATGGCACGGAAAAGTCGTTGATCCGCCTCGGCTTCCTCCGCATCGGTCCGGCTGAGGGTGAAGGCCCGGGAGAAGGCTTCCACCGCGTAGGCGCGGGCATTGGCGGCAGACTCGGTGGCGGCTGCGCCGAGGCAGAGATCTCCCAACGCAAGATGGAGCGCGCGGGAGTCAGGCTCCAGCGCCGCCGCCGCGCGCAGTTCTTCGATGGCCGCGCCGATTTCGCCCGCTTGTTTAAGAAGCTCGCTGGCTCGCTGATGTTGCGCCGCTTTTGTCTTGGGTGGATCGTCCGCTTTTATCAGGCGCTTCAGGGCCTCGCGTGCTTCCTCGGGACGTTGAGCGCGAAGAAGGAATTCGGCAAGCGCCGCAGGGTCGGCGTTCGGCTTGCGGAGCACGGCCTCCAGCGCATCGAACATCCGGTGTTGCTGGAAAAACGCGAGCGCCCGTGCGGCTTGCGCTTCGTCGCCCCCGGAAATCGCCGTTAGCGTCTCGATGCGTCGCCGGGCTTCGTCGGGGTTGTTCAGGCGAACATCGAGTTCCGCCCGATCGAAGACGAGATCCGCGTTCTTTCCGCTTCCCGGGTCCGCCGCCATGACGGCGTCGAACATCGCGGCGGCGGCGGGCAGGTCGTCGAGTTTAACCAACAGCCGGGCGAGACGGGCCTTTACGGCGAAATCTGAGGGAAGGAGCTCGACGACTTTCTCCAAGGCGGTGCGCTCATCGCCGGGTTTGCCCTCCCGGGCATAAAGCTCCGCCAATTGCAGCCAGGAGCCCGGAGCGCGAGGGGCGGCCTCTGCCGCTTTCTTCCAGCGGGCCTCGAGTTCCGCGGTCCGATTGCTCTGTTGGCTGAAGCGGATCATCTGCGTGATGAGGTCCGCACGCATCCAGTTGTTCGCCGAAGTCAAGGCGATTGCTTTCTCAAGGACATCAAGCGCTTCGTCGGCCTTGCCCTCGGCCTGGCGAATTCCGGCCAGAGAACGGAGGGCATTGGCGCGCGTTGCTGGGTCGCCGTGCGCCTCGAGATAGGCGTAGTGCGCGGCGGCCCGTTCCGTCATCCCGCTTTCGCTGTAAAGCGTGGCAAGCCGCTGGCGCAGGTCGAGGTTACCGGGATTCAGGGCGGTCATCTTCTCCCAGGCTGTCGCCGCCTTCTCGGGCTGCCCCGCGGCCATCCATGCATCCCCGGTTTCTTGCAAGAGATCGGGAAGCACCGGCGCGGAGGGGGGGAAGAGCGCCGCAGCCTGCTCCAGTTCCGCCGCCTTTTCCGCAAGCGGCAATGCGCGCGCCAGCGCCAGATGTGGCAACGGGCTTTTCGGGTCCGTTTTTGCCGCGTCCCGCAAGGCGGCGATCGATTCCTCCTCCCGGCCTGCGCGGTGGAGCAAAAGCCCCGAAACCATCTGCCCGGTGAAATCGCCCTGTTCGGCAAGTTTCCGGTAATCCTCAAGGAGTTGATCGGTGAACCCTTCCTCAGAGGCGATTTTCCAGAGACGTTCGAGCGCGGTCCCTTCGACAGGATTACCGGCAAGCATCTGCCGGTAGCGCTCTACGATGCGGGAATCGGTGGCTGCCGATGCGGAAGCCAGACCGAGAGCGCACCATCCCGCCAACGCGGCGACCCTCGCAATCCCATGCCAGGGGCGCATTCCGGAGTAGTGGGAGGGGCGGGTCATTCAGGGAGGCTACGCGATTCATTCCGGGGGGCAATTCCGGGTTTTTCCGCCGACAAATTTTTTTTATGCCGCTGAGCCCTCTATAAGATCGGAGTCTGGAGTTGAAACGGATTGCCCGCGAGCCCTTTCTGCCCCAACCGTTGCCCTGAGTCTCTCAATACTAGAGGAGCCTGGATGATGGTTCCCCCCACTGATGATTTTTATGATTTGGCCTCCGGGAGCTGCTTTATGGCGGCTGCGAGCTGTTCTACCTCAGGGTAGTGGAGCTTATACTTCTCCCAAAGCGGGGCGAGCATCGTGATGGCTTCCTTTTGCACCGGGACGGCACGTCCATCGAGTTCTTTCGCAAAGGCCTTATCACCCACGACCATCAGTGCCACCACGAGTTTGCGTACCTGCCAGTCGTAGTCCTCCAATTCCAGCGTGTTGTCGGTGGAGTCGTCCATGATCTTGTAGAGTTCCTCCAGCGTGTATCCTTTTGGAAACTCATCGCTCTTTTTCCACTTGTAGTGCTTTTTGAGCACTTCCAGTTCCCTGGCATTGACTCCTTCCTTTGTGGCGGGGACCGTTAGCACCTCCTTCGCGTCTTTCTGAGTTCCGGTACTTTCCTGAGCGTTTGCTCCTACTGCCAGTCCCAGCATGGTCACCAATCCAACGGCGAGTTTCACTTTCATACGGCGTTTCTACCGCGTCCCGGGGCATTGGACAGCCTATTTTGAAGAGGTGGGGAGTGCGAAGCCGTGGTGTGGCCCTTGGAAATCAAGAGCGACGATGCGGACCGGCACCCTGCCGGCTGGAGAAAAATCGGGGCGATAGGATTCGAACCTACGACCTCCTGGTCCCAAACCAGGCGCTCTACCAAGCTAAGCTACACCCCGATAAAACCTGACGCCCAGCGGTTCGAACCCCGCTGAATGGGGCTACTATGCCCGACTTGAACGGGGCCGCAAGCAAATCCGCGAATATTATCCGGAAACCTGTCGTTTCCCCAGGAATCAATGGTTTCGGCACCGGTGAGGGGATAAATGTTTATCCGATTTGGAGCTCCTACGGTTGAGTGAAGAACCCTCATTGGAGCTGTTCAGTTTTTCGAGGGGAAAAGACGCGGACCCTGCTGCTCGGTTTCATCGGCGACTTGGAGATCCCACTCCTGTCTAAAAACGCGATTACCGATGTCCGATATTCGTATTTAGACGGAATATGATTCAGTGTTTGATCCTTGACGGGGACCTGTTTAATCGGTGAAGAATGCGACGCTAGGTCAGGGAATTACGGAAATGGCGACCGATAAAATACGGCAAAGTACGAATGCGGACTGATTTCAGCGGTTTTTTCAATCCTATCGAAAGGTTCAATATGCGGCAAAGACAACAGCCTCGGAAACCCTCCCGCTTTACGCTCGATCCACGGATGCAACGACATCCATTTGAAGGGCCTCGCTTATTGCTTCTGGCAGCGACCATGCTGACGGGAATCTCAGTAACGGGCTCCCGGGCCGCCGACCTCGTTGCCACCGGTAACCTCGATATTGGCGGAAATGCCGATATCCGTGGCACGACCTTTACATTGGGCTCTTTTACCAACGACAACGCTCAGCCCGGCGTGATTCTGACCTATACAGATGCCGTTACCACGAATCCCCCCGAGCCGTCATTATTGAGATTCACGGCAAACCGCCCTTCGCATGAATGGGTTTGGGATCATCAAAATGAAACCCAGACTGGCACCGTGCTGACGATGAAACTCGATGCGGATCATCGACTGAGTCTTTTTTCTCCGAGTGATTCATCGACGCCTGCCATTGTGCTTGATCCGGAGCTTGGCCAAATAGAAATCAATGGAGTCCCGATTACCGAAGGCGGCGGGTTCAGTTCGCTGACAGTCGGCGCGGGAGCTTCGGCTGGGGAGTGGGCCATTGCGGCTCTTGGTTGGGATGCTGCCGCCACTGGTTGGCAGTCATTTGCGGCGGGATGGGGACCGACCGCTTCCGGCCTTGGCTCCATCGCTATGGGGGGAGAGACGACCGCTTCGGGCGAATACTCCACCGCTATGGGAGAGTACACGACCGCTTCGGGCGAATATTCCACCGCTATGGGGCGGGGTTCGACCGCTTCGGGCGAATATTCCACCGCTATGAGTAGGTCGACCGCTTCGGGCAGATATTCCACCGCAATGGGGGACAGCACCAGAGCTTCGGGCGATTCCTCTACGGCAATGGGATATGGTACATGGGCTTCGGGGGAAGCCTCCACCGCCATGGGGCAATCCACGATCGCTTCGGGCACGAACTCCACCGCTATGGGGGTGGAGACGACCGCTTCGGGCAGTTATTCCACCGCTATGGGAGCGGGGACGGTAGCTTCGGGCAATGGCTCCGCCGCTATAGGAGTGGGAGCGAGAGCTTCAGGCAATATCTCCATCGCAATGGGGAATGCGACCATCGCTTCGGGCGCGGACTCCACCGCTATGGGGGTGGGGACAACCGCATCGGGCGATTATTCGACCTCAATGGGGAGAGGGACGACCGCTTCGGACATGGGCTCTATCGCTATGGGGGACAGTACGATCGCTTCGGGCACGAGCGCCATTGCTATGGGGGGATTTACGACCGCTTCTGGCGATTTTTCCACCGCTATGGGTTATGGGCCAAGTGCTTCGGGAGATTTCTCCACCGCTATGGGGGAGATTACGACCGCCTCGGGCGATTCCTCTACCGCAATGGGATCATGGACGTACGCCTCGGGCTATTCCTCTATCGCTATGGGGACGGAGACGTACGCCTCGGGTTATTCCTCTATCGCTATGGGATACCGCACTGTTGCGGGAGCCTATCAGCTTGTCATAGGAAGTATGAACATCCGGCTTCCTAGCAGCAATGAAGATGTGTCGCCATTTAGGCCTGCGCTTTCCGATGCTCTATTTATTATTGGAAATGGCTGGTATGAAACCGGCACCTCGCAAGAAAAGCGCAGTAACGCATTCACTGTTAACGCAGCCGGGGATGTTATGGCGGCAGGCAACCTAACTCTCGGTTCCTTTACGAGAGATGAGCAAGGTAATACCCAATCGGCCATCGCAATTGCCTACACGGATGCCGCAGAGGCTGTCGAGAACACCCCGGCGACACCATCGCTATTGAAGTTCACAGCCAACCGTTCTTCTCATGAGTGGGTTTGGGAGCACCAGAATGAAACCCAAACCGCCGCTATTCCGACGATGGTGCTTGATGAGGATCATCGGCTCGTTCTCTTTAGCCCGAGCACACCGTCCGCTCCGGTGATCGTTCTGGATCCCGAGCTTGGCCAGATTTTGGTGAACGGTGTGGCGCTGGGGCAAGCCTCCACCTTCATTTCCGTGGGAACCGGCGCTTCAGCCAGCGAAAGCTCCATCGCTGTGGGGAGCTCCGCCAGTGCCAGCGGCACAAATTCTGCCGCATTGGGTAACAGCGTAACAGCCACCGGAAATCATGCTTTCGCGGCGGGTTCCGACACGACAGCTTCCGGTGAAGCCTCTGGCGCGTTCGGTCGCGGCACCACTGCCGCGGGCGCAAACCAACTCGTGGTTGGAAGATACAACGTCCTCACATCCGGCACGGGAGACGATCCTGAACCGTCCGATGCCCTGTTCATTGTCGGCAATGGTACATCCACGAGTGAACGCGCCAACGCCATGACCGTAAACGCCGCTGGGGATGTCGAAGCCGCTGGCAAGGTGACCGCAGGAAGCGACATCACAACCTCGGGGGTGATTGTGTCAACGGGAACCGGACAATCCCGTTTCGCGGGCGCAATCCGCATCTTGCCGCAGGGCGACCTGTCAATGGGCGAGTTCACCAACGAGTCGACGCCATAGTCGAGAGCGGTCTATTCCCCTGTCTCACCCTCCCCAAGAAGGAGCAGTCCCTTCCCCCTGACCATGATTGTCGCTCTCGCCCATCATCATCTGATCCATCCAACCATTCCGAAGGGGCGGTAAATCTGAGGCTACTTGCTGCTGTCTCGGGGCTTCTCATTCTGCCGTTGATCGTTTTTGCCTCGGCCCCGGGCTGGTGGTCTAACTCCCAGCCGCCGGTCATCGCTCCTAACGCCACTCCGAACGATTACGCCGCCGTAAACCAAGGGCAGGTCAAAAATATTGCCAAGGCAGCGGTGGCGGAATTTGACGCCAATCTTCCGGGCGGTGCCGGCGATGTGCTGCATGCCCTTGTAGATGGCTGGGCCACCCCACAACTCACTGGCACGGCTGCCACCAACGACTATGCAGCCATCAACCTCGGCCAACTCAAAGCCGTCGCGACGCCATTCTACGCCCGTCTCATCGACATCGGCTACAGCGACGATTACCCATGGATCGATTCGCCCAACCAGGCAAGCGACTACCGTCCGTCTCAGTGAATTCGGAAAAGGCCCCTCAGCGCAAATCGAGTGATATTGAGAAATGGGCATGGTGGCGAGAGATGAGCGAGAAAGACAGGTTTTTTGAATATAAGATGCCAATTTCGTTCTACGGCCGAGTTGTAGACGATAAAGGATCGCCGGTTTCAGGTGCAAAGATGCAATGCACATGGACCGATCTAAGCAGCAATGGAACTAGCAAGCGGGACTTGGAGAGTAATGCAAATGGATTCTTCTCTCTTGAAGGAGCTACAGGCAAAGGCTTGCTCATAGCTGTAAGAAAGGAGGGCTATAAACCTTATTTTTCGAAAAATCAATTTAGCTTTGAATATGCTATGTTTGCTGATCCGAACTATCACATTCCGGACAAAGCACATCCGGTGATCTTTGTGCTCCGGAAAAACCGCGAAACGGAAGCACTGATTGCTCATCTCAATCAAGAGGCCGAACTCGCCCCAGGTCAGAAGAAGGCTTTTTCCATTGGTCCGGGCGACGCGGCCGTCTTGGTCGAGCGCTTGCCTAACATTGGCAACGGACCGGGCGGTTGGGCCGCCAGGGTCAGCGTGCCGGGTGGCGGATTGGTGATCTCAACCGAAGAGTTTCCTTTTGAGGCACCTGAGAGCGGCTACTCCCCAGTTGTGGAAGTGACGGATAAAACGCCGAAGCCACCAACGTGGTCCGGCGACAATGGCGCTGCCTTCTTCGTAAAGACGCCCAAAGGATATGGTCGCATCACAGTGCGCAATACACCAGGGATGTCGTGGGTCTACGTTTCGTCTTATCTCAATCCAAAACCGGGCAGCCGCAATTTGGAATAGAATTACTTATAATAACAGATCCTGCGTGTGGGGATGATCGTCGGTCACTCTCCCCTCCGTAGCTCTGCTCCTTGGAGAAGGGATGGGGTCAGTCAACAAATCTCGACAGAAAAGCGGCTTCTGGGTGTAGTTGATAGGGATGCCACGTCAACCAGAATCGAGCATCCCGGAGCGCGCTATCACGTCATGCGAGGAGAGATCGAAGGGAGCCGATTTTCGAAGACGTAAAGACCGGGACGATTTTGGAAAAGCTTGGGTGGAGCGGCGGAACGCTTCGGCCGGAGGATCTATGCATGGGTGTTGATGGATAGCCATTACCATTTTCGAATCAAATTTCCGTCACAAGGGGAGAGCGCCACGCTGAGCGAGTGGCGATTGCTTGGATGCTGAATAGGGAAACAAATCTGCCGCAAAACTTTGCCTCCATAGAGCTGTCAATGTGAATCAGCAGATAGGGCGATTTCCGAACGAAATCGGCAATCCAGCGAGAGTGGCGAATGCGGAGGGAGATCAAAATGGGTGGAACTGGTCAAGAATTGTTGACTGATCCATTCTCACCATTCGAGCCGATTTTTAGTTTATGATTGCGCTATGTTTAACGGAAGGTGCCAAATATTTTACGCTTGACTGATGATTCAGTTTCAAACCAAGGTGTTATTTAATGTTCACGGAATCAAGGGAATCAACAAGCTTCAGAAACGCCAGATGGACTGACTGGTAGGGCAAGCTCGGCAATTGGAGTAAGGAAATGATCAGGATCCCCCGACCGAAGCATTCGGTCCACCCATTTTACAGAATATGAAGCCTTCAAAGAAGAAATCTTATCTTGGTGCGGTAATAGCGACGGTGGCTCTATCGATTTCACCCGGTCTACATGGCGATGACCTGGATGTCGTAGGAAACCTTGATGTAACTGGAAATGTCGACATCCATGGCGATTCCCTTACTCTTGGCGCATGGGATGACAATTCCGCTATGCCTGGGTTTGGGCTTTTATATGACGATGGGACGACAGGAAGTATTTTATTGCAGGCGTCCCGGTCTTCAGCGCAATGGCTGTTTCAGCATCAGGCCAGCGGCGGAGGTTGGTCGAATGCGTTCAAAATTGATGCCACGCACCGTTTGATTTTGTTCGGCGCCAGTCCCGCCAATTCCGAAAGTATCATTCTCGATCCCATCGGGAGCAGCAGCTTTGGTACTTCCGTAAATTTCCTTGGCTCGAACAATCAGATGCCCAATCAAACGCTGGCTTCGACCAGCAGCATCCTGACTGCGGGGCTCGGCGATGCCCGATATTTGAGACCTGGCGCTTTACTTTCCGGCACGTCCTCGCACACTTTTGGTGTTGCTCAGAATCCTTCATGGAACGGACAAGGCTTGACCATTAAGGCGGGGGATGGTGCGGCAGGCGTAGCGGATAGGAGTGGAGGTAGTTTGATCCTATCCAGCGGAGCGGCTAATGGTGCTGGGTGGGGGGGATCAATTTTACTTCAAACGGCCTCCAATCCCGCGGCATCGGGAACGTCAACCCGTTCAATGGTAACGCGGATGACCATCGATGGCCGGACTGGAAATGTCGGGATTGGCGCGGGTGCTGGCATGGGGTTCACATGGGCTAATATAGCTGGCAATCTGGATGTGTCTTATGGGGGAGCACCCGCAACTCTTGTTCTTGGTGCGGATCTTAATTTGCATACACGCTCTGATGCCACCTACAAGAAATTCACTATCGCGTGCCCTCCCTATTACAATTCCCAGCATGCAATTACCGTGATCGGGGCATCGATTTATAGCGATAGGAGTGAATTATTTATTGGTGGAGCCTCGTCGACGCAACTAGGCCCCACGGATGTGATTATTATGACGCACCTGTCGGAGACGTCAGCGAATGGCGAAGAGCGAATGCGATTTTACCGGAATGGAAGCATTACGGTCAACGGCAATCTGGTTCAGAATACCACCTTCAGAATCAAAGGAAACGTCGACGCCAACTTATTCGTGACCAGTGGATCCAATGACAGCGTCGGGGTCGGTGTAGCCTCACCTCAGGCAAAGCTTCATGTAGGGGGTGGTCTCAAAGTGGATGGGAGTGCTTCGATTTCTGGCGGAATTAATGTCAGTGGTTCAGCAAGTATTACCGGGCCTCTCGCAATTTCAGGCACCGGCTCTCTTAGGCTCCCGGACGGGACTGTGCTTTCGGGCAGCAATACACTCCAGAGCGTAATCACCAGTGGAACGGCTTTGACGATCTCAGGAGCCGTCTCCGCAAGCCAGGTTACGGGTCTGTCTCCCGTTGCCACCAGCGGAAATTACACTTCGTTAACTGGCTTGCCCACAATCCCATCTAATACCAATCAGCTCGCCAATGGAGCAGGTTTCATTACGTCAAGCGGAACTGCGGCATTCGCTCAAGCCAGCGGGACAGCCACCGCTTTGAGCGGGACCATACAGGCCATACAGGTCGCTGGCTTGTCCGGAGTAGCCACAAGCGGCGACTACGCCTCGTTATCCGGCTTGCCGACAATCCCTACTGATACCAACCAACTCGCCAACAGTGCGGGCTACGTAACGGCTAGCGGCACAACCAGCGGCATCACTCTTTCAGGAACGACAACCGCAACCGGCAGTATCGTCGCCACAGGAGGCGTTGTTGTAACGGGCACCGCAGTGGAGGTCACCTCAGGGACGACAACCGTGACCAAAATCGTTTCATCGGGGAGCAGTCAACTGGTTCTCATTCCCGAGCAGGGAGATCTCTCGATGGGAACCTTCACGGCAGGTCGAATTCCCCAATAACGGGCGAAGGATACAATTCCTCTTACCATATCCAGGGGGCGCTTGGTTCCGGTGATTTTCGCTCCCATCTCTCACTTTTATCATGCATCGACCCTCTCCTGACTCTGAAAAAGGCCTGGCAAGCCTACGGCTTTTTGTTTCTTTTCTAGGTTTGTTCAGTTTGTCTGTACTTGTCCTCGGCGCGGCTCCTGCTTGGTGGTCCACATCCAACCCTCCAGTAGTCAACGACGCAACCCCCAACGATTACGCGGCCGTTAATCAGGGGCAGGTTAAGAACATTGCCAAAGCGGCGGTGGCCGAGTTCGAACTCCGTCTCCCCGGAGGGGCAGGGGTTGAACTGCACGATTTGGTTGATGGCTGGGAAACTCCTGGCGGAGCAACCAACGACTACGCTGCTGTCAACCTTGGACAATTGAAGGCACTGGCCAAGCCGTTTTACGACCGGCTTAAAGCGGTAGGATATGTGGCAGATTACCCGTGGGCCGATTCGACGAATCCAGCAAACGATTATGCAATGGCCAATATCGGCCAGGTTAAGAATCTCTTCGCTTTCGACTTAGCCAGTATCGATGCCATTCATGACACCGACCAGAATGGGCTGCCTGACTGGTGGGAAAAATACTATTTTGGCACGATTGGCAGTGATCCAGAGGGTGACGAAGATGGGGACGGACTCTCCAATCTCGCGGAATTCCAAGCAAAGAGCAACCCCAAGGATTATTATAGCCAGGGTAATGCGGAGCTTTCGCCCGTGCTCTCCATCGTTGGCGGTAATTACCAGTTTGGCCTTTCGGAGGCGCTTTTGGAGAAACCACTGAGGGTCGAGGTTCGAAATGCTTCCGGGGGCAGCCTCCTCGTCAATGCTCCCGTCCGCTTTTCGGTAGGTGAAGACGACGGCATTTTCCGGCTAAGCGAAAATGGCGTGGATGCAGGCCGGGAGATTACGATCCGAACGGATGCGGAAGGCATTGCGTCAGTCTTTTATCGGCAGGGAAGCGCCCTCGGAGTTTTTAGCGCCATCACGGCCCAGGCCAAACCTACGGTTGAAGTCACCCTTCACTCCGCAACCGTGCCGGAAGATCGTCTGGTTGGTCACTGGCGTTTTGAGGAGGCAACCGGAAACCTGGCTGCCGACAGCGGCCCGTTTGGGTTCGATGCAATCTTGGTCAATCCTCAATGGTCACAACGATACACGGGGGAAGGCGACCTCGTTTTCAGTGGGCCAGTCTCCGAAGGAGGGAATGACTCCCACGTACTGATTGAGGAGCCGACTCATCGCGCCTTCGATTTTAACTCGGAGAGTTTTACCCTCGGCGCATGGGTGCGATATGATGAAACGGCGCTCCCCGGGCGGATCATCAGCAAAGGAAACGCCGGTTCCACCCCCGGTTATTATCTCGCCGTCTCTTCGGACGGAACTTTGGAATTCGGCATCGGCACTTCCGCGAACAGCGCGGCTGAGTCCGTTTTGGTTCGTACGGTGGAAGCCTTTGACGACAATGAATGGCACCACGTTGCCGCCGTCGTGGACCAGGCCGGAGGAACGCTCCGCGTTTACGTGAACGGCATCCCGGCAGTCCTGGAGAAGGAAACCGGCACGGGAGGATCGGTGGATGAAGAGGATGAAGGCCTCTTTTCTTTTCCTTCGCTGGAGCACCTGAACGCGGGAGCGCCAGAAGATCCGGCAAGCCCGCTTTTGTTTGCTAGTCGGGGAGGGAACGATGCCTTTTTCAAAGGCGCGCTGGATGAGGTGCGTCTGTATCGGAAGGCGTTAAGCCAGGAAGAGGTGGGCGAGCTTTACCGGAGCGAATCCCCGCTCACGGCCAAAAACGCCACGCTCAACATCGAGGAAGACACCCTTGGCGTCCTGCTCCTTCCAGTGGAAGGCGGCGGCTCAACGCCCGCGCTCTATTCCATCGTGACCCCGCCGCAAAATGGCACCCTCGTTCTTGAGGGGCAAACGGCCAATTATTACCCCAATGCTCACTACAACGGAAGCGACAGTTTCCGGTTCAAAGTCACCAAGGGTGCGAGGGAAGCAGAGGCGAACGTGACCATTACCGTCACCCCCATTGATGATCCCCCGCTGGTCAGCGTCGGCGGCGGGCGGAGCGTCCTCCTCTCCGGCACCTTGAATCTTACCGCCGTAGTGACTGACATTGACACCTCGCCCGAGAACATCCGCATTCAGTGGATGAAGGTCTCTGGCCCCGGCGAGGTTACGTTTGGGACACCGAAGGAAAATACCACCACCGCCACCTTCAGCGCAGCGGGCATGTATCTTCTGCGCGCAAGCGCCTATGATGGCACCTCCACCCGAAGCGATTCGCTCGTCGTCACCGTCCAGGAGGGAGAGGAAGGCGATGGTCCCACGGTATCCCTGGAATCGCCCGCCAATGATGTCGGGTTTGATTTCCAAACGCCCATTCTTCTCCAAGCCAGCGCGCTTGCAAGCGGAACGAGGAATACGATCGAAAAAGTTGAATTTTACGAGGGATCTCGAAAGATCGGTGAGGCCACCGCCGTTGACATCGGCAGCGGCTTTTATCAGATCCACTGGACTCCGTCTCGGATCGGCGCGTATGCGATCAGCGCCCTGGCCGTGGAGAGCACCGGGCAAAGCCAGTTTTCGGCGGCACGCACGTTAAGGGTGACGCAACAGGGGTGGTTCAGCGCGGGAGGAACTCCCGCCGGTAACGAAGGGTACAGCGGCAGCGGCGGTAGCGGCGGCATTTCGGAGGGTTCCGGAACCGGCCCCGGCGGCGGCCACGGCCCCGGAGGTGGAGGCGGTGGAGGGGGAAACAGCGCGGGCGGCGGAGGCGATGGCTTCGGTAATCCCAATGGGACTGATCCAAACTCGATCGACAGCGACGGCGATGGTTTGAGCGACGCCGAAGAAGCCGAGCTTGGGACCGATCCGCTGATTAAGGATACCGACGGAGACGGTTATACAGACCTTGTCGATGGTTGGCCGAGGGATCCTGATCTTTATCCTCCGCGTCTGCCCAATCCCCATTACTTGGTGGTACCGCTTGCGAGTCTTCATTCTGACAATGCAACATGTTATTACGGTCAAATGAACGAGCATTTTCAGTTTGTACGGACTACCGAGCAGGGATGGTATTGGGACGCTGCTGATACGAATCCTCCAGTGTGGGTTCCCTTGGATAGCATCGATGAGCACAAAACGATCAATAACAGAGGAGATGTAACTGGGCATATGCTCATAGATCATTTCTCCCCTTATCCAGGGTACGTAGATCAGGCCGCAGCCACTTGGAGTGCCTCAAGTGGGACGACAATGATCGACACTGTATTGGAAAAGCCGTATCCAGAAGGTTATCGAAGTACTTCCGCTTTTGCGATAAATGATGATGGAGTTGCTGTTGTAGCGGATTTTAGAGATGGGAATCCTAAATACTTTGTTTGGAGCGCAGGCGGCAAGGTGTTGCTCCCCAATAACTTTGAGCCATGGGCTATAAATAACGGTGGGGTTGTTATCGGAAACGGACTATGGGACGGTGGAGTGCTGCACGGTGTCGGAGATGGATTTTTTTGGGGCATTAGCAATTCAGTTGATTATCCAGTTGCGATCAGTAATTATTTAATATGTTCTATTTGGACTAGAGATCTCATTTCAGGGTGGTCATCGAAACCTTTGCTTGTGCGTGACCGACTCAATCGGCGCGACGTGCTTGGCTTCGGATCTGCTATCAACGATAGATGTGAAATTGCTGGCGAATTTGGTCCAGGCACTAGTTTTGATGTTATTCGAAATGGAGAAAGGTTCACATTGGGTAATTTGGGTGATGGATGGAACGTTAGCTGGGTGTACAATATAAACAATCAGGGGGTTATTTTTGGGGAAGCCATCAAGAATGGAAGCCAAAAGGAAGAGCAAGTATTACTCTTGCCGGTTGAGTTAAAGGATATCAAGAAAGTCGCCGATCTCGACGACGACGTTTATATCGAAGACATCGGGCCTAAGAAGCCCGGAGAATCCGAGAATGCTTATATTCAACGCCCTTTAAGTAATCGACAAATCGCCTGGATTGAACCACACGGCGCGGTTAACGGCACCGATCCAGAAATGCCCCATTTGGTGGCTAAGCTCTCAGGACCGGCAAAGCTGAAAGCGCGGTGGAAACTGGAAGTGGAATACAAACGGGGCAACGGCTACCGAGACTATTACGTCAATGACTTTACGCAATTCGAGGATACGGTAAGGATCCCAGCTAACGGTGACTACACTGCGGAGATGAATGCTGATCAGGAGTGGCGGATTTTCGAGACGACGGACTGGATAGACGAAATTGCTCAGCGGGGCTTTTTCGGTGGTACGGCTAAACTTTATGTTTGGCTTCCAAGTCAAGGAGTGGCACCTATAGAGCCATTTATGACTTTCCGTATCGGCGGTAAAAATCCTGACCAAACGAAGGCCAAGACGTTCATCAACAGCGAGGCAGGAAGCGCATTCTGGTACGCCTATGCCATCGCGAAGCATGAGACGTTTGGCCGCGTCAGGGAAAACGGGGTGGTCCGATTCTACAACCAGTTTTATACCGACTACAAGAGTTCCAAGATTGGTGACGCCGCAATTGATATGGGTTGGGCAGCTTACGCCAAGGCATGGCCGTTATATAACCTTGACCGGGACAAATATGAAAGCGGTCCAAAAAAAGGCCAGCGATACCAGAACGGTCCCGGTGGATATGGGATGTACCAGGTAACCCTAGGACCAAAGCTTCCGAATGACGCCATTCCTCAAGGAGGAGAAGGCTTTATAACACGCGGTCAAATTTGGAATTGGCAAGATAACGCTCGCCGTGCTATCGAGGAACTGCAAGGAAAGGCGTCTACAGCTCAATCGCTTCATAATGGACTAACATCCACCTATCCTAATTCTGGAGCCATCCCCAGCTATAAGCACTTCTCTGGATTGGAAGCCATTGTGATCACTTACTATAACGGAATGGGCGGCGGACAGATTCGCCGTGTTGCAGTAAATGGATATAGGACAAGACCCAGGAGTTGCTGGGCTCCCTTCGCCGGAGGTTGGGAGTTTCTACATAATAGATATGTAGATACTGGCGCCAAGACAGGATATGTTCATGCTGTGGATAAGCACGTTGAATAAAATTATGAAATTGATGCCATTGGTCATATATTTTCTTTCCGTAAGCATGGTGTTTGCGGATGTCCTCAATCCGGTATCTGATCTGAAGAATAGATTGGGGCTTGCTGCCTCGAATATCGTATATAAATGGAGTGCAGACCTAGACGGAGATGGGCATTCTGAAGTGTTCCTCTGCCTAAAAGAGTCTTATCAGGAAGACGTTCGAGATAGACAAGTGCCATCTTGGGATGTTTATTTTTCTGCTGGAGGCGGGAGCTATTCTCGACCGGAAGGTATTGAGGATGGAAATCCAAAGGGTATTGGATATGGCTTCCCCAAAATCGATGCCGATCAAGTGTTTGTCGGGCAAATCTCCCAGCTTAACAAGCATGGCATCGTGACGATCCAAACTGATACTAGTCGGGATGGGAGATCGGTGGCTCGCATCTATGCCTATACGCGTGATGGAAATAACCTCAAAGAAACCACCCTTGCTGAATATAATCCCGACCAGGGCAACGCGATTTATGACCAATATCTGGCGGACAATGTGCGAACTAAGGTTGCACTTCAAGAAATTGCGCCTTGAAGAGGCCAAGCAGGGGCGGGGTCAGTCGACAAATTTTGACAGAAGGGCGGATGCTGGGGTGCTGGAAATGGGGGTCATGAAATGGGTGAAATGGGGGTCAGGCGACATATCTGGGAAATGGGGGTCAGGCGACATATCTTGACAGGTGTGAATGAGTAAGATCTGAGAATGGCACGCAGCATTCGGATCGAGTATCCTGGCGCCTTTTACCATGTAATGGCGCGGGGGAACCGCCGGGAAAGTATCTTTTTTGACGATGAAGATCGGCGCTTTTTCCTTGGAACGCTTGCCGAAGCGTGCGGGATGACGGGATGGCGAATTCATGCGTGGGTGTTGATGGGCAATCATTATCATTTGTTAGTGGAGACGCCGGAATCGAATTTGGTGACCGGCATGCAGTGGCTGCAGAATACCTATACGAGGCGTTTCAATACCAGGCATCGGCTTTGGGGGCGGCTCTTTGGAGACTGCTACAAGGCGGTGCCGGTCGAGGAGGGTGGTTACTATTACGAATCGTTGCTCCAACAAAAAAAGGGGTCAACAAAAAAGGGGTCCAAAAAAGGGGTCTGTCAACAAATATTGACAGAAAGGCAGCCGGTAAGCAAAAAAGGGGTCTGTCAACAAATATTGACAGAAAGGCAGCCGGTAAGTAAGTAGGATTGAGATGCCGAGACAACCACGAATCGAATATCCCGGAGCCTGCTACCATGTGATGGCGAGGGGGGACCGAAGAGAGCCTATTTTTGAGGACGCGAAGGACCGGGAAAGATTTATTGAGACGATGGGTGAAGCGGCGGAGCGTTCAGGGTGGAAGATTTATGCCTGGGTATTGATGGATAATCATTACCATTGGGCGATCGAGACGCCGGAGGCCAACTTGGCCGCAGGGATGAAATGGTTTCAAAACACCTATACCCGTCGAATCAACAGCCGGCATGGAAAATGGGGTCATCTTTTCGGAGGGCGCTACAAGGCGATTTCGGTTCAGAACGAAAAAAATTCGGGAAGAGGAGGGGGCGAATATCTATGCGCACTCCTTGATTATATCCATCTCAATCCCGTGCGCGCAGGCTTGGTTAACAGCAAAAATGGGTTGGGTTTATTGGAATATCCCTGGAGTAGTTTAAGCCAAGGCTATGCGGTGGCAGAAAGAGACCGGGAGTTGTGGATGGCGGTTAAGGAGGGGTTGGCTCTTTTTGGCTTCGAGGATCGGGCGAAAGATCGACGGCATTTTATCGAAAGACTGGAGGATCGGGCAGAGAAAGAGGCTTCTCAGGCGGGTGCGCTCCCTTTGCCTGGCCAAGGGCGCCAGAGCACATTGGAACGCGGATGGTATTGGGGGAATGAAGAATTTCGAGAGAAGCTGATATCGTTATGCAAGACGAACTCCGCCTCCAACCGAAACTATCGGAGCAGCCCCATTGGAAAGGAGCAGGAGCGAAGAACAGCGGAGGAATGGATCGAAGTCGGAAAAGCCCATTTTAGATTGGATCTTCCATCTGAAGGGCGTCAGCACCACCGCGAACGCGTTGCGATTGCCTGGGCGCTGCATCGGAGGACAAACCAGGCGCAAAAATGGATTGCGGAAAAGTTGGGCCTTCACAGCGCAGCCAATGTGAGTCAGCAGGTAAGACGGTTTCAACTTGAGACAGATGAATCCACCAAGGTTGGAACATTTAACAAGGCCGTTTCAAAATGGATCTCATATGTCAAAAATTGTTGACAGACCCCTTTTCTTCTTGATACCGATGGAAGTGGTACTATCAACAGCGACGATCGTCGAACAAAGACGATTCGAAGCGTCGTTTCGGGGCCGTTAATCCGCACCGTAACCCAGCAAGGGGGAGATTCGGGCTACATTACAGTCAGCACCATTGATGCGAGCCCGAACGGTCGATACCAGAAGGTAACCCAGCACGGGCTTGAGACCGTCTCACAGACCACCTATGAGAGCAACGGGGATAGCACCCAGGTGACGACGCATCCCGATGGCTTGACCAGCACCACCGAATATGAGAACGGACGCCCCGTTACAAGCGAACGTAAAGCCAACGGAGGCGCAGTCGTCGCGTCGACGTCTTACGAGTATGATCCACACGGGCGGCTTTGGAAACAGACTGACGGCCGAGTAGGTACGCAGACCATTTACACCTACAACGACGCCGACCAAACCACCTCCGTCAATGCAGGAGGCATGGTCACCAGCTACACCCACAATGACCTCGGGCAGGTCATTACCGAAACCCTGCCAGGAAGTGGCCGTACCATCATCCGCACCTACCTGCCAACAGGAGAGGCGCTCACTGAAGAAGGCAGCGCCACCTACCCGATCACCTATACCTACGATCCACAAGGCCGTCGTCGCACAATGGTCACCTCCAGCGGCACCACAACGTGGAACTACAGTAGCACGCGAGGTTGGCTCACCAGCAAAGCCGACGCCCAGAGCGAAGCGACTTCTTACACCTACACCTCCGCAGGTCGCCTGAGCACCCGAACATGGGCCAGGGGCGTTGTGACCACCTACGGCTATAATGGAGCCGGTGAACTCAACTCGGTTAGTTACTCCGACGGTACCCCGGGTGTCACTTTTATCCACGACAGCCAGGGACGCCCCGTTCAAATCACCGATGCCAGCGGCACCCGAACGCTCAGCTACAACAGCGTCGGTCAACTCGAAGGCGAAAGTATCAGTGGCGGAATCCTCAACGGCGTCAGCCTCAGCGCCACCTACGACGGCCTTTTGCGGCGCAGCAGCTTCACTGCTGCCCGCAACTCTGCAACCCTTGCGAGCAGCGCCCTCACCTATGATGGTGCATCCCGCCTCGCAACCGTCAGTTCAGGCGACCAGACCGCCGCCTACAATTACCTTGCGGGCTCAAGCCTCGTGAGCCAGATTGCCTTCAAACAAAGCGGCACCCCGGCAATGATCACGACCAAGAGCTACGACGGCCTCAATCGCCTGAGTTCGATCAGTTCCGCCCCTGCGGTGGGTGATCCCGTGTCGTACGCTTACCGGTATAACGCCGCCGGTCAACGAGATCAGATCACGCTGGCGAATGGGGATACCTGGAACTACGGCTATAATGACCGCGGGGAGGTGACTTCCGGAAGTAAAAAGCAGGGAGGAATAACAAATCTGCTCGGTTATCAATTCGGCTATGACTTCGACGACCTTGGCAACCGCACGAGCGCCGTCACCAACGGGCGTACGTCCACCTACAGTACGAATAGCCTCAATCAGTATACTAGCCGCACGGTTCCCAGCTACGCAGACGTAATCGGCAAAGCCAAGCCAACAACCGCAGTGACGGTCAACTCGTTGGCCGCCACCCGACAGGGTGAGGAGTATCATAAAGAGCTGAGCGTCGACAACAGCGCCGCCCCGGTTTATCTCTCGACGTCGGTCAAAGGGACCCTAGGTAGCGACACCGCTGAGGTAAATGGAAAGCTCTTTATTCCGAAGACGCCGGAAGCCTTTGCCTATGACAAGGACGGTAATCTGCTTAGCGATGGCCGTTGGACCTACGAATGGGACGGCGAAAACCGCCTCATCAGGATGGCAACTCAAGCGAGCGCCGTAACTGCTGGGACTCCTAAGCAGAGGTTGACCTTCGCCTACGACCAACAGGGGCGCCGGATCAGTAAGAAGGTGGAGGATTGGAAGGGGAGCCGCTATCAGGAGCGGTTTACCATGCTGTTCCTTTACGATGGTTGGAATTTGGCTGCCGAAGTGCTGTCTACAGGGCCGAAGATCCGCTCGTACATGTGGGGTAGCGATCTAAGTGGTGGGACTGCTGCTGGTGGAGTAGGAGGATTGCTTTTTGTCGGACAGTATCCCGAGGGCAAAGTCTACTCAGCAGGTTATGATGGCAACGGAAATATCATAGGATTTTTTGATATGGAAGCAAGTGGCGACGTCGCCGCCACGTCTGAGTACGGACCCTTTGGAGAGGTCTTACAAAGGTGCGGTCGATATGGGAATGTCAATCCATTCGGATGGTCAACGAAGCAAGCAGATTCTGAAACTGGCCTTTATTGCTATGGGTTTCGATATTATGATCAAATGAGGGCTCGTTGGATAAGCCGAGATCCCGCGGAAGAGCAAGGCGGAGCTAATCTTTACGGCTTTCTATCGAACGACTCGCTGAATAATGTTGATTATTTGGGGCTTCGATTGGTTTGGAGTGGTACATTTGTTCACCCTGCCGGCGGGCTTTCGAATAGGGCATTTGCAGAAAATGTCGCTAGGGAGGTCACACGTATCTTCAGACAAATAGGTATTTCTTTTGGATATGGCATACATGAGGTTCCTGATGTTATCAAAAACTCTTTCTGGCTCGACTATCAAATGAGATTCCTCTCAGGAAGCGATGGTGAGAGGGAATTGCAGTGGTTGAATCGAAATTTAGGATTTACTCGGCCAATTCTAATTGTAGAGAAGGGTATGGGGCGGTCAGGCGGCGTAGGTTACCACGGTCTTGGGGCAGTGGTTCAATATTATGCAGATCCCGTGGTAACTGCTCGACTGGTTGCGCACGAGTACTTTCACGTCAACACGGGGTTTAGGCATGGTAATTCGCGCTTTCCTGGCTGGGATACACCTGGCTTGCTAACACATCAACCAATGTCGGTTTCTGGCTATCATTCCCCCGATAAAGAAAGAATTCATTGTTCTGTCGAAAAATGGATTAAAAAAAATGGAGGAACGCCTGATCCGAAATATGTTGTCAAATGATATGTATGTATTGAGAGAGGGCCTGCTTATCTCTCTGGAGGTATTTCCGGTTTTTACCAGCTTTCAGATTTTGATTGCATTAAGCTTGACTGTTTTTCTGGGGGTGGCGATATTCGGCCCTCGAAGAGGTGAAGCCTATAAGGGGCTTGTATTGTGTCTTGGTGCAATATCCTTCCTTAGCGGCTTCATTAAATTCTTAAAGGCGGTTTTGCATTGGTATCTCATTGATGTCAGAGCAGGCATAGCGAGTACAATTTGGACAAGTTATTCGTCATTTGAGTGGGCGGCGCTTCTCTTTCCAGCATTCCTCGGTTGTGTTGCGCTCTGGCTGTCGATTTGCTTTCAAATTTTCGTCCTTTTCCCATCCATCAGGAGAAAATAGTGCAGCCAAAGCATCCGGCATACCAAATGCTGACGAAAAAATACCCCTTTGACAGCTTCTTTGACAGAGAGGGGTGACAGAGAGGGGTCAAGTGTCAACGGCGTGTTGCCCAAATCCAAAGCCTAGTTGCCTCGCGAGGTAAAAACAAGTAGCATCGCCAGCCTATGATGGGCTTGAATCAAGCGCAGACGGAACTTTGGGTGGAGCCGGTCAACCTCGCTCGGCGGGTGCCGGATG
>JBBCKI010000008.1:0-6285 GCA_037190965.1 Chthoniobacteraceae bacterium
CAGGTCGAGAGGATGACGGCCGCGTTGTCGCCCGTCTGGGCGCCGTTGACGTCGACGGCTTTATTGCTGGCGAGCCCCGTAAGCCGGTACTGGCCGCCCCCGAGGGAATCGACGATCCACTGCTGGTTGGAACCTCCGTGCGGTATCGACTGGATCATGCGGGTTCCGTTGGACGTTCCTCCACCTTGGGCGTCGAGAAAGTGCCCCGAGTGTCGGGCCACGAGGTTGTACGTCTCTCCCGAGGTCAATTGGGCCTGCGCGGACGGGAGTGAGGCTGGCAGTGTGAGCAGGCAGATTTTCAGCCAGCACGGCAAAGCACGGAATGTGGTCATTTTTTGGTTTTTGTGGTTTTATTTGGGATTTTTTTGGCTACCACCAAGAAGCGACCCCCGTCAACAAAATAAATGAAGCCTGTCGGCGACGAAGCAAAACCGGATTTTTGTGCCGGAGCAAAAGCCTAAAAGGTCGAATGGATAATGGGGAGTCTGGGTGGTAGACTAAATCAAAAGCAGAGTTTCGGGCGGATTTCGGCGTTGGTTTGTTGTTGGCGGAACAGGCGGGATGGCAGGTTTCCGAGGGATGAGTGACGCCGCTCCTCGTTATAGCTCGTCATCCATTCGTGGACCTTGTGGAGGAGCGAGCCGTTTCGTTCTCGCCCGGAAAAAAGCCCGTCCCGCGCATGGCAGGACGAGCTCCGGGAGCGATTGAGCCGGATCAATCGTTGATGTCCGCGAACCGCCACTGCTGGCTCTGGCCCGCGTTGCTAGGGTTGTAGAATACCTCCGAGCCGTTGACGGTGCCGCCGCTGGCGTCCATGGCCTTCGAAGTGTCCCACAGGTCATGCATTCTCACCCATTGCCCGTCCACACGGGCGAATCTCCATTTCTGGTTGGTCCCGTTATGATTGTTCCAGAGCCCCACCTTGCCGGGACCCACCCAGACATCGAGCACCTGGTTGTGATAATGGTTCAACACCGAAAACCAGCCGCCGCCGGCATCGTTCATCTGCCAGTGCTGCTGGCTCTGGTTGCCGTGCCAGCCCCATAGCACTGCCTTCAGGTTCGATCCTTCGGGAGCGGCGTCCAGCGCCTGGCCCTGCGCGGTCCTCGGCAGGATACGCACCGTGGTACCCGGCACGATGCCGACGAGCTCCGCTTTCCAGTGCTGGTTAGAGTTGTTGGACCACTGATACTGCACGAGGGTGCCGGAGGCGTAGTCGAGCATGGAACTGCTGCTTCCTCCGCCCGGCGCGTGGTGGCCGAAGGTCAGGTAGCCGTCGGCCAGTTGGGTGATGTAGAACTTCTGCGCATCCGAGCTGCTGGCCGCATTCTGGACGATATCCGCGTTGTTCGCGTAAGAGTTCTGATAAACCTCCAGCCATTGCGAAGTGCCGAGCCGGTTGAAGCTGTACGAGCCGCCGGTACGCCGCCAGGCCACCCATTTCTGCGCGCTGTCGTTGTCGTCGTTGGATTTCACGATGAGCGGCGCGTTGTTGTTGGTATTGGCCGGCCCGGCGAGCGAGACGGAAAGATTCGTCTTCGACATGAAGCGGTATACGCCCCCGCTCACCAGCGGCCGGTAGGCGGCGCTGTGGGTCGGTCCGAATGTGACCCGGACCTTGGCGTAGCGGTTCGGATAGGCGCCGCCCACCTCCAGGCAGCGGATGCGCAGATCGGCGGCGCTGTCGTACCACTCCTGCCCGGGCATCAGCGGGCTGTCGCGGTTGTTGGCGCCGGGGTCGTTCAGGTCGAGAAGATGCGTCCTCGAACGCTCCGAGGCGGAGACGACGCGACAGGCCACGCCGTTCTGGAAGTTCACGAAACCGCTCGCCAGCGTTTCGCCGCGGATCGAAAGCCAGTAATTGAACTCGGCGTCGCGCGGCACCTTGAGCACGCGCAACTGGCCGTTGTTGATGTCGATCGCTCCGTCGTGCTGGTAGATGGTGTAATCGCCGGACTTCGTGGCGTTGTGAGCCGCGCCGTGAGGCAGCCAGTTCATCATCGTGAGGTAGTACGGGTTGAAGTTGCGGGTCGCTGAGTCGTGGAAGTTGTTGCCCATGTAGCAATCCCAGTCGCCGTATTCGCTGGTGAGACGGTTGGGCGACATCGGATCGCCGTCGGTGGACCACCAGGTGCTGGCGTGCGGCATCCACAGCGTATGGCCGTACTCGTGCGCGAGAACCGGGACGTTGACGGTGTCTTTCAGCCAGATATTATTTCCAAACTGCAAGCCCACATAACCTACGGGAGCGTTTGGATGGATCAGGACCAACTGATCGTAGTTGGAGAGGTTGTAACCCAGAGCGGCACACTGATTCTTCGCTTCTCCCATCCAGAGGTTGGCGCTGAAGTTGCTGGTGGTGTAATTGGACGGCATCGTCAGCCACGGAGCGTAGTCCACGTGGGAAATCCAGATCTTGTTCCAGGACGAATGCTGGATACGGACGTTGAAGGTGTTCATCATCGCCTGCACGGAGGGCGGCGTGATGTGCGGGCCGACGGACATCGTCGGGGACTCCGCCACCATGACGAGCACTCTCTTGCCGCCCGTCGTCAAGGAAACCGGCGGCACTCCCGGCAAGGCCAGGCCCCCGGGAGTCTGGCTGTCGCCGAAAGCCTGCGCGATCGTCTGCGGCGGCCAACTGACGTTCCAGGACTCCAGCGCTTCCTTGAGGCTGAGATGATTGTTCGCCCCGACCGTCAGCGCGCGCTCGATCTGGGCGGCGGCTTCCTCGCTCGGCGCGCTGCCGTAACGACCGTCGGCCAGTGAGTAGATCTTCGTCTCGCCGGAAGATTCCGACTGGGTGCCGGCGGACATGTCGATCACCTCGCCCGTCACCACCTCGCCCGGCTCCACTTCGCGGATCGAGCTGTCGAGCACCGCCATGCGATTGTCGATGACGATGCCATGAATGGCCGCCTCTTTCACAGAGGGGATTTTTTCCAGAGTGCCGTACCGGTAGGCGTCGAATTGGCGGCCGCCGATCTCGGCGAAATCCGGAGCCTCGTCGTCGCAGCCCTCCATGCCGCAGCGATGGACCACGCCCATTTTGCCGATCGAATCGACGCGCTCTTCCAGCAGCGTCTGCACCGCGGCGGGAAGCTGTTCCCTCGTGGCAAAGGGTAAGGCGTTGGCGAGAGCGCGCCGGGGATCGGTTACGATCTGTGCGGCCAAGGCATCGCGCCGCGCGGCGGCGGCCTTCACGCCCTCGTCGACCAGTGCGGCGCGCTCGCTTTCCGAAGCCGAGAAATAGCGGTTCGCCCATTCCGCGAAACCGGCCAGCGCGGGATCGGGATCGGTGTTCCATGAAGCTCCCATGATCCGCCGCTCGCTAAGCGAAGCCGCGGCGGCCGCTCCCTCCTCGACCGGCGGGTCGAACAAAATCGCTCTGCCGCCCTCTCGTTCCCATTGTTTCATCCGCGCCAGTTCCTGCTTCTGGCCGGAACCCGGACCCTGCCGCGTTTCGTCCCGTGAGTGCGTCCGCAGCGCCTTGGCCTTCTGATCGTCTCCGCGATCGGACGACGGGTGAAAAGCGGTCCATCCGACGAAGCCGCAGACCGCGGCGATGAAACACGAGATGGCGATCCGCCTGTTTCGGGAAGTCCGCCCCGCACGGCCGGAAGAATCCGGAGGAATGTGAATAGGTTTTTTCATGGTATCTTTTTTGTCTTTTCTTCTTCTCTTTTCCAACTGCCAGGTTGAATCGACATTCAACGCATCCAAAGCATTGCTGAGGCGAGGTGCAGAAAACCCATGAAGTGGGCGTCCTGCCCGTCAAAGCGGGTGGCAATCCGGCGGAAATGCTTGAGCTTGTCGAAACAGCGCTCGATCCGATTGCGCATCCGCTAGAGTTCTTTGTCGTGTGGAATCATTACTTTGCGATTCTGCTTCGATGGGATCCCCGCCTCCTATGTCCAAGGCTGCGAAGGCGATCGATTCTGGCTGAAGTCATCACAGCCTAGCCTTCCCCTCATCCACGCCTACCTCCACAAACGGGGAGAAAAGCGGCACGTGCCCTTTGGTTCGCGAACGGACGACGCGACCGCGCCGTACCCCGGCGGAACCGGGCAAGCCGCTTGCAAACCAGAGGCTCAAGCCGCGTTCGGATCGGAGACTATTGATGCTCGCAAAATAAGGTGACGATTTTCTTCCATAATTGGAAGGATTCCACCGTCACTCATTTTCGCGAGGATCAATGGTATGTTGACTATTGGAACAGTTCATCACCTGGGTCGGGCGGGGATGAAGGAACAAGATCAAGAATTCGTTCGAATTCTTTCAAGTCGGCTCGATTCGCTCGCTGCCTCAAATAATCGACAGTATTCAGCGCTGCGAGCTTCTCGGCAGCTGCGGAAATGAGAAACTGGTTCATCGAATACCCGTCCTTCGTGGCCAATTCTTTGATGGCGCGATGGAGTGATTCGGGAACACGGATGGACATGGTAGTCCGGGACGTAAAGCCAATTCCTCATACTCAATGGCGAGTGCAACCGAAAGAGCCAAGCGAACCTTCCCGGCGAGAACGTCGCATTCGCTGGAGTAGCCAGTGGTTCTTCCACGATGAAAGCTCACATGCTGCCACAAGGATGCTCGTGGCGAATGACGCTCAAGCCCTTACGAAACGTTGTTACTTGGAACTCGGGAAAGCGTAGTTTGAATTTATCGGAGACGAAGATGTTGTCTACCTGGTAGCGCGGCAGCAGTTCCGCCGCTTCCCGGGCCGCCTTGTTCAGCAAGCCCGCCAACCTAAGCTGCCATCCCTTCAGCACCTTGTAACGACCCTCAACGCCGAAAATCTCCGCCGCCAGTTCGATAAATTGTTTGTAGGTCAGACGCTTGTCGTCGCAGGGCAAGTGCCAGGTCTGGCCATAGGCATCGGATGTGTTGCCAAGCAGAGCCATCGCGCAGCTGGCATCCGGAGTGTGGATCAGGCTGCGCAAGGTGTCATCCCGCAGGAACACCTTGGGAGTTTTACCCAGCTTCATATTGTCGATGATGGTCGCATTGGTGATACTCTGAGTTTTGCCCGGCCCGTAGAACTCCGGCGCCCTGCAAATCATGCCTTCAAGTCTGCCGCGCTCCATCGCAGCCAGCAGTTGCCGGGCGATGGCGGCACGGACTTTGCCCTTTTCTCCGTATGGCTGAAACCCGGTATCCTCCGTCTGCGGCTGGTCGGTCTGCGGATACATGTACGTGTTGTCGAAAAACACCAGCCTTGCGCCTTGCGCCGCGCAGGCTTCGATGACGTTCGTCATCAGGGTCGGCCACTGCATCACCCACAACCTTGTATCCATCGGCAACCCGGCTGTAAGGTAGACAATCTCCGACCCTTCGACCGCCCGCATGGTTTGCATCGGATCGAGCAGATCCGCGCTGAGCAACTCATCGGTATCGTTGACCTTTTGTGGTCGCCGGCTGACCAGACGCAGGTCGGCCGTGAAATCACGCTTCAGATGAGCGGCCAATTCGCGCCCGATCTGTCCGCTGGAACCGAGTATCGTTTGCATGCGTCAATCATCCGTGGTCAGCCCGCTTCAGGCTACCCCGTTCTTGCTGTTCCCTTCAATGGCAATGGACCGCTAAAGTGAAATGGCATCGCGGAAGTTCCAGCGGCTGTCAATGGTCAGTAGACATCCGCGAATGGCATCGTTCCCCTGTCCTGTCAGCCGAAAAGCTCCACCTTTCCGGTTCCCCCTTGCCAAGACCTGCATCCGAGCGTAATGGCACCGCCGTCCGGAGCGTTTCCGGATTTTCGGGCCCGAAAGCGGCGGCCCGCCCCGTGTGTCCGGTCTTCGTCGATGAGAGGAAAGGTTCCCGGTTCATCCTCACCTCCTTCATCGAACCTCTCCGCGCCGCTTCCTGGCTGCGGGGACCATTCAATACAACATGACTCCGAACACATTCGAGGCGCTGCCATTGGCCGCGCCCATCCAGCGCGCGCTCACCGAGCGCGGCTACACTTCGCCCTCGCCGATCCAAGCGCAGGCGATTCCTCTGTTGCTCGAAGGGCGAGACCTGCTCGGTTGCGCTCAGACCGGCACGGGAAAGACGGCGGCCTTCTCGCTGCCGATCCTCGATGCGCTCCACCGCCGGCCGCGTCGTCTGAGACCGGGAACCACCCGCGTCCTGGTGCTTACACCGACTCGCGAGCTTGCCACCCAGGTCGGCAAAAGCCTGGAAATCTATGGTGCGCACCTGAGCTTCCGCCATGCACTGGTATACGGCGGTGTGGGACAGCGGCCGCAGGTCGATGCCATGCGCAAGGGCGTCGAAGTGCTCGTCGCC
>JBBCKI010000009.1:0-38036 GCA_037190965.1 Chthoniobacteraceae bacterium
GCTTCACCGAAGCGGTCCCGTTGCCCTTGGTGACCCCCCCGGTGATCAGCGCGCCCCCGCTGTTCAAACCTAAGGTACCCGCACTGCCGCCGTTAACGCCCATGAAAACCCCTAAGGCGCTCACCACCCCGCCGTCTTCGAAGTCTAGCGTTCCGTTGTCGCCATTGGCGCTGCCGACCACCGTATCCGCCGTGCTGTGGGAGATAGAGCCGTTCACCGCGAGCGTTCCGCTACGAACCGTGGTCCCGCCATTGTAGCTGTTGGAGCCGGAGAGACTGAGCACGCCGAGGCCTGACTTGGTGAGCCCACCCGAGCCTGAAAGCGCGATGGAGACGCCGATGTTGTAGCCGTTGGTATCAAACGTGACTCCGCGTGAAGCCACCGTGACATCACTCGAAGCAAGGTTGGAAAAATAGTTATTGTTATTCTGGCTTGCCCGGAGCGTGCCGCCATCGAACTTCACTGACGCGTTCCCAGCCCCCTTGCTAAGCATGCCGATGATCAGCGTGCCCCCGCTATTCAAAACCAAGCTACCAGCACTGCTGCCGTTAACGCCCATGGAAATCCCAAAGGCGTTCACCACCCCGCCGTTTTTGATGTCTAGCGTTCCATTGTCGCCGTTGTCGCTGCCGACCACCATATCTTTCGCGTCGTGGGAGATGGAGCCATACACCGCGAGCGTTCCGCTACGAACCGTAGTCCCACCACTGTAGCTGTTGGAGCCGGAGAGACTGAGCACGCCGAAGCCGGCTTGCACCAGCCTACCGTTGCCACTGATGATGTCGGCAAAGATCGCATCCGAGCGGTTGAACACCAGCATGCCGTTGTTTACCACATTACCCATGATGCTGCCGGTCGTCCCGCCGTCGCCGATTTGCAGAGTGCCCGATTCGATCGTGGTGCCACCACCGTAGGTATTGGTCCTGGAGAGCGTCAGCGTGCCGAGGCCCGACTTGGTGAGTCCACCCGAGCCTGAAAGTGCGGTGGAGACGCCGATGTTGTAACCGTTGGTATCAAACGTGACTCCACCTAAAGCCAACGTCACATCGTTCAAAGCAAGGTTGGAAAAATAGTTATTGTTATTCTGGCTCGCCCTGAGCGTGCCGCCATCGAACTTCACTGACACTGTCCCAGCCCCCTTGGAAAGCATGCCGGTGATCAGCGTTCCCCCGCTGTTCAAAACCAAGCTACCAGTACCGCCGCCGTTAACGTTCAAGGAAACCCCGGAGGCGCTCACCACCCCGCCGTTTTCGATGGCTAGCGTTCCATTGTCGCCAGAGCCCCTACCGATTACCACATTCGCCGTGCTGTGGGAGATGGAGCCGTTCACCGTGAGCGTTCCGCTACGAACCGTAGTCCCGCCACGGTAGCTGTTGGAGCCTGAGAGACTGAGCACGCCAGAGCCCGACTTGGTGAGCCCGCCCGCGCCCGAAAGCGCGGTGGAGACGCCGATGTTGTAGCCGTTGGTATCGAAATTAAGCCCGCCGGAAGCCAACGTCAGATCGCTTGAAGCAAGGTTGGTGAAATAGTCATGATGATCCTTGCTCGCCCGCAACGTGCCGCCATTAAAACTCACCGACGCCGTGCCCGCCCCCTTTGCAAACGCGTCGGCGGTCAGCGTGCCCCCGCTGTTCAGATTCAACCTGCCGACACCGCTGCCATCGGAACCGAAGTAAACGAGGGGAGTGTTCACCATCCCGCCGTTTTCGATATTCAGCGTGCCGGTGCCGGTAACGCCCATATACAAGACTTCGGTACTCGACCACGTACCGCGCACTGTTGCGCTGCCGTTGGAACCGACACTATACCCCAAATAACCGACCGTATTGGATACGTAACCCCCTTGCTGGATATTCAGGGTACCGGTGCCGGAGTGGCCCACCAGCAGGTAATTGGAATTCACCCAAGTGCCACTGACTGTTGCGCTACCGTTGGAACGGTCAAAATATCCAATATCACCGATACCACTGGAGACGTACCCCCCTTGCTCGACATTGAGCGTGCCGGTGCCGCCGTAGCCTACAAACAAGGAATCGGAATTCGACCATGTGCCACTCACGGTCGCGATACCCTTGGAACCGGCTTGGTCCCCCAAATAGGCTTTCGAATTGATGACGGCTCCTCCCTGCACAATATTCAAGGTGCCGCTCCCGAATTGACCCACATGCAGAGATTGAGTATTCGTCAAGGTGCCACGCACTGTCGCAGTGCCACTGGCGGTGGCACCATACCCCAGATAAGTCAATGCGCTGGAGACGCGCCCCCCTTGCTCGACATTGAGTGTGCCAGTGCCGGAGTGGCCAACAAACAAGGAATCGGAATTCGACCACGTGCCACTCACGGTCGCGGTGCCCTTGGAATCGGCACCATACCCCAGGTAACCCAAGGAATCGGAGACATATCCTTTTTGGGTGATATTCAAGGTGCCGGTGCCTCTGCTGCCGACGGTCAAGGAATTGGAATTGACCCACCTGCCACTCACCGTCGCGGTACCATTTGAATTGGGATTCACTCCCAAATAACCGTCCCCATTGGAGACATATCCTCCCTGCTCGATAGTTAACATCCCGAAGCCGGAGTCGCCCAGTTGCAAGGAAGCGGAATTTGCCCAAGTGCCGCTCACGGTTGCGTTGCCGTTTCCGCCGGAATATCGGCCCAAAATACCCGTCGCATTGGAAACATACCCTCCTTGCCCGATCGTCAGCGTACCGGTGCCGAACTCGGCCACAACTAAGTCACCGGAATTCTCCCAAATGCCGTTCACTGTCGCGCTGCCGCTGGCATAGGTATTATACCCCACAACCCCCTGCGCACTGGAGACGCGTCCCCCTTGCTCGATATTTAGCACGCCGGTGCCGTGGCGGCCCACGTACAGGGAAATGTTATTTATCCAGGTACCCCTCACTGTAGCGGTGCCGCTGGAACCGGCAAAACGTCCAATATCACCGACGCGAGTGACGACGTACCCCTCTCGTTCGATATTGAGCGTGCCATCACCATAGTAGCCCACAAATAGGCCAGCAGAATTCAGCCAAGTGCCATTCACTGTCGCAGTGCCCCTGGAACCGGCATTATACCCCAAATACGCATCACTATTGGCGGCGACATACCCTCCTTGCCCGATATTGAGCGTGCCGGTGCCGGAGTAGCCCACAAATAAGCTACTATCCACGTTCCAGACCGTGACATCTTTCGTCTCATTTGATCCCACATCTTTGCCGATATAGTCATAGGCTTGACTGGAAATCACCATGGTCGTGAAAACAAGAGACGTGATGATCGGGGCTCGCTTTTGGAGAAAGGAACGCTCGATGGCCCGTTTCTTGCGGGCCGCCGAGTGGCAGCGGGAAAATGGATTCTGCTTCATGTAGGGCGGGGTCGTTGAATCAGTAATTGTCGCAATTCTGCGAAAATTATCAAAATTGTGAATTTCTTATACGCACCCAATCGCACTTCGTATAGAAATTTTGCGAACACGGCGCAGCCAGTCGTCCACCGAACAGCTTCAACCGCACCATTCAACAAGATGTCAGCTTTGCCCAGTTCGAGTTTGCCGGAAAGAGAACCAACCGGCGCGAACAATTCCTTGCGGGGATAGAAAAGGTCATCCCAGAGGAGCGGCTAGTGGCCTTGATTGCTGCACGTTGGATACGATTCCTCCCATCCCGGAGTGAACGTAAGTGCACAAAGGGCCGAAAAACTAGATCTAACCCCCAAGCCATCTGGCAAAAAGGACAAGGACGGCAATCCGTACCTCTACTACACCTCCAACAACGTCAGTAAGGACGGCAAAGCAGCTACTTGCACCGTGCAAAATGTTCCTGCTTGGTCAATGGACGATTTCGTCCTTCAGGTCATCGGCGAAATTGGTCGCAATCCCGAGATTATCAAGACGGCGATAGCTGCTTCGAATGAGGAGAAGAATAAATCAATTCGTCCCCTCAAAACGAAGTTGGCCGAACTTCAACGCCGCCACACAGACCTGAACGAGGAACTTCAGCATTACCTGAAGCTCTCTCGACAGCCCGGTTCTGAGCACTTGGCGTAGGAAATGTTGGTGTAGGCAGAGGGACTGGCAAACAAAAGCACGAACTGGAACAGGAGATCGCGAAAGTCAAAATCGACATCACCTATCACGAACGAGTCGTTACGGATGAGAAACTCATTGCCAACGCTTTGCTGACCTTTGATCGAACGGCTCACATCCTCCCATTCGAGGACCACGCCAGTTGATCCAGCTCCTTTTGCGGCAGATTCGAGTTAACCGCCTTGACCCGAAAAAAGACGCGATTCCGGTGGATTCAGAGGCCCTGAATACAGAAATGCGAACTCAATGGTATGCGGTTAACTTTGAGTTTTACGCAAGTGACTTAATTTCAAGGCCTTGCGAAAACGGCGTTTTGAGTTCGCATTTGGATCAAAATGGCGGAGGGGGTGGGATTCGAACCCACGGTGCCTTGCGGCACTCCAGTTTTCAAGACTGGCGCAATAGACCACTCTACCACCCCTCCGAAAGAGTGAATCTCTACTAAGTCGCCGAGTTTCGGTTTTGGCAAGACCAGAAGTGCCAACCCGAGAATTTGATCGTTGAGCCAAACTCCTTGATTGGATCGTAAAAGGGAATAGTCTCGCACAATTGAGAGATATTCCCCCCCGGGAATCCCAAGCGTTTCGCCGTCCCCGCTCCCAATGACTTTCCATTCTGAATGTGCCGGAAAATTACAAAACACAGCACCTTGCGACCAAGACCGAAACCAGGGCCACGAATGGCTGGCTTTTGAGGAAGCCCCCGTTGCGTTGGCTCAGATTTCGCCGGAAGGGGTCTGCCTGAGGCTGAATCGTCGTCTTCGCGTGCTTCTGGGGCACAATGACGTTAAGGTCCAGGAGGTCGGGATCGACAGTCTGGTCCACTCGGCGGATGCCGCGGTGGGCAGGCGCGCCCGCGCCCGTCTGCTTCTGGGCGAGTTGGGAGAGTGCGCTTACGAGCAACGTTTCATCCGGGAGGATGGATCGATCCTTCCGGCCCGCCTCACGGCTTCCCTGGTTCGCAACGAAGAGGGTAAGCCGCTTTTTTTTCTCATTGTTGTCGAAAAACGGGCTCCGGTTCATGCCGACGAGGTTGAATGGAAGGAATGCTACGAAATCATTCTCCGGGCGACGCGGCAGGTCATGTATGAGCTCGATCCGGAGTCCGATGAGATGAAGTTGAGCGGCGACGTGCAGAGCCTGACCGGCTATACCCTCGAAGAATTGTCCGGCGGCTGGGATTGCTGGAAGGAGCGCATTCATCAGGAAGACCGGCACCTGTTGGAGCAACGGCGCCTTTCCTCCGCCGGCGGTAAGCCGTATCACCTGGAGTACCGGCTTTTGCGCAAGGACGGCTCTGTTGCCAACATTCGCGATGACGGCTGTGTGGTCACGGGCAGTGCGCCGGGGAAGCGGCGGATTATTGGGGTGTTGCTCGACGTTTCCGAACAGCGCAACCTGGCGCATCAGCTTCAGCATGCCCAAAAAATGGAGGTCTTCGGCCGTCTGGCCGGGGGCGTGGCGCATGATTTCAACAACCTGCTTACCGTATTCAGCGGATACACCGAGTTGCTGCTGGCTGAGTTTTCGGGGAACGACCCCAAGTGCGAGTACCTGGAGGAAATGCAGCGCGCGACGGAACGCGCGGTGGCGTTGACTTCGCAGTTGCTCGCCTTCGGTCGTCTCCAACGTTCCACCCCCCGGTTGATGCACATGGGGGAGGTCCTGCTGGATCTCCGCAAGATGCTTCGGCGTCTGATCGGTGAGGACATCGAACTGGTCACGACGGTTGCCGACGGGATCGGCCTGGTTTATGCGGACCCGCGCCAGATTGAAACGGTGCTCATCAATCTTGCCGTCAACGCGCGCGACGCCATGCCGCACGGCGGGCGGCTCTCCATCGAAACCTCCAATTGCCATATCCGCGCTTCAGACCGCCGGGTCGCGGCGGGGTTGGCTCCCGGTTCCTACGTCCAGATTGCCGTCAGCGACACCGGCGTCGGCATCGATCCGTCGCTTTTTGAGCGAATTTTCGAGCCGTTCTTCACCACCAAGGGACCAGGGGAGGGCACCGGCCTCGGTCTTTCCACCTGCTATGGCATCATCGAACAGTGTGGGGGGCGCATCGAAGTGGAAAGCTCACCCGGGAAGGGGAGTACCTTCCGGGTCTGTCTCCCCCGGGTGCGCCGGCAGGAGGGAGCGGAAACAGGAAAGGAACGCTCGGGAGATCGCACGCGGGATACGCTCCCCCGGGGCAAGGGCGAAACGATTCTGTTTGTCGAAGACGATCCCGCCGTGCAACGAATCTACACGACCATGCTCCGGCGGCTCGGGTACAAGGTTCTTCCCGGCTCCAACGGCGACGAAGCAATGCGGATCGCGGGGGAGCATCCGGAAATTTCGCTTGTACTTACCGATCTCGTTATGCCTTTGATGAGCGGCACCGAACTTGCCGAAGAACTTCGCCATTTGTTGCCCAACGCCAAGATTGTGCTCATCTCGGGATACGCATCGGAGCCCGGGGGGCATTCCAGCCCGATAAAAGGTACGACATTTCTTCCCAAGCCGCTCTCACGTGATACCCTCGCCTGCAAACTCCGCGAACTCATTGAAAGCGCCTGAACTTTCCATCTTGCTGACAGAGGATGAACCCGACGTTGCCCGGTACATTACCACGGTGCTCAAAACGCTGGGTCACCGGGTCGTGGCCGTCGCTTCCGAGGGGCACGAAGCGGTTGATCTCGCCCTCAAGCTGAGCCCCGATCTTGTGATCATGGACATCGATCTTCCCAAGATGAACGGGGCGACGGCGGCCCGAAAAATTCTGGAGCGAAGCAGTGTTCCCGTGATCATCTGCACGGGTCGTAGCGACGACGACGCCCTGGAGAGCCTGCGGGCGCTCAACGTCCAGGCTTACCTGAACAAGCCCTTCAGCGCCGTACAACTCAAGTCCGCCATCGCGATCACCCTCGCGCAGTACGATCTGCACGATCAGGCGCGGCGAAAGATCCTGGAACTGAGCGGCGTGCTTGAAAAGGGAGGGGGACTTGCGGACGCCGCGGTGCTCACCGCCCAGCGCCTGCAGGAGATCGGGCTCACCAAGCGCGAGGCCGAGGTTCTTCATTGGGTGGCCCAGGGCAAATCGAACGGCGACATCGCCATCATCCTGGAAAGCTCCCCCCGCACGGTCGCCAAGCATATCGAACACGTTTTTCTCAAACTCGGCGTGGAAAGCCGGACGGCTGCCGTTGCCGAAGCCCGACGGCGGCTCCAGGAGGCTGACAAGGAGTAAACCGGAGGTATCTTGAAGGTGGCATTGATCGTATGAAACCACTCTGTTTTCTCTTCATTCTCCTCATGAGCGCCACCGGTTTTGCAGCGAATCTCTCTCCCGCGGAGGCCCAGCGCGTCGGCCGGATGGTTTGGAAGAACGAGTGCGCGGGAACGGTGGAAGGACTCGTCTCCTGGAACAAGGGTGAGGAGTTTCCATCGTTGGGAATTGGTCATTTCATCTGGTATCCCACCAATAAACGGGGACCGTTTGACGAATCGTTTCCGAGGCTCGTCGTGCTTTTTGCGGAACGCGGCCTCAAGCCGCCCGCCTGGGCGCGCGGTGCCGCTCCGTGGCAGACCAGCGCCGAAATGGCCCGCGATCCCGCCCGCGTGAAAGAACTCCGCGGCTTTCTCTCGCAGCCAAAAGCCATCGAGGTGCAGACCGAGTTTTTGATCCAACGGCTCGACGCCGCCTTGCCAAAAATGCTGGAGGTCGCTCCCGCCTCGTCCCGGAGCCGGGTTCGCAAGAATTTTGAACGCCTCTCCGCCACTCCCGCCGGGATTTTCGCGTTGATCGATTACGTTAACTTCAAGGGTGAAGGCATTCTCCCGACTGAGCGTTACAAGGGGGAAGGGTGGGGGCTGCTTCAGGTTCTGGAAGGGATGCGAGGGGATGGCGACGCCGTGCGGGAGTTTTCCGATTCCGCCAAGCAGGTACTTGCCCGCCGTGTTCGCAATTCACCGCCCGAACGGGGCGAAGGGCGCTGGCTTCCCGGCTGGCAGGCTCGCGTGGGGCGGTATTGATCGTTTCCAGTGGAGGATGGGCAAAAGGTAGTCCGCTCGCGCCGTCGAGCGCGGGCATTGATGAAGAGTCGCGTTTTGTGCCCATCCCAGCAGGACGGTGCTGCCGGGTTTGGGATGCGGCCTCATGAAGCCACGGGCCCGCGCTCGACGGCGCGAGCGTGCTACCGGTGCTGCCGCACCGGCTTCTCCAGGCCTTGTCTTCTTCCTCGAGGTGAAAAGAAACGCCGCGCCGTGATGAACGGCGCGGCGTTCCTTAACTCCAACTTACCTCCCTCTTAGTACTGGGACTTCTTCTCTGCCGCTTTTTCCTTTACCCTGGTTTTGAGGTGCTCCTTCGCCTGTTTTTCAGCCACGGTTGGCGGACCCACCCTCAGCGTTTTCACTTCCAAGGTGCCGTCGGGACGTTTCCAGTACGATCCCCGGATCTCTTCACCCTTCGCCAGATCGGAGAACTTCGCCCGGTTTCCCAGTTTCGAAATCAACGTCTGATCGGTGATTACGAACGTCCGCCCTGTCCCTGCCCTGGAGACTAAGGCGAATTTCTTCCCATGAGCGTCGATGACCGAGATTCTCCCGTGAAATGGGAGTGGCCGCTGTGCCTTGGAGGCGAGCGGGCTTGGGCTCGTCATGGCATGAGAAGGCGCGGGGCTGTACATGGGCTGCGTCGCCTCTCTCTTTTTGGCTTGCGAGGAGTAAGGCGCCACCACGGCGAGCGCGAGCGCCAAAGCTCCAGTTAGAATTTTCGTTTTCATAGTTTCCTTTCGATGAGGGAGTATGTGCAGCGGATGTTTCCCCCTCCGCGCGGGTCGTTCCGGGGAAAGGTTCCTATTGCTGGCTCTGTTGTGACCTTCCGCGCAGCCACTTTGCGGCGATCATCCCCAGGGCTCCCAGAACGACCGGGTTGCCGAGCGCTTTCAGATACCAAGGCTTTTCAGCCACCACTTGCTGCATCGCCTCGGGATGCTCGTGCCGGGTGTAGTTGGCCAGCCGCGCGTAATCATCGGGCGCCATTTGTTGCGGGTCGGTCTGATTCATTCCGAGGTTTTGAGCCACGGAGTCGAGGTTGACGCCGCTCGATTTGAGGGCGCCGAGAAGGCTGGCTACGAGTCCCTGCTGCTGTTGCGGTTCCAGTTGGGAATAGGATTGGCTGGCCGCCTGTTGGAACTGGTCGTCGGGCAGTTTTCCCAGGTATTCCGCCGCCCCTTGGTGGAGTTCATCCTGGTTGAAATCCTGATCCTCGGGTTTTCTCGAAACAAACTTCTCGTAATACTGCTGAGCCTGTCTCGAGCGTTCGTCATCGTCTTCTCCGCCGCCACCGCCGAATCGCCGGATGAAGTCGTCAATCGTCTCTCCCATAATCCAACCTCCTCTAAATTTACATTCTTCGGGCGGGCTTGTAGGTCATATCCCGCGTACTGGCGTTCAGATGCGCGGTGCCCACCTTGATGGGGGGATGGGTGGGGGCATACGCGACGATGGTCAGGTCTCGGCCGGGGAATTCGCGGGCCATCTGGGCCAGCATCGTCTTCATGAGCGCCGGGACGGAGCTCATCGGGACGCTGCGGCTCAAAACCAGCCCCAGTTCGTTTTCGCGATTGAATACCGCCTTTTCAATCGTCTTCCGGTTGGGATCGGCGCTCCGAAGGCGGGCGAGGAACGCCGCCTGGTGTTGGCTCTGGGAGAGTTGGGCCGTCCCCGGGGCACGGGCCGGAGTACGCTCCCCCGTCAGAATTTCGCGCAAACTGCGGGCGTAGCCCGATTCGGGCACGAGTAGCAACCCCGCCATCATAATCGGGAGATGCCATCGAAAATATTGAGAGACCATACCAAAAGATTTTCGGACGACGCGGGCGGAGTGATCGTCCGTTGACGGCGAGAACGGGGTTTTTGCAACTTTCGTTTCATGCATCCCAGGGGTGGATTTAGGGTGCATTTTCGAGTTTTCAAACCTGCCCTCGGAGACGTATGCTCTCCCTTTCCCATGAATCTCGTCAAAGTAGCGATCGTCGGCGCTTCAGGCTATTCCGGCCAGGAGCTGATCCGCATCCTGATGCGGCACCCAGGTGTTGAACTGGCCTGCGTGACTTCGCGTCAGTACGCCGGCCGTTCGATTGCCGAGATTTATCCCCGTTTTGCAGGCTACCGGTTTTCCGACGTAAAATTCTCGGAATCCGACGCCGCCGCCGTGGCTGCCACCGGCGCAACCGTCGCCTTTCTCGCCCTGCCGCACGGCCTCGCGCATGAGTACGCCGCACCGCTGCTGGAGGCGGGGCTGCGGGTGATCGACCTGAGCGCCGATTTCCGCCTGAAGGACGCCGCCGTTTTCGCGGAGTTCTATCATGGGGCGCATCCTGCTCCCGGTCTTCTCTCCCGGAGCGTTTATGGATTGCCCGAGGTTTACCGCGACGCCATCCGGAGTGCGGATCTCGTTGCCTCCCCGGGTTGTTACCCCACCAGTATCATCCTGCCCCTGATCCCGTTGCTCAGGCGCAAGCTCGTCGATCCGGCCAGCATCGCCGTGGCCAGCATGAGCGGCGTGAGCGGCGCGGGGCGTAAGGCCGAGATAGACTACCTTTTCTGCGAATGCAACGAAAGCGCCCGCGCTTACGGGCTGCCCAAACACCGGCATCTCTCGGAGATTGAACAGGAGTTGAGCGTCGCCGCCGGACAACCGGTCGTCATCAGCTTCACGCCGCACCTCATCCCCGTGAACCGGGGGATCGTTTCCACCATCTACGCCACCCTCGCGTCGGGCGTGGAAGCAGCGGAGCTTGGGGCGGCCCTGAGCTCGGCGTACAAAGACGAACCGTTCGTCCGTCTCGTGGGAGAGAAGGGCTCCGCCGACATCAAGAACGTCGCCCACACCAATTTCATCGACATCGCCTGGCGGCATGACCCGCGCACCAATCGCGTCATCCTGATGAGCGTGGAGGACAACGTGGTGAAGGGTGCCTCCGGCCAGGCCGTCCAGAGCTTCAACCTGATGTGCGGTTTTGAAGAAACGCTCGCTCTGCTCTGAGCCGCGCCTGCTTTTCTTCGTCGCCTAGGGATCCGATCCGAATTTTCGAATTTTTACAGAAACCATGCCCAACTCCTTTGTCGAAATCTGCGGCGGTGTGACCGCCCCGAAGTCGTTCCTGGCCGGCAGCGTCTTTGCCGGAATCAAAGCCACCAATACCTCCAGGCCCGACATCGCTTTCGTTCACTCCACGCTTCCCGCCCTGGGCGCAGGCACTTTTACCACCAATAAAGTGAAGGCCGCCCCGGTGCGTGTTTCCCAGGCGCATATCCGGTCCAAGGACATCCGCACCATCGTCGCCAATAGCGGTAACGCCAACGCCTGCACCGGTGTGGTCGGGATCGAGCACGCCAAGCGGATGGCCAAGGCCACCGCAAAGGCGCTCGGCTCGAAGGAGAGGAATGTCCTCGTTTGCTCCACCGGGCGCATCGGTGTGCCGATGCCCATGGAGAAGATCGAGGAGGCCATTAGCCGCTGCTCCGAGTCCCTTAGCGACACCGACAACGGCAGCCGTCAGGCTGCCGAGGCGATCATGACGAGCGATACCTTCCCGAAGGAAGCCGCCGTGGAGTTCGAGATTTACGGCCAGCAGGTCCGCATCGGCGGCATTGCCAAGGGGGCGGGGATGATCGATCCCAATATGGCGACGATGCTCTCGTTCGTCACCACCGACGCGGTCATCGACAAAAAGCTTCTTCAGCAGGCGCTTTCCGACGCCGTGGAGCAGTCGTTCAACCGCATCACCGTGGATGGCGACATGAGTACCAATGACACCGTGCTCATGCTGGCCAACGGCGCGGCGGGCAACCAGCCCCTGCGCGACGGCGACCCGGAGTTCGACCGTTTCCAGAACGCCCTCAACCACGTCGTTTGCGCGCTCGCCAGGATGATCGTCGAGGACGGCGAGGGAGTGACGAAGTTTGTCACCGTGCAGGTCCGCGGCGCAAAGAACCGGCAGGATGCCCGCAAGGCCGCCGAGGCGGTCGCCAACTCCACGCTCACCAAATGTGCATGGTTCGGCGGGGATCCGAACTGGGGCCGCATCATGGACGCCATCGGTTACTCCAACGCGCGGATGCGCGAAGAGATGGTCGATATTTATTACGATGGCCTGATCGCGGTCCAAAATGGCATCGCCGCGCCAACCCCCTTTTCAAAGCTGAAGGAAGTCGTTGCCCACAAGCGCTTTACCATCACGGTGGATCTTCACCTGGGCGAGGCGGATTACACCGTGTTCACCACGGATCTATCGACCAGTTACGTCGAGTTGAACATGGGTGAGTAATCGCCAGCGCGCCGTCCAAGTGTTTTAAGATTGCGCAATTGTCCGTTGCGCTCTCCAATCTCCTTTTTCCGCAGATAACGCCATTCCAATCCTCAATGTCTCAACAAGGCTCACATATCGCCCGCGCTGAAGCGCTGATCGAAGCTCTTCCGTTTATCCAGAAATACCGGGGCCAACTGTTTGTCATCAAATACGGCGGCAGCGCCATGGAAGACGAGCACACCGTCGACCGGCTTCTGCGCGACGTCGTGTTTCTCGAAGCGGTCGGGATCAACCCGGTGCTGATTCACGGCGGAGGTAAGGCCATCTCCACGCGGATGCGCGAGGCGGGCCTGAAGACCCGTTTCGTCAATGGTCTCCGCGTTACGTGTGCGGAGTCGATCAAGATTGTCGAAGAGGTTCTCGACGGCGTGCTCAACCCCGGCATCGTCTCGACGATCAACGAATTCGGCGGGCGGGCCGCAGGGCTTTCCGGCAAGGAGGTCTTCAAAGCGAAAAAGCTGCCGCTTCAACGCGACGAGAAGCGGGAGGAAGTCGATCTCGGTTTCGTGGGCGAAGTCGACGGTCTTTCCGTGGATCAGATCAAGAAGTGGATCTCCGAAGAAACCGTGCCGGTCATTTCGCCCATTGGCCGCGCGGAGAATGGCGATATCCTCAACATCAATGCTGACACCGCCGCAGGGGCCATTGCCTGCGCCCTCGGCGCGTCGAAGCTGATTTACCTGAGCGACGTGCTCGGCATCATGCGCGATCCCCGGCAGCCCGACTCGCTCATCCCCACCTTGCAGATCGAGGGGGTGAACCGGCTCATCGCGGAGGAAATCATCGAAGGGGGGATGATCCCCAAGGTGGAATCCGCCATCAATGCCATCAAAAGCGGCGTGAAAAAGGTCCACATGATTGACGGGCGTATCGCTCACTCGCTGCTTCTGGAAATCTTCACCAACTCGGGCGTCGGCACCGAGATTGTTGCCTAAAGCCCCGCCGCCTCGCCTCTTCCTGTTTTCGCTGTCATGGATACCGTAGAGCTTTTCGACCGTTACGTCGTCCCCACCTATGGCCGTTTTCCCATCACCCTGGAACGGGGCGAGGGGTGCCGCGTCTGGGATGACAAGGGGAGGGAATATCTCGATTTTGGAGCCGGCATCGCCGTCTGCTCCGTCGGGCATAGTCATCCCCGGGTCGCGGAAGCGCTCTATCAGCAGGCGCGCACGCTCGTTCACACTTCAAACCTTTACTACACGCGGAATCAGGGGCTGCTCGCAAAACGGCTCGTCGAAGCCACTGGCCAGCCCGGCAAGGTATTCTTCGCCAACTCCGGCGCGGAGGCCAATGACGGCCTCTACAAGCTCGCCCGCAAGTACGGCAACGAAGCGCGCTCGCCGCTCCCCCGGCATAACACCGGCGAGCCGATCGAGTATGCGCCGCACCGGTACGAAATTTTGACCTTCGACGGCTCCTTCCACGGCCGCACGCTGGCCGGCATCGCCGCCACCGGGCAGGAGAAAGTGAAGAAAGGGTTCGACCCGCTCACTCCCGGTTTCCGGCATGTCCCTTTCAACGACGCACCGGAGTTGATCTCCGCGATCTCTCCGCAGACCGTCGCCATTCTTCTGGAGCCGATCCAGGGCGAGATTGGCGTCCGGCCCGCAACGATGGAGTTCTTGAAAACGCTTCGTTCGATCTGCGACGACCACGGTCTTCTGCTGATGTTCGATGAAATCCAGTGCGGCCTCGGGCGGACGGGCGATTGGTGCGCCTGGCATACGCTTGCGGGCGAGGGGGTGATCCCCGACGCGATCAGCTGGGCCAAAGGGATCGCGGGCGGCTATCCGCTCGGCGCGTTTTGGGTTCGCGACCGGCCAATTTCGCTCAAGGACAATCGCGAGATCAGCCTCGCCGACCTACTTGGGCCCGGCTCCCACGGTTCCACCTACGGCGGCACGCCGCTTGCCTGCGCCGTCGGCAACGAAGTGCTTGCCATCGTCGAGGAAGAGAAACTCCTCGATAACGCCCGGGAACTTGGGTGTTACGTCAAGGAAGCCCTCCAGGGGATAAACTCTCCGCTCATCAAGGAGGTACGGGGCGTCGGCCTCATGATCGGGTTCGAATTGGTCGCTGACTATGCGGAGCGCACCGGCCATTGCGCCGACGGCCGCTCGCCCTCCCTTGCGCTCATCGCTCGCCTTCACGAACGGGGGCTCCTCAGTGTTCCCAGCGGCACGCATGCGATCCGCTGGCTCCCGCCACTCAACGTCACCCGGGCGGAGATCGACCGTGCCATCGAGATCCTCCGCCAAACACTAGCTTAACCTCTTAATCATCTCTCTCATGAAGCACTTGCTTTCCATCGAGTCGCTCTCCGCAGCGGATATCACCGAAATCCTCGCGTTGACCAAGAAGCTCAAGGCCGAGCGAGGGCATCATTCGGAACAGCCGCTGAAGGGCCAATGCTGGGGGATGATTTTCAGTAAGTCGTCCACTCGCACCCGCGTCAGCTTCGAGGTCGGGATCCGCGAGCTCGGCGGTGATGTGCTTTTCCTCAACGCCAACGATATTCAACTCGGGCGTGGAGAACCGATCAAGGATACCGCTCGCGTCATGGGCCGGATGCTGCACGGAGCGGTCATCCGCACCTACGCCCAGAGCGATGTCGAAGACTTTGCGAAATACGGCAAAATTCCCACCGTCAATGCCCTGACCGACGAAGAGCACCCGTGCCAGATTCTCGCCGATCTTTTCACCATCGAAGAGCGGCTTGGAACGTGGAAGGGGAAGACCGTCACCTTCGTCGGCGACGGCGCGTGTAACGTCCCCATCTCGTGGATCTGGGCCGCCGCCCGGCTTGATTTCAAGCTGCGTGTCGCCGCGCCGAAGGCCTTCCAGCCTTCGCCGGAACTCCTTGCCCGCGTCAACAGCCCCAATGTCACCGTGACTGACGACATCAAAGCCGCCGCGACCGGTGCCGATGTTCTCTATACCGATGTCTGGGTCAGCATGGGAATGGAGCGCGAAGCGGAATACCGGATCGCCCAGCTCAGCGGGTATCAGATCAACGCCGACCTTCTCAAACTGGCCGCCCCCGGCGCTCTCGTCATGCACTGTCTCCCCGCTTATCGCGGTAAGGAGATCACCGACGAGATGGTCGAGGCCCACGCCGACACGATCTTCACGGAGGCCGAAAATCGGCTTCATGTCCAAAAGGCGGTGCTCTCCTGGCTTCTGGCCAAGTAGGGGCGTTTTGGCGGGAAGAACGGAATAAGGCGTTCGTTGCGGCGTCGCAGACGGCGATTGCCAATCCCTCCATCGCTAGGTAATACAACCGTCATGGCCGGGTTCCGAGATCTCCCGTCGCGGCAAAAGTTGGTGCACCTCGAATCGCTGGGTGGTTTCAATCGGCCAATCGTTCAGTTCCTCACGGTCTGCGTGATGCATCGCCGGCCAATTCTTGCGGACCCTGAGATTGCCGATCTTCTTGTCGAGGCCTGGAAAAAGGCGGATCGCTGGCTGGTTGGACGATATGTCATCATGCCGGATCATCTTCACTTTATATGCGCTCCGGCAGACCTAAATCCATTCCCATTGGCAAAATGGATGGCCTATTGGCGAAACGAGGTTACCCGGCGTTGGCGGCGGCCTTCTGAGAAGCCGATCTGGCAGCGGGATTGGTTTGACCGGCAGCTTCGTACCGGAGAAAGCTACGATCAAAAGTGGGCTTATTTTCGTGAAAATCCGGTTCGGGCCGGATTGGTGCGGGATGCTTCGGAGTGAGATATCAGGGGGAAATGAACGAGATTAGGTGGTAGCAACCGAAAGCGGCGTCGCAGAGCTCCGCCCTCCGTCGGAAGCGATGCGCGACGGAGAATCCTATCCAGCGGAGGGCGGAGTTCCGCGCCGCCGCCCTTGACGCCGCCGCTACGAAAACTGCTTAACGAGCACCAACTCCGTGCCCGAGCTTTTGAGCCGGTAATCGACCCGGTCGAAAGCCCTTCGCATGATGTGCAGGCCGAGCCCGCCGGGCTCGATGTTGTCGATCGGGCGCGGGGTTAGCTTCTCCGGGGCGGTTTGGTTTCCGAAGTCCCGCAGTTTGAAACGCACTCCCTTGCGGAGCTGCTCGCAGCAAAGGATGATCGGGTGGGGATCCATCTGCCGGTAGGCGTGGCGGATGATATTGCTGCAAGCCTCGTCCACCCCGAGAACCAGCAACTCCGCGTCGCATTCCGTCAGTGACGTGCAGCCCAGAAACTGGCGTACGAAAGCGCGCACCGTTGCTAAATTTTCCGAACGACTGGAAAACTCAAGGGTCTGTTTCATGGGCTGGTGAGCGCGACGGCTTCCGCATTTTCTGGGGGAATGGGGCATCAGTATAGAACAAATATGCCAGTTTCTCTAGAAAACTGGAATCCCGTTTGTAATTTTAACCTGAATTCCGAAGTTGCTCGCGTCGGAATTCAGGTTCAGGCAAATTTCCTCTGGAAAAAATCACCATCGAGGCGCATCGTTTTCTCCATGAAACTCGCCCCTCTCTTCGGCTTGTTGCTTCTCCCCTTGTCGGCATTCGGGCAAGATACCGCGTATCAGGCGCTTCGAGCCCTCAGCGCGGCGCGTGACCAAGCGGTTCTCAAGAGCGTGATCGAGGTCAAAGGCCGCAGCGGAACACCTCAGCCCGAAAACTGGATCATCGTGATCGACGACCCAAGGGCGCGGGGAGGCGTGCGGGAAATTGAAGTCTCCCGCGGGAAGGTGATCTCCGAGCGCACCCCGGTCAAAGCCTACAGCGGGATTTCCGTCGGTGTTTCAATGGATTTTCAGAAGCTTAATCTCGACTCCCAAGGCGCTTTTACTCTGGCCGAGGAGGAAGCTCAGAAGGCGAGAGTCAGCTTTGATTCAGTCGATTATCTTCTGCGTCGGGACGATACAAACGGCGCACCGCTTTGGGTTTTGCAGCTTCTCGATTCTTCCCAGCGGGGTGTCGGCACTCTGAAGATCGCCGCCGACAATGGGAATGTGCTTTCCAGGGATTTCAAGCCGCTTGTCACCTCCGAGCGCACCCCCGAGCGTGAAGGAGAAGTCCGGAAAAGAAGGGGCGCCGATCGTGAACGGCGTGAGTACGTAGAAGATGAACGCCCCACCCGAAGCCGAAAGCATATTGGCTACCGGATTGACCGTCGGATTCACCGCATCGGCGGGGCTTTGCAGGAATTTTTCACCGGCAGGCGGACGGTTGATCGCCGCTTTCAGGACGAATGATTGAAATTCCCCCGGAGGCAGCCGCCTCCGCGCGATTGGCATTCTCTCTATTCGGCGCGGGGGGTGTCCTGCTGGCGTTGGAGATCTTTTTTGCAAACCGGGTCTTCCTGATCTTCGGAGGGTTGTGCATTTTTGTCTCCGCCGCGCTGGCGTTTGCCAAAATCGGTATCGAAGTGGGGAGTCTGTTGTTGCTGGGGGGAACCACGCTCGTGAGCCTGGGGTTTCTCATCACGCTCGCATTTTTCCCGAATTCGCCCCTGGCGAGGCGTTATTTGCCCCGAGTTCCGGAGATTCCTCCCGAGGAGTGACAGGGCCGCAGGCGTGATAGCCTTGCGCCCCTCGCAAAATCGTCCTAGGATGAGCCGGTATGAATCCGTTCGTCCTCATTGTGGTTGCCGTCGGCGTTCTGGCGGTCCTTGTTATCGCCGTTGTCCTCTTTAATTTCGTTGGGATATGGGTTCGTGCCAGGGTGGCGAACGCTCCTGTCAGCTTGTGGAACATGGTAGCCATGCGTCTGCGCGGCGTGCCGGTGGCGCCGATCGTTGACTCGCGCATTACGGCCTTGAAAGCTGGCATTGAAGTTTCCACCGACCCGCTGGAAGCGCATTACCTCGCGGGCGGCAACGTCCAGCAGGTCATCCTGGCGCTCATTGCCGCAGGCAAGGCGGGTATCGTGCTCGACTTTGACCGAGCCTGCGCCATCGATCTCGCTACTAAAGGAACCGGGAAGACCGTGCTAGAGGCCGTTCGTACCAGCATCAATCCGAAAGTGATCGACTGCCCCAATGCCGCAATGGGCCGCCCCACGATCGACGGCGTTGCCAAAGACGGCATTGGCGTGAAAGTCAAAGCCCGCGTGACGGTCCGTTCGCACCTCGACCGCTTCGTCGGCGGTGCCACCGAAGAGACGATCATCGCGCGCGTGGGCGAGGGGATCGTGAGTGCCATCGGCACGGCTGATTCCTACAAGGACGTGCTCGAAAACCCCGATCGTATTTCCAAAACCGTGCTTGCGCGCGGCCTAGATAGCAACACCGCCTTCGAAATTCTTTCCATTGACATTGCCGACGTGGACGTGGGCGACAACATCGGCGCGAAACTCCAGGCCGAGCAGGCCGAAGCTGACAAACGCGTCGCCCAGGCTCGTGCTGAAGTTCGCCGCGCCGCTGCCGTCGCCGCCGAACAGGAGATGCGCGCCCGCACCCAGGAAATGCGCGCCAAGGTGGTCGAAGCCGAAGCCCAGGTGCCGCAGGCCATGTCCGAAGCCTTCCGCGCCGGGAATCTCGGCATCATGGATTACGTCCGCATGAAGAATGTCGAGAGCGATACCCAGATGCGCGCCTCCATTGCTGGTGGGGATCGCGGCAATACCGGGGAAGAGGGGCGCCCCTCCTAACTCCTAATCCGCGGCCTTTGCTGAACAGGTAGCCGAAAACGTTTTATGGACCAGCTCATCTTTGTCGCCATCCTGGGGGCCTTGGCTCTTGGTAAATGGCTTCTGGAACGAGCGGGGAACCCCGAAGACGACTCAGTTTCCCGCCGTCCGGATGCCGATCAGGGAGTGGATACGCCCGATCACCGGCAGGCGATCCCGCGCCGGGCCGATAGCGAGGAGGAGCGGATGCGTCGCTTCATGGAAGCCCTCGGCATCCCTGCGGGAGAAGCCCCGCCTCCGCCGCCTCCCGCCAGGAGCGCGGAAAGACAGGCTCAACCTTCCACGCCCTCACCACGTCCCGAGCCTTCTCCGGGCCGCAGGATTCGCCCGCAAAAGAACCCGATGGGCGGCGGGAACCCATGGGATTTCAAGCCTCAGCCTGTTCGTCCCAAACGCCCCAGCCAACCTGCGCCGCCGGTGGAATCCCGGCCTGTCTTTACTGCCCCGCAGCCGGAGCCTTTGCTGGAGCCATTACCCGAGTCTTTGCCGCCTTCATTCGCCGCATCAACGGTCCTGGCCTCCAGTCCCGAAATCTCATCCATGGAGACTGTCGCTCCGCAAATGGAGATCACTCCGTTAGCATCGGTTGGGAAGACTTCGGACGTTCAGCCTGGAGTCTCCACCTTGCTGCCCAAACTGCGGAATCGCAACGCATTGCGGGAAGCGCTCGTCCTCCGGGAGATTCTGGGGCCCCCAAAGGCGCTGGCGCCCCATTAGGGAGTGTCCCCGGCGACGCACCTCTTATTTTTCTTATCGAAGGAGAGTAGAAATCCTTGCAATTCCCGGGGGAGGCCTCTAGTTTTTCGCCTCTCCAAATAAGCCGGCGTGGCGGAATTGGCAGACGCGACGGACTCAAAATCCGTTTTGGTTCACCCCAAGTGTCGGTTCGACCCCGACCGCCGGTACTTATAGGTCTTTGTTGTTTCATCATCTCTTCCCCTAGGAAGAAACATCCATACTCGCGGAGGGCTACGAACCGGTGTTGGAGTATGGAAAAATCAATCAAGATGATTCTAAGCGTGCTTTGCAGCGTGGCTTTCCCGCTGGCAGCCCAAGCAGTTTCGGGAGGGAAGCAGGTGATTATCGACAAAGGCAGCCAGACCTTGCGTGCTTACGAAAATGGGAAGCTCGTCATGCAGAGCAGGATCAGCACCGGAAAAGAGGGCAAAGCTACGCCAAGCGGCCGATTTCGCGCCGGTGCGAAATCGCGCATGCACTATTCCAAGCTTTACCACAATGCGCCGATGCCTTACAGCGTCAACTTCGGCGGGAACTACTTTATCCACGGCTTTTCTTCCGTGCCACACCATCCCGCCTCCCACGGCTGCGTCCGGTTGCCAATGGATGCCGCGTCGAAGTTTTATAAGTGGGTAACTCCGGGCACGCCGATCACCATCACCGGTCAATGGGCGAGTAATTCCTATCCGGAGTTCCTGAAGAAACAGCAACACAATCGAGCGGTCGCTCAGTTGTAAAACTCATCTCAAGGACGCGCGGGAAAAGTTGAGGCAAAAAATGCGACCTTCAAAGGTCGCTTTTTTGTGCGGTGTTCTGGAGAAAACAGGCTTTGTTCTCTGCAATCCTGCGGGCATCGTAGCAACCGATGAAATCCCACCGAGGCCTGCTCCATCATTTGGTGATTACCGTGTCGGACATGAAACGCTCCTCGCGTTTTTACGGGCCCGTTTTTCGTTACCTGGGTTATGAACTGGCGCAGAGTGGCGAGTGTTTCGAGGACTGGAAACGCTGGGAGTTCGACACTCCGCATGAGATCAGTATTATCCAGGTCGATCCAAGTTTGCGCGGGATCCACTATGTTCGAAAGGCGGTTGGACAGCATGATCATCTCGCCTTCTGCGCTCTGGATCGATCCGACGTGGATGCCTTTTATGCAGAGGTCTTGTTGCCGCTTCATGCGGAAGGGCTTTGCAGGGTGGAAGACCCGCCCTGCGATTGCCCCGAGTACGGCCAGGGATACTATGCAACTTTCTTTTTCGATCCCGACGGGCTCAAGTATGAGTTCGTGATCAATCCGAATCACGCGCTCAAGAAATCCCAACGCGAAAATCGTTAGTGTAGTGGAAGATTAACCCGTTCGAGAAAGGCCCCCCACGCACAAGCTATTGAGAAGAAGAAATAGAGGGCCTTTGGCCATGAGCGGCGTCGTGGAACTCCGCCCTCCCTCTACCGCGCGGCAAACGCGCGCAGGGCGAAAGATTCTTGATAAACCGATGTGGCAACACCCTCCAACGGAGGGCGGAGCTCTGCGACGCCGCTTTTAGGCTTCTTTTAGGCTAACTCCGGATCCCGCGCATCCGCTGGCCATTGGGCCAGCCTTTGAGCCAGCGGGCGCCGTCGATTTTCCAGTTCGTTCCCTCGTTGATAAGGGTGTAGACGCAGGGGACGACCGAACCGTTGGCCTGCACGAAAAAGACCTGCACCGAGGCGCGGCGGCCCTGGCGTTGCCACGGACCGAATTCAACGCGTTCAGCGTTGAGGACGCGCCGGTAATCGTTGCGGACCATTCCCGAAAATTCTTCCAGCGACCAGTGTTGCTGGAAGTTCGAGGAAACCTGGCTGTAGGCCGAAGGGAGATTGCTGGTGCGGAAGGCGGCGAGTTGCCGTTGGACGACGTCGAAAAGCTCGGCCGGGGGGCGGCCTTCGGGCTGTTCGAGCCCTGCCAGATGAATCACCAATGCCGTCGCGCAGATCGAGACGAAGAACAGGAGCAGGGTGATTTTCCCTTGCTGGTTCATGGTTCGGCCTCGTGAGATGCTTCCTGCGCCGCGTCGGCGAGCCTCTTCAAATATGAGAACGGGTAGAGGCCGGTGTTGTGGCCATCCTCCCAGGTCGGTTGGAAGGCATAGCCGCCGATCGTCTGATGGCTGCGCAGGCGGAAACTGGCTGGGGTGTGGGTGACTTCCGGTTGCTCCACTTTGCCCATCACGTCGGGCTCCCCTCCGCATGCCGCGCACGGGCAATGCCGCCGCAGAAACTCCAGTTTAAGGTAAGTTTCCGTGCCGTCGTTCCAGGCGATGGCGAGTTCGTCGCCGATAGGCTGGATATTGAGAGGGGTAAGCCGCATCGCAACGCTAAACTTATCGGCCGGCTCGCGAACAAGCAAGCCTTCCCGAGCCGGGGGAGATGAATGGGATTTGCATCTTTCCGGTTCTTCTCTAACCTTTGCGCTCCTTTTTCTCCTCATGGCATACTCTCTCGGCATTGATTACGGCACCAACAGCGTTCGAGCTCTGGTGGTGGATTGCAAAGATGGCCGCGAACTCGCGGCCGCCGTTTTTCATTACCCCAGCGGGCAACAGGGGATCCTGCTTGATCCCGCCGATCATCATCTTGCCCGGCAACACCCCGGAGATTACCTCCTCGGGCTGGAAAAGAGCGTCACCGAGGCGCTCACCGCCGCTTCCAGGGAGCCGGGGTTCACGCCGGAGCAGGTGATCGGGATCGGTATCGATACAACCGGCTCCAGCCCCATCCCTGTTGACGCCCGCAACGTTCCGCTCGCGCTTCAGGAGCCGTGGAAGGGGAACCTCGCCGCGCAATGCTGGCTTTGGAAGGACCACACAAGCCACCGCGAGGCCGCCCTCATCACCGAAATCGCTGCCCGCAGCCGTCCTCACTACATCGCAAAATGCGGCAACACCTATTCCTCCGAATGGTTTTGGTCGAAAATCTGGCACTGCCTCAACACGGCGCCGGAGGTCTTTGACGCGGCGTATAGCTGGGTGGAGCTCTCCGACTATGTTCCCGCCGTGCTCGCCGGGATCGCTGACCCGAAGGCCATTAAACGCGGCATCTGTGCAGCGGGGCACAAGGCGCTTTATTCGGAGGAATGGAACGGCCTTCCCGACGCGGAATTTCTCGCCTCGCTCGACCCAAAGCTCGCCCTTTTGCGCGACCGGCTTTACGTCAAGGCGTGGGATGCCACGGAGCCTGCCGGTACGCTCTGCCCGGAATGGGCAAAACGCCTCGGGCTCCCGGAGGGAATTCCCATCGCCATCGGGGAAATGGACGTGCACTACGGAGCCATCGGTAGCGGTATTGGGGAAGGGGTGCTTATCAAAGCCATCGGCACCTCCTCCTGCGACTGTTGCGTCGTTTCCCTGGACAAGGCCGTCGCGGACATTCCCGGCATTTGTGGCATCGTTCCCGGAGCGATCCTTCCCGGTTACTATGGGATCGAGGCAGGTCAATCTGCCGTCGGCGACATCTTCAAGTGGTGGGTGGAAGTCGTCTGCGAGGGTGACGGAGCCCTTCATGCCGCCTTGACGAGGCAGGCCGCCGCGGGCAAGCCCGGGCAGCACGGCCTCCTCGCGCTCGACTGGAACAACGGAAACCGCACGGTTCTCGTGGATCCGATGCTTACCGGCCTTATCCTTGGCCAGACGCTCCATACCACCCGGGCGGACATTTACCGGGCGCTCATTGAGGCGACGGCCTTCGGTTCCCGGGCGATCATCGAGAGGATTCGCGAATACGGAGTTCCGGTCGAACGGGTGGTCTGCTGCGGCGGCATCGCGGAGAAGAATCCTTTCGCCATGCAGGTCTATGCTGATATTACAGGGTGTGTCATTCAGGTGGCTGGTTCCGGGCAGGCGTGCGCGTTGGGAGCGGCCATCGCCGCCTCAGTGCTGGGGGGGCCGGATCGCGGAGGACATCCCGACTTTCAGGCCGCGCAGAAGGCGATGACCTCGCTCGCTCCCGCCTGCTACACGCCGGACCCGGCCAGCCAGGCCGTCTACGACCGGCTTTACGCGCTTTACCTTAAACTTCATGACGCGTTCGGGGGTGTTGACACCCGGGCGGATCTTTCGGGCATCATGAAAGAGTTGATTGAGATAAAGGGTGCGGCCTTGGCGTGAAAGGTGGCGATGGATCGGTAGCACGCTCGACGCGCGCGCTATCTTCAACCTCCAGTCATTCATTTGAAACGGCGAGGAACCGCTTATCGCTCCATCACCGTTTTAGGTTTCGGTAAAACTTGCTTCGACACGAAGCCAATGATAGGGGACTTTCGTGACGATGGCGTATCCTTCGCTTCTTCAACTTCTTCCTGAACCGCTTGTGAAAAGAAATCACCCCCCTTCGACGCACTTCTTCGGTTATCCTGGCAGGATTTCCCGTCTGGGACTCATCCTTTGCTTGAGTGCCGGACTGTTAGCGGGCGTTACGGCCAGGGCGATGGAGGCCGAAGCAAAGAGCGACGAAGTTCAACCCGCCGCACCGTCGGCCGAGCAGGCTGCCGCTCTTTCGCCGGAAGACCAAAAGGTTTTCGAGCTGTTTGAGAAAGTGGGAAAACTTTTTATGGAGCGGCGCTTTTCTGAAGCGGGCGAAATTTTGGACGAAGTGGAAAAGCTGAAGCCGGAGGCGCAGGAAATCTCGATGGTTCGTGCGGGAATTTTTGCGGAGACAGGCCAGCTCGGGAAGGCCCGCGAAATTTACGCCAAGGAGGTCGCCGCAAACCCTGATGCCTTTGTGCCGAACTTCAACTTGGTGGAACTCCTCTGCATGGAGAAGAAGTACGATGAAGCGCGCGAGGGCTTCGAGAAGCTTCTGGTGAAGTTCCCCGAGAACGATTTTCTTCAGTTCAAAATTCTTCTCACGTGTCTGGCTCAGAATAAGATGACCGAAGCGGCCGTCTGGGCACAAAAGCTTCAGCGGCAGGTCCAAACTCCGATCATGATTTACGCCGCCGCCGCGATTTCGTTGCGCTCTGGCGATTTGGAAATGGGGAAGAAGTTAATCTTGTTGGCCGAGAATCAGTTTGGAGCCGGAAATCAGTTTCTGCTCTATCAAAGCCTGGCGGGGATCAATCTGGTCTTGCAGTCGGATTATCCGCCCAAATCCGACAAAAATTAGGCCTTCTCCGGCCTGGGTGCTCTAAGATTTAACACGCCAAAGGACGGCGCTTTTGCATTTTCCTCGTTCCCAAACTCCTGTTTGGGAACGCGCATGTCTTCGAAACTTCGATTTCGAACTCTGCCCGTTACGGCAAACCTGCACGAAATAGGCGCGTTTTGTCCAAAACGCGACGCCCAGAGGCCCGAATCTCGATTCGCCCTTCGATCGCCTCGGCTTTGGCTCAAAAATCGCTCTTTTCGTTATCTCACTCAATTCGTGGACACAACCTAGGGTTTGATACGCCCAAAGGGCTGCGCGTTTGCGTTAGCTCTCCGGACTATCCGGACCAAGACCGCAAACAGATGCAGCCCCCCTTTGAAATGCCCTCCGTCTCCACAAGGATTGCCGTGGAGCGCCCAAAGAGCCGCCCGCTGCCTCCGATGCCGTTTCGAAACAGGCCAGGTTGTGCCTCTTGCTTGGCCGAGCCCGACTTGACCCTTGAGACCAAGCACGGGAATGTGGCCATCTTTCGTTCTGCCCGAGGGATCGCCCCCGGGATATGGGAGACCTCGCTATCCGGGGAATGCATGGACTCGCGGTATTACGAGATTGTCGAGGAAACCCTGGCCAATGAGGCTGTCGGGTCTCAGGGAGCCCAGGAGTTTGAGTATCGATATGCGGTTCTTGAGCATCGAGGGGGCGGCGGTTCTGCCGTGCAACCGTTCTTTCTGGTTAACCAGGACATTGCCGCCGGTCTTCCTGTCGCTTTGCATTCGCTGATCGGAAGCATCCGCAAGCGTTTTCCCGGATTCCTCAAAACCCGGATTCTCATGATTGGCTGCGCGGCGGGGGAGGGGCGTCTTGATCGGGCGGAATCGTGGGCGCTCGACGCTCTGCATGAAGCCATCGGCATCTACGCTCGCCGCGAAAAGGTGCGGCTTGTCGTATTTAAGGACCTGCCTGCCTGCTTCCGGAACCCCTGGTTTGCCGTCAACGGTTATAAGCGGGTGCCGAGCATGCCCGCCGCGAAGCTCGATCTCGATTTCGCGAGCTTTGAGGAATACCTGCAAACCCGTCCAAGTCGCATCTACCGCAAAAGCCTGCGGCGCAAATTTCGCGACATCGCACGCAGGGGAGGACTGACAATGGAGGTATTGACGGACATCGCCCCGCACATCGACGCGGTCTACCCTCTCTATCAGCAGACTTTTGCGCGTTCCAGCTACCGGTTCGAGGAACTGACGCCAGAGTACTTTTGTGAACTAGGTCGCCGGATGCCCGACCGCGTCCGCTTTTTTCTCTGGAGGTACGACGGGCGGATCGTTGCCTTCAGTGTCTGCATGATTCACAACTGTCAGCTCTATGATCTCAACATTGGCCTGGACTACACCCTGGCCTTCGATCTTCACCTCTACTTTCTAACCTGGCGGGATATCGTCTCCTGGGCTTTGAAGTCCGGGTTGAAGACCTACTACACCGGCCCGCTCAATTATCATCCGAAGCTCCACCTTCGACTCGAGCTTGCTCCTCTCGATCTTTACGTGCGGCATGTCTCGCCGTTCCTTAATCCGTTCTTTGGGTGGGCGATGAATTTTCTCCAGCCGGCGCGCTACGATCCATCCATCCGCAAGTTTCCCAACGCGAACGAATTGTAGCCAGTGGGGAAAACGGCGTCGCGGTGCCCCGTCCTCCGTTGGGGAGGGATTCTCCGTCGCGCATTTCTTCTGAGGGAGGGCGGAACTCCGCGACGCCGGGCGCGTGACTTGTATCCGGGCGACTACTTCCGAGCTGCCGAGCTTCCCGCCAGCAGCCGGACCACCTCTTCATCCGGGACTTGCTCGAAGTGGTCGTAGAATTGACCCACGGATGCGAAGCCAAAGGGCGCATTTAGAACAACGACCTCATCGGCGGCCGCCTTTATCTGTGGCACCGTTTCGTGCGGAGCCACCGGAACCGCCAGGATCAGTCGGGCCGCTCCCGCCCGGCGCAGGGAGGCAAGCGCCGCGAGGGCAGTGGCCCCCGTAGCGATTCCGTCATCGACCAGAATAACGGTCTTGCCCTGCACGGCGACCGGTTCCTCATGACCGCGAAAGAGGTTCATGCGTCGGGCCAGTTCAGCGCTTTGGCGGCGAGTCTCTTCCTCCAGATAGTGCTGGGGAATTCCGAGGAGGTCGATGGCCGGTTTGTCGAGATACCGTTCGCCGTTGATCGAGACGGAGCCGATGGCGAACTCGGGGTTTCCGGGCGCTCCCAGCTTGTGGGCCAGCCAGACATCGAGCGGTGCTCCCAGCTCCCGGGCCACCTCGGCCCCGATGGTGACGCCTCCACGTGGGATGGCAAGGACCAGCAAGCGTCGAGGGTCGATCTGTCCGTGCAGGCCGGCCATCCCTACAACGTTGCGGATAACGCGAGCCAACTTGCGCCCCGCGTCCTTCCGATCATGAAACATCGCGCCTTCGGTCACCCCTCCTATATCGGAAGTCGACCGGGCGGCTGGCCGGGAAATCTAGCCCTACTGTTGAGGCTCCGATGCCGGTGCCGACGCTGTAGTCGGTGCTTGCGCTGTAGCCGGTGCCGGCTCCGGGGTAAGAGTCTTTTCCAGGCTCGCGATCCGGGTGGGTGTATCCGGGTGATCGGGGAAATTCTTGATGATCGAGAACATCTCGTTGATGGCGCGGTTGCGCTGTCCTATGGCCAGCAGATCTTCGGCACGTTGCCAGAGAAGGGTCGGTTTCTGGACAAGATTGAACTGCTCGATATTGAAAGCGACTTTTCCTTCAGAAACTCTCTTGCTCTCCCTCGTGATCCTGCCATCCCAATATTGGATGATCCGGGCATCTTTATTCTTCCGCATCTGGGGTAGGATGGTTTTTTGGTAAATCCCATCGACGTTGCCGGGGGAGGGCTCCCAGTTTTTGAGGTCGGCAAGCAGCTTGCCCGCGCCATACCAGCGAATGAAGATACTGTCCGTCACTTTCCCCTTCAGGAGTTCCTGCTTGTCGAATAATTCCCGCCGGTTGGCATCCTCGCGAACCTCGATGATCTGGTTGGTATATTGAAACAGGGCGGGAAGAAGATCTGACACAGGGACGCCTTTTGCATGATCCAGCGTCAGGGTCGCATAAACCAGATGAAGCCGCGCCGCCGTCTGCATCTCGTTGCTCCGGAGTTTCTCGGCCTCTTTCTTCTTCCATTCCTGGAACTGCGTCTGCTGAAGCGTCTGCCCCGCAAACTGGGTAGCGCGAATTGCCTCCTCGTAAAAAGCGATGGCTTTGGAATTGCTCGATGCCGCCGCGCGAAAATCCTGGATTACCTTGTTAAGCTGCGACTTGGTGGCCTCGGTATTCCTTTCCTGGATCTGTTTGAGCGCGCGCAGAAGTGTCTGCGCATCAACCGCCGGAGCGTCCTGAGCGAGCGCGGGGGCATAAAGGGCAACCAGAAGGGCGAGGGGAAGGTAGCGTCGGAGCATAAAGGTGAGGGGAGGGGGAAGAAGCGAGGTTTCTATGACTCACATCGCTATCATAGCCACGCCCCTCTTTACAACCGTTTTGGGTCTGTTGCCACGGCGGAATTCTTCGGAAAGGCTCTTCGGGTTTGATGTAAGCGCTTTTCCGTAAGTGTGGGAACCTGGGAAAGCCGGTGATGGAGAGGGGGTTTAATGGCGTTTTACAAAAAATATCGAGGGTGTGTATGCCTGAGTTCGTATTTTCCCGTAAAATCCCTTGCTGTGATAATAAAAAAAACGTAGAACTTCGCCCGATTCTCGGGGGGCTCCGGGAACATCGGTGGGTTTATCCATAAATTTCTTAAAAAACTAAAAAACATTATATGACCTTGTTCTTTGAAAGATCATTTTCTCAGTTATTGAAAACTGCCTCCATTTTGGTCGCGTCAACGGCTCTCTTCGTGGGCCAGTCCAACGCGGCTTCGTACAGCGTTGAGCATACTAAGGGCAGTGAACTGACGGAGTGGGATACCGACAACACCCCTTTCACTCTCGCGAAGTTCGATACGAGCCTCGGAACGCTTCAGAGTGTTCAGATCACGATTTCTTCGAGTGCGTTGACCTCGATCTTCGTGACCAACAGCGCGGTTTCGAGTTCGAGCGGCAACGTACGCACGAGTCTCACCTTGAGTCTGACCTCATCGAACGTGACGCTGAGCGGCGGGATCGGCAATAACGTAACGCTCGAGTTCCTTGTTCCTGGCGACAGGCAGTATTATTCATTGGGCGCCGGTCAGTCCACGGAATTCCTGAACCTCTCCAACAGTGGGACGGTCTCGTTCTTGTACAACAGCGGATTGGCTTTGACCGAGTTCTCCGGGCCTGGAGATATTCTGTTTGATCTCACAACATTGACGGAAACCAGCCAGTCGAACACGGGTGGAAACACCGGGTCCAGCCAGCAGACCACTGCGAATGGCACCGTAAAAGTGACTTACACCTACGAAGCCGTTCCCGAACCCGGCACCTGGGCAGCCCTCGCAATGGGCGCTGGCTTGCTGGTCGCTTCCTCGCGCTTCCGCCGCCGGTCGGCCTAAGCCTTGTGATTCAGCTTTGATCCTCGAAGCAATTCGATGAGATCGCGACCGCCTTTCCCGCTTCGGCAGGAAAGGCGGTCTTCGTTTTTAGGGAGAGGACTAACCCAGAAAACCGCCCTATCCCTGCTGCAAATATCGCCTGGAAAGCAATACGTACTTGTCAGCCCAGTACCGCAGCCCTGCCTGTTCTTCGAGGTCGAGCGTTCTGACGACCTTGCCGGGTGCGCCGAGAACGAGCGAGCCGGGTGGGATCTTCTTCCCTTTTGTCACCACGGCTCCCGCGCCGATGATCGAGCGTGCACCAATTTCAGCGCCATCGAGGATGATCGCACCCATGCCGACGAGGACTTCATCCTCAATGGTGCAGGCGTGCAGAATCGCCTTGTGGCCGACGGTCACCCTTTCGCCCACAATCGTCGGAATATCGTCTTCCAGGTGGATTACGCATCCGTCCTGAATGTTGGAGCGCGGGCCGATATGAATGCGGTTGATGTCGCCGCGTAAGACCGTCTGATACCAGACGCTCGACTCTTCCTCCAGGGTAACATGTCCGATCAGGTTGGCTGAAGGAGCGACAAACGCCGTGGGGTGGAGTGTCGGGGTTTGTGAGAAGAAACGCGTCATTCTTTCGTCGAAAGTCATCGCCATGCCCCCATCGTCTCAACAGCTTTCGCGGTTGGCAATCCTTTCCAAGGCTCATAAACAAAGCGTCTAAAGGCATCGATAGTGAAAAAAGTCTTTGACAGCATAAAAAGGGGCTGCCACAACACACGGCGAGGCTGGTTTCGCCAGCCCCCAAGTTCAACAACAACCAGGAAAACAAGGAAAACTCTAATTCCATGAACAAGGCAGAACTCGTCGAGGCAGTCCAGAAATCGCTCGGTGGCGTCAGCAAGGCCGAAGCAGAACGCGCTGTTGCCGCAGTGATCGATGGCATCAAGGGCGGTCTTAAGAAAACCAAGTCCGTTCAGTTGATCGGCTTTGGAACCTTCAAGGTTGCCGAGCGCGCCGCTCGTCAGGGGATCAACCCCAAGACCGGTGAGAAGATCAAGATCAAGAAGTCCAAGACTGTAAAGTTCGCGGCGGGCAAAGATTTGAAGAGCAAGATCTAAGCTCTACCAAGTTTCCTCCCCGATAAAGCGAGGCACCCCGTTTGGCCTATGGGCAAAACGGGGTGTCTCATTTTTAGACCGGAAACCGGAGAGAGAAGATTGGCGCCGCTCCGTTTCTTTTTTGTTCGTTGGATTGAGAAGAAGAAATAGAGGGCCTGTGGTCATAGGCGGCGTCGCGAAGCTCCGCGACACCGCAATCCTTCCAGCCGAAGGCTCGCTTTTTCTGAATTCGTCAACACAGCCTGGCCTCTTTCTTTCCGGTTTCCGGTCTCCGCTCTCCGGTTTCCATACATTTCTCTTTTCGCGGAGAGCTTTGCCACTTAGATTCCCGCGCGATGCGCGCAATTTTGGCATTAGAAGACGGCCGGGTTTTTGAAGGTGAATCGTTTGGGGCAACCGGAACGACGACCGGAGAAATTGTTTTCAACACTTCGATGACGGGGTACCAGGAAGTGATCACCGATCCCTCTTATCAGGGGCAGATGGTGGCGATGACCTGCCCATTAATCGGTAACTATGGTGTCAATCCACTCGATCAGGAGAGCGCCCAACCGCACGTTCGCGCTTTTATCATCGAGGAGCTCAGCCCAGTAACAAGCAACTGGCGCTCCAAGATGAGCCTGCCGGACTACCTCAAGCAGTGGAAGATCCCCGGGATTCAGGGGATCGACACGCGGGCGCTCACGCGTCACCTGCGCGAGAAAGGGGCCATGAAGGCATGTTTGACGAGTGACCCCGCCATTTCCCAGCAGGAGGCAATCAAGCTGGCCGCTGTCGGCGGCGGCGTCGCGGGCGTGGACTTCGTGAAGGAAGTGACCACCAGGCAAGTTTACGAATGGGATCCGGAAGACCGGCTCTCCCGCAAGTGGACCATCGTGAAGGGTGACGGGCAGGGGATGACCCGCGACGTCAACGGCGAGGTTTACGAAGAGTTGCCGCCCATTCGGCACCGGGTGGTAGCTTTCGATTACGGCGTGAAATTCAACATCCTCCGGCAACTTCGGCAGGAAGGTTTCAAGGTGATCGTCGTGCCTGCCACGACCACGGCGCAGGAGGTGCTCGCGCTCAACCCCGATGGGGTGTTCCTTTCCAACGGCCCCGGGGATCCGGGCGCGCTTGATTACATCCACAAGGAAGTTAAGGCCTTGATCGGCAAGAAGCCGATTTTCGGTATCTGCCTGGGGCATCAGATCCTCAGCTACGCCTACGGCGGGAAGACCTTCAAGCTGAAGTTCGGGCATCACGGCGGCAATCAGCCGGTCAAGGATCTCAATACGGGGCGGGTCACTATCACCTCGCAGAATCATGGGTTCGCGGTCGATCCCGCGACGCTGCCGCCTTCGGTGGAAGTTACCCACGTCAATCTCAACGACCAGACGGTCGAAGGGATGCGGCATCGTGAGCACCCTGTTTTCAGCGTGCAATACCATCCCGAGGCCGCTCCCGGGCCGCACGACGCCAATTACTTTTTCGCCGAATTCAGCAAACTCATTGATGAGACCAAAAAAGGCTGATAGGTAGAGAGTGTCATGCCCAAGCTTGTCATTTCCCTCCCAGACGCCGGCGAAGTCATTCACGAGCTTACAGAAGCCAAGGTGACGGTCGGCCGTGTTGACGACAACACGATCCAGATCGACGACGCGAGTGTTTCCAGCCACCATGCCGAATTGGTGGCCTCCGGAAACGATTATCTGCTCACGGATTTGGGCTCCACCAACGGCACCCGCCACAATGGCGATGAGGTCGATTCGAAGAGCCGGAAGCTGCGCGCGGGCGACCGCGTCCGCTTCGGCAAGGTGGAGGCGATTTACGAAACGCTGGAGAAGTCGGAACCCCGGCCGCTGCCCAGCGAACAGGCGGCTCCCGCGGCTCCCGCCGCAAACAGCCAGCGCCCCGGCGATTTCGGCAATTCCTCTCCCTTCCAGCGCAAGCGGACGAAGAAGAACCCGATTAACCCGATCTCCATCGCTGCCGCCGTGGTGGCGCTGCTGGTTTTCGCGGCATCGGCTTACTTCGTCAGCGCGATCCCGACGCCGCAATTTTAGCGGTTTGGCGGTTTTGGTGCGGTAGCACCGGTAGCCCGCTCTCGCCGTCGAGCGCGGGTATCGACTCCGTGCTTCATGAGAGCCGCATCCTGGTCCCAGTAAAACCCGTTCAGCCCGTCCTGCTGGGATGAGCGTCAAATGCGATTCTTCATCAATCCCGCGCTCGACGGCGAGAGCGGGCTACCTTGCCGCTCTGAGAATCGGTGAGCCTTTTTGCGAAATAAAATGCCCGACGCCTTACCCTCTCCGAGCTTGCGCTGTCTCAGTCGGGTGATGAGCCCCTTGGTCGCCGATCCCGCCGACGAATTATGGCGGGAGGTGGGCTCTTTTGAGTTGGGACCGGAGGGGTGGGTGAAGGCAATTTGGAGCGAGGAGGCGTTACAGTTTCTTTTTTTCATTCCTCGTGAGCAGGAATCCTCGGGAGAGGAGGCGGTTTCTGTATTTCTCGATCCCGTGGGCGATCGGGAAGCCTATTTCGAGATCGGCGTCACTTCGCAGAATGTTCCGTTTTTTAACGCGGCCCGGCGAAGCCGTAGCGGCACAAAGGTCGATTCTTCCTGGCGCTGCGAACGGTTTTCAAGTGTGGTGGAACCGATGCGGGGCGGTTGGAGCGCAACGCTTTTGGTTCCTTTTTCCAGCCTCGGCAGCATTCCGCCCGGGCCCGGTTGGAAGGTTGCTTTGGAATTTGGGCAGACCGGTTTTCGTCCCCCGAGGCGCTGGATTTCGCTCGATTTCGTGGAATAAAGGGTATTTTCCCGCAAGTTCGGAATTTTGACCGGTTGACAGGTCGCCGAAGTTTTGGTTCATTTCTGCTGTAGCTCGCGTCTTCGTTGGTCTATCGCTTGGCCAACCTTCCTTCGCAACCAGCGCAATTGGCAGTCGGCGCGTTCCCTTTTTGATTCAGGATTTGTCGGTATTTAGTCGGTAAATGTCCGCTACGGCGGAACCCTATATGGCGGGTCACAGTAAGTGGTCTAAAGTTAAAAGAAGCAAAGGTGCTCTTGATGTAAAGCGCGGGACTCTCTTCTCGAAGCTTTCAAAGGAAATCACCGTTGCCGCAAAGATGGGGGGCGGAGATCCCGCCCTGAACCCCCGTCTGCGCAGTGCCGTGCAGGCCGCCCGGGCACAGAACATGCCCAACGATAATATCGATCGCGCCATCAAGAAAGGAACCGGAGAACTGGAGAGCCAGGCTTTCGAGGAGTTGTGCTACGAAGGTTACGCGCCGGGCGGAGTCGCTTTATTGATCGAGGCCGTCACCGATAACCGGAACCGGACTGCCGCCGATTTGCGCCTGATTTTCACCAAGTATCATGGGAACCTCGCCACCAGCGGCTCCGTGTCGTATCTTTTTCATAAGAAGGGGCAATTGACCCTTCCTGTCGCGGCGTTGGGCGCAATTCCCGCAGCGGCCAGAGAAGATCGGATGCTCGAACTGATGTTGGAAGCCGAAGCGCAAGAATTTGTGCTGGAGAGCGGCCAGGGAGATGATCGTAGCGATCATTATGTGGTGACCACAGCCCCCGACCGGCTTTATGCGACGGGCGAGATTCTGAAGAATTCCGGCGTCGCCGCCGAAAACCTGAAATTGACTTACTTTCCCGAGATCACTGTGACGGTGGAAGACGAGGCCACGGCCTCACAGATCCTCCGATTGTGTGAGGCGCTTGATGATTGTGACGATGTCCAGAATGTTCATGCCAACTTTGATATTTCCGAGGAGTTGCTCGCAAAGCTCTCCGCTTAAAACAGGGCTCCCTGCCCAAACCGGCTTTAACCGGCTTTAACCGGCTTAACGGCCAAAGATGATCTCATTACGGGGCGTGGCTTTCTCCCCAACCGGTCAGTCTCCAGAAAAGACTGAAACTCCGCCAAAGAGCCACCACCCACCGCTGACACCGCCTTAACAAAGGCTCAAATTTTTCAAACCGCAGTTATGATAGAACCGACCGAAAACCCGTCGCTCTTTAAGGAAGACGAAATCCCCAAGAAACTTCCAAAGCAGCCTGTGCGCCGGAAAACCATCAAAGCCTCCAAAGAGCCGGTCGATCAAGAAGTTGACGCCCCTTCGAAGGCGAAGCCAGCCGCCCGCGCTCCTCGCGCCAAGGCGGCCAAAGCCGTTGAACCTGAAGCGAAACCGATCAAGGCTCCGAGAGCGGTCAAAGCCGCAAAGGCCCCCGTTGCCGCTGCGGTGCCTACGCCTACAACCCCGACAACTGCAACCCGGAAGCGGGTTGCCAAGAAGACGGAAGAGGAAGTCGCTCCTGTTATTCCCACCCCGCCAGTGCGTGCCGAGGTTCCTGCCCCGGCACCCGCTGAAGCGCCCGTCAAGAAACCCCGGGGGAGAGCCCCTAAGGCGTCGACTCAAGCACCGACTCCGCAAGCGCCGGGTCCTGTGGCACCCGCCGAGGAATGGAAGCCCGGGGCCGCTGCCCGCCCGGTGATCGAAGCCGAGCCCGCCAAGCCCGCTCCTGTTGTTCCGGTGAAGCCGCCTCAACCTGAAGCGGCCAAGTCTGCTGAGTCCGCCCAGGTTCAGCCGCAGCCTTCCGTTCCGGCCCCGCAGCCTGCGCGACCTTTCGCTTATGAACACCGCGAGGGCGGTGGTGGGCGTGAACTCCGTGAGGGACGCGAACCCCGCGAGGGCGGGCGCGAACACCGCGAACATCGTGAGCAACGTGGTCACCGCCATGGCCGTGACCGGGATTTCCGGGGTCGCCGCGACTTCCGCGAAAACCGGGAGCAGCGTGAGCAGCGCGAAAATCGGGAACCGCGCGAAAGCGGGGAAAGCCGCGAACAGCGCATTGCCGCAGCCCGTCAGGAATTCGCGACGCAGGCTCCCCAGGAGCCGATCCAGGAAGTGCCAAGACCCGAACCGGTTTTTGCCGAGGGGATCGTGGAAGTCTCCGGCAAAGGCTTCGGCTTTTTGCGCGACGCAAAACGGAACTTCAGTCAGCACCCCAACGACATCTTTGTCACTCCCGAAGTGTGCCGCCGCTTTACCTTGCGCGACGGCATGTGGATTCGCGGCGAAATCCGCCGTGGCAATCGCGGTTCGCAGATGCACCGGCTTACTTCCATCGAGGGGGAAGACCCGGAGAAGTTCCGCGTCATTCCGCTTTTCGAGGAGTTGACGACCATCAATCCGAACCGGTTCGTGAAGTTGGAGACAGTCCCTGAGCGTTATACGACGCGCGTGATCGACATGATGGCTCCCATCGGCCGTGGCCAGCGCGGGTTGATTGTCGCCCCGCCGCGCACCGGCAAAACGACGCTGCTCCAGCATATCGCGGAGGCGGTGATCACCAATCACCCGGATATGAAGCTCATCATCCTGCTGGTGGACGAACGGCCCGAGGAGGTCACGGAGATCCGCCGCACGGTGCCGAGCGCCGAGATCATGGCGAGTTCCAACGATATGGATCTCAAGAGCCATACCCGCATTGCGCAGCTCGCCATCGAGCGTGCCAAGCGACTCGTGGAGATGGGCAAGAACGTCTTCGTGCTGCTGGATTCGATTACCCGTGTCGGTCGCGCGTTCAACAACGCGATGAGCGGCGGCGGTCGCACGATGTCGGGCGGTGTGGACGCCCGCGCGCTGGAGATCCCCCGGAAGCTCTTCGCGGCAGCCCGCAACACCGAAGAAGCAGGGTCCCTGACAATCATCGCCACCGCGCTCATTGAGACCGGCAGCCGCATGGATGACCTGATTTTCCAGGAGTTCAAAGGCACGGGGAACATGGAACTGGTGCTCGACCGGAAGGTCAGCGATCTCCGCATTTACCCGGCGGTCGATATCTTCCAGTCCGGCACGCGGCGCGAGGAACTGCTCCTGCCGGAGGCCGATCTGCATAAGATCAACATCATCCGGCGTGGTCTGGCTGGGCATAAGCCTGCGGAGGCGATTGAGCGGCTCCTTTCGTTCCTGAAGCGCTTCCCTACGAACGCCCAGATGTTGCGCGAGATCCCCGGCTGATTCGGGGCCGGCCATGGCATCCTCCAAAGCCACTCGTCGCTCCGCGCCCAAACCGCAAGGGAAAGCACGCAGTTCATCCAAGGCTTCGTCCGGACCCGGATCCCGAGGGGGGCGGGCCTTGCATGGCCCGTCGCTGGCTGATTTTTTCACCCGGCGGGTCGGCATCGTGTTGTGGTTTATCAGCCTCGCGATGCTGCTTGGGCTGATCTTGTTCCCGATTAGTAATCACGGGACGCGTCTTGGCAGCGTCATCCTCGCGGGATCGCTTTGCACGGGGCTGCTAGGGCTTTGGTGGCGGTACGCCGCCCTACGGTGGAGTCTTTTGGCGCTTTATACGGGAGCGGCGGTTTTCTGGATGCTCCCGGGCAAAATTCTTTACGATCGCCATTCGCTTCGCGCCGAGACTTCGCGAGCCTTGCGCCGTTACGAAGGGGTCCGTTATGCCTGGGGAGGTGAAAACCGGTTGGGCATTGATTGCTCCGGCCTTGTCCGGCGCGGCACCGTGGAGGGGGCTTTTACCGAAGGGTTGCGGACCGGCAACCCGTGGCTCGTCCGCAAGGCGGTGAGCCTTTGGTGGCAGGATATGAGCGCGCGCGAACTTGGGCTTGGCGCAAAGAAAGAAGCTCGCCGGCTTTTCCAGATCAAGGCGATCAAAGGTTTTGACGATTCGAACCTGCGCCCGGGCGATTTTGCCGTTACCGAGGGAGGCATTCATGTCATGGCTTACCTGGGCGATCACCTTTGGATCGAGGCGGACCCCGGGGAGGGGAAGGTCATTGTCGTCGATGGGCGAACGACTTCGAACCCATGGTTTGGGGTGCCCGTTTCGATCATGCGCTGGAAGTTTTTGCAGGCGCATCGGCCGGAGCGCGCGTATCTTTTCCGTCGGTGATCGAACGTTCGGCGCCTTGAGAATGTCTATCCGGGGCCATGGCCAATTCGTATCGTAAGGTGAAAGTCGACGGTGTTGACGCGGGCTACGCGGAAGCCGTCCCGCCCAGCCCGTTCCGCGACGGGATGGATTCTGACGATCCGTGGATCCGCCTGATTTCCGGGTTGATGGATACCGCTTTTCGGCTTCCGGGAACGAATTTTCGCTTTGGGATCGATCCGGTGATCGGGCTCTTTCCCGGGGTGGGGGATGGCGCGAGCGCGGTGGTTTCGGTGGCTTTGATCGGGATGAGCGCGCGGTATGGCATCCCGAAAATTGTTCTCGCCCGGATGGCGCTCAACGCACTCATCAATGGGGTCGTCGGCACGGTGCCATTCGCGGGCGATCTCTTTTCGTTCTGGTTCAAATCCAACGCCTTGAACTATCAGCTTTTTCGCAAGCACGCCGGGCCTCGCCGCGTTTCGACCGTGGGGGACTGGGTGTTCGTGGGGGGACTGATTGGCGGTGTGTTGCTGGGGATC